>NZ_CP060295.1:2657500-3333385 GCF_014302995.1 Variovorax sp. PAMC26660
CAAATCTTCTGATTTCTCGTGTGAGAGTTTTGGGGGATTAGCTCAGCTGGGAGAGCACCTGCTTTGCAAGCAGGGGGTCGTCGGTTCGATCCCGTCATCCTCCACCAATAATTCGATACTTATACTCAACACCAAAGCAGCTTCCTGCGAAAGCAAGAGGCTTCTTTGTTGTTGATCAGGATCTCTTGATCAATCGGCTGTTCTTTAAAAATTCATAGAGTTAAATCAGCGTTGCTGATGGAAACTGCACATTCGTAAAGGTTTAGTGCAGACCGTGCCATCAGCAACATAGAATTTTTGATTGCGTCAAAAGAAACTTCAATTTCGAGTCAAATCGAATTTTGAATGTAACGGCATAACGCGTCAGGTGAAAGACCTGACATATTCCTTGAAATGATTTTGTAGTTTCGCAAGAAACGTCAAAGTTATAGGGTCAAGTGAATAAGAGCACGTGGTGGATGCCTTGGCAATGATAGGCGACGAAGGACGTGATAGCCTGCGATAAGCTTCGGGGAGCTGGCAAATTAGCTTTGATCCGGAGATTTCCGAATGGGGAAACCCACCGAAAGGTATCGCATAGTGAATACATAGCTATGCGAGGCGAACCGGGTGAACTGAAACATCTCAGTAGCTCGAGGAAAAGACATCAACCGAGATTCCGAAAGTAGTGGCGAGCGAAATCGGAAAAGCCTGTTAGTGATAGCACAAGACATAACGGAACAGCTTGGAAAGGCTGGCCATAGCGGGTGATAGCCCCGTACGTGAAATGACCTGTGTGGTACTAAGTTAACGACAAGTAGGGCGGGACACGAGAAATCCTGTCTGAACATGGGGGGACCATCCTCCAAGGCTAAATACTCATCATTGACCGATAGTGAACTAGTACCGTGAGGGAAAGGCGAAAAGAACCCCGGGAGGGGAGTGAAATAGATCCTGAAACCGCGTGCTTACAAAAAGTAGGAGCCTCGTAAGGGGTGACTGCGTACCTTTTGTATAATGGGTCAGCGACTTACATTCAGTGGCAAGGTTAACCGAATAGGGAAGCCGTAGAGAAATCGAGTCCGAATAGGGCGATCAGTCGCTGGGTGTAGACCCGAAACCAAGTGATCTATCCATGGCCAGGATGAAGGTGCCGTAACAGGTACTGGAGGTCCGAACCGACTAGTGTTGCAAAACTAGCGGATGAGCTGTGGATAGGGGTGAAAGGCTAAACAAACTTGGAAATAGCTGGTTCTCTCCGAAAACTATTTAGGTAGTGCCTCAAGTATTACCATCGGGGGTAGAGCACTGTTTTGGCTAGGGGGTCATGGCGACTTACCAAACCAAGGCAAACTCCGAATACCGATGAGTACAGCTTGGGAGACAGAGCACCGGGTGCTAACGTCCGGACTCAAGAGGGAAACAACCCAGACCGCCAGCTAAGGTCCCTAAAATTGGCTAAGTGGGAAACGAAGTGGGAAGGCTAAAACAGTCAGGATGTTGGCTTAGAAGCAGCCATCATTTAAAGAAAGCGTAATAGCTCACTGATCGAGTCGTCCTGCGCGGAAGATGTAACGGGGCTAAGCCAGTTACCGAAGCTGCGGATTTGCAATTTATTGCAAGTGGTAGGAGAGCGTTCTGTAAGCCTGTGAAGGTGCGTTGTAAAGCGTGCTGGAGGTATCAGAAGTGCGAATGCTGACATGAGTAGCGTTAAAGGGGGTGAAAAGCCCCCTCGCCGTAAGCGCAAGGTTTTCTACGCAACGTTCATCGGCGTAGAGTGAGTCGGCCCCTAAGGCGAGGCAGAGATGCGTAGCTGATGGGAAACAGGTCAATATTCCTGTACCGTTATATAGTGCGATGTGGGGACGGATCTTAATAGGTCATCCAGTTATTGGATTATTCTGGTTTAGTTGGATGTAGGCGTGCACTAGGCAAATCCGGTGCACATATACCGAGGCCAACGATCGAGCGGACTTGTCCGTGAAGTGACTGAACGAGGTTCCAGGAAAAGCCACTAAGCTTCAGCTATATACGACCGTACCGCAAACCGACACTGGTGCGCGAGATGAGTATTCTAAGGCGCTTGAGAGAACTCAGGAGAAGGAACTCGGCAAATTGACACCGTAACTTCGGAAGAAGGTGTGCCCTATTAGTGTGTAGTGAACAACGAAGCATGAATGGGTTGCAAAAAATCGGTGGCTGCGACTGTTTATTAAAAACACAGCACTCTGCAAACACGAAAGTGGACGTATAGGGTGTGACGCCTGCCCGGTGCTGGAAGATTAAATGATGGGGTGCAAGCTCTTGATTGAAGTCCCAGTAAACGGCGGCCGTAACTATAACGGTCCTAAGGTAGCGAAATTCCTTGTCGGGTAAGTTCCGACCTGCACGAATGGCGTAACGATGGCCACACTGTCTCCTCCTGAGACTCAGCGAAGTTGAAATGTTTGTGATGATGCAATCTCCCCGCGGAAAGACGGAAAGACCCCATGAACCTTTACTGTAGCTTTGTATTGGACTTTGAACAGATCTGTGTAGGATAGGTGGGAGGCTTTGAAGCAGGGTCGCTAGATCTTGTGGAGCCAACGTTGAAATACCACCCTGGTGTGTTTGAGGTTCTAACCTAGGTCCATTATCTGGATCGGGGACAGTGCATGGTAGGCAGTTTGACTGGGGCGGTCTCCTCCCAAAGCGTAACGGAGGAGTTCGAAGGTACGCTAGTTACGGTCGGACATCGTGACGATAGTGCAATGGCATAAGCGTGCTTAACTGCGAGACTGACAAGTCGAGCAGATGCGAAAGCAGGACATAGTGATCCGGTGGTTCTGTATGGAAGGGCCATCGCTCAACGGATAAAAGGTACTCTGGGGATAACAGGCTGATACCGCCCAAGAGTTCATATCGACGGCGGTGTTTGGCACCTCGATGTCGGCTCATCTCATCCTGGGGCTGTAGCCGGTCCCAAGGGTATGGCTGTTCGCCATTTAAAGAGGTACGTGAGCTGGGTTTAAAACGTCGTGAGACAGTTTGGTCCCTATCTTCCGTGGGCGCTGCAGATTTGAGGAAGCCTGCTCCTAGTACGAGAGGACCGGAGTGGACACACCTCTGGTGTATCGGTTGTCACGCCAGTGGCATTGCCGAGTAGCTAAGTGTGGAAGAGATAACCGCTGAAAGCATCTAAGCGGGAAACTCGTTTCAAGATGAGATCTGCCGGGGCCTTGAGCCCCCTAAAGAGTCGTTCAAGACCAGGACGTTGATAGGTCAGGTGTGGAAGCGCAGTAATGCGTTAAGCTAACTGATACTAATTGCTCGTGAGGCTTGACCCTATAACTTTGATCAATCTGATCAAGGTGTTATGCCAAGTTGACGCATTCAAAATAATTCGCCAAAAGCTGATCCAAACTCTATGAATTCGTTTGATTGATCGTGTGATCAATCAAACAACCCTTTATGCCTGATGACCATAGCGACGTGGTACCACTCCTTCCCATCCCGAACAGGACAGTGAAACGCGTCAGCGCCGATGATAGTGCGGGTTCCCGTGTGAAAGTAGGTCATCGTCAGGCTCTTACAGCCCAGAAATCCCCAGTCAGCAATGACTGGGGATTTTTGCATTGGGGAAAACAAAAACAAAAGCGCCTCATCCAAAGATCCAGCGCTTTTAACGGCCAAAACACCCCAAAGACCCGGAAACTCAGAGATTGCGGAGAACCAATCCGGCCAGGGCCGCAGATCCGGTCATAAGCCAATCGATGAGATTGCCAATATCTCTTGAGCCCAAATAAAAAGCCCGGTGAATTCAATTCGCCGGGCTTTTTCTATGACTTTGCAGATCGATGCCACCCATGACAGGGCTGGCTGACCTCACATGTATACGAAGATCAAGCCGCCAAGCGTTGCTCGATCGCAGCCTTGGTTTCCGGCAGCTCCTTAGGCAGATGGTGTTCCAGCTGCTTGAACAATTCGGCGTGCAGCTTCAGCTCGGCTTCCCAGGCCGCCTTGTCGATGCTGGTCACCGTAGCGAACTGTTCGGCGCTGAAGTCCAGGCCGGTCCAGTTCAAATCTTCATAACGCGGGCTCACGCCAGTGATGTGTTCGACACCCTCTGTCTTCCCGCCTTCGATACGGTCGATCATCCACTTCAGCACGCGCATGTTTTCGCCGTAGCCAGGCCAGACGAACTTGCCGTCGGCACCCTTGCGGAACCAGTTGGTCGTGTAGATCTTGGGCAGCTTGGCACCCGAGGCTTCAAGCTTCTTGCCCAGGTCGAGCCAGTGCTGGAAATAGTCGCTCATGTTGTAGCCCATGAACGGCAGCATCGCGAACGGGTCGCGGCGCACCACGCCTTGTTGCCCAGCGGCGGCAGCAGTGGTTTCCGAACCCATGGTCGCCGCCATGTACACACCTTCAACCCAGTTCCGGGCTTCGGTCACCAGCGGCACGGTCGTCGAGCGGCGGCCGCCGAAGATGAAGGCGTCAATCGACACGCCCTTTGGATCGTCCCAGGCGTCATCGAGCGCCGGATTGTTGATCGCGGCCACGGTGAAACGGGCGTTGGGATGCGCGGCCTTGGCACCGGTTTCCTTGGCGATCTGCGGCGTCCAGTCCTTGCCCTGCCAGTCGATCAGATGCGCCGGCAGTGCCTTGCCTGGCGCGTCTTGCTCCATGCCTTCCCACCACACGTCGCCGTCGTCCGTCAGCGCAACGTTGGTGAAGATCACGCTGTCGTTCAGGCTGCGCATGCAGTTCGGGTTCGTCAGCATGTTGGTGCCTGGTGCCACGCCAAAGTAGCCGGCTTCCGGATTGATGGCGCGCAGCGAACCGTCGGCCTGCGGCTTGATCCAGGCGATGTCGTCGCCGATGGTCGTGACCTTCCAGCCTGCGAAGCCGGCAGGTGGCACCAGCATCGAGAAGTTGGTCTTGCCGCAGGCGCTGGGGAAGGCCGCCGCCACGTGGTACTTCTTGCCTTCGGGATTGGTCACGCCCAGGATGAGCATGTGCTCGGCCAGCCAACCTTCGTCGCGGCCCATGTTCGAGGCAATGCGCAGCGCAAAGCACTTCTTGCCCAACAGCGCATTGCCGCCGTAGCCTGAGCCGTAGCTCCAGATCTCGCGCGTTTCCGGGTAATGAACGATGTACTTGGTCTTGTTGCAGGGCCAGGACACATCCTTCTGGCCGGCTTCGAGCGGCGCGCCCACGGTATGCACACAGGGCACGAAGTCGCCGTTGGCGCCCAGCACCTCGTACACGGCCTTGCCCATGCGGGTCATGATGCGCATGTTGACCGCCACGTAGGGCGAGTCGGAAAGCTCGATGCCGATGTGCGCAATCGGCGACCCCAGCGGGCCCATGCTGAACGGCACGACGTACATCGTGCGGCCCTTCATGCAGCCGTCAAAAAGGGGTTGCAAAGTAGCACGCATCTCGGTCGGGGCCATCCAGTTGTTGGTGGGGCCAGCATTTTCCTTCTCTGCGGAGCAGATGAAGGTACGGTCTTCGACACGCGCAACGTCGCTCGGGTCGGACACCGCGAGGAAGGAATTGGGGCGCTTGGCCGGGTTGAGCTTCTTGAAGGTACCGGCGTCGACCAGTTGCTGGCACAGGCGGTCGTACTCTTCCTTGCTGCCATCGCACCAGTGGATGGTTTCGGGTTTGCACAGCGCGGCCATGTCGGCCACCCAGGCAATCAGCTTGGCGTTCTTGACGTATGAGGGCGCCTGAATGGTGAGGCCCTTCATCGTGGGTGCGTTCATCGGAAATCTCCTAAGTTGAAAAATCGTCTTTCCGAACGGGGCGCCGTGCCTGCAAAGGCGTGGAGGTCCGTTTGAGAAAACGTTTCGCTTTGGGAGAGTGCGTCAGCGCGGGCCGCACGGCCCGCGGACAAAGCCGCGAAAGCCTGTCAGTCAGTCAGGCCATCAGGCCAGGAAAACGGCGATCGACGCCAGCAGCAGCATGAGCACGCCACCGGCCAGCGGGAGCACCAGGGGCATCAGGTGAACGACCGATTCGACGGCGTCTTTTTCGACGGCTGCGCCATGGCTCGGATCGACGGGGGTGGGGTTGGACATCGGGAAGTACCTCGAATACGCAATAGACAGACTGTCGGCATTTTACCGGCGGGTAGCCCTTGACCGGTCTAGGGGGTTGCGAGCCCCCAGACCGTGAGTGTCAAGTGGCTCTCAATGTTGTTCTTCGGCCTCGAAGCCGGCGTCCTTCAGTGCCGCCAGCACGCTGGCCAAGTGAGCCCGTCCGCGGGTCTGCAGCACCAGCTCGATGTCGACGTTCTGTGCCGCCAGCATGGTGAAGGCGCGCTGGTGATGAACCTCGTCGACGTTAGCGCCTGCTTCGGCGACAGTGGCCGTGATCTCGGCCAGCGAGCCAGGCACGTCGCGCGCACTCACGCGCACCCGCGCCAGCCGGCCCGCCCGCACCATGCCGCGCTCGATGATGGCCGCGAGCAGCAGCGGATCGATGTTGCCACCCGACAGAACCAGCCCGACGCGCTTGCCCTTGAAGCGTTCCGGGTGCCGGATCAGCGCCGCCAGGCCCGCCGCGCCGGCGCCTTCAACCAGCGTTTTCTCGATTTCGAGCAGCATGAGCACGCCCTGCTCGATATCACCTTCGTCCACCAGCAGCAGGTCGTCGACCTTGCTGGCGATGATTTCCTGCGTCAGCACGCCAGGCGTGCCCACGGCAATACCTTCGGCGATGGTGCTTTTGCCCTGCACATGGTGCGTGCCCTTGATGGCGTTGACCATGGCCGGAAAGCGCGTGGTCTGCACCCCGACGATCTCGATGCCCGGCCTGCGCTCGCGCGCCGCGACCGCCATGCCCGCGATCAGCCCGCCGCCACCGACCGCCACCACCAGCGTGTCGAGGTCGGGCACCGCATCGAGCATTTCGAGCGCCACCGTGCCTTGCCCCGCAATGATGGCCTCGTCGTCATAGGGATGCACGAAGGTCAGCCCCTCGCGCTGCGCCAGCTCCAGCGCATGCGCGCGCGCCGCGTCGAGCGTGTCGCCATGCAGCACCACCTCTGCGCCGAAACCGCGCGTGCGCTCGATCTTCACGCTGGGCGTGAAGCGCGGCATCACGATCAGCGCGCGCAGGCCCAGCCGCTGCGCGTGATAGGCCACACCCTGCGCATGGTTGCCGGCCGACATGGCGATCACGCCGCGTGTACCGTTCTGAGAAAGATCGACCAGCTTGTTGCACGCACCACGCTCCTTGAACGAGGATGTGAACTGCAGGTTCTCGAACTTCAGGAACACCTGGGCGCCGACGATTTCCGACAGCGTGCGTGACTCGACGCAGGGCGTATTGAGTACCTGACCTTGCAGGCGCACCGCAGCGCGCTGGATTTCTTCGATTCCGACCATGGCCGGCATTGTGGCTGGAATCGCACCGTGAGGGTTTTTACCGTCTGGCGGTCTTCCCGAAGCCAAAAGTCTGCGTTATGGTCTCTCCACGAATTTCCTAATCGGAGGTTGCCTGATGGTCAAGCGTGCGGGTGTCGATGTGGTGGCTGCTGCGGTACGCGGGCAGGCATTGCCTTCGCCCGGTCTCAAGGAGGCGCCGGTGCTCGAGCTCATGTGCTCGCACTTCGTGCTCACGCTCGCCGCCAAGCAAGGGCCGCGCTTCAATGTGCGGCGCGATATCAACGGGCTGCTGTCGCTCACGGGCCGGCATCTGGTGTGGCCCGCCGCGGTGTTGCAGCGATTGCGCGAGTTCCTCGGCCGCCGCTGCGCAGGCAACGAAGCGTGGAAGGGCGTCGAGAATTTCGACGGACGCACGCTGCTCGAACGCCACGGTGTGTGGCGCGGTCCGTATGAGGAAGGCACGCTCTTCTTCTATCTCGACGAATACGCGAAGGACCAGCCCAAGGACCTGCTCTCGGTACTCGCCGTCACACGCGATTGGCTCACGCATGCACTGCGCAAGCAATCGACGCTGGTCGAGAAGAACATCGATGCGCTCGCGGGCCTGCTGCAGCTCAACAAGGCCGAGCGCGCGCTGCTGCTCTACGGCACGCTCGCGCGCTACCAGCGCGACCTGCGCTCGCTGCTGGTCGAGTTCAAGGTCAACAACGCGCCCGAGGCCTATGCCGCCATTGCCGACATCGCAGGCGTGAATGCCAGCGAAGTGGGTGAAGCCTTGCGCGCGGGCTCGCGGCTCGAACGCATTGGCCTGGTCGAAAACCTGATCTCCGAGCACAACATCACCGACCTTGCCGACCTCATGAAGGTCAGCGAGAAGCTGCCGCCGGTGCTGATGCGCGAGTACCGCGACCAGAACGAGCTGATGGCGGTGTTCACGCGGCCCTCGGCCAAGAGCGCGCTCACGCCGCACGACTTTTCTTTCGTAGAGGAAGATGCGCAGATGCTCGTCACGCTGCTGCGTGCCGCCGTCGCGCGCAAGGAGCCCGGCGTCAACGTGCTCCTCTACGGACCGCCTGGCACTGGCAAGACCGAACTCGCCAAGGTCGTCGCGCAGGCGGCCGGCCTTGAACTCTTCGAGGTCGAATACGCCGACCGCGACGGCAATTCGTTGAGCGGCCGCGACCGCTATCGCTCGCTGCAGATCGCGCAGGTGTTCCTCAAGGGCAGTGCGCAGGCCGCCTTGTTGTTCGATGAAGTCGAGGATGTGTTCCCACCCATCAGCACCGAGGCCGCGCAGTTCATGGCCCGCGCCGAGCAGATTCCCGCGCCCACCAGCGGCAGCGTGAGCGGCAAGGCCTGGGTCAACCAGATCCTCGAAGCCAACCCGGTGCCCACGCTGTGGGTCACCAACCGCATCGAGCAGATCGACCCGGCCTTCCGGCGCCGCTTCGCGTACCACCTCGAACTCAAGTCGCCGCCGCCCGGCGCGCGCGAGCAGCTCGTGAAGAAGACGCTCGAAGGCGTCGTCGTGTCCGAAGCCTTCACCGCCAAGCTGGCCGGACGCAAGGGCCTCACGCCCGCACAGATCCGCACGGCGGTGCGTTTCGCGGGGCTGGCTCGCACCGACGATGCCTCGATGGAAGGGCTGATCGAGCGGCAATTGCGCAATGCCGACCTCGCCCTGGGCACGCTCGACACCGGCCGCGGCGAGCGCCGCAGCGTCACCACCTACGACCTCGACATGCTGCATGTCGAAACGCGCTTCGAGATCCCGCGCATCGTCGAGGCGCTGAAGGCACGCGGGCACGGCACGTTGTGCTTCTATGGCGCGCCCGGCACCGGCAAGACCGCGCTGGCCGAACACATCGCCAAGGCCGTCGGCCGCCCGCTGATCGTCAAGCAGGCCAGCGACCTCATGAGCAAATACGTCGGCGAGACCGAGCAGAACATGGCCGCCATGTTCAAGGACGCCGAAAACGAAAAGGCCGTGCTGCTGCTCGACGAAGCCGACTCCTTCCTGCAGGACCGGCGCGGCGCGCAGCGCACCTACGAGGTCACCGAGGTCAACGAGATGCTGCAGGGCATGGAGCGCTTCAACGGCGTTTTCATATGCACCACCAACCTGCTCGAGCGGCTCGACCAGGCGGCGCTGCGGCGCTTCACCTTCAAGATCAAGTTCAAGCCGCTCACCAAGGAGCAGCGCGAGCGCATGTTCGTGGTCGAGGCGCTCGCGGGCGATGCCGCGCTCATGACCGGAACCCTGCAAGCGCGGCTGGCGCAATTGCCGCAGCTTTGCCCCGGAGATTTCGCCGCTGTGAAACGGCAGACCGATATCCTCGCGGTCGAATTCTCGGCCGCCGAATTTCTCGACCAGCTCGAAGCCGAGCATCGCATCAAGCCCGAAGTGCGCGAGTCGCGCGGCATGGGCTTCGTGCAGTAACAGTAGCAGCAGACAGCGACAGAACAACGGGTGTGAAACCCGGGGAGCGCATTGGGGCAGACAGGTCGCCCGATGCGAAACATCCGCCCGGCACCACGGGCACGAGGAGGAACACATGGGCATTCGCAAGATAGACCTGCGGCAGTTGCCGCGTCCTGGGGCGTGGGCTGCGGCCGCCACGCTGGCCGTGGCCAGCCTGCTGGCGAGTTGTGGAGGCGGCGGAGGTGGGGGCGGCGGTGGCGTGCCGCTCGGCCTGCTCCCCGGCGGCGGCACCCCGCCGCCCGCCGGCGGCGATACCGGTATCGTTCCTTCGTCCTCGGTGGCCGGCTTGTGCGCCGCGCCGCGCAACGGCACCAACCCCGACACCGGCGCGGGCTACCCCGACCGCCTGGGCTCGCTCGACAAAGAAAAAAGCTGGGTGCGCGGCTGGATCGACGAAACCTACCTCTGGTACGGCGAGGTGCCGACCACCCTCAAAGCCGCCGACTACGCGACGCCGGTCGATTGGTTCAATGTGCTCAAGACGACGGCTACCACGGCGTCGGGCAAGGCCAAGGACCGCTTCCACTTCATCTACGACACCGAGGTGTACCGCCAGCTCTCGCAGGGCGGCGTGTCGGTCAGCTACGGCGCGGAGTTCGTGTCCATCGCCACCAAACCTCCGCGCGAACTGCGCGTTGTCCTCGTCCAGCCCGGGTCGCCCGCCGACCTCGCCGGGCTGAAACGCGGCGCCAGGCTGCTGACCGTCGACGGCGTCGATTTCGTCAACGCGACCGGCGCAGCCAACGCTGCCACGATCAATGGCGCGCTCTCGCCGAAGGCCGTGGGCGAGTCGCACACCTTCACGTTCCAGCTGGGCAGCGCGCCAGCTGTGTCCTATTCCCTGGCGGCCACCAATGTCACGAGCAAGCCGGTGCAGAACGTCACGGTTCTCGACGGGGGCGGCGGCAAACATGTGGGCTACATGCTGTTCAACGACCACATCACGACCGCCGAACAGCAGCTCATCGATGCGGTGAACACCTTCAACGCCAGCCCGGGTGGCATCCAGGATCTCGTGCTCGACATGCGCTACAACGGCGGCGGCCAGCTCGCCATCGCCAGCCGGCTGGCCTACATGATCGCCGGGCCATCGGCCACGGCGGGCAAGACCTTCGAGCAACTGACCTTCAATGACAAGAACCCGTTCCGCTTCTCGCTGGCGCAGAGCCAGATGCCGTTCTACAGCACCAGCAGCCGCACCAGCACGGCCTTGCCCACGCTCGGCCTGTCGCGGGTGACCGTGCTGACAAGCCCCAGCACCTGTTCGGCCAGCGAATCAGTCATCAACAGCCTGCGCGGCGTGGGTGTCACGGTCAACCTCGTCGGTGGCACCACCTGCGGCAAGCCCTACGGCTTCTATCCGCAGGACAACTGCGGCACCACCTACTTCGCGATCCAGGTCAAGGGCGTGAACCAGCTGGGCTTCGGCGACTACGGCGACGGCTTCCCGCCCACCTGTGCCGTGTCCGGCGACGACTACGACCACCAGCTCGGCGACCCGAACGAAGCCCGGCTGGCCGCGGCTCTCGCATTGCGCAGCGCAGGCACCTGCCCTGCGCCGGTGGCCAAGGCGATGGCGCAAGGCCTTGGGAAGGCCCAGCCTGCCGAGGCCGAGACGCCCTTCCTGATCGACCAATCGCCGTTGCGCCGCAACCGCCTGCTCGAAGCCTTGCCCAACCCGGGCTGACCCCCGCCGCACTCTCGCGGAAAACCCCTAGGCCACGGTGCTTGCCACGCCCGTGGCTTGCGCCTTAGAGTTTCGCAAACGTTTGCGCAAAGCTTTGCGCAAACGTTTGTATTTCAGTCTTCCTCGACTGAAAACCAAATTCTTAGGAGCAGAAGATGCGCAAATGGATCGGGACGATGTTCGTCGTCGTCATCGCGGTGCTGGCCGGTTGTGGGGGCGGAGGCGATGGTGGTGGTTTTGGCTTGGGTCCCGGTTCTGGCTCGGGCTCTGGTGCCCCCCCGGCCGCTGTCGCGCAGAAGATCCTCATCGACAGCGACTACAACACCATGAGCGACGACGGCCAGCTTGGCGTCATGGCCGCGCAGCTGCAGGCCACGGGCAAGGTCCAGGTCATGGGCATCAGCGTGGTCTCGGGCAACCAGTGGCTCAAGCAGGGCGTGGCCGATGCGCTGATGTCGGTCGAACGGCTCGGCGTGGGCAACCGCATCGGCATCTATTCGGGCGCGAACTACGCGCTCAACCACACCTATGCCGACGTCCAGGCCGAACTGGCCGCGGGCGCGGGTGGTGACGGCTACCTGGGCGCCTGGGGCGGCCCCGAGCCCAAGGCCGACGTCGACCTCAAGCCCTCGCCCGATGGTTTCGCCACCCACACCACGCTGCAGCGCAAGAGCGCGGTCGACTTCATCGTCGACACCGTGAAGGCCAATCCGAACGAAATCACCATCCTCGCCATCGGTCCGCTCACCAACATCGCGCTGGCCGTGAAGCAGAACCCCGAGATCGTGCCGTTGATCAAGAAGATCATCTACATGGGCGGCGCCATCGACGTGGCAGGCAACACCACCAAGGCCGCCGAGTTCAACTGGTGGTTCGACCCCGACGCCGCGCAGTTCGTGGTGCGCCTGCCCATCCCGCAGGTGGTGGTGCCGCTGGACGTGACCGACACCGTGTTCCTGACCAAGACGATCTACGACCGCATCGCACACCCGGCCAAGCCCACCGCCGTGACCGATGTGTTCCAGAAGCTCAACGGCTACGGCTTCGACGGCAAGAACGGCTTCGAGACCAACCCCAACTACACCCAGAACATCTGGGACACGCTGACCCTGGCCTACCTGCTCGATCCGACCTACGCCACCCAGACGGAAGACCGCTATGTCGACGTGGTGGCCAAGCCCGGCGCGCCCGACAACGGCCGCTCCATCGGCTATGTCTCGCAGCCGCCCGGCCCGGCGCTGCAGAAGCTGACGGTGGTGAAGAAGTTCGACAACGCGCGTTTCTTCGAGCTGTATGTCGACCTGCTCACGCGCCCGGTGCCCGTCGTGCTGCCGGCCACGAACTGAGTCCTGCCGGGAGCCGTCGGAAGTGAGCCCGAGCTAGAACGCCTCGCAGACCCGCAGCACTTCGGTGCCGTAAGCCTCGAGCTTCTTGGTGCCGATGCCGCTGATGCCCTGCAGGTCTTCGAGCGTGGCGGGTGCGCGCTCGGCAATCGAGGCCAGCGTCGCGTCGTGGAAGATCACGTAAGCCGGCAGGTTGTGCTCTTTCGCGACCTCGGCGCGCCAGGCCTTGAGCGCCTCGAAGCGCTTTTTGCCGACGTCGTCCAGCTTGGCCGCCGCCGGCGAAGGCGCGCCCTTGGCGACTTTCTCGCGCCGGGACTTGCGCTCCGTCGGTGACGAGACCGACTCGCGCAGCGTCACCGCCGCCTCGCCCTTGAGCACCGCGCGCGACCCTTCGGTGAGCTTCAGCGTGTTGAACGCTTCCGCATCCACCGCCAGCGCGCCCGTGGCGATCAGTTGCCGCAGCACGCCGCGCAACTGCACTTCGCTGAACTCCGCGCCCAGCCCGAAGGTGCTGATGCGCTCGTGGCCGAACTGCTTGACCTTCTCGGTCGACTTGCCGCGCAGGATGTCCATGACATGCCCCGCGCCGAAGCTGATGCCGCTGAGCTGCTGCACGCGGTAGATGGTGCTGAGCAGCTTGCGCGCGGCATCGGTGCCGTCCCACACCTGCGGCGGGTTCAGGCAGTTGTCGCAGTTGCCGCAAGGCGTGCTCTTTTCGCCGAAGTAGCCCAGCAGGCGCACGCGCCGGCAGTCGCTCGCCTCGGCGAGCGAGAGCAGCGCATCGAGCTTGCCGCGCATCACCTGCTTGAACTCTTCGCCGGCTGGGCTCTCGTCGATCATGCGGCGCTGGTTCACCACGTCGTTCAGGCCGTAGGTCATCCAGGCGTCGGCGGGGCCGCCGTCGCGGCCCGCGCGACCGGTTTCCTGGTAGTAGCCCTCGATGTTCTTCGGCATGTCGATGTGGCCGACGAAACGCACGTCGGGCTTGTCGATGCCCATGCCGAAAGCGATGGTCGCGACCATCACCACGCCTTCTTCGCGCAGGAAGCGGTCCTGGTGCTTCTGGCGCACGGCTGCATCGAGCCCCGCGTGGTACGGCAGCGCGTTGATGCCCGCGTCGCGCAGCGTCACCGCCAGCTCTTCCACGCGCTTGCGCGACTGGCAATAGACCACGCCCGCATCGCCTTCGTGCTCGCGCTCGATGAAGCGCAGCAACTGCGTGGTGGCGTCCTTCTTCTCGACGATGGTGTAGCGGATGTTCGGCCGGTCGAAGCTGGAGACGAACTGGCGCGCCTCTTCGAGCTGCAGCCGCTCGACGATGTCGGCGCGCGTCAGGTCGTCGGCCGTGGCCGTGAGCGCGATGCGCGGCACGCCCGCATAGCGCTCGTGCAGCACCGTGAGCGCGCGGTACTCGGGGCGGAAGTCGTGGCCCCACTGGCTCACGCAATGCGCCTCGTCGATCGCGAACAGCGACAGCTTGCCGCGCTCCTTCAGCGAATCGAGCTGCGACAGAAAGCGCGGCGTGTTCACGCGCTCGGGCGCCGCGTACAGCAGCGTGATCTCGCCGCGCAGCATGCGGCGCTCCACGTCCTGGGTCTGTTCCCAGTCGAGCGTGGAATTCAAGAAAGCGGCGTTCACGCCGGCTTCGTGCAGCGCGCCCACCTGATCGTGCATCAGCGCGATCAGCGGCGACACCACCACCGACACGCCATGCCCCGCGCGCTGCCGCGCGATGGCCGGGATCTGGTAGCACAGCGACTTGCCGCCGCCCGTGGGCATCAGCACCAGCGCGTCGCCGCCTGCCACCACGTGGTCGACGATGTCCTGCTGGGCACCCCGGAACTGCGAGTAGCCGAAGACTTCGTGAAGGATGTCGGCGGGTGCTGCGCTGCCGGGGGCGTCGTCGAGGGGATGGGGGGCAAGAGAGGACACAGGCAGCGAACGCGACAGGGCGCGAGGGCGAAAAAGGGGAAGGCGCCGATTGTCCCCCAGCGACACCGATATGACTGTGGCATGAGGTTTGCAACAGTGGCCTCCGTCCCGTCGCCCCTCCTGTATAGACAGCAATCTGGTGCATTTCACTCAGGCATGCACCGAAAAAGACCTTCCGGGTTATCCTGTATATACAAGCTGGGGCGCTTGGCAACAATGCGAGGCGCGCGCTGTCCGATGTTTCGGGAGCGCATCGCCGAGCCATCTCTCTCAAAAAATGGAACCAGGAGTCCCCATGGTCAAGACGGTAGTTGTGAAAGTCGCTTCGCTGCTGGCAGCAGGTGCATGTGCAGCGGGCATGGCCGGAACGGCCGCCGCCCAGGAAACGAAGATTTCGCTCGGCATGTCCGGCTGGACCGGCTTCGCGCCGCTCTCGCTGGCCGACAAGGCCGGCATCTTCAAGAAGAACGGCCTGGACGTCGAACTCAAGATGATTCCGCAGAAAGACCGCCACCTGGCCCTGGCCTCCGGCGCGATCCAGTGCGCGGCCACCACGGTCGAGACGCACGTGGCCTGGAACGCCAACGGCGTGCCCATCGTGCAGATCTTCCAGATGGACAAGTCCTACGGCGCCGACGGCCTCGCGGTGCGCAACGACGTCAAGACCTTCGCCGACCTCAAGGGCAAGAGCATCGGCGTGAGCGCTCCCGGCACCGCGCCGTACTTCGGCCTGGCCTGGATGCTCAGCAAGAACGGCATGACGCTGAAAGACGTGAAGGTGGTCTCGCTCGAACCGCAACCCGCCGCGCAGGCTTTCGTGGCCGGCCAGAACGACGCCGCTATGACCTACGAGCCGTACCTCTCGACCGTGCGCGCCAACCCCGCCGCCGGCAAGATCCTGGCCACAACGCTCGACTACCCGATGGTGATGGACACCGTCGGCTGCGCGCCCACCTGGCTCAAGGCCAACGCCAAGGCCGCCGCCGCGCTCACCAAGTCGTACTTCGACGCGCTCGACCTGATCAAGGCCGACCCGGCCAAGGCCAACGAACTCATGGGCTCGGCCGTCAAGCAAAGCGGCGAGCAGTTCGCCAAGTCGTCGGCCTACCTGCGCTGGCAGGACAAGGCCGCCAACCAGAAATTCTTTGCGGGCGAGATCACCACTTTCATGAAGGAAGCCGCAACGATCCTGCTGGAAGCCGGCGTGATCCGCAAGGCGCCTGAAGACTACGCCGTGACCTTCGATGCAAGCTTCGTCAAGTAAGGCGATGCCGCAGATGGCGCCCCGTGCGGCATCTGCGTCTGCCGCCTCATCAACACCCGTGGCCCCCGTGCGGCGCCGCGCGTTCGCGCCGCTCGAACCCATCGGCGCGCGTGCCCGCGTGCTGCTGGGGCTCGGCTTCTTCGTCGTGTTCGTGCTGGTGTGGTCGCTCGCCACGCTCGGCGGCTTCGTGTCGCCGACCTTCCTGGCGAGCCCGCCGACCATGGTCAAGGAGGGCTGGCTGCTCTTCACCGAGTACGGCTTCATCGGCGACATCGGCATGACCGTGTGGCGTGTGTTCGGCGGCTTCCTGCTGGCGGCCGTGTTCGCGGTGCCGCTGGGCATCGCGATGGGCACCTGGAAGACCGTCGAGGCCTTCTTCGAGCCTTTTGTCTCGTTCTGCCGCTACCTGCCGGCCTCGGCCTTCATTCCGCTGCTCATCCTGTGGGCGGGCCTGGGCGAAATGCAGAAGCTGCTGGTGATCTTCATCGGCTCCTTCTTCCAGATCGTGCTGATGGTGGCCGTCACCGTGGGCGGTGCGCGCCGCGACCTCGTCGAAGCGGCCTACACGCTGGGCGCCAACAGCCGCGGCATCGTGGCGCGGGTGCTCATTCCGGGCGCCGCACCGGGCATCGCCGAAACGCTGCGCCTCGTGCTCGGTTGGGCGTGGACGTATGTGATCGTGGCCGAGCTGATCGGCTCGTCGTCGGGCATCGGCCACATGATCACCGACAGCCAGGCGTTGCTGAACACCGGGCAGATCATCTTCGGGATCATCGTGATCGGCGTCATCGGCTTGCTGTCCGACTTCGCTTTCAAGGCAATGAATCGCCGTCTGTTTGCATGGGCCGCACTGTGAAGAACCAACTCTCCATCCAGGGCGTCTCGCGCGTCTTCACCGGCAACAGGGGCCAGAGCACGCAGGCGCTGCTGCCCATCGACTTCGAGGTGCGCGAGAACGACTTCGTCACCATCCTCGGCCCCTCGGGCTGCGGCAAGTCGACGTTGTTGCGCATCGTGGCGGGGCTCGACTTTCCGACCACCGGCCAGGTGATGCTCGACGGCGAGCGCATCGACGGCCCCGGCGCCGATCGCGGCGTGGTGTTCCAGAGCTACACGCTCTTTCCGTGGCTCACCGTGGCGCAGAACATCCGCTTCGGCCTGCGCGAGCGCGGCATGAGCGAAGCCGACCAGAAGGAGCGCAGCGAGTTCTTCATCGCCAAGGTCGGCCTGCGCGGCTTCGAGCATCACTTTCCGAAGCAGCTCTCGGGCGGCATGCAGCAGCGCACGGCCATTGCACGCGCGCTCGCCAACGACCCCAAGATGCTGCTGCTGGACGAGCCGTTCGGCGCACTCGACAACCAGACCCGCGTGCTGATGCAGGAGCTGCTGCTGGGCATCTGGGAGTCGGCGCAGAAGACGGTGTTGTTCGTCACGCACGACATCGACGAAGCGATCTTCATGGCCAACCGCGTGGCGGTGTTCAGCGCGCGGCCGGGCCGCATCAAGACAGAGATCGCGGTCGACTTTCCGCATCCGCGCAGCTACACGATCAAGACCTCGCCGGAGTTCATGGAGATCAAGGCGCGGCTGACTGAAGAGATTCGCGCGGAGTCGATGGCTGCTGCGGAGCACTAGGAATGAAGCCTTGGTCTTCTCTTCGTCGCGTTGTGCTTGGCGTTTGCTGTTCAGGGCGCGCCCACGCCGACGGCGTGCTCTGCTCCGCGAATGTCCCCCGGGGCGCTGCGCGCCCCTCCTCCTTTATTTCGCTGCGCAGAGCACACCGCCAGCGTGAGCGTTATGCGGAGCAGTCGTTGATCGGCGATCACCAGCAGCGTGTCATGCGCACTCGCCCTGAAGAACAACAGCACCCAGAACGCCCGCACAGATCGACATGAAGCGCGACCTGCCCACCCTCGCGCTCTACGCGCAAGTCAAGGATCACATCTCCCGAAAGATTCAGGACGGCACGTGGGCGCCCGGCCACCGCCTGCCCTCGGAGCACGAGCTGGTCGCGCAGTTCGGCATGGCGCGCATGACAGTCAACCGCGCGCTGCGCGAGCTGGTGGAACAGGGCCGCATCGTGCGCGTGGCCGGCGTTGGCAGCTTCGTGGCTGAGAACAAGCCGCAATCGACGCTGCTGCAGATCGCCAACATCGCCAGCGAAATCCGCCAGCGCGGCCACGACTACCGCTGCGAAATGATCGCCGTCGAACGCATCGCCGCATCGCCCGATGTGGCTGCATGGCTCGACCTGCGCCCCGGCGACTCGGTGTTCCACAGCGCCTGCCTGCACCTGGAAAACGACACGCCCGTGCAGCTCGAAGAGCGCTACGTCAATCCGCAGGTCGTGCCCGACTACCTCGAACAAGACTTCAGCAGCATGCCGCCCAGCGAATACCTGCTGCGCAACGTGCCCTTCGACCAGATCGAACACGTCGTCGACGCCGTGCTGCCCAGCGCTGAACAGGCTGCCCGGCTCGCGATGACGCCCACCGACCCCTGCCTGCTGCTGACGCGCCGCACGTGGATACGCACCACGCCCGTGACATGGGTGCGCTGCCTGCATCCCGCTTCGCGCTACAGCCTGGGCAGCCGCTTCCGAGCCGACGGCAACCCCAGCTCGGGTTAGTTTTTTTCGTCCCCAGAGACCTACGTTTTCTCTCGCAACCACTTGTATAGACAGGTTCACATGCCAAGCAACCACACCGCCACTTCCAATGCCACCCTGACCCTCACGCCCGGCAAGGTCGATCTTGCGATGCTGCGACGCATCCAGGCCGGCGGCGTGCAACTTGTGCTCGATCCGTCGGTGCGCGACGGCATGGCGCTCTCGCAAGCGGCGGTGCGCCACATCGTCGAGAACGATCAGGTGGTCTACGGCATCAACACCGGCTTCGGCAAGCTCGCGAGCACGCGCATCGGCAACGACCACCTGGCCGAATTGCAACGCAACCTCGTGCTGTCGCACAGCGTGGGCACGGGCGAGCCGCTGGCTGCGCCTGTCGTTCGGATGATCCTCGCGACCAAGGCGGTGAGCCTGGCGCGTGGACACTCGGGCGTGCGGCCCGCGCTGGTCGACGCGCTGCTGGCGCTGTTCAACGCGGGCGTCACGCCGAGCATTCCGTGCAAGGGTTCGGTCGGCGCCTCGGGCGACTTGGCGCCGCTGGCGCACATGGCCTGCGTGCTGATCGGCGAAGGCGAAGCGACGCTGGCTGACGGCAAGAAGGTCAGCGGTGCCGAAGCGATGCGCAGCATCGGCCTCGAACCCTTCGTGCTCGGCCCCAAGGAAGGCCTGGCGCTGCTCAACGGCACGCAGGTGTCGACCGCGCTGGCGCTGGCCGGCCTGTTCGGCGCAGAAGACGTGTTCGCCGCCGCGCTGATGTCGGGCGCCCTGTCGCTCGAAGCGATCCAGGGTTCGATCAAGCCCTTCGACGCACGCATCCACGCCGCGCGCGGCCAGCCGGGCCAGATCGCCGTGGCGGGCGCCGTGCGCACGCTGCTCGAAGGCAGCGAGATCGTGCCGTCGCACGCCGACTGCGGCCGTGTGCAGGACCCGTACTCGGTGCGCTGCATTCCGCAGGTGATGGGCGCCTGCCTCGACAACCTCGCACACGCCGCGCGCGTGCTGGTGATCGAAGCCAATGCAGCATCGGACAACCCGCTGGTGTTCTGCGACACCGGCGAAGTGATCTCGGGCGGCAACTTCCACGCCGAGCCCGTCGCCTTCGCGGCCGACATCATTGCGCTGGCCGTGAGCGAGGTCGGTGCCATCTCCGAGCGCCGCATCGCGCTGCTGCTCGACACCGGCCTGTCGGGCCTGCCACCGTTCCTGGTGCGCGACGGCGGCCTCAACTCCGGTTTCATGATCGCGCAGGTCACGGCCGCAGCGCTCGCGTCGGAGAACAAGTCGCTCGCGCATCCCGCCAGCGTCGACAGCCTGCCGACCTCGGCCAACCAAGAAGACCACGTCTCGATGGCCACCTTCGCGGCGCGCCGCCTGGGCGACATGGTCAACAACACCGCAGTGGTCGTCGGCATCGAAGCCATGGCCGCCGCCCAAGGCATCGAACTCAAACGCAAGTTGAAGAGTTCGCCGCTGGTGGAAGCGGAGTTTGCCGCCATCCGCCAGAAGGTCGCTTTCCTCGAACGCGACCGCTACCTCGCACCCGACATCGAAGCCATGCGCCAGTGGGCGCTGAAGGCCGAGCTGCCGGCCGCGCTGCTCGACATCCTGCCCAGCCACTCGTAAAACATCACCCAACAGATCGACAGATAGGAGAACCACGCCATGAACGCTCCCGACAAATTCGCCCTGAACAATCCCGACGCCGCCGACCCGCGCCATGACCCCACGCGTGTGATCCGTGCGCCGCGCGGCAGCACGCTGAACTGCAAGAGCTGGCTCACCGAAGCGCCGTTCCGCATGCTGCAGAACAACCTCGACGCCGAGGTGGCCGAGCGTCCGCAAGACCTCGTGGTGTACGGCGGCATCGGCCGTGCCGCGCGCAACTGGGAGTGCTACGACCAGATCCTCGCGTCGCTGAAGGAACTGAACGACGACGAGACGCTGCTCATTCAATCGGGCAAGCCGGTCGGCGTGTTCAAGACGCATGAGAACGCACCGCGCGTGCTGCTCGCCAACTCGAACCTCGTGCCGAAGTGGGCCAACTGGGAGCACTTCAACGAGCTCGACCGCCAGGGCCTCTTCATGTACGGCCAGATGACGGCCGGAAGCTGGATCTACATCGGCAGCCAGGGCATCGTGCAGGGCACCTTCGAGACTTTCGTCGAAGCCGGCCGCCAGCACTACAACAACAGCCTCGCGGGCAAGTGGATTCTCACGGCCGGCCTGGGCGGCATGGGCGGTGCGCAGCCGCTCGCAGCCACGCTGGCCGGTGCGGTGTCGCTCAACATCGAATGCCAGCAGAGCAGCATCGACTTTCGCCTGCGCACGCGCTACGTCGACAAGCAGGCGCGCGACATCGACCATGCGTTCGAGCTGATCAAGCAGCACACCGACGCGAAGGAAGCCGTGTCGATCGCACTGCTGGGCAATGCGGCCGATATCCTTCCCGAACTCGTGAAGCGCGCGAAGGCCGGTGGCCACAAGCCCGACCTCGTGACCGACCAGACCTCCGCGCACGACCTGATCAACGGCTACCTGCCTTCGGGCTGGACCGTGCCGCAATGGCAGGCCGCGATGAAGGACGTGTCGCAGCACGACGCGCTGAAGAAGGCAGCAGCCAAGTCCTGCGCCGTGCACGTGCAGGCCATGCTCGACTTCCAGGCCATGGGCATCCCGACGGTCGACTACGGCAACAACATCCGCCAGGTCGCGTTCGACGAAGGCGTGAAGAACGCCTTCGACTTCCCGGGCTTCGTGCCGGCCTACATCCGTCCGCTGTTCTGCGAAGGCAAGGGCCCGTTCCGCTGGGTGGCGCTTTCGGGCGACCCGGAAGACATCTACAAGACCGACGCCAAGATCAAGGAGCTGTTCCCCGAGAACACCCACACGCACCGCTGGCTCGACATGGCGCGCGAGCGCATCGCCTTCCAGGGCCTGCCTGCGCGCATCTGCTGGCTGGGCCTGGGCGAGCGCCACATCGCCGGCCTGGCCTTCAACGAGATGGTGAGGAACGGCGAGCTGAAGGCGCCCATCGTCATCGGCCGCGACCACCTGGACACCGGCTCGGTCGCCAGCCCGAACCGCGAGACCGAGGCCATGAAGGACGGCACCGATGCCGTGTCCGACTGGCCGTTGCTCAACGCGCTGCTCAACACCGCGGGCGGCGCCACCTGGGTCAGCCTGCACCACGGCGGCGGCGTGGGCATGGGCTACTCGCAGCACTCGGGCGTGGTGATCGTGTGCGACGGCACCGACGCGGCCGCCAAGCGCATCGAGCGCGTGCTCTTCAACGACCCGGCCACCGGCGTGATGCGCCATGCGGACGCGGGCTACGACATCGCCGTCGCCACCGCGAAGAAGCAGGGCCTGAAGCTGCCGATGATCAAGTAGGCCCGGCGAGTGAAGTAAAAAAGCGGGTCACCGACAGCCCCGAAAACAAGGAGACCCGACGATGACCTTTGATGCCCTCGACCTGCAGCGCCGCGTGCAGGCGCGCGTGGACGACGCGCTGGTCGCGCAGTTCCAGCGCGACGGCGCGGTCTGCATCCGCCAGTTGCTTACGCAAGACGAACTCGCGCTGCTGCGCGATGGCATCGAGGCCAACCTCGCCGCGCCCAGCCCGCGCGCCAAGGTGGCGAGCCGGCCCGACGACCCGGGCCGCTTTTTCGAGGATTTTTGCAACTGGCAGGACATCGACGCCTTCCGCCGCTTCATCTTCGAGGCGCCGCTTGCACACCTGGCGCAGCGCCTCATGGGCTCGCAGACCGTGCGCCTGTATCACGACCACCTGCTCGTGAAGGAGCCCGGCACGCGCCAGCGCACGCCATGGCACCAGGACCAGCCCTACTACAACATCGAGGGCGAGCAGAACATCAGCATGTGGATTCCGGTCGATCCGGTGTCGCGCGCCGCCACGCTGGAATTCGTGGCCGGCTCCCACAAGGGGCCGTGGCTGATGCCGCGCACCTTCATGGACAACCACGCCAAGTGGTTCCCCGAAGGCAGCCTGCAGGACCTGCCCGACATCGAGGGCGCGCGCGAGCGCTTTCCCATCGTGGGCTGGGACATCGAGCCCGGCGACTTCGTCTGCTTCCACATGCTCACGCTGCATGCGGCCGCTGGCGTCGAGGGGCCGAACCGGCGCCGCGTGTTTTCGGTGCGGTTCATGGGCGACGACATCCGCCATGCGCCGCGAAGCTGGAGAACATCGCCCGATTTCCCCGGTCTGGCCGAGGTGCTGCCGGCCGGTGCGCCTATGGACGATGCGCGCTTTCCGCTGCTGGTTGGCTGACAAGGTGTGAATAAACCTGCTGCGCGCCCCGATCTCGCACCTGTGGTCCTCACCGTACGGAGTACGGCTCCGGTCCTCGGTGCAAGCTCGGGGCGCTCGCTACGGTTTCTTCACGCCTTGTGAGCGCGGCGGCAAGAAGGTAAGACGAAGGTAGAAAGAAAAAGCGCGTCCATTCCCAGCGAGTGGGAATCAAGGCTTGGAAGTGAGAACGGCGAGCAAGATACTGCACGCCGGTTCCACTTCCGACATCCCGCGATTGCTCCAGATGACGCCCTCGACCGACACCCCCGCCCACAACGACCGCGCGCTCTTCGTGCTGTCGGTGCTGGCGCAAAGCAAGGTGGCGATGACAGCGGCCGAGCTGGTGCAGGCCACGGGCCTGTCGCAGAGCACGCTGTACCGGCAGATCGCCATGCTGCGGCGCTGGGGCTTCGTGATGGAGTCCGATGGCCGCTACTCGCCGGGCCCGGTGAGCGTGCAACTGGCCAGCGGCTTCGACGGCAACTCCGACCTTGTCATGGCGGCCCGCGCCGACATGCGCACGCTGGCCCAGCAGAGCCATGAAAGCGTGGCACTGGTCACGGCCGTCAACGACCGCGTGGTGTGCCTCGAAATGATCGACAGCGAGCATTCCCTGCGCTGCTCGTTTGACCGGGGCCGCAGCGTGCCGGCCAGCGACGGCGCCAGCGCCAAATGCCTGCTGGCCCATCTGCCGCTGGACCAGCGCGATGCCTTGCTCGACGGGCTGGACGAAAGCCCCGAGCGCCGCGCCGCGCGCGCCGCCGAACTCGATGCGATCCGCCAGGCCGGCCACGCCGTGACCCACGGCGAGGTCGATGCCGGCGTCTGGGGCGCGAGCGCACCGGTGCTGGCCTCGGGCCGTCGCCTGCGTGGCGCCATCACGCTCATGGCGCCGCTCACGCGCGTCGAGGGCATGGAAGCTGCATTGCTCCACATGACCGTCGTCACGGCGGCCCGCATCTCGCGCGCCCTGCAGTAGCCCCTGCTGCATCTTTTTCTCTTCTTCAAACCCACGAAAGCCCTCACCATGAACACCCGCCGCTCCCTCGTCGCCGCCGCACTGTCCGGCTTTGCCTTCTTCGGCCTCGCCGGCCTGGCGCAAGCCCAGGGCGAACCGCTGCGCGTTGCCACCGACGCCACCTTCCCGCCGATGGAGTTCGTGGAAAACGGCAAGCGCACCGGCTTCGACGTGGAACTGGTCGAGGCCATCGGCAAGACGCTGGGCCGCAAGATCGAATGGATCGACATCGACTTCAAGGGCCTCGTGCCGGGCCTCATTTCCAAGCGCTTCGACATGGCCGTCTCGGGCATCTACATCACCGACGAGCGCAAGAAGGTCGTCGACTTCACCGTGCCGTACTACGCGGGCGGCCTGGTCGTCATGGTGAAAGACGGCAACACGACCATCAAGACCCCGGCCGACATCAACGGCAAGAAGGTCAGCGTGCAGGTGGGTACCAAGTCGGTGGCCTTCACCAAGGAAAAGTACCCGCAGGTGCAACTGATGGAAGTCGAGAAGAACCAGGAGATGTTCAACCTCGTCGACATCGGCCGCGCTGAAGCTGCCGTCACCGGCAAGCCCGCCGCCTACCAGTACGTGCGTACGCGCCCGGGCCTGAAGGTGCTGCCGGAACAGATCACCACCGAGGAATACGGCATGGCGATTCGCAAGGACACGCCGGAGCTGACCAAGGCCGTGAACGGCGCCATCGAGAAGCTCAAGGCCGACGGCACCTACGAGCAGATCGTCAAGAAGTGGTTCAGCGCCAACGCCAAGTAAGCGCGAAGCAGCACCATGGATCTCGATTTCTCGCCCGTCTGGCAGGGCTGGCCCGACCTGCTGCGCGGCGCGCTCGTCACGGTGGAAATCACCGCCTGCGCGCTGGCCCTGGGTTGCGTGCTGGGCCTGCTGGTCGGCATCGGCCGGCTGAACCCGAAGCGGCGCTGGATCTACGGCGTGTGCACGGCCTATGTGGCGGTCATTCGTGGCACGCCGCTGCTGGTGCAGTTGTTCATTCTGTTCTTCGGCCTGCCGCACTTCGGCATCCTGCTGCCGGCATTCCTGTGCGGCGTGCTGGGGCTCGGCGTGTACTCGGGCGCCTATGTGTCGGAGATCGTGCGCGGCGCGATCCAGTCGATCGACAAGGGCCAGACCATGGCGGCGCAATCGCTGGGCATGACGCCCGGCGTGGCCATGCGCCAGATCGTGCTGCCGCAGGCGGTGGTGCGCATGATTCCGCCGCTGGGCAACGAGTTCATTGCACTGATCAAGAACTCTGCGCTGGTGTCGCTGCTGACCATCCACGACGTGATGCACGAGGGGCAGAAGATCATCAGCGTGTCGTACCGCTCGCTGGAGGTGTACCTGGCGATCGCGCTGGTGTACTTCGTGCTCACGGGGACGATGACGTTGGTGCTGCGGCACTTCGAGCAGAAGCTGCGCCAGGGCGGGTTGATGCGATGAGCGTGTGTTCCGTATTCGCATTTCTCCCTCCCCTTCCGGGGGAGGGTTGGGGTGGGGGCACGACGGCCTCGACCCATTCACAACGCCCGTTGGGCGCTGCCCCCATCCCAGCCTCCCCCCGGAAGGGGAAGGGGCAAGAGGGCCGGTCATGAACGGCGTGCAGCGCTTCTCGCGCACCGCTCTCCCCGCCATGCCCTGGAAGAATGGCGGTGGCACCACGCAGGAAATCGCAAGCTGGCCCCAAGGTGCGGGACTCGACAGCTTCGGCTGGCGCGTGAGCATCGCGACCATCGCGGCTGCCGGGCCCTTCTCGGTGTTCGCGGGCGTCGACCGCAGCATCATGCTGCTGGAAGGCGACGGCGTGCGGCTCTTCACGCACGACGGGCGCATCGACCATCGGCTCGATGTGCCACAGCAGCCCTTCGCCTTCAGCGGCGACGACGTGATCGATTGCACGCTGCTCGGCGGCGCATCGAATGACTTCAATGTGATGACGCGGCGCGGACAGTGGCGCGCCGACGTGCGCGTGCTGGCCCGCGCCTCGACCATCGAGCCCGCACCGCATGGTGTGCTGCTCGCGCTGCGTGGCGAATGGCGCCTGAACGACGAGGCCTGTCGCGAAGGCGCGGGCATGCATTGGGCCGACACGGCGCAGGCCTGGCAGGCCGCGCCGGCGCATGAAGACGCGCGGCTGTTGGTGGTTCGTATCGTGCCGGCCTGACCTGCAGGAAGAAAAACAGATGATGAAACCCGCAAGCGAAATTCCCTCGGCCGATGGCCTCTGGACCGGCCTGCGCCTCGCGCCCGGTGCGGCGCCCGGCGTGGCATTGGCGGTAGATGCCGAAGCAGCCATCGTGGTCGCGCAAGGCGCGATCCGCTGGGTCGGCGCACGCGATGCACTGCCCGCCGAATTCGCGGGCCTCGCGCCGCGCGATGGCGGCGGTGCACTCGTCACGCCGGGGCTGGTCGATTGCCATACCCATCTGGTCTACGGCGGCCAGCGCGCCAACGAATTCGCGATGCGGCTCGCGGGCGCCACGTATGAAGAAGTCGCGAAGGCCGGTGGCGGCATCGTCTCGTCGGTGCGTGCCACGCGCGAAGCCGACGAAGACACGCTCTTCGCGCAGGCGGCAACGCGGCTCGAACAACTGCTGGCCGATGGCGTCTGCGCCATCGAGATCAAGTCGGGCTACGGCCTGTCGCTCGAACACGAGCGCAAGCAGTTGTGCGTGGCGCGTCGCCTGGGCCAAGCCTACGGCGTGACCGTGCGCACCACCTTCCTCGGCGCGCATGCGCTGCCACCCGAATACGCCGGCCGCAGCCAGGACTACATCGACCTCGTGTGCCGCGAGATGCTGCCCGCACTCGCCGCCGAAGGGCTGGTCGATGCGGTCGATGTGTTCTGCGAACGCATCGCCTTCTCGCTCGCCGAAACAGAGCAGGTCTTCCAGGCCGCGAAAGCGCTGGGCCTGCCGGTCAAGCTGCATGCCGAGCAGTTGTCGGACATGGGCGGCGCCGCGCTGGCCGCGCGCTACGGCGCGCTGTCGTGCGACCACATCGAGCACCTGTCGGCCGCGGGCATCGAGGCGATGCGCCAGTCGGGCACGGTGGCCGTGCTGCTGCCCGGCGCCTACTACACGCTGCGCGACACGTACCTGCCGCCCATCGACGCGCTGCGCGCCGCGGGTGTGCCGATGGCGGTGTCGACGGATCACAACCCCGGCACCTCGCCGGCGCTGAGCCTGCTGCTGATGGTCAACATGGCCTGCACGCTGTTTCGCCTGACGGTGCCCGAGGCGCTGGCCGGTGTCACCGTGCATGCGGCGCGCGCGCTGGGCCTGCAGGACACGCATGGCGCCATCGCGCCCGGCATGCCTGCGAACTTCGTGCTGTGGAACGTGCGCGAGGCGGCCGAGCTGGCCTACTGGTTCGGTCAGAAGCCCGTGCGCACCGTCGTGCGGCAAGGTTGTATCGCCCTGGAGAACGCCGCATGACGCGCACACTTTTCGCGGCCGATGCGCTGCTCCCCGCAGGGTGGACGAAGAACGTCCTGCTGTCGTGGAACGACGCCGGCCAGCTCACGCAGGTGCAGTCCGCCACGCAGCCGCCCGCTGGCGCGCAGGTGGCGACCGGCCCGGTGATCCCCGGCATGCCCAACCTGCATTCGCACGCCTTCCAGCGCGCCTTCGCAGGCCTGACCGAGCACCGCGCCGAGCAGCACGACAGCTTCTGGAGCTGGCGCACGCTGATGTACCGCTTTGCCGCGCGCCTCGGCCCGCAGCACATGGAAGCCATCGCGACCTGGCTCTATGCCGAGATGCTCGAAGCCGGCTACACCAGCGTGTGCGAGTTCCAGTACGTGCACCACGACGCGGATGGCCGTCCCTATGCCGACGATGCGACCTTGAGCCTTGCGCTGCTGCGTGCCGCGCGCAAGGTCGGCATCGGCTTCACGCTGCTGCCGGTGCTCTACCAGACCGGCGGCTTCGGCGACGTGCCGCCCACGGAAGGGCAGCGCCGCTTCATCCGCTCGACCGACTCGATGCTGCGCCTGCTCGACGCATTGAAGCCGGTGTGCGACGAACAGGGGGCGCGGCTTGGCATGGCGCCGCACTCGCTGCGCGCCGTACCGCCCGAAGCGCTGCGCGATGCGATCGCGGGGCTCGAAGCCATCGACCGCACGGCGCCGATCCACATCCACATCGCAGAGCAGACCAAGGAAGTGGACGACTGTGTCGAGTGGAGCGGGCTGCGCCCCGTCGAATGGCTGCTCGATCACGCCCCGGTCGATGCGCGCTGGTGCCTCGTTCACGCCACGCACATGAACGCCGCCGAGTACGAGTACGCGGCCAAGAGCGGTGCCGTCGCGGGCCTGTGCCCGACGACCGAGGCCAATCTGGGCGACGGCATCTTCGACTTTCCTCAATGGCGCAGCCATGGCGGCGCGTGGGGCGTGGGTTCCGACAGCCACGCCAGCGTCAACGCGGCCGAAGAACTGCTGATGCTCGAATACAGCCAGCGCCTGGCCCGGAGACAGCGCAACGTCGGCGCGAGCGCGGCGCAGCCGCATGTAGCGACCGCGTTCACGCTCGAAGCGGTGCAGGGCGGCGCGCAGGCCTCGGGCCGCGCCGTCGGCGGGCTGGCCGTGGGTCAGCAGGCTGATTTCGTCGTGCTCGATGCCGCGCACCTCGCGCTGCAGGGGTTGTCGGCGCCCGATATGCTCTCGGCCCACGTCTTCGCGAGCCACCGCACCTCCGCCATCGACAGCGTCTGGTCCGCAGGCCGCGCGCGCGTCGTGGCCGGGCGCCACACGCTGCACGACGAAGCCGCGGCCGCCTTCGTGGCCGCGCGCACCCAACTTCTCAAGGACTGATTTCCATGGCCTTCACCACCGCCGAGCCGGCATTCCGCTTTCGCCAGGGCACGCGCCCGCTGCTGATCTCGATGCCGCACGTCGGCACCCATGTGCCGCCCGCGCTGGCCGCCCGCTTCACCGACGAAGCGCGCCATGTACCCGATACCGACTGGCACCTCGAACAGCTCTACGGCTTTGCCGATGCGCTCGGCGCCTCGGTGCTGGTGGCCACGCATTCGCGCTATGTGGTGGACCTGAACCGTCCGCCGGACGGCGCCAGCCTCTACCCGGGCCAGAGCGTCACCGGCCTGTGCCCGGTCGACACCTTCGACGACACGCCGGTCTACGCGAACGCCGCCGATGTGCCCGGCGACGACGAAATCGCCGCGCGCCGCGACGCCATCTGGCAGCCCTATCACCAGCAACTGCAGGCCGAGCTCGACCGCCTGAAGGCCGCGCACGGCACCATCGCGCTGTGGGACGCGCACTCGATCCGCTCGGTGCTGCCGCGCTTCTTCGAGGGCAAGCTGCCCGACCTGAACCTGGGCACCGCCAACGGCGCGAGCTGCGACCCGGCGCTGGCCGCCACGCTGCTGGGCATCGCGGAATCGGCCACGGGCTACACCGGCGTGCTCAACGGCCGCTTCAAGGGTGGCCACATCACGCGCCAGTACGGCAACCCGGCCGGCGGCGTGCATGCGGTGCAGTTGGAGATGACGCAGTCGAGCTACATGCAGGAGGCGCTGCCCTTCGACTACCTGCCGGCCGTGGCGGCCGGCGTGCAGCCGCACGTGCGTCGCATGCTGGAGGCGGTGCTCGATTTCGTCGAAGGCCGCAACCGGTGAGGTGAGCACCACCGGCGCATTTGCCGCGCCCTGACCCGCTTCATCTGCGCAATCCCAACAAGGTATTCGACCCGTGAACACAAGCACCATCCACGCGCTCGCGCGCCCCGAAGTGACGCCGCTGCCGGCCTACAACGCGGGCCTGTCCTCGGACGCCGTGCGCGCGCGCTACGGCGTCACAGAGATCGCGCGGCTCGCGAGCAACGAGAACCCGTACGGTCCCAGCCCCGCGGTGGCGCGCGCGCTGGTCGACCTGGCGGCACGCGTGGGCACCTATCCCGATGCCAACTGCACGGCGCTGCGTGCCGCCATTGCCGAACGCACCTGTGCCCAGCCCGGCGAGGTGGTGATCGGCAACGGCTCCGAGGACATCCTCCAGATGCTGTGCCAGGCGCTGCTGTCGCCGGGCGACCGGGTGCTGACGCAGCGCCCGGCCTTCGGCCTGCACGAGATCTACCCGCGGATGATGGGCGCGCAGGTCGAGCTGCTGGCGCTCACGCCGGAACTCGGCTTCGATCTCGACGCCTGGTGTGCGGCGCTCGCGCGCGCGCCCAAGGTGGTGATGCTGGCCAACCCCTCGAACCCGGTCGGCTGCATGTTCGATGCCGGCGACTTCGCGCGCCTGCTCGCGGCGGTGCCCGCGGGCACCTTGCTAGTGGTGGACGAGGCCTACTACGAATATGCGCGGCTGGCGCCCGGCTACCCCGACGTGCTCGCCATGCTGCGCGCGCGGCAGGTTGCCGACGAAGGCCGCTCCCCGTGGATCGTGCTGCGCACTTTCTCCAAGGCCTGGGGCCTGGCCGGCCTGCGCGTGGGCTACGGCATCGCGTCCGACGAGGCGCTGGTGCAATTGCTCGATCGCGTGCGCACGCCCTTCAACGTGAACCTGGCCGCGCAGGCCGCGGCCCTCGCAGCCTGGGGCGACGAGGCTTTCATGGCGCAGGCGGTGGCGCGCACCGTGCAGCAGCGCGAGGTGCTGGCGGCGCAGCTTCGCGCCCTGGCCGGGTCCGTTCTGCCGGGCCTGCGCGTGGCGCCTTCGGCGGCCAACTTCCTGTTTGTCGATCTCGCGCGGCCGAACGGGCCGGTCAACGAGGCGCTGCTGGCGCGCGGGATCATCGTCAAGCCCTGGAAGGAGCCGGGCTTCGAGACCTTCATCCGGGTGTCGGTGGGCACCGAAGAGGAGAACGCGCGTTTCGTGCGGGCGCTGGCCGAGATCGCCGGCGCACCGGACTGACGCTGCGGCCGGGGCCGCGTCAAGACCCGCCTGCGGGCCGGGCCAGGCCGGGGTTTTTACAATCGCGGACATGACCAAGCCACTCATCTACACCCGCGGCCAGGCGCTGCCCGGCATCCTCGCGCAGCGCATCGCCATCCTCGACGGCGCCATGGGCACGATGATCCAGCGCTTCAAGCTCACCGAAGAGCAGTACCGCGGCGAGCGCTTCAAGGACTTCGAGCGCGACGTGAAGGGCAACAACGAGCTGCTGTCGCTCACGCGGCCCGACGTGATCTCCGACATCCACGAGGCCTACCTCGCGGCCGGCGCCGACCTGATCGAGACCAACACCTTCGGCGCGACCACCATCGCGCAGGAGGACTACAAGATGGCGCACCTGGCGCGCGAGATGAACGTGCAGTCCGCCAAGCTCGCGCGCGCAGCCTGCGACAAGTTCAGCACGCCCGACAAGCCCCGCTTCGTGGCCGGCGCCCTCGGCCCGACGCCCAAGACCGCGAGCATCAGCCCCGACGTGAACGATCCGGGCGCGCGCAATGTCGATTTCGAATCGCTGCGCGCGGCTTACTACGATCAGACTGAAGCGCTGGTCGAAGGCGGCGCCGACGTGATCCTGGTCGAAACCATCTTCGACACGCTCAATGCCAAGGCCGCGTTGTTCGCGGTCGACGAGTATTTCGACAACAGCGGCCAGCGCCTGCCGCTGATCATCAGCGGCACCGTGACCGACGCTTCGGGCCGCATCCTGAGCGGCCAGACCGTCACCGCCTTCTGGCATAGCGTGCGCCATGCACAGCCGCTGGCCATCGGCCTGAACTGCGCGCTGGGCGCGGCGCTGATGCGCCCGTACATCCAGGAACTGGCGCGCGTGGCCGGCGACACCTTCATCAGTTGCTACCCGAACGCCGGCCTGCCCAACCCGATGAGCGACACCGGCTTCGACGAGACGCCCGACGTCACCTCGCGCCTGCTGCACGAGTTCGCGGCCGAGGGGCTGGTGAACATCGTGGGCGGCTGCTGTGGCACCACGCCCGACCACATCGCGGCCATCGGCCGTGCGGTGGCGCCGGTTGCGGGCCGGGCATTGGGCAGCAACAACGCCGGCTTCTACCGCGAAGCCGCGTAGCTGAGCTCGCCCCCAGGCTGCGCGCACTTCGTGTTGCGCGCGCCTTCCCCCTGCCGGGGGCAACACCCGGGGCCCGGCGAAGCCGGTTCCTCGGTGCTTCACGAAGGGGATGGCCGCCCGTAAAGCTGCGCAGTTGGGTTGGCGGCTGATTGACATGCTCTTGGCCTGCGGCCTACGCTGGCCTGCACAGGAGTCAGCCATGAACCCCACACTCGTCCCGCGCTGGATCGGCATCGGCGCGCTTGCCCTGGTCCTGCCGCTCGCGGCCTCGGCGCAACAAGCCTTCACGCGCGGCACGGTCAATCTGAGGGCTGGCCCGTCTGGCGATTACCCGTTGGTGGCGCGGCTCGCGCCGGGGCAGTCGCTCGATGTCGTCGGCTGCACCAGCGGCTACGGCTGGTGCGACGTGGTGCTGCCCGATGGCGGGCGCGGCTGGGTCTGGGCGAAGAGCCTCGACTACGCCTACCAGGAGCAGCGCGTGCCGCTGGCCGCCTATGGCGCGGTGATCGGCGTGCCCATCGTCAGCTTCGTGATCGGCAACTATTGGGCGAACTACTACCGTGACCGGCCCTGGTACGGCGACAGGCGCTGGTGGGGCAACCGACCGCCGCCGCCAATGGCGGGCTGGCGGCCACCGCCGCCCGTGCGGCCGGGGTGGCAGCCACGCCCGTGGCAGCCGGGCCCTGGGTTCCGTCCACCGGGGCCGGGCTTTCGTCCGGGGCCGGGCCCGCGTCCGCCTGTGGACCCCGGCTTCAGGCCGCCCCGGCCGCAGCCGGGCTTTCGACCCGGGCCGCCGCCCGGCATGCCGCATCCGCACCCGGGAGGCGGTCGGCCCGGCGGCGGGGGCGGGCATCCGCACGGTGGCGGTGGGCCGGGCGGGCATCGGCCCTGAACAGGCCGCAGGGCAGTTCGGCTATTCGGCCTTGGGCTTGACGCCGATGCTCGCCTGACGGTCGCGTGCGATCAGCGCCACGAAGCGCTGGGCGCCCAGTCCCAGCGGCCGCTCCCTCGACCACACGACGTCGACCCACAGGTCGAGCCCGTTGCTCAGGTTCTCGAACGGAATCTCGACCAGCGCGCCCGCCGCCACATGCGGCCGCGCGAAGTTGCGTGGCAGCCAGCCCCAGCCGAGTCCGGCGGTGATCAGGCTCAGCGCGGCCAGTGCGTTGTCGGTGCGCCAGACATGGCGCGCGAACACAAAGCGTGGGTCGCTGGTGGCGAGGTCGCGCCCGGCGACGACGATCTGCCGGGTGTTCGTCAGGTGCTCTTCGCGCAGGCGCTCGCCGTGGGCCGCGAGCAGCACCGGGTGGTCGGGCGCCATCACGGCGACCATGGTGTCGCTGCCGACCTCCTGAAAGCCCTCGCGGCCGTCGAGGCTGGGGCGCTCGAACACCAGCGCCAGTTGTGCGCGTCCGCTGTGCAGCAGGTCCAGCGCATCGGCCTGCGGCGCTGCCAGCACCTCCACCTGCAGCAGCGGGTATTCCTGCGCCAGTTCGGCCAGCGGACCGCTCCAGGGGGCGGCAAGCAGTTCGGGCGCGATGGCCAGCGTGAGCCGGTCTTCCAGCCCCTGTGTGAGCGCCAGCGCCTGCACCTGCAACTGCTTGAGCTGGGCGGCCAACAGCCGCGCCTGTGGTTCGAGCGAGCGGGCGGCAGCGGTCGGCTGGGGCTCGCGGCCGCTGCGGTCGAACAGCCGCAGATCGAGTTCCGCCTCGAGGTTGGCAATGGCCATGCTGACGGCCGACGGTACCCTGCGCAGGGCCCGCGCGGCGGCTGAAAAAGAGCCGTGGTCGATCACGGCCAGGAAGACTTCGACGTTGTCGCTGGAGAAGGCCATGGCGCCGATCTATCAATAAAACTGAAATAAGTTAACTTTTTATATCAGCAAATAGCAAATAAAGTCCATCCATCGCAGTCACAAACTCAGAGAAAAGTCATGCAGGGCATTCAGCGTCGGATCGTTTACATCTCCCTTTACGAAGGGATCGCCATCGTGGCAGCCAGTGCCGGCCTCGCACTGATGACGGACGCCGGCCTCGGCCATTCCGGCATGCTGGCGGTGGGTGCATCGGTCATCGCGGTGATCTGGAACCTGGCCTTCAACGCCATGTTCGAGCGCTGGGAATCACGCCAGGCCGTGCGCGGGCGCAGCGTGCGCCGCCGGATCGCCCATGCCATCGGCTTTGAAGGCGGGCTGATTGCTTTCCTGGTGCCGATGTTCGCGTGGGGCCTGGGCGTCTCGCTCTGGCAGGCGCTGGTGATGGACCTGGGCCTGGTGGTGTTCTTCCTGGTCTACACCTTCATCTTCAATTGGGCCTTTGACCGCGTGTTCGGTCTGCCGGCTTCGGCCATGGGCGAAGCGCAGCCCGCGTAAGCCTGCGCTTACTTATCCACCCTGCCGCGCCGGCTTGGACGCGGCAGCCGAGCGCATTGCCAGAGCCCCGCTCAGGCGAAGGCGCTCGGTGTCGTTGAAGAGCGTCTCGCGCAACTGGGCCTGCTCGGTCTCGGACGCGCTGGCGTAGCGGTCGAGCCGGGCGTTCCACTCCTGGGTTTCCTGGTCGAGCGTTGCGAGGCCGCGTGCCACTTCATAGCCGTAGGCCTCGCTGCGTGCGGCAAAGCGCTCCTGGGGGCTGGCGCCGCGTGCGTCCAGCGCTTCGGTCTGGCGCATCACGTCGACGTGCGCCACCGATTCCTTGCGCACCTCGCGCTGTTCAGGCGACAGCCAGGCCTGCTCGCTTTGCGCGAGCGCCGCGGCCCGCTGCTCGGGCGTCAGGGCGGCGTTGGCGAGCAGCTCCATTTTTTCCACCATGAAGCTGTCCTGCCGGATCTGCTCGCCGAACAGGCCTTCGATTTCCTCGGGCGCGAAGTACTGCCGGCGCAGCGCTTCGCGCGCCTGCAGGCTTCGGCGCAGGTTGGCGGGGTTGCCGGGCGTGGGCGGCTGCATCGCCTGCAAGGCTTCCTGCAGGTCGATATAGCGCTCGAGCAGGCCCAGCGCGCGCACGCGCCAGTCCTCGCGCAGGTATTTGGCGAGCAGGGCGGGCGCCCTGGCCATCAGGGTGGCCTTGCTGTCGGCCTGTGCTTCGGTGAGCACCTTGTCGAAGACGGAGATCAGGTCGCTGGTCAGCAACGCGTCGGGGGCTGCGGGTGCCTCTGCCGAGCGAGCCTCGGGACTTGGCGTGATGGCGGCGGCCACTGCGTCGCGGCCGGGCGCTGGCGGCGCGTCGATCGCTTCGGGACCGGCGGCGAACCAGCCGCCGCCCACGGCGATCAGCAGCGCCCCGCCGGCCGCCCAGAAGCCCCACTGCTTGCGCATGCCCGCGCCCTCAGAGGCCCGCGCTCTTCAACCGCGCGGCCTGGTCCTTGAAGAGATCAGGCGGCTTCTTCTCGTAGTACGGGAACTGGCTGCCGTAGGTGTTGCCCAGCACCTGGTTGACCTCGTCCAGGTGGTTCTGGCGGTAGTCGCCCAGATGCGTGCCAAGGCGGGTGGTGCAGGTCGCGAGCAGGCCGTCGTTGGCTTCGCCGAAGAAGAAGAGGGTGCCCAGCGCCGACAGGGCCGCATCGCTCGGGTCGAACAGGCTCAAGCTGGTCGAGACGCCTGACCACGAGTAGTAGCGCACGCCGTTGACCAAGGCCGCGCCGCTCTTGACGTCGCACGAGGAGCCCGCAACGGGCCGCCCCTGCGGGAATTTCTTGTCGAAGGCCGCGCCGCCTGCGGTGGTCAGCGAGGCGAGGGCGTTCAGCGGCACTTCGGGCAGCTGGCTCGGGTCCTTGCCCGACAGGAAGCCGATCACGTTCGTCAGCAGTCCGATGGCGGTCACGGCCAGGCCTTGCGCGATGCTTCCATCGGGCAGCGTGGCCAGCAGGTCCGCCACCTTCGAGCCGCCGTTCGCACCGCCCACCGAGGTGACCGAGGCGATCATGTCCGGCGCCACCGCCGCGACGTAGCGCACCGTGGGGGCGCCCTGCGAATGGCCGATCAGGTTGAACTTGAGCGTGGGGTTCTTCTCCAGCACGCGGATGGTCTTGAGCTCCTGCAGCAACTGTTCGCCGCGGATTTCGGAGGTGTTGGTGCCCGACACCTGGGCCACGTAGACCTTGGCGCCTGCGCCGGCCAGCTTGCCGGGAATGCCGTAGAAGTAGTCGACACCGAGCAGGTTGTCGAAGCCCAGCAGGCCGTGGACCAGCACGATCGGGTACTTGGTCTTCGCCTCGTCGGATGTCGCGCGGGCCTGCACCAGCGTCGAGGTGCCGCTGGCTGCGGCGTGGGCGTTGTGCGCCAGGGCCGCAGCGACCATGAGGCCGCAGCAAAGCGCCACGGCGCGCATCGGATGGGCTGCATGCTGCAGCCGGACATTCCACTTCTTGGCCATTCGGCGCTCTCCCTTACGTTGGTTGAAAAACACGAACGTTCGTTCGGAAACGGTGGCCGCATTCTGTGGATCGACGCCGAAATGGAAACTGGGGTTTTCCCCGGGGCTGGTCGAATCGACCTAAAATGCGCGACTTCCCAAGGAGCGTTGCAGCGGCTTGCCACAGAGGCAAACCGTCAGGCTTGGGGCGACAACGACGCTCGCCTGTTTGACTTTTCCGCAGGTGAGGCCATGTCCCAGATTCCCGCTCCCTCTTCCGTTTTTGTTCCCCCTCCCATGAAGCTGTCCGGTCTCGAACCGGTCGCCATCGGCGCGGGCACGCTGTTCGTCAACATCGGCGAGCGCACCAATGTCACCGGCTCCAAGGCCTTCGCGCGGATGATCCTGAACGGCCAGTTCGAAGAGGCCCTGGCCGTTGCGCGCCAGCAGGTCGAGAACGGCGCCCAGGTCATCGACATCAACATGGACGAGGCCATGCTCGACAGCAAGGTCGCCATGGTCCGCTTCCTGAACCTCATTGCCAGCGAGCCCGACATCGCGCGCGTGCCGGTGATGGTCGACAGCTCCAAGTGGGAGGTGATCGAGGCCGGGCTGCGCTGCATCCAGGGCAAGGGCATCGTCAACTCCATCTCCATGAAGGAGGGCGTCGACAAGTTCAAGCACGAGGCCAAGCTGGTGCGCCGCTACGGCGCCGCCGCCGTGGTCATGGCCTTCGACGAGAAGGGCCAGGCCGACACCTATGCGCGCAAGGTCGAGATCTGCGAGCGGGCCTACCGCATCCTGGTCGACGAGGTGGGCTTCCCGCCGGAAGACATCATCTTCGACCCGAACATCTTCGCCATTGCCACGGGCATCGAGGAGCACGACAACTACGCGGTCGACTTCATCAACGCCGTGCGCTGGATCAAGCAGAACCTGCCGGGCGCCAAGGTGTCGGGCGGCGTGTCGAACGTGAGCTTCAGCTTCCGCGGCAACGACCCGATGCGCGAAGCCATCCACACCGTGTTCCTGTACCACGCGATCCAGGCGGGCATGGACATGGGCATCGTCAACGCCGGCATGGTCGGCGTGTACGACGACCTGGAGCCCACGCTGCGCGAGCGCGTGGAAGACGTGGTGCTCAACCGCCGCCCCGACGCCGGCGAACGCCTGGTCGAAGTGGCCGAAACCGCCAAGAGCGGCGCCAAGGACGAAAGCAAGCGCCTCGAATGGCGCGGCACGCCCGAGACCCCGGTGCACGTCAACCAGCGGCTGTCGCACGCCATGGTGCACGGCATCACCGACTTCATCGTCGAAGACACCGAAGAGGCCTACCAGCAGATCCTGGCCAAGGGCGGCCGCCCGCTGCACGTGATCGAAGGCCCGCTCATGGACGGCATGAACATCGTGGGCGACCTGTTCGGCGCCGGCAAGATGTTCCTGCCGCAGGTGGTGAAGTCGGCGCGCGTGATGAAGTCCGCCGTGGCCCATCTGCTGCCCTACATCGAGGAAGAAAAGCTGCGCGACGAGGCCGCCGGCCGCGACGTGCGCACCAAGGGCAAGATCATCATCGCCACCGTCAAGGGCGACGTGCACGACATCGGCAAGAACATCGTCACCGTCGTGCTTCAGTGCAACAACTTCGAGGTGGTGAACATGGGCGTGATGGTCCCGTGCCACGAAATCCTGGCGCGTGCCAAGGTCGAGGGCGCGGACATCGTGGGCCTGTCGGGCCTGATCACGCCGAGCCTCGAAGAGATGCAGTACGTGGCCGGCGAGATGCAGCGCGACGACCATTTCCGCATCAAGAAGATCCCGCTGATGATCGGCGGCGCCACCACCAGCCGCGTGCACACCGCCGTGAAGATCGCGCCGCACTACGAAGGCCCCGTGGTCTACGTGCCCGATGCCTCGCGCAGCGTGAGCGTGGCGCAGTCGCTGCTGAGCGATCAGGCCACCGCGTACATCGACGAGATCAACGCCGACTACGAGAAGGTGCGCCACCAGCACGCCAACAAGAAGCAGGTGCCGATGTGGCCGCTGGCCAAGGTGCGCGCCAACAAGACGCCGATCGACTGGGCGAACTACACGCCGCCGGTGCCCAAGTTCATCGGCCGCCGCGTGTTCAAGAACTTCGACCTCACCGAGCTGGCCAAGTACATCGACTGGGGCCCGTTCTTCCAGACCTGGGACCTGGCCGGCCCGTTCCCCGCCATCCTGAAGGACGAGATCGTCGGCACCGAGGCCGTACGCGTGTACGCCGACGGCCAGCGCATGCTCAAGCGGCTGATCGAAGGTCGCTGGCTCAGCGCCAGCGGCATCGTCGGCTTCTGGCCCGCCAACACGGTGAACGACGACGACATCGAGCTGTACACCGACGAGACGCGCAGCGAAGTCGCGCTCACCTGGTATGGCATGCGCCAGCAGACCGAGAAGCAGGTGATCGACGGCGTGATGCGTCCCAGCCGCTGCCTGTCCGACTTCGTCGCACCGAAGGACAGCGGCCTGAAGGACTACGTGGGCGTGTTCGCGGTCACCGCCGGCCTGGGCGTCGAGAAGAAAGAGAAGTACTTCATCGACGACCTCGACGACTACTCCGCCATCATGCTCAAGGCCCTGGCCGACCGACTGGCCGAGGCCTTCGCCGAGGCACTGCACCATCGCGCGCGCACGGACTTCTGGGGCTACGCGCCCGAAGAAGGCCTGAGCAACGAGGACATGATCGGCGAGAAATACCGGGGTATCCGCCCCGCGCCCGGCTACCCAGCTTGCCCCGACCACAGCGTGAAGGGTCCGATGTTCGACCTTCTGGCTTGCGCGGACATTGGCATGACCCTGACGGAAAGCCTCGCTATGATGCCCGCCGCCAGCGTGAGCGGTTTCTACCTGAGCCACCCCGATTCGACCTACTTCAACGTCGGCAAGATCGGGCACGACCAGTTGCAGGACCAGGCCGTGCGGCGCAAGGAGAGCGAGTCCGATCTCGAGCGTCTGCTGGCGCCCAATCTTTGAGCGTCCTTTGAACCTGCCGGCCGGCTCGGCCGACCGGCACCGGGAGTTGTTATTCAGAAGCTGATGTTTGCAGCCGCGCACTACGCGGCACTGGTGGTTTTCGTTGTCAGCTGCTGGGGTGCCGGTCGCACCGTGCTCGCCCGCCTGGCGCCACCGCCGCGCCGCGACGCGTGGCTCGAAGCCGCCGTGGCGGTGGCCCTGGGTGTCGGCCTTTTCATCTGCGCATTCCAGGCGCTGGCCATCTTCGGTGTCTTCAAGGTCGAGGCTACGCTCGCGCTGGTCGCGGTCGGCGTCGTGGCCGCCGCGCTGCAACTGCCCGCATGGCTGCGCGAGCGGCGCGTGCTGCGCGCTGGCACCGTCGTCGCACCGTGGACATGGTTCGACCGCGTCGCGATGGTCGCACTGGCACTCGTCGCCTTGCCCGCGCTCGTCGCGCCGCTCGCACCGCCCGCTGCCTTCGACGAGCTGATGTACCACCTGCCCTATGCGCGCGAGGTCGCGCAGAACGGCTCGCTGGGCATCCACGCGTGGCTGCGCTATCCCTGGTTCCCGTACAACTTCAACCTGCTCTACGCCGCCGCGCTGCAGGTGGGCGACGACGTGTTGCCGCACTTCCTGAACGCTCTGGCGGGTGCGCTGTCGGTGGTGATGGTCCTGCGTCTGGGCACGCTGCATGCCAGCCGGCTCACCGGCCTCGTCGGCGCCGCGATCTGGCTGGGGCTCGGCGACTACTCGAACGCGCTGATCGACATGGGCGTGGCGCTCTTTGTGCTGACGGCCTGCGTGTCGCTGTGGTGGTGGCGCGAATCCGAGCCCGTGCACAGCGGCGTGCGATGGCTGGCGCTGGCTGCGTTCTTCCTGGGGCTGGCGGCCGGCTCGAAGTACCAGGCACTGGTCTTCCTGCCGCTGGTCGCGCTGTTCGTCGTCCGGCACGAGCGCAGGCCCAAGGTCTGGGCGCTCGCGCTGCTGTGCTTCGTGATTCCGTGCGTGTACTGGTATGCGCGCAACGCCATCATGACGGGCGACCCCTTCATTCCCATCGGTGCCCGGGTGTTCGGCTTCACCGAGTGGGTGCCCGACGACTACGTGCGGCAGGTCGACGACGTGCGCGCCCATGCGGCCATGCCGAACCCGCTGATCTGGTTCGTGGTGCTGGCGCCTTTCAGCGTGTTCTGGAAGCGCTCCGGCGCGGTGCGCGCGGCGGGCTGGTTCTGCCTTTACTCGGTGGTTGTCTGGGCTGTGACCTCGCGTTATCCGCGCTACCTCATGGCCTCGTTCCCGCTGCTCGCGATGACGGCAGCGGTGGGCTGGCAGGTGCTGTTCGGATGGATCGCAGCGGGTGTGCGCCGCGTGTTCGGCGCGAAGCGCACGCCAACCACCGACGCCAACACCGCGTCGACCGGCGCCCTGAGCCGCAACACCGCGCGTTCCGGCGCGCGTGTTGGCGACTGGGTGGCCGTGTTGCTGCTGGCCGTGCTGGCCGCCGTGTCGGTGCGTCAGACTGCTCTCAAGGTGTCGATGATCTCGCCCGAGCCCGAAGCGCGCGAAGCCTTCCTGCGCAAGAACGTGCCGGGCTATGCCGTCATGGACTACATGCGCCGCAACGCCACCGGCCGCGTCTACCAGATCGCGCTGAGCGAGGCGATCTACTACGGCCCGAATCCGGTCTGGGGCGACACGCTCGGCCCCTGGCGTTATGCCGATTTTCTTTTGCTGCCGCCCGCCGACATGGCGCGCAAGCTGGCCCAGCAGGGCTTCGCCGCCATCGTCATGTCGCCGGAAATGGTGCCGATCTTCACCACGCGACCCGGCTTCGACACCCACTTCCACCTGCTGCTCGACAAAGACGGCAGCCGGGCCTACAGCATCCTTCCGAGCGCAGCACCATGACCGACGCCGAACCTTCCGTGAGCCGAAGCCGCAGCGGTGCCGCACTGCGCATTGCCGCGGTCATTCCGTGCTTCAACGAAGCGCTGGCCATTGCGCAGGTGATCGAGGGCTTTCGCGCGGCATTGCCCGAAGCCGAGATCCACGTCTTCGACAACAACTCGAGCGATGACACGGCCGCCGTCGCGCGCGCGGCGGGCGCCATCGTCACGCACGTGGCCTCGCCCGGCAAGGGCAACGTGGTGCGGCGCATGTTCGCCGACGTCGAAGCCGACGTGTACGTCATGGTCGACGGCGACGCCACCTACGACACCGGCGCCGCACGCCGCCTGATCGACCGGCTGGTCGAAGGCAACCTCGACATGGTGGTCGGCAACCGGGTCGACGACGGCCAGGACGCGCTGACCTACCGCAAGGGCCATCGCTTCGGCAACCGCCTGCTCACCGGCGCGGTGGTGCAGCTCTTCGGCGGCGGCCTGACCGACATGCTCTCGGGCTACCGCGTGTTCTCGCGGCGCTATGCGAAGTCGTTCCCGGCGCTGTCGCGGGGCTTCGAGATCGAGACCGAACTCACGGTGCATGCGCTCGAACTGCGCATGCCCTACGCCGAGGAAAGCACCGCCTACAGCACGCGGCCCGAGGGTTCGCACAGCAAGCTCTCGACCTACCGCGACGGCTGGCGCATCCTCAAGGCCATCTGCAAGCTCTTCGTGAGCGAGCGGCCGCTGCAGTTCTTCTCGATCATCGCGGCGGTGCTCGTGCTGGCATCGGTCGCGCTGGCCGTGCCGCTGCTCATGACCTACATGCACACCGGGCTGGTGCCCCGGCTCCCCACGGCGGTGCTGTCCACCGGCTCGATGCTGGCCGCGATGCTGTCCTTCGTATGCGGCATCGTGATGCACACCGTCACGCTCGGCCGGCAAGAGGCCAAACGCTTATGCTACTTGTCCATTCCGGGCGTGCGCGACCGCACCGCGCAATGAAGATCGGGCGAGAGTTCCTCTCGTTCGCCGTGGTCGGCGTGATCGGCCTCGTGGTCGATGTGGTGCTGCTGTACCTGCTGGCGCCGATGCTCGGCTGGTACGTGGCGCGGGTGATCTCGTTCCTGGCGGCCGCGAGCACGACCTGGGCCTTCAATCGCCGCTACACCTTTGCCGCGCGCGTCTCGGCGGAGGGCTCGATCTGGCGCGAGTACTTCAGCTACCTGGCGACCATGGTCGTGGGGGCCGTGCTGAACTACGGCGCCTATGTGCTGACGCTGCACTGGGTGGAAGGCCGCTGGGCCGCCGCGCTGGGGGTGGCGGTAGGCAGCGTTGCGGGGATGGGCGCCAACTTCCTGTCGGCGCGCTTCCTTGTGTTCCGCTCGAAGTAGACGAAGGCGTGGCGCGCGCTCAGTGCGCGCCCGACACCACCACCGGAATCTCGGTCGCAGGCGGCGTGTTGCGGCTGCGGCCGCAGCGCACGAGGCCGTCGATCATCACCATGCCCACGCCCGGAATGTCGCCGAGCTGCACGCTTTCGAGCAGGCCCGGTGCGGGCGAATGCTGCGCGCGGTCCATGAACACGAAGTCGGCATCGCGGCCCACTTCGATCAGACCGCAGTTGAGCTTGCGGATCTTCGCGGTGTTGCCGGTGGCGAAGCAGAACACCAGCTCGGCCGGGATGTTCGCGATGGACGACAGCATCGCCACCATGCGCAGGATGCCCAGCGGCTGCACGCCCGAGCCGGCAGGCCCGTCGGTGCCCAGGATCACGCGGTGCGGGCACTTGAGTTCCAGCGCGGCCTTGGCCGCCGCAATGGCGACCTTCTCGTTGCCGTTGTGCACGATCTCGATGGCGCGCGACGACTTCTCGCACAGCTCGCACACATGCGCCTCGGGCAGCGAGGTGTGGCCGCCGTTGATGTGGCCGATGATGTCGGCGTCGGCTTCGAGCACCACGTCCTTGTCGATCAGGCCCGAGCCCGGGATCGACGGGCCGCCCGTGTGGATCGTGCTCTGGATGCCGTACTTGCGCGCCCAGGCCACCATCTCCTTGGCCTCGTAGCCGGCCTTCACCGAGCCCAGGCCCACTTCGCCGAGCAAGGTCACGCCGGCTTCGGCGAGTTCCTTGAAGTCGCTCTCGACCATGCCCTTCTCGATGATCGGCGCGCCGGCCAGCACCTTCACGCCACCGGGCCGGAAGTTGTCGAAGGCGCGCTGCGCGGTGATGGCCAGCGCCTTCAGTCCGACGATGTCCTTGGGGCGACCCGGCAGGTGCACTTCGCCCGCCGAAATCATCGTCGTCACGCCGCCGTGCATGGTCGAGTCGATCCAGCCGATCTGGCCCTGGCGCGGCGTCCAGTCGCCGAACACCGGGTGCACGTGGCTGTCGATCAGGCCGGGCGCCACGCAGGTCTTGCGCGCGTCGATGACGGTCTGCGCGCCTTCGAGGTCGCAGTCTTTCTCCTTGCCGACCGCGACGATCAGGCCGTCGTTCACCACGATGGTGTCTGCGTCGAGGATGGGCTTGTCGATGTCGCCCGAGAGCAGCAGCCCTATGTTCTTGATGACGACCTTGCCCGACTTTGCGCCGGCTGCGATTTCTGCCATTTCGTGGTGTCCTCGTCGTGGGGTGGGGTGTTGTTGTCTTGTATGTCGTCCGCGCGCACGGTGCGCAGCACGGTCTCGATCACGAAGTCTTCCCAGTGCGTGATCGCCTCGGGCGACTCCAGCGGCTCGCCGAGGAAGGCGGTCAGCGTGTGCCGGTTGGAGGTGTAGAAGTAGCCGGTGGATGCGATCAGCAGATAGATGTCGCGCGCCACCAAGTCCTTGCGGAACAGGCCCTGCTCCGAGCCGCTGGCAAGGATCTCGGAAATGATCGCCACCGCCCGCGACGAATACTCGCGCGCCCGCAGCGACTTGGAAATATGCCGGCCCTTGTGCAGGTTCTCGGTGTTCAAAAGCGTCACGAACTCGGGGTTCTTGCGGTAGTAGCCCAGCACGAAGCGGATGACTTCGGTGAGCGCTTCCACCGGGCGCGAAGCGTCGAGCGCAATGGCGGCTTCGGCATCGTCCATGCGCTGGTAGATGCCTTCGAGCACCGCGATGAACAGCCCCTCTTTGCTGCCGAAGTAGTAGTAAATCATCCGGTCGTACGACTTGGCGGCCTTGGAGATCTTCTCCACGCTGCCACCGTCGTAGCCGTACTTGGCGAACACCTTGGTCGCCGACTTCAGGATGCTGTCGCGAGTGGCCTGCGCCGCGGCCTCGCGCACACCGGTGCGGCGCTGAGGCTTGGGCTTGGCTGTGGAGCGGCTTTCGGCCATCGTGCGCGCAGCGTCTCTTGTCTTACTTCTCTGCGAAGGCGCGCTCGACGACGAAGTCGCCCGGCGTGCTCGTGTTGCCTTCCTTGAAGCCACGCGCCTCCAGGATGTGCTTCAGGTCCACCAGCAGGCCAGGGCTGCCGCACAGCATGACGCGGTCTTCCTCGACGTTCAGCGGGGGCAGGCCCAGGTCGTCGGTGAGCTTGTTGGTCTCGATCAGGTCGGTGATGCGGCCCTGGTTGCGGAACTCTTCGCGCGTGACCGTGGGGTAGTAGAGCAACTGCTTTTCGATCATCTCGCCCAGGATCTCGTGCTTGGGCAGGTGGTCGGTCACGAGGTCGTGGTAGGCCAGTTCGTCGACCTGGCGCACGCCATGCACCAGGATGACCTGCTCGAACTTCTCGTAGGTGTCCGGGTCGCGGATGATGCTCATGAACGGTGCAAGACCGGTGCCCGTGCCGAACAGGTACAGGCGCTTGGCCGGCAGCGTGTAGTCGATCAGCAGCGTGCCGGTGGGCTTGCGGCCCACGATCACGGTGTCGCCCACCTGGATGTGCTGCAGCTTCGAGGTGAGCGGGCCTTCTTCGACCTTGATGCTCAGGAACTCGAGATGCTCCTCGTAGTTCGGGCTCACGATGCTGTACGCGCGCAGCAGGGGCTTGTTGTTGACCTTCAGGCCGATCATCGTGAAATGACCGTTCGAGAAGCGCAGCGCCGGGTCGCGCGTGGTGGTGAAGGTGAACAGGCGGTCGGTCCAGTGGTGGACGCTCAGGACGCGTTCTTCGCTGAATGCACTCATACGGAACTCAGTTGGTTGGAAACAGAAAAATACGGAGCCGGAATGCTCGCCAGCAGGGCGGCGGCCGTCAACCGGCTCCAGCCCGCCAATTGTCGTTGGTCGGCAAAAACCCCGAGAGAAAACACCATTGCAAGCATCGGGCCCGTTTGCTACATTGATCTCGAATGTAGTGAACGCAACATGAAAGTGTAGGGAATGCTACACAAACGGCAGCCGCCGCACAAGCGGGCAGACGGCACGTTTGTTGCAACCCTCGCCGAACGGTATTGCCCGACACACGCCCACGAGATCGCCCCGATGACAGAACACACCAAGACAGACGGATTGCCCGGCATGGACATGCCGGTGGTCGCCGAAGCCGGCAGCAGCGCCTTCGGCAAGGCTGCGCCACGCAACGAGCGCATGAGCACAGCCAAGGTCGAGTGCAACGCATGCCCCGTGCTGTGCCAGATCTCCGATGGCCGCACCGGTGCCTGCGATCGCTATGCCAACAAAGAGGGCGTGCTGGTGCGTGTCGACCCCGTGGTGCTGCTGCGCCGCACGATCGCAGCCGATGCGCCTGCGCTGGTGTCGTTCAATCGCACCACTGAAGCCCCGGCAGCCGAAGCCGCCGACTCAGCAGCCGCACCCGACTGGAACGGCGACCTGCTGCACGCCGACGAAGTCTTCGTCACCGGCGTGGGCTCTTCCACCACCTACCCCGACTACAAGCCCGCCCCCTTCATCGTGGCCTCCAAGGCCCGTGGCGTCGACATGGTCACCGTCGTCACCGAAGGCATCTTCAGCTACTGCAGCTTCAAGGTGAAGATCGACACCGACCGCTTCCTCGGCTCCGAGCAGGCCAACGTGCGCTACCGCGGCGAAGTGGTGGGCCACGTCACCACGGCCGAGTACGGCTCGCAGATGCTCTCGCTGGGCGGCGTGCACCACCTCACCGGCGGCAGCAAGAAGGAAGGCCGCATGACGGCCGAGCTGATGCAGCTGCTGGGCAACAAGAAGGCGGTGGAGTGCACCATCGACGGCGGCTCCACCCTCGTCATCCAGGCCGGCAAGGCGCCCATCGTCAATGGCGTCGAAGAGCAGCGCATGCGCGTGGGCTGCGGCTCGGCGGCGGTCGGCATCTTCGCGCGCCAGTTCGCGGGCGTGGCCGACGAGGTGGTGGTGGTCGATGATCACATCACCGGCGTGCTCACCGAACACCAGGCCGGCCGCTGCCTCGACATGGCGCCCTCGGGCATCCAGATGCTGGGCCGCAAATCGACGCCGGGGCGCTACTTCCAGGTGGCGAACCCAGGCAACGGCTGGGGTGGCACCGACATCGCCGATCCACTGTCGATCATCGAAGGCTGGGAAGAGGGCGTTGCGCGCCCGGGCCTGCGCCTGTTGATGACATCGACCACCGGTGAGCACGCGCAGTGGTACGTGCTCGACGAAGCGCTCAAGCCCATCGAGCAGGACATGCCCGCCGAAGTGAAGCGCATCGTCGATCGCATCGGCGAGAACTGCGAGCCTTCGCTGTGCACCGTGCTGTTCCTCGGCGGCGCCGGCGGCAGCCTGCGCGCGGGCGTCACCGAAAACCCTGTGCTGCTGACGCGCGCCATCAAGCGCGCGCTGGTCAACGTCACCTGCGGCGGTGCGCCGGCCTATGTGTGGCCTGGCGGCGGCATCACCGTGATGGCCGATGTCATGCGCATGCCCGACAACAGCTTCGGCACCGTGCCCACCCCGGCCATCGTGGCGCCCATCGAGTTCAGCATGCGGCGCGACGACTACGAAGCGCTCGGCGGCCACATGGGCCACATCTTCTCGCTCGAACAGGCGCTCGCGCGCGGTGCATGGCAGGAAGACGGCGCACCGATCGCGCGCCAATGGCTCATCGTGGACGAGGCCAATCCGTGGCCGCTCGGCCACGCTCCGATGCTGGGTTGAAAAATGCTCGCGTCAACGTGCGCCGTGGCTCTTGCCCCTTCCCCCGCTGGGGGAAGGCTGGGATGGGGGCGGGCAGAGCGCCTGATGGATGCGCCGCGTGCCTCCACACCGACCCTCCCCCGGAAGGGGAGGGAGAAATGCGCGCAGCCTGGGGGCGAGCCATGACCGCCCAACGCACAGCGCTCGACAACGACCGTTGGCACTTCAACCATGGCCCGATCGACATCGTGGCCGAGGCGCACGGCGACCCGTATGCCGTCGCGGCTGCGCACGACGCGGCCTGGGCGCGCTTTACTTACGTGCTCGAAGAGCTGGTGCAAGAACTGCCGCTGCTGCGTCTGCCCGTGACCGACAAGATGCGTCCGCGCGGCGTCGTCGCGCGCCGCATGTGGGACGCCTGCGCTGCGTTCTCGCCCATGTTCATCACGCCGATGGCGGCGGTCGCGGGTGCCGTGGCGCAAGAGCTGATGCCTTTCTACGAGCGCCCCGGCATCGAACGCGCGTGGATCAACAACGGCGGCGACATTGCGCTGCACCTCGCCCCCGGCCAGAGTGCGCGCGTCGGTGTGTTCGCCGACATCGCGCGCTTCGACTGGCGCGAGAACAGCGGCCTGCTGACCACCGACGGCCAGTTCGAGCTGCGCGAAGAGCAGCCCGTGCGCGGCGTGGCCACCAGCGGCTGGCGCGGCCGCAGCTTCTCGCTGGGCATCGCCGACAGCGTGACGGTGCTGGCCGCCACAGCGGCGCAGGCCGACGCCGCCGCCACCGTGATCGCCAACGCAGTCGATGTCGATGACGACGCCATCCGCCGTCGCCCCGCCAGCGAATGCAAGGACAACAGCGACCTGGGCGACACCCTCGTCACTGTCGATGTGCCGACGCTTGCACCTTCGCAGGTCAAGAGCGCACTCGATACGGGCGTGATCTGCGCGAAGGTGCTGCAAAAAGGCGGGCTCGTGTGGGCCGTTCTACTCGTTTGTCAGGGGCAGTGGCGACTTGTCGAGCCCTTATGCTCGAAGGCGCTCAAGGCAGAGCTGCCAAAGACAGTTGGTTCAGTATTTGCTTAACGAAAAGCAAGGTTCTTTTTCATGATCGAAATTCGTCGCGTCTTCACCCATGTCGAGCACATCCACCACGAGTTCGGACCGCGTGCCGACACCCCGTTGGTGCGTGGTGCCATCGGCGTCGTGCTGACCAATCCTTTCGCCGGCCGCTACGAGCCCGACATCCTTCCGATGATGGCGCTGCTCGATCCCGTGGGCGTCGACATGGCGCACAAGCTGCACGCCGCGATGGACGTGCCGCTCGACCAGATCGCCACCTACGGCAAGGGCGCCATCGTCGGCGCCGATGGCGAGCTGGAACACGGCGCGCTCTGGCATGTGCCCGGCGGTTATGCGATGCGCGAACTGCTCGGCTGGAAGGGCAGTCGCGTGGCCTACACAGCGGGCAAGGCCGAAGAGAAATCCGGCCAGCCTGCCAATGCACTTTCCATCGTGCCTTCGACCAAGAAGGTCGGTCCGCCCGGCGCCACGCTCGACGTGCCGCTCACCAACATCAATGCCAGCTACGTGCGTGGCCAGTTCGACGCCATCGAAGTGCGCGTACCGGGTGCGCCGGCTGCGGACGAGATCGTCTTCATCCTTGCGATGAGCACTGGTTACCGGGTGCACGCTCGCGTTGGCGGCCTGCTTGCCAAGGACATCAGCAAGTGGGATGGTTTGAGATGACGCCTTGCTTTTCTGTTCGTCGCGCTGTGTTTGGCGTGTGTCGTTCAGGGCGACACTCACGCCGACACGGTGCTCTTTTTCGCGAATGTCCCCCGCTTCGCTCCTCCTTTATTTCGCGAAAAAGAGCCCCGTATCGGCGCGAGCGTTGGACAGAGCAGTCGTTGATCAGCGGTACATCAGCAGCGTGTCCATGTGCGAATGACACCGGGTGCTCCCCGCAGCGAAATAAAGGAGGAGCGAAGCGGGGGACATTCGCGGAGGGGAGCACCCGGTGTCATTCGCACTCGCCCCGAACGAACCCGAACCCGCTCCGAACAGCAGCACCGCGACAAAAGCCCACCGAACACAAAGCACCTTGACCGCGCACACACCGCTAACAAGCCGCAGCACCAGAGACAAGGAATCAAGAGAACATGACCGCCAACATCCGCAAGCTCGTCATCCAGGTCGATGAAACCCGCAGGGAAATGGGCCGCGACGTTTCACCGCCCACGCGCCGTGCCGTCGCCATTGCCGTGATCGAGAACCCCTACGCTGGCCGCTACAACGAGAACCTCGACGAACTCATCGCCATCGGCGAAGAACTCGGCGCGCTGCTGGGCCAGAAGGCTGTGAAGGCGCTTGGCATCGAGCCCGGCCAGGCGCAGAGCTACGGCAAGGCTGCCATCGTCGGCGAGAACGGCGAACTCGAACATGCGGCCGCCATCCTGCACCCCAAGCTCGGTGCGCCGCTGCGGCTGGCGGTCGAGAAGGGCGCGGCGCTCGTGCCCTCGGCCAAGAAGCAAGGCACGCTGGGCACCGCCATCGACGTGCCGCTCGGCCACAAAGACGCCGCCTTCGTGCGCAGCCACTTCGACGCCATCGAAGCCCGCGTGTCCGACGCACCGCGCGCCAACGAAATCGTGGTCGCCGTGGCCGTCACCGACAGCGGTCGTCCGCTGCCCCGCATCGGCGGCCTGCAAGTCAGCGAAATCAAGGGCGAAGACGGTCTGCGTTGACCCGTCTTCTCACCATCACAGCATCGTGTTTTCTGTTCGAACCCAAGGAGCTTCCCGATGATTCCATTGCGCCATGTTTTCTGCGCCGCTTCCGTCGTCACGCTGGCCACAGCGGCCCTTGTCCCCGCGCATGCGCAGGGCGTGATCAAGATCGGTGAAATCAACAGCTACAAGGCGCAGCCCGCCTTCCTGGAGCCCTACAAGAAGGGCATGGAACTGGCGGTCGACGAGATCAATGCCAAGGGTGGCATCAACGGCAAGAAGATCGAACTCATCAGCCGCGACGACAACGCCAACCCCGGCGACGCCGTGCGCGTGGCCGAAGAACTCATCTCGCGCGAAAAAGTCGACGTGCTGGCCGGCGCCTTCCTGTCGAACACCGGCCTGGCGCTGACCGACTTCGCCAAGCAAAAGAAATTCTTCTACCTGGCCGCCGAACCGCTCACCGACAAGATCGTCTGGAGCAACGGCAACAAGTACACCTACCGCCTGCGCCCCTCGACCTACATGCAGGTCGCGATGCTGGTGCCAGAGGCCGCCAAGCTCAAGAAAAAGCGCTGGGCCATCGTGTACCCCAACTACGAATACGGCCAGTCGTCGGCCGCCACCTTCAAGACCTTGCTGAAGGCCGCGCAGCCCGACGTCGAGTTCGTCACCGAGCAGGCGCCGCCGCTGGGCAAGGTCGACACCGGCAGCGTGGTACAGGCCCTGGCCGATGCCAAGCCCGACGCGATCTTCAACGTGCTGTTCGGCGCCGACCTCTCCAAGTTCGTGCGCGAAGGCAACACGCGTGGCCTGTTCAAGGACCGTGAAGTCGTCAGCGTGCTGACCGGCGAGCCCGAGTACCTCGACCCGCTGAAGGACGAAGCGCCCAACGGCTGGATCGTGACCGGCTACCCGTGGAACGGCGTCAAGACGCCCGAGCACAAGGCCTTCCTCGATGCCTACCAGGCCAAGTTCAAGGACTACCCGCGCCTGGGTTCGGTAGTGGGCTACAGCGCCATCCACTCGATCGCGGCCGGTATCAAGAAGGCTGGCAGCACCGACACCGAAAAGCTCGTCGCGGCCTTCAAGGGCCTGCAGGTCGACACGCCCTTCGGCAAGATCAACTACCGCGCGCAGGACAACCAGTCCACCATGGGCGCGTACGTCGGCAAGACCAAGAACGACGGCGGCAAGGGCGTGATGGTCGACTACGTCTACCTCGACGGCGCCAAGTTCCAGCCGTCCGACGACGAAGTGAAAAAGATGCGCCCTGCGGACTGACCGCACGGCTCCTGCAACGCGCCAGCCGCCGCTGATTGATGGCGGCCGGCGCGGATGTCTCCAGTTTCCTCAGGGTCCCTCATGAGCTTTTCAGGCTTCGTTGTTCAGTTGCTCAACGGGTTGGCCGGCGCGTCCTCGCTCTTCTTCGTGGCGGCCGGTCTTTCGTTGATCTTCGGCGTGACGCGCATCGTCAACTTCGCCCATGGTTCGTTCTTCATGGTCGGTATCTATCTCGCGTACACGCTCGTCGACAAGCTGGGTTCGAGCCTGGGCTTCTGGCCCGCGCTGCTGATCGCGGCGGTGTCGGTCGGCGTGCTCGGCGCGCTCATCGAAGTGCTGCTGCTGCGCCGCATCTACAAGGCGCCCGAGTTGTTCCAGCTCCTGGCAACCTTCGCGCTCGTGCTCGTCATCAAGGACGCGGTGCTGTGGCTCTGGGGCCCTGACGAATTGCTCGGCCCGCGTGCACCGGGGCTCAAGGGCTCCCTCGAAATCCTGGGCCGGCAGTTTCCGACCTACGACCTGTTCCTGATCGTCGTCGGCCCGCTGGTGCTGGGGCTTGTGTGGCTGCTGCTGACGCGCACGCGCTTCGGCACGCTGGTGCGCGCCGCCACGCAAGACCGCGAAATGGTCAGCGCGCTGGGCGTCAACCAGGCCTGGCTGTTCACGGCCGTGTTCGCGCTCGGCGCATTGCTCGCCGGCCTCGGTGGCGCGTTGCAGTTGCCGCGCGAACCCGCCACGCTCGAGATGGACCTGAACACCATCGGCGCCGCCTTCGTGGTGGTCGTGGTGGGCGGCATGGGCTCGTTGCCCGGCGCCTACGTGGCGGCGCTGCTCATTGCCGAGATCAAGGCCGTGTGCATCTGGCTGGGCGTGGTGCAGATCTTCGGCATCGACGTGTCTTTCTCCAAGCTCACGCTGATGGTCGACTTCCTGGTGATGGCAATCGTGCTGGTGTGGCGCCCCTGGGGCCTGTTCGGCCGGCCGCAGGCGCCAAGCCGCTACGTGGGCATGCAGGAAGAGCCGTTGCGCCGACCGAGCAATGCCTACCTTGTCGCCGCCGCAGTGCTCGCGCTGATGCTCGCCGTGCTGCCGCTGCTGACGGTGAACTCGCCCTACACGCTGGTGTTGATGATCGACCTGCTGATCGCCGCGCTCTTCGCCACCAGCCTGCACTTCATCATGGGGCCGGCGGGCATGCACTCCTTCGGCCACGCGGCGTACTTCGGACTCGGTGCCTACGGCGCTGCGCTGCTGGTGCGTGCGCTGCACCTGCCGATGGAAGTCGCGCTCATCGCCGCGCCTGTCGTGGCGGCGCTCGGCGCGCTGGTCTACGGCTGGTTCGCGGTGCGGCTCTCGGGCGTGTACCTCGCGATGCTCACGCTGGCCTTCGCGCAGATCACCTGGGCCATCACCTACCAGTGGGACAGCTTCACGGGCGGCAGCAACGGCCTGACCGGCGTGTGGCCTTCCGAGTGGCTTTCCAACAAGCAGGCCTACTACTGGCTCACGCTGGTGCTCGTCGGCGCTGGCGTGTGGTGGTTGCGGCGCGTGCTGTTCTCGCCCTTCGGCTATGCGCTGCGCGCGGGCCGCGATTCGGTGCTGCGCGCCGATGCCATCGGCATCGACGTCAAGCGCATGCAGTGGGCCGCGTTCGTGATTGCGGGCACGGTGGCCGGTCTGGCCGGTGCGCTGTATGCCTTCTCGAAGGGCAGCATCTCGCCTGAAAGCCTGTCGGTCGGCAAATCGGTCGACGGCCTCGTGATGGTGCTGCTCGGCGGCATCCAGACGCTGGCGGGGCCGGTGGTCGGCGCCATCACCTTCACCTGGCTGCACGACACCGTGGCACGCAACACCGACTACTGGCGAGCGATGCTCGGTGCGATCATCCTGATCCTGGTGCTGCTGTTCCCGCAAGGTATCGCGGGTTCGATCAAGCAGTTGGCCGATCGCTGGCGTGCACCCAAGCCCGACGCGGATGCCGAAGCCAAGCTCAAGGAGGTGAAGGCATGAGTCTCCTCAAAGTCAGCAACCTCGGTAAATCGTTCGGTGGCGTCAAGGCCGTGGACGGCATCAGTTTCGAGCTGCCGGCCGGCGAACTGCTCGCACTCATCGGCCCCAACGGCGCCGGCAAGTCCACCACTTTCAACATGGTCAACGGCCAGCTCAAGGCGGACCAGGGCTCGATCACGCTCGACGGCCAGGAACTCGTGGGCCGCAAGCCGCGCGAGATCTGGCGCAAGGGCGTGGGCCGCACCTTCCAGATCGCCGAGACCTTTGCCTCGCTCACCGTGGTCGAGAACGTGCAGATGGCCTTGCTCTCGCACGACGGCAAGCTGTTCTCGATGTGGCGCCGCGCGGCCGACCACAAGCGCGACGAAGCGCTGGAGCTGCTCGACCAGGTCGGCATGAAGTCGCAGGCCGACCGGCCCTGCAGCGTGCTGGCCTACGGCGACGTGAAGCGCGTCGAACTCGCCATCGCGATGGCCAACAGCCCCAAGCTGCTGCTGATGGACGAGCCCACCGCCGGCATGGCACCCCAGGAGCGCAACTCGCTGATGGCCTTGACCAAGGACCTCGTAATCCAGCGCGGCATGGCCGTGCTGTTTACGGAGCACAGCATGGACGTGGTGTTCGCCTATGCCGACCGCATGATCGTGCTGGCGCGCGGGCGCCTCATCGCACAGGGCAAGCCGCTGGAGATCCGCGACCATCCCAAGGTGCAGGAGGTTTACTTCGGCACCGGCAAGACCTTCGAGAAGAAAATCGCCGAAAAGGCTGCGGCCATTGGAGAGACAGTCGCATGAGCACGCACGAACCCCTGCTGGAAGCCAAGGCCCTGTGCGCCTGGTACGGCGCCGCGCAGATTCTTTACGACGTGGACCTTGACGTGCGCCGCGGCGAAGTGGTCGCGCTCATGGGCCGCAACGGCGCAGGCAAGTCCACCACGCTGAAAGCGCTGATCGGCATGCTCGCCAAGCGCCGCGGCGCGGTGCGCTTTCTCGGCCACGACATTTCAAAGAGCGAGCCGCATCATGCGGCGCGCCTGGGCCTGGGCTTCGTGCCGGAAGACCGGCGCGTGTTCACCGACCTCACGGTGATGGAGAACCTCGAAGTCGGCAAGCAGCCCGCACGCCGCTGGGCCGATGGCACCGACGCGCCGCTGTGGTCGCCCGAGCGCCTGTTCAAGCTGTTTCCCAACCTCGGCGAAATGCCCAACCGTCCGGGCGGTCGCATGAGCGGTGGCGAGCAGCAAATGCTCACCGTGGCGCGCACGCTCATGGGCAATCCTTACCTCGTGCTGCTCGACGAACCCTCCGAAGGCGTGGCGCCGGTGATCGTCGAACAGATGGCGAACATGATCCTCGAGCTGAAGGCGCAGGGCGTGAGCATCCTGCTGTCGGAGCAGAACATGCACTTTGCCGAACTCGTGTCCGATCGCGCCTACGTGCTGGAGAAGGGGCAGATCCGCTATCACGCCACGATGGCCGAGCTGGCCGCCAACGACGAAGTGCGTCGTGCCTACCTGAGCGTTTGATTTTCAGTACCTGAATTTCCTCAACCCACCGGAGTCCACGCCATGCATCGCAGAACCCTTGTGAAATCCGCCGCCGCCCTCGGTCTGGTCAGCGGCCTCGGCAGTTTCGGCCTCAGCGCTTTCGCGGCCGGCAAGATCAAGCCCGGCAGCAAGGCGGCGCTGATCGTGGTCGATGTGCAGAACTGCTTTCTCGACGGCGGCACGCTCGCGGTCAAGGGCGGCAACGAAGTCATTCCGGTCATCAACGCACTGGCGCCGGCGTTCGACAACATCGTCGTCACGCAAGACTGGCACACCGCAGGCCATGCGTCCTTCGCGAGCACCTACTCGGGCAAGAAGCCGTTCGAGACCACCAAGCTCAGCTACGGCACGCAGGTGCTGTGGCCGGACCACTGCGTGCAGGGCACGGAAGACGCGGCGCTCGGCAAGGAGCTGAAAGTGCCGACCGCGCAGCTCATCATCCGCAAGGGCTTCCACAAGGAGATGGACAGCTACTCGGCCTTCGAGGAAGCCGATCACAAGACGGCGACGGGCCTGGCTGGCTACCTCAAGGCGCGCGGCATCAAGACCGTGTTCGTCACAGGTCTTGCCACCGACTTCTGCGTGGCCTGGACCGCGATGGATGCGCGCAAGGCTGGCTTCGACGCCTACGTGATCGAAGACGCCACGCGCGGCATTGACCTCAACGGCTCGCTGGCCGCCGCGTGGAAGCAGATGGCGGCCAAGGGCGTCAAACGCATCCAGTCGGGCGACATCCAGGCCGCCTGAGGCACGCAGGGCCGGCAACCTGCGGCGACCGCAACAACCGCAAAAGACAACGAGACAAACGACGCATGAAGCTTTCGATTTCCAGGCGCGCGATGGTGGCGGGCGGCGCAGCGCTGGCGCTCGGCCCCGGTCTTTTGCGGCAGGCACGCGCGGACAACGGCGTGACCGACACCACCATCCGCATCGGCCAGTCGGCCGTGTTCAGCGGCCCGGCCAAGGACTTCGGCGTCGACTACCGCGCGGGCATCAAGCTCTGCTTCGACCGTGTCAACAAGTCAGGCGGCGTCAACGGCCGCAAGATCGAACTGGTCACGTACGACGATGCCTACGATCCCGCGAAGACGGCCGTCAACACGGCCAAGTTGATCGATGAAGACAAGGTCTTCGCGCTCACCGGCTATGTCGCCACCGGCAACCTCGCGGCTGCGATGCCTCTCGCGGAAAAGGCCGGCGTGCCGATGTTCGCGCCGCTGGTGGGCACCACGTCGTTCCGCACCAAGACCAACCGCTACCTGTTCCACGTGCGCGCGGGCTACGACCTCGAATTGCGCAAGATCATCAGCCACCTCTCGACCCTGGGCATTCAGTCGATTGCGGTGGTGTACCAGGACAGCGCCTTCGGCAAGTCGAACCTCGCGACCTGCGAGGAGCTGGCGGGCGACTACAAGCTCAAGGTGCTCAAGACCTTGCCGCTGGCCATCACGGCGGAGGACGCGAAGTCCGTCGTCGCGAGCCTGGCCGAAGCCAAGCCCGGTGCGGTCGTGATGATCATGGCGGGCCGCATGGTCGAGGTGTTCATTCGCGACTACCGCGCCAATGCGGTGGCTGCACCGCTGTACACACTGTCGGTCGGCATCACCGACGCGGCCGGCTCCGCCAAGCGGCTCGACGGCAAGCTCGCCGGGCTGGTCACGGCCAGCATCGTGCCGCCGCCGCAGGGCCTGCGCGTGCCCATCGTGGCCGACTACCAGCGCGACCGCGCCGAGTTCGGCGAGAAGATCGACAGCTACACCGCGCTCGAGGGCTACATCGTTGCGCGCGTGATGGTCGAGGGCCTGCGCCGCGCGGGCAAGACGCTCACGCGCGACAGTTTCATCGCCGGGCTCGAAAGCATCGGCAGCGCGCGCTTCGGCGACTTCCCCGTCGACTACAGCGCGAAGAACCACAACGGCTCGACCTTCGTGGACCTGGAGATGTACACCCGTGACGGCCAGTTGCGGCGCTGAGCCGCTGCACCTGCGGGTCAACGGCCAGGCCCACGCGATCGCCGGTGTGCCGCGCGAGGCGACGCTGCTGCACCTGCTGCGCAACGACCTGGGGCTGAACGGCCCCAAGTACGGCTGCGGGCTGGGACAGTGCGGTGCCTGCACGGTGCACGTCGATGGCGTGGCGGCGCGTGCCTGCGTGATTCCGGCGCATGGCGTGGCGGGTCGTGCGATCACCACGCTCGAAGGGCTGGGGACGCGGGGCAACTGGCATCCGGTGCAGGCCGCCTTCGAGGATGCGCAGGCGGCGCAGTGCGGCTACTGCCTCAACGGCATGGTCATGCAGGCGGCGGCGTTGCTCGCACGCGATCCGCAGGCGAGTGATGCGCGCATCCGCAGTGAGCTGTCGGGCAATCTGTGCCGTTGCGGCACGCATATCGAGATCCTTGATGCGGTGCAGCGCGCGGCGCTGCGCATGCGCGCAAAGCCGAACCCATGAGCCGCCCGCGTTGTCCCCTCTCGAGGTCTTGTCCCCTCTCCCAGAGGGAGAGGGAGAAAATCCGATGACACGCCGCGCCGATCTGCCGCAAACCCGTGCGGAGTTCTTCGCTGCCGATGGCGTCCTGCTCGTCGTGCGCGAGGCCCCGCCCGCACCCCCGCCCGCGAAGGGCCAGCCTGCGCTGATCGCCGGCAACCCGATCGAGGGCGACGAGATCCTGCTCGCCGTGTGGGACGACGGCAGCGCATCGGCGCTCAACGGCCACGTCGACCTGGGCACGGGCATCCAGACCGCGCTCGCGCAGATCGTGGCCGAGGAACTCGACCTCGGCATGCCCTGCGTGCGCATGATGCTCGGCGACACGGCGCGCGTGCCCAACCAGGGCGCGACGATCGCGAGCGCGTCGATCCAGATCCATTCGCAGCCGCTGCGCCTTGCCGCTGCGCAGGCGCGGGCCTGGCTGCTGGCGCGCGCGGCCGAGCGCCTTGGCGTGGCGGTCGATGCGCTGCAGGTGCGCAATGGCGTGGTGCGTGTCACCGAGGCGCCGAACTTACACGTGAGCTATGCCGAACTGCTGATGGGCCAGCGCACCGTGCTGCGGCTCGATCCGCAAGCGCAGCCCAAGAACCCAGCCGACTACCGTGTCGTCGGCACACGGCAGGCGCGCGTCGACATTCCCGCCAAGCTCGCGGGCGAACTCGTGTTCGTGCACGACATGCGCGTGCCCGGCATGCTGCATGGTCGCGTGGTGCGCCCGCCCTACGCCGGCGCAGACCATGGCGATTTCATCGGCAACACGCTCGATTCCGTCGATGAATCCTCCATTGCACACATCCCCGGCATTCGCGCCGTGGTCGTCATCCGCGATTTCGTCGGCATCGTGGCCGAGCGCGAGGAACATGCCGAGCAGGCACTGCGCGAACTGCGTGTGACATGGAAGCCGTGGCCCGGCATGCCCGACCTGTCGGACGTTGCGCAGGCCCTGCGCGACAACCCTTCGACGCAGCGCCTGCTGGTCGATGAAGGCGATGTCGACGGCGCTCTTGCAGCGGCCGCGCATCCGATGCCGCGCACCTACGTGTGGCCGTATCAGATGCACGCGTCCATCGGACCCTCGTGCGCGCTGGCCGACTGGCAGCCGGCCGATGGCAGCGGCATGCAGTTGCGTTGCTGGGCCGGCTCTCAGAACCCGCATGTGCTGCGCGACGATCTGGCGAAGCTCATGGGTGTCGAAGACGTGCAGGTCGACGTGGTCCGCATGGAGGCCGCCGGCTGCTATGGCCGCAACGGTGCCGACGACGTGGCGGCAGATGCCGCGCTGCTTGCACGCGCTGTCGGCATGCCGGTGCGCGTGCAGCTCACGCGCGAGCAGGAACACGCGTGGGAGCCGAAGGGTGCCGCGCAGCTCATGGAGATCGACGGCGGCCTGATGGCCGATGGCCGCATCGCCGCTTACGACTTCGAGACTTCATACCCATCGAACGGAGCGCCCACGCTCGCGCTGCTGCTCACACGCACCATCGAGCCGGTGGCGCAATCCTTCGAGATGGGCGACCGTACGGCGCGCCCGCCTTATACCTACGACAACCTGCGCGTGAAGGTCAACGACATGGCGCCGATCGTGCGCGCCTCGTGGCTGCGCGGCGTGTCGGCGCTGCCGAGTTCGTTCGCGCACGAGTCGTACATCGATGAGCTGGCGACGGCGGCGGGTGTCGATCCGGTGCAGTTCCGGCTGCGCCATCTGGAAGATCCGCGCGCGGTCGAGCTGGTGCAGGCCACCGCGCAGAAGGCCGGCTGGCGCATGCGCACCGGGCCGCAGGAAAACGTCGACGGCGGGCTGGGGGAGGGTGGCGACATCCTCTTCGGCCAGGGCTTTGCGTATGCGCGCTACATCCACAGCAAATGGCCCGGCTTCGGTGCCGCATGGGCTGCGTGGGTGGCCGATGTCGAGGTCAATCGCAAGACCGGCGAGGTGCATGTGCGCCGTGTCGTGGTGGGGCATGACGCGGGTTTGATGATCAACCCCGCGGGTGTCGAGCATCAGGTGCACGGCAACGTGATCCAGACCACCAGCCGCGCGCTCAAGGAGCGCGTGCAGTTCGCGTCGCAGCAGGGCACGGAGTCTGGTGGTGCGCAACTGCCCGGCGTGCTGCCATCGGGCGTGGTCGCAAGCCGCGAGTGGGGCAGCTACCCGATCATCAATTTCCGCGAAGTGCCGGTGATCGAGGTCATGCACATGCCGCGGCCGGGTGAGCCTTCGCTGGGGGCGGGCGAGTCGTCGTCGGTGCCGGGAACGGCGGCGATTGCGAACGCGATCTTCGATGCGACGGGTGTGCGGTTCAGGGCGCCGCCGTTCACGCCGGAGACGGTGTTGGCGGAGTTGAACCGGGGTTTGCGCCCTCCCCCTCCGGGGGAGGGCGGGGGTGGGGGCGTGCGGCGCTTGGATGGTGACGCTGCCGTGCCCCCATCTCAACCTTCCCCCAAAGGGGGAAGGAGCAATACGGAAGCCATCTGGCCCAAGAGGAAGGGCGTGTGGGCGACAGGCGCAGCGCTGTTCATCGGCGGCATCGGTGTCATCGCCGGCCTGCTCGGCTGGCGCTCCGCCATCGCCCCCGTGTCCCTTACCGCACCGGTCTACAGCGCGTCCACCATCGAACGCGGCCGCGTGCTCGCCGCCCTCGGCGATTGCGCCGTGTGCCACACCGCGCCCGGTGGCGCGCCCAACGCGGGTGGCCGTGCGATGGACACGCCTTTCGGCACGCTCTACACCACCAACCTCACGCCCGATGCCGACACCGGCCTGGGTCGCTGGTCGTTCAGCGCCTTCCAGCGCGCGATGCGCGAAGGCGTCTCGCGCGACGGCCATCACCTCTACCCCGCGTTTCCCTACACAGCGTTCGCGAAAACCAGCGACGACGACTTGCAGGCGCTCTATGCGTACTTCATGTCGATGCCCGCGGTGCGCGCTGAAACGCCGGCGTCGACACTCAAGTTTCCGTTCAGCATGCGGCCGCTGATGGCCGGCTGGAACGCGCTCTTCCACGACCCTGCACCGCTGCAACCCGTGGCCACGCAAAGCGCCGAGTGGAACCGTGGCGCCTACCTCGTCAACGGCCTGGGCCATTGCGGCGCCTGCCACACGCCGCGCAATGCATTGGGCGCGGAGCAGGGCGGCAGCGCCTTTCTCTCGGGCGCGATGGTCGATGGCTGGGAAGCGCCTCCGCTCACGCATCTGTCGAAGTCGGCGGTGCCGTGGGACGCCGACGCGCTCTACCGCTACCTGCGCAACGGCCACTCGCCACGCCACGGCATCGCCGGTGGACCGATGGCCGAGGTCGTGCGCGAACTGGCCCAGGTGCCGGACGCCGACGTGCGTGCGATGGCCGCCTACCTCGGCTCGTTCAATCCTTTGCCGGCTGCCGAGCCGCAGGCCATCGCGCAACAGGCGGTCGACAATGCGGCCCGCACGCAAGGCCGGTTGCTCGGCCCCGCGCAGCGCATGTTCGACAGCGCATGTGCTTCGTGTCATCACGACGGCAACGGCCCCACGCTGCTGGGCGTGAACACGCCGCTTGCGCTCAACAGCAACCTCACGAGCGCGCGGCCCGACAACCTGCTGCGCACCATCCTCGATGGCGTGCGCGAGCCGGCGAACCGCGACATCGGCTTCATGCCTGCGTTCCGCGAAGCGCTCGACGACCGGCAGATCGCCGAGCTGGCCGGCTACATGCGTGCACGCTTCGCGCCGCAGGAACCAGCGTGGAAAGACCTGCCCGCCGAAGTCGCTCGCGTGCGTGCGGCACCGGGACACTGACAGGGCCGACCGTCGTCGCCCGCGATGCGCCGCTACGATGCCATGTAGCGACACACACGGAGACACAGCGCCATGTCCTTGAACCTCTCGACTTCTTCCAGCCTGCCCCGCGACGCTGAGCGCGCCACATTGGTCGGACGCATCTGGCAGCCGGGCGTGGGCCCGGTGCTGGTGGCCGTGCACGAAGGCGGCCTGCACGACCTGACGGCACTCGCGCCGACCATGAGCGACCTGCTCGAAGGCGAGGCACAGCCCGCCGAAGCCGTGCGCCGCGCGTTGAAAGACGCACCGCACATCGCCGCGCTCGATGCCGTGCTCGCCAACAGTGACGAGACCGCACGCGATGACAGCCAGCCCTGGCTGCTCGCACCCTGCGACCTGCAGGCCATCAAGGCCAGCGGCGTGACCTTCGTTGCGAGCCTGCTCGAACGCGTGATCGAGGAGCAGGCGCGCGGCGATGCATCACGGGCCGAAGCCACGCGCGCCGCCATCGGCCATGTGTTGGGCGACAACCTCGCGAACATCGTGCCCGGCTCGCCCGAAGCGGCGAAGGTCAAAGAGGTGCTGATCGCGCAAGGCGTGTGGTCGCAGTACCTCGAAGTCGGCATCGGCCCCGACGCCGAGATATTCACCAAGGCCCCTGTGCTGGCGGCCGTGGGCACCGGCGCCGATGTCGGCATTCATTCGGGTTCCGTGTGGAACAACCCCGAGCCCGAAGTCGTGCTCGCGGTCAACAGCCGGGGCCAGACGCTGGGCGCGGCGCTCGGCAACGACGTCAACCTGCGCGACTTCGAAGGCCGCAGCGCGCTGCTGCTGGGCAAGGCGAAGGACAACAACGCCTCGTGCGCCATCGGCCCCTTCATCCGTTTGTTCGATGCGCACTTCGGTATTGCGGATGTGCGCTGCATCACGGTCGCGCTCGAAGTGACCGGGCCTGAGGGCTTCACGCTCGAAGGTTCAAGCTCGCTGTCGAAGATCAGCCGCGACCCGCTCGACCTCGTGTCGCAGACCGTGGGTAAGCATCACGCCTACCCTGACGGTTTCATGTTGTTTCTGGGCACGATGTTCGCGCCGACCCAAGACCGTCACGGGCCTGGCCAGGGATTCACCCATGTCGTGGGCGACCGTGTGCGCATCGCAGCCCCCGAACTCGGCGCGCTGGTCAATCGCGTGGTGCATGCCGATCAGGCGCCGCGATGGACCTTCGGCATCGGCGCGCTGATGCGCAACCTGGGCGGGCGCGGGCTGTTGTAACTGGCGGCCCTCGGGCTTCATGCGCTCCCGCGCAGCGCTCGCCGGTATTGCACCGCCTCCGCCACGTGCACGACCTGCACGGCGCTCGTGCCCGCCAGGTCGGCGATCGTGCGCGCAACCTTCAGCGCACGGTGCGTGCTGCGCGCCGACCATCCGAGCTTGTTCGCGGCGTTGAACAGGAACTGGCGTGCCGGGGCATCCAGTCCGGCATGCTTGTCGATGGCACTGCCTTGCAGCGACTGGTTGGCCGTGCCCTGGCGCTGCATCGCGCGTTCGCGCGCGGCGATCACGCGGGCGCGGATGTTGTCGGTCGATTCGCCGGGCGGCGCGTCGAGCAGCAACTGCGGTGGCACCGCAGGCACTTCGATGTGCAGGTCGATGCGGTCCAGCAGCGGGCCGCTGAGCTTGCCCTGGTAGCGCAGGATCTGGTCGGGCGTGCAGCGGCACGACTTCGATGCGGCACCGAGATAGCCGCAAGGGCAGGGGTTCATGGCCGCGATCAGTTGGAAACGCGCGGGAAATTCTGCGTGGCGCGCAGCGCGGGCGATCGTGATCGTGCCCGTCTCGAGCGGCTCGCGCAGCGCTTCCAATGCTGCGCGGGCGAACTCCGGAAATTCGTCGAGGAACAGCACGCCATGGTGGGCCCGCGAGATTTCGCCCGGCCGCGGTGGAGAGCCGCCACCCACCAACGCCACCGCGCTGGCCGTGTGATGCGGTGCGGCTGTCGGGCGGGACATCCACCTTTCCGTGGCGAAGCGCCCGCCCAAGCTGGCCACGGCCGCACTCTCCAATGCCTCGTCGATGCTCATCGGCGGCAGCAGGCCGGCAAAGCGTTGCGCGAGCATGGACTTGCCCGAACCCGGCTCGCCCACCATCAACAGGCAATGTACGATGGACCCCATGCTTTCGACTACCACTCGCCCTAAGGCCTACAGCTATCTTCGTTTCAGTACACCCGAGCAAATGAAGGGCGACAGTCTCCGCCGACAGACAGACCTTGCGACTCTCTACGCAGCCCGCCACGGCCTCGATCTGGACACCAGCACATTCCAAGACCTTGGGGTTTCAGCGTTCAGTGGCGACAACGCCCGTACGGGAGCCCTTTTTAAGTTTCAACAATTCGTCTACGAAGGCGTCATTCCAGCAGGGAGCTACCTTCTAGTGGAGTCGCTTGATCGCTTAAGCCGCAGCGACATCGTGGAAGCACAAGGCTTATTGATGTCGATCATCGGCCGTGGAATAACGGTCGTGACGCTTCAGCAGGGAGCCGAGCGTGTCTACTCCCGGGAGGCCCTAAGAGCGAACCCGCACGAACTCATCATTGCCATCGTTGAGATGATGCGTGCCCATGGTGAGAGCGCGACCAAAGCGGCTCGGCTAAAGGAAGCGTGGCAAGCTAAGCGTTCGCGACTCGGCACTGTGAATCTCACAAGCATCGCACCGGCTTGGTTGAAAGCCCGCCCCGCAAAGAATGGTTTCGATGTCATCCCCGACCGTGCAGATGTTGTCCGGCGAATGTTTCTCGACTATCTGGGGGGCGTAGGGTTGGAGTCGATTGCGTCTCGACTCAACCAAGCTGCGGTCAAGCCATGGGGCAGGGGTACGTTCTGGCGCCGAAGCTATGTCGCAAAAATTATCGTTAACCCAGCGGTGATTGGAGTCTTCGTGCCGCACACGGATCAACGGGTCAATGGCCGAACAGTACGCACGCCTTGTGAACCTGTTCTCGGGTACTTTCCCCCGATCCTCGATGAGGAGGCGTTCCATGCAGCGCAGGCGATGAAGCAAAAGGCGGGTCGGGAAGCTACAGCTAGACCACGGAGCGGCGGCGTAAGGCACCTGCTTGCGGGTCTAGCGGTGTGCCCCTTATGCGGTGCGAGCATGAGCCGGATCACCAAGGGTAGTCGTACCAAGGCAGGCCACCCTTACCTCGTCTGTTCGAGAGCCAAGCAAGGAGCGGGGTGTGTCTACAAGGCGGTGCGTGTCAAGGACGTGGACGCAGCCATCACGATTGGCGCTTCGTTTGTCGTCGGCACGGCACCATCAGGCCAGTCGGGACTCGACCAAGAATGGCAAGCGACGCAGGATCAGCGAGACGCGGTAGATGCCGCCATGGATAATCTTCTCGACGCCCTCGGTCATGGGGGTGAGTCCCGGCCTATTCGCCAACGGCTCGACATCCTCCAAGCAGACCGCGACCTACTGACGAAACGCCTCGCTTTGTTGGCAGAACAGATTGGCACCTCATCGTCCATCTTCGTGGGGAAGGCCCTCGATGACCTTCAACGTACCATCACCGGGGATATTGAGACGCTCGACATTCCCAAGGCGAACGCTGCCCTTCGACGCGTCTTGAAAAGCGTTACCGTTGACTACCCGAACGGAGAGCTGGAGTTCGCTTGGGCTCAGGGTGGCGAAACCCGCCTGACCTACGGATGGCCCCTTGAATAGGGCGGCTACCCACATCAGGCGACGCGCACTCAGGTATTCATCCAAACCCCGGAGTGGACCACTGGCCGACACCGGGGAATCGTCTGCGCACCTGGGTCCGCAACAGTTCCTGTTCATGTCGATGGCTCACTGGGAGGACGCTTTGGGCGCCGTAGCCGGGAACAATCCGGCCTGATCCTGTGCCACGTGCCAGCACGCAAGGAGTCGGGCTCGACCGTAAGTCTGCTTGCGGATTTGCCCCTTGGGGTAATTTTGCTTTGCGGCACAAAACTCGGAGCGGGCCCTCGATGAACGCAGGGCGAAAGTTCCCCCCCTGTGCCCCATCGCGCCACCGCCCCGCTGCACACGGGAGCACTTCTTTAGAGTCGACCAGGGCATCCCGCGAACGGCTGCTACCACGGGGCCCGCGATGTAGAAGTGATAGCTGTCGGCTCTGTCGTATGGCGAGCCGTAGACCTCGGGGAACGGCGGCGGAATGGCCGCCCATAGGTCAGTGTTGGGGAGATGCTTGATCGAACCTCGCATCCACGGCTAAGTTATTGATCTGTAACGGGCGCCAGTGGGGCAGGCAGGGGTTCTGACGACCACCGAAACGACCACAAGGCCGAGGGGGTACAAAGGCATGCTAGGCGCTCCCCGCACTTATCGTTCACAAAATTCAGACCTCACCGCAGTCACGGTCGAGCGACTCAACACGGCACGCATCGCTGCCTCCTACACGGCGCGGCTTCGGCGTCGGCGTCGGCAAGGCTTCTCTCTAACGGACCTCCTGAGAGTTATGCTCCGAGCCATGCATGTCAACCGACGCTTTGCAGCGTGCTTCGCTTTCGTGATGGCTCCGCTATCAGGTTTCGCGCAGATCGCGCCGACAGACGTGGACCTGAAGTCCGCCTACTGCTTGAGGACGCTGAAGCTGCAAGTGGGAATCCTCCGCGATACGGCTGCGGGCGCCGAAAATGTGGACGTGAAGGCGAACATTAACAATTTCGCCGATGGTGTCCAGAACGACATTAATCGGATTGCGAGTTACCTTGTCCCAAAGTCCTACCTTGACCCAAGTGGCTTGCTCACTGCTTCGGCAAGGGCGGACGTAGACCTCGTAGCTGCAAGGAACCAGAACGCCGTTTGCCGCCAAAGGTGCGGTACTGCGGATGCTTCGCCGAAATGGCTTGCTTGTGCTCGAAGTTGTTCAGAGGAACAGCCTGCCCTTGCACGCATCGACGCCTGCTACACGGTGAATTGGCTGCCGTTCTAACGTCGCACGCGTTTTGTTTTCTTGAACAAAAGTCTGAGAGCTCCCTCGAAGAGATCGGGCGGCGAAGTTCCCCCCTGTGGCCCCCGAGCGAAACCCCTTGGGCACATGCTGTGCCGCTCCTACACTTGCGCATGGTCCCGACATTCCTCGATCAATTCGACGGCCATTCCCTCGACGGATTGGAGTTCTGCCGCCTCGTCTACGCCGTGTTCGAGCACGTTCGACTTGGAGAGAGCGGCGCCAGGAAGCTGCGCATGCGTCAACGGCCTGAAAAGAGGCTACTTGAGGAGCTTCTCCCGATCTGCCGCTACGTCCACGCCCGTTACGGCCCTGGCTGCTACATGACGGTGAAGTGGGTTGGCGAGGGTGGCGCCTACGACGCCGAAGTGGCGTGGCACGGAGGCAGGGCCGACGCCGCAGACTGCCCTCGATTCAGCTTCATCGAGGTCACCGGAGCACAGCATCCCAACGAGTACCTCGTGCGTGAAGCTCTGAATAGCGGGCTGGCCGTATTCGGGGTGAACGGGCTGAAGACTGTCAAGGACGAGGGAGGGCGTCGGCAGATTGTTGCCGTGCCCACCTTGCATACGCATCGGTCGCACGTTGATGAACTCGCGATCATGGTGCTGGATGCCATCAAGACAAAGATGAGGAAAAACTATCCGGAGCACACCGCGCTCGTGGTCGATTGCACACTTAACTCCGTCTACACATCGTGGGACTGGGAATTATTGGTCGTCGAAGTGAGCCGGCAACTCCCGCAGCACTCTTTCATGGAAATCCTCATGGTTGCCAACGTAAGCGGCTACTCCGATTTCGTTTACCGGCGACCGCCGTAGCGCCTACAGCGCTTCTCGCTCAGGACGCCCACTCAGCACGGTAGCCACCACGGCGCCGGCCAGCGCAATGTGATACCCGTTGGTCCTGTCAAACGGCGACCCGTACACCTCGGGGAAGATTGGCGGGACGGCTTCCCACACGGAGGCCTCATCAGCAGTCTTCAGGTGCGTCAACCGGGCGCTCATCTCGTTGATCCAGTCTGTAGCCAGGGAGTGCAGAGGGTCAGGTGCTGCGGATCGCTTCGCCATCGTCGTACGCCTCAGACTGAGGCCGTGCCGCTCAAGCAGTACCGCTTCACGGTGGCAAGGGAGAGCCCCCAGTGCGCCGCCGTCGCGGCGATGCTGGCGCCGTTCTCCATGCGCCACCTCACGACCTTCTTCGCGTCGCCCTTCACGGGACGCCCCAGGCTTGCCTTCCCTTTATGCGTAAGTCCGGTCTCTGCAAGCGACTTCCGCGCAGCGTCTCGACCAGCAGCAGTCCGCTCGTTGATCCGGTGACGCTCCATGTCGGCAACCTGCGCGAGCACCGCGAGGATCAACTCCCCCACGCCCTTGGCGATCCGACCGAGGCCCTGCACATCCACCTCAACGCCCTTGTCGAGGAGCGCCCGCACCATGGCCTGAACGTCGAGCGCATCGCGGCCAAGGCGGTCCACAGCGTAGACGTGCAACGTGTCACCCTTCCGAATGAAGGCAAGGAGCTTGGCGAATCCGGGGCGTAGCGCGGCGGGCACAGCACCGCTCACTCCGATGTCGCTGAACTCCTCGTCGAAGCTGCCCCCCATCGCGGACCGTTGCGCTTCGATGCTTTGGTCAGTGGTGGAAACGCGGTAGTAGGCGATCTGCGCCATGTCAGCCCTCCAAGGCTCAAATGATATGGGGAGGATTATGAGCCTAGCTCTTTAGTAGTGTCAATAGGTTGTGAGCTATATCAATGAGGTCAGCCCCGCGCGGCTCACAAGGTACAAGTTTCGAGCCCCTTTAAAGATTGAGGCCCACACCTGGGAGAACACCCGCCCGCGCACCCCGAGGGTGAGGGCCTGCGAGTCGCGATCTGCGCTGGCCGAGGGGTTGGGTGCGCGAGGTCTTGTGAGCGGCTGAATCCAATAGCCCCTTCACTTGGAAGAGCGGGCTGTCAGCGGCGCGGCCATAAGCCTGCGCAATAGATAAGCCCGACAGGGCGCTCGATGCCTCGAACCGTTCGAACTGCCCCGCGCAACCCGAGGGCAGACGCCCACGGGGCGCGATCAGGACTCGCCAAGGGGGCTGGTGCGTCGATGCCCGAAAACGCCCGAATCGCGATTACCCCCCTGAATTAGGAGAGCCACACCGGCTCCCGCCCGAGCACCTCTCGGGTTCACCTCCACCACACCTCAACGAAAGCACACATGCACGTCAGCACAGCCACGTCCGCAGCACCGGGCACCCTCACCGAAAGACCCCGCCGCCACCTCTCCGGCGACAGAAACCAGTGCCCTTCATGCGGCGCTTTCTTTAACAGCACCCACGCATTCGACAGCCACCGTTACGGGCGCCACGCAGGCAACCAGCGGCGATGCCTCACCGATGCCGAGAAGGTGGCCCGAGGGATGGCGCTCAACGGCGCTGGTTTTTGGGTCTCCGAAGTTCGGCGCTTCCCCGCGACGCATCACCGCGAACAACATGTCTGACCGTTCCATGTTTACCGCGCCGGCCATCGCCAAGCGATGTTGCGCCTGCGGCCACGCGCTCCCCTTGACCTCCTTCGGTCTCGATAGGTCTCGTCCGCCGCTCTTTCTCCAAGGTAGATGCAAGCCCTGTGGCCGACTGGCGATGCAGCACAGTCGTAGCAAGGCTGGGGCCGTGCCCCGGGTCTTCGAGGATGATCTGGCCGACATCTTGCCATCGCTCGAAATCCTGGCGGTGGACTCCAAGGGCGCACTTGTGGTCCCAATGGCGGACCGTCGCCGCAAAGCAGCGGCGCACCGCGAAGACCCCTCCGCTCTCCCTCGTAACTGGCTCGAACTACTCGGAGCAGAGCGCCAACTGCCTCAGGCGTTGTACGCACTGCAAAAGGCTGCGATCTATGGTTGTGTAACGGAAGTACCCGTGGGTGATTGCTCAAATATTAAGCACCAATGGGCTGCCAACCCGCATGAACGCTGGACCCACGGAATCGCGGTATAGATAACGTTCCAATGCCGAAGGCGAGGCCCTTGGAGCGTTTCAATCTTGCCTTGCGGACCCAAGACCATGGATAGCCGTCCTCATTTGAGGATCGAGAGCACTGAGTCCCATACGGCGAATCGCACTATCGGGTTGAAGCCGGGCGCCGCATGTCGACTTGGCACACCGCGACGGCCTTCTTGGTCTTTCCATCGACAGATGTGGCGCTGCTGAGCTCTCGTTACGAGGCTTGATTCCCGGTCAGGTCGTCTCGCCGAGACCGTATCGGGTGGCGGAGGTGCGCCATTGACCCCGCCGTTATCTCCCTCTTCTTCTCCGCATAGCTGTCTGTGTGTGTATCTGTGTCCCACAGATTTTTCGTTCGTGGGCTTGTCAAGCATGCAATTTGCGGTAACTCCCCGCAATTCGCAGCGAGGCCGCCGACAGTTGTTTTTGTGAGCGCTTCGACGACGGGAAACTAACAAAAAGCACTCCGAAAATTGGGCCGCCAGCCCTTGTCAATCCACGACCACCGCGAACACCAGCGACACGCCGATAACACGAAGAGAGCGAACACCGTTCGTTTCTCCTAAGGTGTTGTCACGTAACGTTTTTTTCGATCTCAACTCGGCAAATTCGCAAATTGAGGTTTCGGATGTATCATTTCCGCGAACTGAGAATCTCAGTTGCGGCAATTCTTGGCAGCCGTTTGCGGATCTCGGAAACGGAAAGGTGGCGGTGCTGAGGAGCATGCATTACCTTCAACCCATCGACACCAACCCCACTTCGCCGAGAAAAATCAAATGTCTGACCCTACATCTCCCCTGCTGCCGCAGCCTGTTCCAAACGGCTCAGATTCAACTCCGTCTGCGCCTCACGCCGCCAACGCTTCCCCTCAAGATTCCGGCGAAAGCGGTGTGGTCTCCCTGCCTACTCCGGCCACTCCGGTGTCAGGTGGCGCCCCAATCCCGCCGCCAGTCTTGCCGCTTCAAGTCCATGCAGCACCGTCACTCGACGCAGTTGTGGTTGTTGCGCCTGCGGTACCCCCAATTCCCGTGTTGCCTTTTGGGGTGTTGAACGCGAAGCAAACGGCGAAGAAGCTCAACAAAGCAGTCGAGGACACCATCGCGATGCGCAAGCATCTCTGGCCAGACGTCAGCGATGACATGCTATGGCTAATCGGCGACAGCAAGAAAAAGGGCTTTTCCCCTATACCCCGTCCGGTTCCGATCTTGATGAACATGATCGGTGATGCCTCAAAGCATGTCAGTTCGAAGTCGGTGCCAGCAGGCCGCTCCTACCTAGTGTTGTGGTGCCGAGTATTCGGCGAAGCGGTGGTGAAGATTGACAACGAGATGGTTGCTGCATCGGAGGCGGGCTATTTGGGTGAGAGGAGCGTCTCTACGTGGCGCGAACACATGCGCGTGCTTAAGGAGTTGGGTTTTATCGACTATCGGCCTGGGGCCGCAGGTCCTATGCACTTCATTCTTCTGTTGAACCCCTACAAGGTCGCGATGCAGTTGCGGGCCAAAAAATGGATTCAAGAGGTTCAGTACACCGCCCTGTTCCACCGCGCACAAGAGATTGGTGCGGGCCCGGAACTCGATGCATGAGGTGGGCGTATGGCTGCGTTCAACAAGGCGGAGTTTTGGCGGGAGCTTAATGCGACTGACGAAGACTTCATCCGTAAAAAACATGCCTCGGGCGGGTATAGCCCTGCAAAGCACCGAGAGGTGACGGCTTGGATCAAGCTTCGGGATGAGCAAAAGCGCGAGGATCGAGAAGTCGCACAACACCGGGTGGTGGTGAGTTCCGCAAACACTCAGAAATACGCGGCCATGATCGTCGCAATAGTTACTGTGGGAGGGGTGGCCTTTGGCTATCTGTTTAAGTAACTAGCTCACAACTTTCGGGGTCTTTAGTCTTCATCATCAGCAGGCTGTGGCCGCCGGCCGCGGCAATCTCCAGCGCGCGCTTGGCGCCCGTGTGTCCCTTGACGTCGGCCAGGTCGGCATAAAGCGGTGCGATCACGCCGGATGCGGCGTGCACCCGTGCCCAGCCGTCGTCCGGCGCATCGGGGAGTTGCACGGCGGCATCACTGTCGACGATGAATTGCCGCACCACGTCCAGCAGATGCCGGGCGCCATACACCTCGCCGCCCGGGACCAGCGCGGCCTCTTGCGCACTGTCCATGGGCAGCACGAGCCGCGTTGCCACGCCACGCGTGTGCAGGGCCAGCGCCATCGCCAGGGTGCCGCGCACGGGGCGCAGTTCGCCCGAAAGGGACAGCTCCCCGGCGAACTCGTGACCGGCGAGCCGGGCGCTGTCGATCTGCCCGCTGGCCGCGAGGATGCCGAGCGCAATCGGCAAGTCGAAGCGGCCCGAGTCCTTGGGCAGATCGGCCGGCGCGAGATTGACGACGATTTTTTTGTTGTTCGGAAATTCCAGCCCCGCGTTCTGGATCGCCGAGCGCACCCGCTCGCGGGCTTCCTTGACTTCGGTTTCCACCAGGCCGACCAGCGTGAAGCTGGGCAGGCCGTTCGCCAGATGCACCTCGACCGTGACACTGGCTGCTTCCAGCCCTAGCAAAGCGCGGCTTTGCACCAAAGACAGACTCATTCTTCTCCCTCTCCCCAAGATGGTGCGCCCATCTTTCTCATGCCCGGTGTGGTGCAGCGCACGGGCTTCTGCAACCACTCGAAACATCCGTTGTAGCGAATTGGCTCCCAACTCGGGCCACGGCCATCGCCTTGAGGGGCCGTATTCGTGCACTTTGGCACGCTCCCTGCTTTGGGGGTCATCAGGTTCCACAACACTTGCGAGGAGTTTCCCGATGACGCACCGTACCGCCGTTCAGGCGCTGATCGTTCTGGCCACAGCATTGACCACGTCGGGCGCCGCCCTGGCGCAGACCGCAGCAACGACGGACGCCGCAGCGCCAGCGGCAGCTCCCGCCCCGAATCTCACGGGCAACGTGTCCCTGACCACCAACTACAAGTTCCGTGGGCAAGACCAGGACATGATCGGTCGCAACGACTACGCCAAGACCAAGGGCTTCAAGCCCGCCATCCAGGGTGGCCTCGACTACGCCTTCGGCGACAGCGGCTTCTATGTGGGCAACTGGAACTCCAGCGTCAACTGGCTCAAGGGCAACAGCATCGAGACCGACCTCTACGGCGGCTACAAGTTCAAGGCCGGCCCACTCGACATGGACGTCGGTGCACTCACCTACATCTACTCGGGCAACTCGGCAGGCAACACCACTGAGTTGTATGTCGGCGCCACCTACGCCAACGACACCATCGGCTCGTTCACCGCCAAGTATTCGCACACGGTGTCGAAGGACTACTTCAACTTCGCAGGGAACAAGGGCGGCTCGGGCCTGAAGGGCACCAACACCGGCTACCTGAACCTGGCCTACAGCAAGGAAATCTTCCCCAAGGTCACGCTGAAGGCGGCCGTTGGCTACACAGCCCTCTCGAGCGACATCCGCAGGAACACGCCCTACAAGAGCTACGTCGACTACAACATCGGCGCCGCGTACGACTTCGGCAATGGCCTGTCGCTGACCGGCTCCGTGCAGGGTGCGAACAAGAAGAGCGCGTACAACACCGCGGCCGGCCCGGTGTACGACTTCGGCCTGTACACCGCGCAGCAGGTCTACTCGCCCAACAAGGCACGCTTCATCCTCACGCTGACGAAGACGCTGTAAACAATCACAACGAGGCGCGGCCCAAGCTGCCGCACCATTTCATTTCCATCCAAAGGAGCAAATCATGAAGCTGGTCACAGCCATCATCAAACCGTTCAAGCTCGACGAGGTGCGCGAAGCACTGTCGGCCATCGGCGTGCAGGGGATCACCGTCACGGAGGTCAAGGGCTTCGGTCGCCAGAAGGGCCACACCGAGCTGTACCGCGGCGCGGAGTACGTGGTCGACTTCCTGCCCAAGGTAAAGATCGAAGCGGCCGTCTCCGACGACCTCGTCGATCGCGTGATCGAAGCCGTCGAGGGTGCGGCACGCACCGGCAAGATCGGCGACGGCAAGATTTTTGTCTACAACCTCGAACAGGTCGTTCGCATCCGCACCGGCGAAACAGGCCGCGAAGCCCTCTGACCGAGTCCTGGCACGAAAGAACAACGATTATGAAAAAACTGCTTGTCTCTCTTGCGCTCGGTTTGAGCGTGTTGGCCGCCGGCACCACCGGCTTTGCGCAAACGCCCGCAGCGGCCACGGCCGAAGCGCCGGCCGCTTCGGCACCGGCTGCGGCTGCTCCCGCAGCGCCGGCCGCGCCAGCAGCCGCCACCGACGCGGCGCCCGCTGCTGCGGCACCCGCCGCCGCACCGGCACCGAAGATCGACTCCGGCGACACCGCCTGGATGCTGACCTCGACCCTGCTCGTGATCCTGATGACCATCCCCGGCCTGGCGCTGTTCTACGGTGGCCTGGGCCGCTCGAAGAACATGCTGTCGGTGCTGATGCAGGTCTTCGTGATCTTCTCGCTCATCAGCATCCTGTGGGCCGTCTACGGCTACAGCATCGCCTTCTCGGGTGACGGCAACTTCTTTGGAGGATTCGACAAGATCTTCATGAAGGGCATCACGCAGGAAACCTTCGGTGCGCTGACGACCATTCCTGAATACGTGTTCGTTGCTTTCCAGGGCACCTTCGCGGCCATCACCGTGGCGCTGATCGTCGGCGCGTTCGCAGAGCGCGCCAAGTTCTCCGCCGTGCTGCTGTTCTCGGTGCTGTGGTTCACCTTCAGCTACGTGCCGATCGCCCACATCGTGTGGGGCGGCGGCCTGCTGGGCAAGGACGGCGCGCTCGACTTCGCTGGCGGCACCGTGGTGCACATCAACGCCGGTGTGGCCGGTCTGGTCGGTGCCTACATGGTCGGCAAGCGCGTCGGCTACGGCAAGGAAGCGTTCACGCCTCACTCGCTCACGCTCACCATGGTCGGCGCTTCGCTGCTGTGGGTCGGCTGGTTCGGCTTCAACGCCGGCTCGGCGGGTGCTGCCAACGCCGTTGCCGGCCTGGCCTTCATCAACACGGTGCTTGCCACCGCTGCCGCCGCGCTGTCGTGGATCCTGGGTGAAAGCCTGCACAAGGGCAAGGCCTCGATGCTGGGCGCTGCGTCCGGTGCCGTTGCCGGCCTGGTGGCGGTAACGCCTGCTGCCGGTTTCATCGGCCCGATGGGTTCGATCGTGCTCGGCCTGCTGGCTGGCCTGGTCTGCCTGTGGGGTGTCGGTGGCCTCAAGCGCATGCTGGGCGCCGATGACGCGTTCGACGTGTTCGGCGTGCACGGCGTGGGCGGCATCCTGGGTGCCATCCTGACCGGCGTGTTCGCAGCCAAGGGCCTGGGCGGCACCGGCGGCGCAACGCCCGACACCTTCGCAATGGGCGCACAGGTCTGGATCCAGATCAAGAGCGTGGCGCTCACGATCGTGTGGTCGGGCGTGGTGGCGTTCATCGCCTTCAAGATTGCCGACCTCACCATCGGCCTGCGTGTGTCGGAAGAAGAAGAGCGCGAAGGCCTCGACATTTCTTCCCACGGCGAAACTGCCTACAACCGTTGATCCGCAACTGCGGGGCCGCCTTCGGGTGGTCCCGCAGCCAGATGGATGACCACCATCCTTTCTTACAAGAACAAATCTTCGTAACGAGTTTTTCAAGCGAGAGTCTCCTTTGGATGTTCAGCCCGCGAGCGCTTCGGCGCCAGCGGGCTTTTTTTTGCCCGCGGCTTCAATGGCCGGGGGCACAATCGACGACACCATGTGGACCTCCATCGAAGACAGCCTTTGCGAACTGGGTGAATCGCCGTTCTGGCATCCGCAGGAACGCGCCCTCTACTGGCTCGACATTCCCGGCCGGGCCGTGCTGCGCACGCGCGGCGACATCGGCACGCCGTCCGCCACCGTCGAGCGATGGCCGTTGCCGACCGAGCCCGGCTGCATGGCGCCCGCGCGCAGCGGCGGCCTCGTGATCGCGTTGCGCGACGGCATTTACCGCGCACGTGAATGGGGTGGCGAACTGGTCGTGATGGCGCGCGTGGAGCACGACGTGCGCACCATGCGTTTCAACGACGGCAAGTGCGATGCGCTGGGGCGTTTCTGGGGCGGCTCGCTCAACGAGGCGAAGGACCGCGCCAACGCAGCCCTCTATTGCTTCGATGCGCGCAGCGATACCGGCATCTCGCCCAACATCACGCAGATGGCCAACGAGTCCACCACCGCCAACGGCCTGGCGTTCTCGCCCGACGCTCGCACGCTCTACTGGGCCGACACCGCTGCGCATCTGGTGCATGCCTGGGACTGGGATGCCGAGGCCAATTCGCTGTCGCATGCGCGCGTGTTCCAGCAGTTCAATGCCAAGCCCGAAGGCTGGACGCCCGATTCGCCCTTGCACTACGACGGCCGCCCCGACGGCGCCACCATCGACGCTCAGGGGCACTACTGGGTGGCGATGTTCGAGGGCGCGCAACTGTTGCGCTTCGCGCCTTCGGGTGAGCGGGTGGCGTCCATCGCCACGCCGGTGCAGTGCCCGACCATGCCTTGCTTTGGCGGTGATGACCTGAAGACGCTGTTCGTGACGAGCGCCCGCAAGGGCCGGCCTGCTGCCGAGATCGCGCAGCGTCCGGCTTCGGGCACGGTGATCTCGATGCGGGTCGACACGCCTGGGTTGCCTGTCAGCTTCTTCGAGGACTAGGGTGGGGCTTTGCCTTTCCGTTCGTCGTTCTATGCGCTGCTGTTCAGGGCGTCGCTCCCGCCGACACGGTGCTCTTTTTCGCGAATGTCCCCCGCTTCGCTCCTCCTTTATTTCGCGAAAAAGAGCCCCGTATCGACGTGAGCGTTGGACAGAGTGGTCGTTGATCGCCGATCACCAGCAGCGTGTCCATGTGCGAATGACGCCAGGTGCTCCCCGCAGCGAAATAAAGGAGGAGCGAAGCGGGGGACATTCGCGGAGGGGAGCACCTGGTGTCATTCGCACGCGCCCCGAACAGCAGTGCCCAAAAAACAAGCAACCCGCAGCACGACACGCGATGGTGCAGTAAACCCCATGGCTCTGCAGCACATCCCGCCGATCCAGTGCTTGTTGACCTTCGAGGCCGTGGCCCGATTGCGCCATGCAGGCCGCGCGGCCGACGAGCTGTGCGTGACGCCGAGCGCGGTGAGCCACCGCATCCGCCAGCTCGAATCGCACGTGGGCTTCAAGCTCTTCGGCCGTAGCGATTTCAGCCTGACAGCCGACGGCGCGGCCTACCTTGCGAACGTACGCACCGGCCTTGCGGCGTTGCAGGCCACGCCGCTCGGCAGCAGTGCCGTGCAGCGTGCCACGCGCCTGCGCATCGCCGTCACGCCGACTTTCAGCCGACAGTTCCTCATGCCCCGGCTGGAACTGTTCCGCAACATCTACCCCGACATCGAACTCGTTCTGCAGGTGTCGATCCCCTTGCTCGACGTCACCGCCGAGCAGGCCGACCTCGAAGTGCGTTACGGCCCTGGTGCATACGCCGACTGCGAGCATCGCCTCGTGCTCGAAGAGCAGGTGGTGCCCGCCTGCAGCCCGAGTTATCTCAACGAGTTCGGCCCGTTCACCGGGTTCCGCACGGCGGCTGAGATCGCCAGCGCGCGGTTGATCCGCAGCCCGCTCGAACCCTGGGGCACCTGGTTCGCAAGCTGCGGGCTCGATCAGCCCGAGCCGAACATCGGCTCGCAATTCAACGACCTGGGGCTCGTGTACGACGCGGCCGCCAGCGGCTTCGGCGTGGCGCTGGTGCGGCAGAAGATGGGCGCCGCCTGGTTCGAATCGGGCCGGCTGGTGGCGCTGTCCGACCAGGCCGTGCCTTCGCCGCACCGGCACTACATCTGCTGGCAGCCCGGCACGCTCGAACGCTGGGAATGTGCGGCCTTTGCCGAGTGGCTGGAACAGAGCCTGCGCTGACAAGGTATGAATAAACCTACTGCGCGCCCCGATCTCGCACCTGCGGTCCTTACCGTACAGAGTACGGCTGCGGTCCTCGATGCAAGCTCGGCGCGCTCGCTACGGTTTCTTCACACCTTGTGAGCCGCTGCGAGCGGGGAGGGCGGCAAAGTTCTCTCAAGCGCCACGCAAAAAACCTTCAACCCGAAGGCGCCGCATTTCCGTAGAGTGCGGGCATCCACGAGACATTCCGCCAGAAGAAGAGACAAGAAAGAGGCCTGCCGCATGAATGCGCCGCTCACACCCACGTCACACGCATCGCTACAGAAAACTGAGCGCCAGTCCCAGGTCGTTCGCGCGCTGCAGGCGCACCTGCCCGCCCACGCGCTGATCTGGCATGAAGAAGACACCACGCCCTACGAGTGCGACGGCCTCACCGCCTACCGCGCCCGCCCGCTGGTGGTGGCGCTGCCAGAAACCGAGGCGCAGGTGGCCGCCGTGCTCAAGACCTGCCATCATCTCGGCGTGCCCGTGGTGGCGCGCGGCGCGGGCACCGGCCTGTCGGGCGGCGCGATGCCGCACACGCTGGGCGTGACGATGTCGCTCGCCAAGTTCAACCGCATCCTGAAGATCGATCCGGTGAGCCGCACGGCCGTTGTGCAGTGCGGCGTGCGCAACCTGGCCATCAGCGAGGCGGCCTCGCCCTTCAACCTCTACTACGCACCCGATCCATCGAGCCAGATCGCCTGCACCATCGGCGGCAACGTGGCCGAGAACTCGGGCGGCGTGCACTGCCTGAAGTACGGCCTGACGTTGCACAATGTGCTGCGCGTGCGCGGCTTCACGGCCGAGGGCGAGCCCATCGAATTCGGCGGCGAAGCGCTCGATGCACCGGGACTCGACCTGCTCGCGCTCGTCATCGGCAGCGAAGGCATGCTGGCCGTGACCACCGAGGTCACCGTCAAGCTGGTGCCCAAGCCGCAGTTGGCGCGCTGCATCATGGCCAGCTTCGACGACGTGCGCAAAGCCGGCGACGCGGTGGCTGCAGTGATCGCCGCCGGCATCATCCCGGCGGGGCTGGAGATGATGGACAAGCCCATGACCGCCGCCGTCGAAGACTTCGTGCACGCGGGCTACGACCTCGATGCCGCCGCCATTCTTCTGTGCGAATCCGATGGCACACCCGAAGAGGTGGAAGAAGAAATCGGCCGCATGAGCGCCGTGCTGCGCGGCTGCGGCGCCACCGCCATCGCGGTGAGCACCAGCGAAGACGAACGCATGAAGTTCTGGAGCGGCCGCAAGAACGCCTTTCCGGCATCGGGCCGCATCAGCCCCGACTACATGTGCCTGGACTCCACCATCCCTCGCAAGCGGCTGGCCGACATTCTTCTGGCCATCCAGGAGATGGAGAAGAAATACAACCTGCGCTGCTGCAACGTGTTCCATGCAGGCGACGGCAACCTGCATCCGCTGGTGCTGTTCGATGCCAACGACCCCGACGAGCTGCACCGCTGCGAGCTGTTCGGCGCCGACATCCTCGAAACCAGCGTCGCGATGGGCGGCACCGTGTCGGGCGAGCATGGCGTGGGCGTGGAGAAGCTCAACAGCATGTGCGTGCAGTTCACCGCCACCGAGAACGAGCAGATGTTCGGCGTCAAGCGCGCCTTCGATCCGGCCGGCTTGCTGAACCCCGGCAAGGTCATCCCGACGCTGCAGCGTTGCGCCGAATACGGCAAGCAGGTGGTGCGCGGCGGCAGGCTGCCGCATGCCGATCTGCCGCGTTTCTGAAGAGGAGGCACCCGGTCATGGATCAAGCCCTCCACCAGATCGTCGAGCGCATCCGCGCCGCAACCGCCGACGCCACGCCGCTGTGCATTCGCGGCGGCGGCACCAAGGACTTTCACGGCGAAGCGCCCCAAGGCGAAGTCCTGAGCACCACCGGGCTCACCGGCATCACGAGCTACGAGCCGAGCGAGCTGGTCGTCACCGTGCGCGCCGGCACGCCGCTCGTCGAACTCGAAGCGGTGCTTGCCGAGCAAGGGCAGTGCCTGCCGTTCGAGCCGCCGCACTTCGGCGCGAGTGGCGCCACCACCGTGGGCGGCATGGTCGCTGCAGGCCTCAGCGGCCCCGCGCGCGCCAGCGCGGGCGCGGTGCGCGACTACGTGCTGGGCGCCACGCTCGTCAACGGACGCGGCGACATCCTGAGCTTCGGCGGACAGGTGATGAAGAACGTGGCGGGCTACGACGTCTCGCGCGTGCTGGCGGGTTCGCTCGGCACGCTGGGCGTGATCGCCGAGGTCAGCCTCAAGGTGTTGCCCGTGGCGCCGGCCGAGGCCACGCTCGAATTTGCTTGCGGCCAGGCCGATGCGCTGCGACTGCTCAACGAATGGGGCGGCCGACCATTGCCGCTGAATGCGAGCTGCTGGTTCGAGCACGCCGGTGCCGGCACGCTCTACCTCCGATTGCGCGGCGCGGTCGCGGCCGTGGAGGCCGCCTGCACGCACCTTGGCGGCGAGCGCAAGGACAACGCGCGTGCCGCCGCCGATTGGCAATCGCTGCGCGACCAGCAGTTGCCATGGTTCGCCACAACCGAGGGGCCGGATGCGCTCTGGCGCCTGTCGGTGCCGCAGACCGCACCGGTGCTTGCGCTCGATGGCGCCGCGCCATTGATCGAATGGCATGGCGGCCAGCGCTGGTACAAGGCGCCGCCGGAGCAGGCCACGCGCATTCGCGAAGTCGCACGCGCGGCGGGCGGCCACGCCACGCTGTTCAGGCTGCCTGCCGGCGCCGACGTGCACACAGGCATTCCGCGCTTCGACGTGTTGAGCACGCCGGTCGAACGGATTCATCGCGCGCTGATGCACGAATTCGATCCGCACAGCCTCTTTCATCGCGGCCGCCTCATCGCTGACGCATAAAAAAATAGAGAACACCCCGCGATGCAAACCGAACTCGCCCCCGAATTTCGCGACACCGACGAAGGCCGCGAAGCCGAAGCCATCCTGCGCAAGTGCGTGCACTGCGGCTTCTGCACCGCCACCTGCCCCACCTACCAACTGCTCGGCGACGAGCTGGATGGCCCGCGCGGGCGCATCTACCTCATCAAGCAGGTGCTCGAAGGCAAGACGCCCACGCGCAGCACGCAACTGCACCTCGACCGTTGCCTGACCTGCCGCAACTGCGAAAGCACCTGCCCGAGCGGCGTGCAGTACGGCAACCTCGTCGACATCGGCCGCAAGATCGTCGACGAGAAAGTGCCGCGCCCCGCGATGGAGTCGGCACAGCGTTGGTTGCTGAAAGAGGGCTTGTCATCGCCACTCTTCGGCCCCGCGATGAAGCTCGGCCAGTCGGTTCGCGGCCTGCTGCCCGAGGCGCTCAAAGCCAAGGTGCCCGCGAAGCAGGAGGCCGGCGCCTGGCCCACCGCCATGCATGCGCGCAAGGTGCTGATGCTCGCAGGCTGTGTGCAGCCGTCGATGATGCCGAACATCAACAGCGCCACCGCGCGCGTGCTCGACGCGGCCGGCATTCAGACCGTGATCGCGAAGGAAGCCGGCTGCTGCGGTGCCGTGAAGTTCCACCTCAACGACCAGGAGGGCGGCAAGGTGCAGATGCGCGCCAACATCGATGCGTGGTGGCCGCAGGTCGAACGCAACGAGGTCGAAGCCATCGTGATGAACGCCTCGGGCTGCGGCGTCACCGTGCGTGAGTACGGCCACATCCTGCAGCACGACCCGGCCTACGCGTCCAAGGCCGCGCGCATCAGCGAACTGACGCGCGACCTGAGTGAGTTGCTGCCCGACCTCGTGCCCGCATTGAAGGCCCGTGTGCGCGCACCCGCTGGCGTGGTGGCCTACCACCCGCCCTGCACGCTGCAGCACGGCCAGAAGCTGCGCGGCGGCGTCGAGACGCACTTGCGCGCACTGGGTTTCGACGTGCGCGTGGCCATGAACGAATCGCACCTGTGCTGCGGCTCGGCCGGCACCTACTCGGTGCTGCAGCCCGAGCTGGCCTATCCGCTGCGCGACCGCAAGCTCGGCCATCTGAAGCAACTGCAGCCCACCACCATTGCCTCGGCCAACATCGGCTGCATCACGCACCTGCAAAGCGGCAGCGGCGACACACCGGTGCGGCACTGGGTGGAACTGCTCGATGCGGCGCTGGGAGCGCCGGGTAGGGCTTGATCGCACAGCGTGGAGGGCTGTGGTCCGACTCGCGCGGAGGGCGGTCGCGGCGCATCATGGGCGCACCGAACCTGCAAGGAGCCAGTGTCATGTCCCATGCCCACGCATTCTTCATCCCCGTCCGCCTGCGCAACGCGCTGCTGGCGTGCGCCTGTGCAACCGGCGCCCTGGCGGCGCAGGCCCAGTCCGCCATGCCGGCCTGGCAAGGTGCAGGCTCGGTGCGCTATGTGTGCGGCGGCATCGGCTCGGACGAGTCGACGGCCATGCGCGCCGCCATGAAAGACCATCCGCTGGCGCTGTTGTTCTCGCGCGCGGACGGCGCCTACATGGCGAACGTCGGTGTCGCGATCAAGGGCGGCGACGCCAACACTGCCGCTGCGCTGGCATTGACCGCCAACGGGCCGGTGTGCCTGATCGATTTGCCGGCGGGCCGCTACACCATCGATGTCACCGCGCCCGGCGGTGAGACGAAGAGCCAGACAGTGACTGTTGGCGGTGGCTCGAAGACTGCCAGCTTCCGTTTCTGACGAGTCTCTGGGGCTGTTTGCGTTGGGGGGCTTGCCGTTCAGGGCGTCGCTCCCGCCGACACGGTGCTCTTTTTCGCGAATGTCCCCCGCTTCGCTCCTCCTTTATTTAGCTAAAAAGAGCCCCGTATCGACGTGAGCGCTCAGAGCGGTCGTTGATCGCTGGATCAATAGCAGCGTGCCCTGTGCGAATGACACCAGGTGCTCCCCGCAGCGAAATAAAGGAGGAGCGAAGCGGGGGACATTCGCGGAGGGGAGCTCCTGGCGTCATTCGCACCTGCCCTGAATGAATCCACGCCACGCCACGCCGCACAACGCAACAGGCGTCAGCACGGTCCCGAATGGATCGATCGAGGCGGGCGAACTCTCAGCCCGCAGCCAGTGCTGCTTCGACGTCGCGCGTGAGCGATGCCGGCGTGTCCAACGGCGCATAGCGCTTGAGCACCGTGCCGTCGCGCCCGATCAGGAACTTGGTGAAGTTCCACTTGATGGCCGTCAGCCCCAGCAGTCCCGGCTTCTCTTTCGTCAGCCACTGGTACAGCGGCGCCGCACCGCTGCCATTCACGTCGATCTTCTCCATCATCGGAAAACTCACGCCGTAGTTCTTCGTGCAGAAAGCGCCGATTTCTTCGTTCGTGCCCGGGTCCTGCGAGCCGAACTGGTTCGACGGAAACCCCAGCACCGTCAGCCCCTGATCGGCGTACTTCTCGTGCAGCGCCTCCAGTCCCGCGAACTGCGGCGTGAAGCCGCATTTGCTGGCCGTGTTGACGATCAGCAGCACCTTGCCCTTGTAGGCGGAGAGCTTCACCGGCTTGCCGTCGATCTGGTTGGCCTCGAAGTCGTAGACGCTGGTCATGGAGATGTTCCTCAGGTGGACGCAGAGGCGCGATCATCGCGCGGTGGCGGCGTTCGTGCAAACGCCGACCACAAGGCGCCCAGAATGATGAGCGCGCCGCCCACGAGGATGCGCGGGTCCATCGTGGCCGCACCCAGCGCCACCGACGAGACACTGGCGAACAGCACCTCCGACAGCATGATGACCGAGGTCGCGCTGGCCGCGAGCTTCGGCGCGCCGTACTGCAGGCACACATTGGCGATCACGAAACCCGTGCCCAACACCGCGGCCCAGCCGAGCCAGCCGGGCGAAGCGAGCATGGGCGAATCGATGCCGCCGAACGCCGTGCCGACCAGTGCCGCGATGCCCGCGACCACGGTGCAGCCGCAGAACATGGCCAGCGCGCGCGACTCGCCCGGTGCATGCCGCAGATGGCGCAGCACGATGTTGGTCACCGCGAAGCCGAAGCCCGCCGCCACGCCAAGCCAGTCCGGCAGGCTCGACGGCACGGGCCAGTCGGTGCCCGGCGTCTTGAGCACCACCACCACGCCGGCCAGGGCCAGCGCCACCCGCGCCAGCGCGCCGCCCGTGGGCCGCTCGCCCAGCAGCAGCCAGGCCAGCAGCACGCTCCACAGCGGCATCAGATAGAACAGCAGCACCACGCGCACCACATCGCCCTGCGTCACGGCCCAGTTGAAGCCCACGTTGGTGAAGCCTGCCGCCAGGCCCAGCACCACCAGCATCGGAAAAGCCGCGAAGCCTTTCCAGGCATGCCGGCGCACGAGGCCCATCACGGTGGCGATGGCAAGGTAGATCAGGCAGGTGGTCCACAGCGGATGCAGCCCATGGCTTGCGATCTGGCGGAACGGGAACCACGAAACGCCCCACACGAAGGCGTTGAACATCAGGGCGAGTGCGGGCATGGTGGCGTTGGAGTGGGGGCGCCCGGCGCGCCGGCCAGTTCACCAACGCGGTCGCGCGAGATCAGTGATGCTTGTCGCTGCGGGCGATGGCCAGAAGGTGTTCGACCTCTTCGGGGTACTTCTTCAGGTTGTTCTCGTGCCAGCGCTTGATGAGCCACATGCAGCCCGCCACCACGAGGCCGAAGGCGCTGATGGCGCCGTAGGCCGACAGGCCCAGCCCGGTGCACACGCTGTAGAAGGCGCCCAGCAGCAGAACGCAGGTCTGTTCGTTGAAGTTCTGAACCGCGATGGAACGGCCCGCGCCCATCAGGTTGTGGCCGCGATGCTGCAGCAGCGCATTCATCGGCACCACCAGGAAGCCACCGAGGCCGCCGAGGATGATGAGGAAAGGCACCGCCAGCCAGACGTTGCCGATGAAGTTCATGCCGATCACCATCAGCCCCATCGCGATGCCCATCGGGATCACGCGGGTTGCCATGTCCAGCCGCATGTACATCGAGGCCACGATCGCGCCTACGGCCGTGCCGATGGTCACTACGCCGGTGAGCGCCGAGGCCTGGGTCGTGTTGTAGCCCAGGGCCAGCGAGGCCCAGGCCAGCACGATGTACTTGAGATTGCCGCCCGCGCCCCAGAACAGCGTGGTGGTGGCCAGCGAGATCTGGCCGAGGCGGTCGCGCCACAGGCGGGAATTGCAATGCCAGAAGTCGGGCAGCAGCGCGGCGATGTTGCGCGTCATGCTGTGCTGCGGATTGGCGCGCAGCGGACGCATTTCAACGCCGGTGTGCGGGATGCGCGTGTTGAACCAGGCCGCGAGGATGTACACGAAGATCAGCACCGCGATGGCGGCTTCGGCCGGCGAATCGATGCCGGTGTCGATGAAGGGGAAGTCGAAGGACAGCAGCTTGCTGGAGACCGCGTGGCCGACCAGCGTGCCGCCGAGCACGATGCCCAGCAGGATCGAGGCGATCGTCAGGCCTTCGATCCAGCCATTGGCCTTCACCAGTTGGGAGGCCGGCAGCAGCTCCGTCAGGATGCCGTACTTGGCCGGCGAGTAGGCCGCCGCGCCCAGGCCCACGATCGAATACGACAGCAGCGGGTGCGAGCCGAACAGCATCATCAGGCAGCCGACCACCTTGATCGCGTTGCTGATGAACATCACCTTGCCCTTGGGCAGCGCATCGGCAAACGCGCCCACCAGCGGCGCCAGCACCACATAGAAGACCGCGAAGATCGGCACCAGGGCCGCGCGTTGCCATTCGGGCGCGCCCGAACTTCGCATGAGATCGACGGCAACAACGAAAAGCGCTTGGTCGGCCAGCGACGAAAAGAACTGGGCCGACATGATCGTGTAAAAACCGCGCTTCATCGATGGGCTGGCTGGCCAGAGGGTCTGCTGGCGGTAGTGAAAAAGTGTCGCGTTCGGAGCGAATGGGCGGTTATAGCATGGGGGTACGACGCCGAAATAGGCATCCCCACGGTATTCGTCCCCATTCCCGAAGGTGCTAAAACGTGGTCTGCATTTTCCCCGAACCTTGCCAGAGTTCTCCATGCCGCGCCCCATTCTCGCCACTGTCCATACAGAAGCACTCCGTCACAACCTCGGCCGGGTCCGCCACTCGGCCCTCGACGCCCGTGTCTGGGCGGTGGTCAAGGCCAATGCCTACGGGCATGGCATCGAGCGGGTCTACGAGGGCCTGCGTGGCGCCGACGGCTTTGCGCTGATCGACCTGGCCGAGGCCGAGCGCGTGCGCGCCCTCGGCTGGCGCGGCCCGGTGCTGCTGCTCGAAGGCGTGTTCGACGCGCGCGACCTGGAACTGTGCTCGCGCCTGGACCTGTGGCACACCGTTCATTGCGACGAGCAGATCGACATGCTCGCGGCCCACAAGACCCTCAAGCCGCAGCGCGTATTCCTGAAGATGAACTCCGGCATGAACCGCCTGGGCTTCACGCCCGAACGCTTCGGCTCCGCCTGGACGCGCCTGAACGCGCTCACGCAGGTCGACGAAATCTCGCTGATGACCCATTTCAGCGACGCCGACGGCACGCGCGGCATCACCCATCAGATGGAGGTGTTCGAGCGCGCCACGCGCGACCTGCCGGGCGAACGCTCCATTGCCAACAGCGCCGCCATCCTGCGCCATGCCGACCTGACGCGTAGCGACTGGGTGCGCCCCGGCATCGTGCTGTACGGCAGCGCCCCCGACTTCCCGGTGCACGACTCGGCGCACTGGCAATTGCAGCCCACCATGACGCTGTCGACGCAACTGATCGGTGTGCAGACGCTCAAGGCCGGCGACACCATCGGCTACGGCTCCAACTTCACGGCAGAAGGGCCACTCACCATCGGCGTGGCCGCGGTCGGCTATGCCGACGGCTATCCGCGCCACTGCAACACCGGCACGCCCGTGCTGGTGAACGGCGTGCGCACCCGCATGGTCGGGCGCGTGAGCATGGACATGATCACCGTCGACCTCACGCACATTCCCGATGCGAAGTTCGGCAGCGAGGTCACGCTGTGGGGCCGCTCCGCGAAGACAGGCGCGCTGCTGTCCATCGATGACGTCGCGCAGGCCGCCGGCACCGTCGGCTACGAGCTCATGTGCGCCGTGGCGCCACGCGTGCCGTTCGCGGCCCAGGTCCCCGCCAACGATCAATGAAGGTTCTTTCCAACTGGCGCTCCGTGCGCCTTTGGGAAACGCAGGTCGAACGCGACCTGCACCGCAACCACAGCCTGCGCACGCACGGCATCCTGATCGGCAGCTTCACGCTGCTGCTGATGTGGGGCGTGTCGGCGCTGCAGATGCACCTGTTCCATGTGGACTCGCTGGCGGTGCGTTACCTCCTCACGCTGGGCGTGGGGTATCTGGGCTATCTGCTGGTGTTGCGCTGGTGGGCCAGCCGGCTCGTGCATGACCGCATCGAACACGACATAGGCGACATCGCGTTCGACGCGGGCAGCGACTTGAATGGCAACACAGGCGACGGCAGCGTGCTGTCCGACGTGGCCAGCGGGGCGCTCGACATTGCGGGCGGTGCCGACGAAGGCGCGATCATCGTCGTGCCCGTGGTCGCGGTCTTCCTGATCTGCGTGGCGGTGCTGTTCGGTGCCGGCTCGCTCGTGTTGCTCTATTTCAGCTGGGACGCCCTGCTGGCCGTGGCCGTGGAGATCGCGTTCTCGTACGTGTCGGCGCGTGCCGCCGTGCGCGTGGCGCGCGAAGGCTGGCTCATGGCGGCGGTGCGGTTGACGTGGAAGCCGCTGCTGGGCGCGATCGTCAGCGCGGTGATCCTCGGCGCGCTGCTCGATCACTTCATGCCGCAGGTCAACTCCCTGCCCGAGGCCGTGCGGGTCTTGCTGAAGAAGCACTGAGCTTGCTGGGCTCATCGGCCAATGCGCCGAGCAGGTGATCGATCAACACCCTGCACTTGGGCACCGTGAAGCGGTTCGGCGGATAAAGAATCCATGCGTGCCCGTGGTAGTTGCCCTGGAATTCCCAGTCGACCAACACCCGCACCACGCGGCCTTCGTCCAGCGCTTCGCGCGCCATGAAGTCCGGCACGCAGGCCACGCCCAGGCCTGTCAGAGCACCTTCGAGTCGCATCTCGCTGTGGTTGGAGATGTAGCGCCCACGCACCACGACCGCCGCGTCTTCCTCGCCTTCTTTCGTGAAGCGCCAGTGGTTGTCGCGCTCATGCTCGCCGAGCGACAGGCAACTGTGCGCCAGCAGGTCGCGCGGATGCGCGATGGCCTCGTGCTGCGCCAGGTAGCGCGGCGTGGCGCACAGGATGTGCTCGACCGCCATCAACTGCCGCGCCACCAGCCCTTCGGGCGGCGCCGTCGTCAGCCGCACCACCAGGTCCACGCCTTCGCGGATCGGATCGATGTCGCGGTCTTCCACGATGAGCTGCACATCGACCTCGGGATAGCGCTGCAGAAAGTCGAGCATGTGCGGATGCAGCACGCGCCGCGCAAAGGCCTTGGGCGCACTCAGGCGCACCAGCCCGCTCGGCTTGCTTGAGAACTGCTGCGCAATGTCCATCGTGCCCTGCGCTGCCAGCACCAGTTCGCGGCATCGCGCGAAGGCTTCGGTGCCGGGCTCGGTCAGGCGCAACTGGCGCGTGGTCCGCTGCAGCAGTTGCACGCCGATTTCCTTTTCGAGCCGCTTGACCTGCCGGCTCGCGGCCGACGGCGTCATGCCCAGCAGATCGGCCGCGGCCGAGAAGCTGCCGAGCTCGGCGACCCGCAGAAAGGTCACCATCTCCGGCAGTACTTTGAGAAATGAATTCGTTCCCACGGCGCAAGGGTCCTGTTCCGGCCGGTGGCTACCCGGCCCTGGTGAAGCCAGGAACAATTTCTTCTTTCTTGTTCATGGACGATGGGCCGACAGTATGGATTCAAAGCAGTTGCGCGGCGCCGCGCCGGCCGGTTGGGGCGCGAAGTGGGCAGGCATCGGCCCCGCCGAAATCATGCTGCTGCTGGTGGCCGCCGTGTGGGGCGGCAGCTATGCCGTCGCCAAGCAGGCCACGCAGCAACTGCCCGTGCTGGAGTTCATCGCGCTGCGCTTCGGCCTGACCTTCCTCGTGCTGCTGCCGGCGCTCAGGCCGTTGTTCAACGCGCAATGGCGGCAAGGCCTGGCGGTAGGTGGCCTGCTCGGCGCCAACCTGCTGGCGATCTTCGTGTGCGAGACCTTCGGCGTGTCGCTCACCACGGCGAGCAACGCCGCCTTTCTCATCAGCCTGTGCGTGGCGTTCACGCCCTTTGTCGAATGGTGGCTGCTCGGGCAGCGGCCCGTGCGACGCGTGTTCTGGGCGGCGGGCCTGTCGGCGTTGGGCGCGGCGATGCTGTCGGCCACGTCGCCCGCCGACATCTCCGTGGGCTGGGGCGACGGCCTGATGGTGGTCGCCGCCTTCCTGCGCGCCGTGATGGTGTGCATGACGCGGCGGCTGGCCGGCCGGCATGCGATGCCCGCGCTCACGCTGACAGCCGTGCAGTCGGGCGTGATGGCGCTCGGTGCGATGGCGATATCGCTCGTCGCATCGCCGCCGAACGGCGCCTGGCACATGCCGCCCGCCACGGCATCCTTCTGGTGGGGCATGGCTTACCTCGTGCTGCTGTGCACGGTCTTCGCGTTCTTCGCGCAGAACCACGCCGCCTCGCGCTCGAGCCCGAGCCGGGTGTCGTTGCTGATGGGCAGCGAGCCGGTGTTCGGTGCGCTGATCGCGGCGTATGGGTTCGGGGAGCGGATCGGGGCCTGGGGATGGGCCGGCGGGTTGTTGATCGTGGTGGCGGCGTGGTGGGTGACGATGCCGCAAAGGACTGTCGCGCCGCGCGCACAGTCTTGAGTTTTTGGGCGTGCATCTGCGGGACGTCCTCCTCCGGCCAAGGACAATCCCGGCCGGAGGAAGAACCGTTCACATGATCTTGAAAAAACGACCACACGCCGCTTTCACATGCGGCATCGCGCTGGCCATCCTCGGTTTCTCGGCGTATGCCGCCGAGCCGGAGGTGCCGGCCCCGGCAACTGAACCCGCGGCGGTTGCCGCGGACACGCCGGCTGCGCTTGCCGAAGCAGCGGTAGCGCCAGTGCCACAGCCAACGACGCGCCTGCGCTTCAACCGGGGCCTCTACAAGCCCGGCATCGAACGGCTTCGCGTGGTCCGGCGCGAAGACACGGGCAGCTACATCGCGGGGCAGGTCGCGCTGAACGTGGCCACGACCTTGATCGCGGGCAGGCTCTCCATCGGCGGACAGGGTTTCTCGAAAGACGACTTGGGCGGCGTGACGCCGGAAGAGCTCAAGGACGATCCGCTGGCCGTCAACCCGGCCATGAGCGAGCTGAACGATGCCTTGAGCAAAGTCGCCACCGACATCTACCGCAAGCGCGCCGAGGCCGCACTCGCCACGGCCCTGACGGACGGCTCCACCCCCGAAGAAATCGAAGAGGCGCGGAAGATCCAGAAAGAGGCCGACACGCCCCTGCTCCCGGGGCCGTGGCATCTGGTCTACGAAAACCTCACGGGAACCGATGAGCTGTTCCGCCTGAAGTTCGGTGCCGAGCTTGGCCGCCCCGGCTTCATGCGCCCGCCGCTCGAGTGCTTCTATCAATCGGAGCCCGTGGCGTGGACGCAATGGAAGGCCGACAACTGGCAGCGGCTGCGCGAGGAGCGCGCGAAGGCCGTGGCCAGTTGCACCGAGACGCTGGCGGCGGCGCCCGAAAAACGCTGGTGATTCTTCGTCGGCGCATCGCCTGATCTGGGGTGAGGATGCCGGCGGGGAGCGCTGGCGCTTTACTACAGAATGTGCGCCACCCACCGCTAGCGAATTCAGGACCACGCATCCATGTTGGCTTATCTGTCGTTGTTCGTCGCCCTTGTCTTCATCTTCCGGCACAAGGCGGCGCCTCAGAGCCGGCGCGGGTATTGGGCGGTGGGGACCTTCGCCGCGACGGTCGCCCTCTCTCTGGTCCCCTCTCTGCTGGCGCGGTTCCCGGCCGGAAAGAGCATTCCGGAAATGGCTTCAACGTCCTTGATCCTGATAGGCGTCGTGCTGCCGTGGCTGGTCTACGCGAAGTTCCGGCGCATGTACCGCCGCGTGCGGTTTCCCCCCAATGCGGAAGGCGCTGACGCGCGCGTCGCGTTGGAGAAGGCCTGCGTGCGGGAGTCGCTGACCCGGCCCATCGCGCATTGGATCGTGTTGATCATCGGCACCGCCGCCGCGCTGGCCATCGCTCATGGTCTGTATGGCGTGCTGACGTGGTGGATGGGTGCGCACGCCGCAAACGCACCGAGCGTCGCTTTCGAACTGGGCTGGCGCGGTATCGCATTTGCCGGGGTCGCCTGGATGCTTGCCGCTGTTTTCAGCGGCGCGAGAGGGGCGCGTGTGCTGGGGCTGGTCTTCATTGCCCTGCTTATTGCGGCCTGCGTCCGGGTCCAGATGGTTCAGGAAATCGCCAGCTCGCCAGAGCCTTATCACGACCCTGCACTGGGCCGTTCGGCCGAGGCCGTGGGTGGTCTGCTGGTGATCGCGGGCCTGGCTTATTGGTTCTACGCGTTCGGTTTTTCCGCGCGAGCACGCGGGTACTTTCGCGCCAGGAAGCTCGTGCGAGAAGCACAGTGACTGCCCGAGGCACGGGGTTCGAGCACCTTGGCTCATGCGGACGGGCCAAGGTGACTGCGCAGCAAGCTCAATAAAGCCCGAGCTGCCGCGTCCTCAACCGCGCCAGCCCCAGCAGCGCATCCGTGAACGGCGTGGCCACGCCCGTCAGCACACCCAGTTCGCGCACCACCGTCACCAGCGCATCCAGCTCCACCGAGCGCCCGGCTTCCACGTCCTGCAGCATCGAGGTCTTGAACGCGCCCAGCTTCATCGTCACCGCATGCCGGTCTTCCGGGCTCTGCGTGATCTCGATGCCGATGCGCCGGCCGATTTCCTTGGCTTCGAGCATCACGGCCGAGATGAAGCCACGCACGTAGTCGTCGCCCATGATCAGGTCGGTGGTAGCGCCGGTCAGCGCGCTGATCGGGTTCACCGTCATGTTGCCCCACAGCTTGAACCACACGTCCTTCTGGATCTGCGGCGACAGCGTGGTGTCGATGCCGGTGCTCTTGAGCAGCTCGACCAGTTTCTGCACGCGCGGGGTGGCTTCGCCAGAAGGCTCGCCCACGATCAGCCCGTTGCCGAAGTGATGCCGCACCACGCCGGGCCCGTCGAGCGAACAGCTCGCGTGCACCACGCAGCCGATGACGTTGTGCGCCGGAATGGCCTTGGCAATCGCGCCTTCGGGGTCGACCGCCGCGAGCCGGCGCCCCGTGATCTCGCCGCCGAAGCCGCCTTCGAGAAACCACCACGGCACGCCGTTCATTGCGACCAGCACGAGGGTGTCGGGCCCGATCAGCGGCCCGATGCGTTCGGCCACGCCGGCCAGCGCGGGCGCCTTCACGGCGATCACCACCAGGTCTTGCGCGCCGAGCGCTTCGGGGTCGGCCACTGCGTTGACTGGCACGCGCGTGCGCACGTCGCCGCGCATCAGCGAGAGGCCGTCGCGTTGCAGCGCCTCGAGCGTGGCGCCGCGCGCCACCACGTTGAGCCGCTGGCCCGCTTGCGCCAGGCCAACGCCGATCCAGCCGCCGATGGCGCCAGCGCCGTAAATACAAATCTTCATGGGAAAGCTCGCCTCAGTTTCTGTAGCTCGGGTCGATGCGGTCCACCTGCCGCACCAGCGCATTGAACACGTCTTGTCCGGCGCCGTGCTCAGGGCTGAACTGCAGCGCGTCGCGCGTGCAGCGCTGTGCGATGTCCTCGCTCACCGGAATGGCCGCGCCCATCGAGAAGGTCGCCATCTGGATCTCGCAGGCGCGCTGCAGCGTCCAGAGAATCGCGAAGGTCTGCGGCAGCGTCTGGCCCCAGGCCAGCAGGCCGTGGTTGCGCAGGATCACCGCGTTGCGGTTGCCGATGCTCTTGAGCAGGCGCGGGCCTTCGTCGGCATGGATCGTGATGCCCTCGAAGTCGTGGTACGCCACCATGTCGTGCAACTGGGCGGTATAGAAGTTGGTCTGCTGCAGGCCGCCCTGCAGGCAGGCCACGGCCACGCCGGCTGTTGTGTGCGTGTGCATCACGCAGTGCGCGCCGGGCAGGCCATCGTGAATGGCGGCATGCACCACGAAGCCGGCCGGGTTCACCTTGTGCGTGGACCCGTCGAGCACCTTGCCGTGCAGATCGATCTTCACGAGGTTGCTGGCCGTGACCTCGCTGTAGTGCAGGCCGAAGGGGTTGATGAGGAACTGCTTCTCGCCGCCCGTCACGCTGTCGGGCAGCCGCACCGTGATGTGGTTGTAGATCATCTCGACCCAGCCCAGCATCGCGAACACGCGGTAGCAGGCGGCAAGCTCTTCGCGCGCGGCGCGCTCGTCGGGATGCAGGTTGGGATGGACCAGCGAGGAGGCGGTTGGCGCGGCTGTGGCGGTGTTCATTTGCGGTTCCTTTTCGGGGTTGTCAGGCGTCGGCCGTGAAGCCGATCTTCTTGACGATCGGCGCCCACATGGCGGTGTCTTTCTTGAGCAGTTCGGCCAGCTCGGCGGGCGAGGACGACATCGCTTCCAGCCCGATGCCGGCGAGCCCGTCGACCACGTCCTTCGACGCGATGGCCTGCTTCATGGCGGCGTTCAGTCGCGCCACCACTTCGTGCGAGGCCTTGGCGGGCAGGAAAAAGCCGAACCATTCGCTGAAGGCCATGTCCTTCAGGCCTTGTTCGACCAGCGTCGGCACGTCGGGCGCGAAGCGGCTGCGCTTGGTGCCCGAGGTGCCGAGGATGCGCACCTTGCCGCTGGCCAGGTGCTGCGTGATGTCGCCGATGGGGCCGGACACGGCCGAGACGCTGCCGCCCAGCAGGTCCAGCATGGCCGGCTGTGTGCCGCGATAGGCCACGTGCTGCAGCGTGATGTCGGCGTTCTTGGCGAGCAGCGCGCCGATGAAGTGCGGCGTGGAGCCCGCGGCGGGCGAGCCGAAATTGGCACCCGCCGGGTTGGCCTTGGCCCAGGCCAGGAACTCGGGCACCGTCTTCACGCTGGCCGGCACGGCCGGGCCGACCGCGAAGCCGAAGTCGAACACGCAGGCCAGCGAGACCGGCGCCAGGTCGGCCACCGGGTCGTACGGCAGCTTCTTGTAGATGTGCGGGTAGATCGTGAGCATCGAGGTCGGCGTCTGCAGCATGGTCGAACCATCGGCAGGCTGGCCCTTCACGTACGAGATGGCGATCTGCCCGCCCGCCCCGGTGCGGTTCTCGACCACCACCGAACTCGTGGCATAGCCAGGGCTCAGCTTGGTGGCGACGCGGCGGCAGGTGACGTCGGAGGTGCCACCGGCCGAAAAGCCCGTGATGATGCGCGCGGTGTCGAGCTGCGGCGGATGGGCTTGTGCAAAGGCCTGCTGGCCGATGCTGGCGAGCAGCGCGGATGCGCTCGTGGTCTGAAGAAGCTGGCGGCGTGAAATCGGCATGGTCGGTTGTCTCCGTTTTGTTGTCGTGCTGCAGAACTTCAGGACTCGTCGCGCAGCCACGTGACCGCGCCCGAATGGGTCACGGCGCCCTGGTGGGCCGGGCGCACGGTGAGTGCATATTTTTCGAGCACGCCGCCTTGGGCGATGCCTGCGTTGACTTTGCGGCCGGCCAGCCGTGCGGCGATTTCCTCCGCGCCCAGTTCGACCGAGATCGAGCGTGCCTCGGCCCGCGCGTCGATGGCGATCACGTCGCCGTCGCGCAATGCCGCGATCGGGCCGCCATCGGCCGCTTCGGGCCCCGCATAGCCGATGCACAGGCCGCGCGTGGCGCCCGAGAAACGGCCGTCGGTCAGCAGCGCGACCTTGTCGCCCATGCCCTGGCCATAGAGCAGGGCGGTGATGCCCAGCATCTCGCGCATGCCGGGGCTGCCCTTGGGGCCCTCGTTGCGGATCACGATCACGTCGCCCGCTTCGTAGCGGCGGTTCTGCACGGCGGTCTGCGCTTCTTCTTCGGAGTTGAAGACGCGCGCCGGGCCGCGAAACACCAGCGCCTTCAGGCCCGCCGTCTTGAGCAGCGCACCGTCGGGGCAGAGGTTGCCCTTGAGCACCGCCAGGCCGCCGTCGCGCGTGATCGGGTTGCCGGCCTCGCGCACGACGCGGCCATCGGGGGCGAGGGCGCTTGCAAGTTCTTCGGCCATCGTGCGGCCGGTAAAAGTGAGCACGTCGCCGTGCAGGAAGCCCTGCTCCAGCAACGTGCGCAGGATGACGCCAGCACCGCCGATGTAGAACACGTCGCGCGCCAGGTACTGGCCGCCCGGGCGCAGGTCGGCGATGAGCGGCGTGCGCGCGAACACTTCGGCCACGTCGTCGAGGTGAAACTTGATGCCGGCCTCGTGCGCAATCGCCGGCAGGTGAAGCGCGGCATTGGTCGAGCCGCCCGTGGCGGAGACCACCGCGCAGGCGTTCTCCAGCGCCTTGCGCGTGACGATGTCGCGCGGCAGCGGGCTGTCGCCCATCACCGCTTTCATGAGATTCTTTGCCGCGCGGCGCATCAATGGCGCGCGTTCGCTGAACACGGCCGGCACCATGCTCGAACCGATGGGCGCCAGGCCCAGCGCCTCGGACACCATGCCCATCGTGTTGGCCGTGAACTGCCCCGCGCACGCGCCGGCCGTGGGCAGGCAGGCGCGGCTCATGGCATCGAGTTCGTCGTGCGTGGCGGTGCCGGCCAGCACCTTGCCGATGGTCTCGTAGGTGTCGACCACGTTCAGGTCGCGGCCGTCCGGCCCCGGCATCTGCCCCGGCAGCGCCGAGCCGCCGTGCACGAACACGCTCGGCACGTTGCAGCGGACCATGCCCATCATCAGGCCCGGCAGGTTCTTGTCGCAGGCACCGATGGCGAAAATGCCGTCCCACTGGTGCCCGCGCGTGGAGGCTTCCACGCTGTCGGCGATCAGCTCGCGCGAGACCAGCGAGAAGCGCATGCCCGAATGCGCCATGGTCAGCCCGTCGCTGATCGACACCACCGGGCATTCGTGCGGCGTGCCGCCGCCCGCGTAGATGCCGGTCTTGGCATGCTGCGCCTGCTCGCGCAGGTTGAGGTTGCACGGGCTCATTTCGCCGCCCGTATGGAACACGCCGATGTGCGGACGCGCGATGTCCTCGTCGTCCTGCCCCAGCGCGTGCAGGAAGCTGCGCGTGGTCGCGCGGATCGTGCCTTCGCGGATGGTGGCGGAGCGAAAGCGCTTGGGCGTCGGATCGGTTGGCGTGGTCATCGGGCTGGCTGGCGTTGGCTGGCTTGGTTTCAGGAGGTCAGAACATGCCGTTCTTGTTGGCGGCGGTTTCGGGAACGGGTTGCACCACGTCCCAGTGCTCGACGATCTTGCCGTTCTCGAGCTTGAAGATGTCGACGATGGCGCTGCCGCGCGTGCCCGGCTCGCGCACCGCGTTCACATGCAGGATCACGTAGTCGCCATCGACGAAGCTGCGCTTGATGTCGCTGTGCGACTTGGGAAACTTCTCGCGCAGGAAGGCGACGAACTTGCGAAAGCCCTCGGGGCCATCGGCGGCCGTGGGGTTGTGCTGCACGTAGCGGTTGCCCACGTACTGCAGGGCCGCGTCGGCGTCCTTCTGGTTCAGGCCCTTCTCGTAGAAGGCGAGCACGGTCTGGCGGTTGGCTTCCTGTTGCGAGGTGGCACCTTGCGTGGCACCGCCCATGGGGGCGCAGGCTGCGAGGAACAGGGTGGCGGTCGCGGCGATGGCCGTCCAGGTGATGCGTTGCATTGGATAACCCTTGGTTGAAAGATCAGTAGCCGTTGACAGCGTCGGTCTTCGCCGAGTTCCTGTACTTCGCCAGCAGTTGCTTGGCCGCTGCCGCGAGCACGATGGTGTCCACGCCCACCGCCACGAACAGCGCGCCGGCCGCAAGCCATTTGCGCGCCTGCTCCTCGGTGGTCGACAGAATGCCTGGCGCCTTGCCGGCCTTCAGGATGCGCGCGATGGCATCGGCGATCACGGCCTGCACCTCGGGGTGGTTGGGCTGACCCACGAAGCCCATCGAGGCCGACAGGTCGGCCGGCCCGATGAACACGCCATCCACGCCCGGCGTGGCCGCGATGGCGTCGAGGTTCTTCATCGCCTCGACCGTCTCGGCCTGCACCAGCAGGCAGGTCTGTGCATTGGCCTCGTGCAGGTAGTTGGGATAGGCCTGCCAGCGCGAGGCGCGTGCCAGCGCGCTGCCCATGCCGCGAATGCCTTCGGGGGGATAGCGCATGCCCTGCACCAGCCGCGCGGCCTGCTCGGCTGTGTCGACCATCGGCACCAGCAGCGTCTGCGCGCCGATGTCCAGGTACTGCTTGATGAGCGTGGTGTCGCCCACGGGAATGCGGACAACCGGGTGCGAGTGCTCGGCCTCGGGCTGCGCCGACCACGCGCTGGAGATGCCCTGCAGTTGCGCGAGCACCGAGCGCACGTCGTTGGGCGCGTGCTCGCCGTCGACCAGCAGCCAGTCGTAGCCGGTGCCGGCCAGGATCTCGGCCGCATAGCCGTCGGCCAGGCCGACCCACAGGCCGATCTGGGGCTTGCCGGCCTGCAGGGCCTGCTTGAAGGTGTTGGTGGGTGTTTGCATGAAGAAGGCTTTCAGACGAAGCGGAAGGAGATGGCGCCGAGAGGGCCGTAGTCGGCATGGAACGTGTCGCCCGGCACTGCGTTGGTGGGCCGCGTGAACGAGCCGCCCAGCACCACTTCGCCGGCTTCCAGGCATTCGTCCCACGGCGCGAGCTTGTTCGCGAGCCATGCCACGCCGGTGGCGGGGTGGTTGAGCACGCCCGCCGCCACGCCGGTCTCCTCGATCACGCCGTTCTTGTAGAGCAGCGCGCTCACCCAGCGCAGGTCGACCGCATCGGGCTTCACCGGCCGGCCGCCGAGCACGATGCCCGCATTGGCCGCGTTGTCGGCGATGGTGTCGAACACCTTGCGCGGCGCCTTGGTGTGCCGGTCGAACTGCTCGATGCGCGCGTCGATGATCTCGATGGCGGGCACCACGTAGTCGGTGGCGGCCAGCACGTCGAAGATGGTCACGTTCGGGCCCTGCAGTTTCTTGCCCAGGATGAAGGCCAGCTCGACCTCGACGCGCGGCGCGATGAAGCGCTTGAACGGGATGTCGCCGCCCTGCTCGAAGAACATGTCGTCCAGCAGCGTGCCGTAGTCGGGCTCGTCGATCTGGCTGGACTGCTGCATGGCGCGCGAGGTCAGGCCGATCTTGTGGCCCTTCACGATGCGGCCTTCGGCGATCTTGTTCTTCACCCACTCGCGCGAGATGGCGTAGCCATCTTCGATGGTCATCTCGGGAAAGCGCTTGGAGAAATGCTCGACCTGCACGCGCGACTTTTCGCTTTCGTGCAGTTCGGCGGCCAGTTGGGCGATGGTGGCTTTGGACAGCATGTCGGCTCGCTTCTTATGACTTATTGAACAGGGGGTGCAGGTTGCTGTGCTTGCCGTCGTACACCTGCCCGGGGCTTTCGTCGATCTGCAGCGTGATGCCGATGTGCCGCTTGTCGAAGATCGGCGCGAAATGCGCGCGCACGTCGGCCAGCAGTTCGTCACCGGCCTTTTTCTTCACCGCCTCGGAGCGCCCTGGCGCCATGCGGATGTTGAGGTACACGAAGGCGTAGTCGGCCTTGCCGTCGGCCACCGCGTAGTGCGCGGCGGGGTAGGCCAGCACGCGTGTGCCGCCGATGGGAAACACCGGCTTGTCGGCTTCGTCGCGCTGCTTGAGCATGGTGTCGGCCAGCGTGCGGCACAGCGCCGAGATGTCGGTCTCGGCTTCGATGTTGGGCGTGTACAGGATCACCAGGTGGGGCATGTCGTGGCTCCGTTCTTCATTCCACCGACATCACGGCGGCCGTGCAGGTCACCGCGAAGATCGGAATGGCCTTCATGTGGAGGATCTCGCCCTTGCCGCGCGCGGCGGCGGCCACGCTCAGGAAGGTGCGGATCTCGAAGCCGCCCTGGCCCGCTTCGCGGTAGGTGGCCTCGTCGTTGTAGTCGGCCTGCGAGAGCAATGCTTCTCGGTCGTTGGCGCACCAGCGGCGCATGAACTCGGCATCCCACTCGGCATTGACCTTGCCCGAGTCGGGCGTGGCCGGCCAGTGCGAGATGCCGCCGGTGCCCACCAGCGCAATGCGCTCGGGCGCCTTGTCGCAGGCGCGGCGCAATGCCTCGCCGAAGGCCCAGGCGCGGTGCAGCGGCGTGAGCGGCGGGCCCTGGCAGTTGATGTTCACCGGGATGATCCTGGTGTCGAACTTCGGCGTGAGGAAGTTCAGCGGCACCATGATGCCGTGGTCGAACTTCCATTCTTCCGCGTAGGCCACGTCCACCGTCTGCATCACTTCGCGGATCAGGCGCTGCGAGAGTGCCGCGTCACCGGGGATCTTGTGCTTCTCGATGCCGAGCCACTTCGGGTCTTCGATCGGACCTTCGTAGCTGTCGGCCATGCCGATCGCATAGGCCGGCATGTTGTTCATGAAGAAGTTCGCGAAGTGCTCGGCCGCGATGACGATCACCGCGTCGGGCTTCGTGGCACGCATCGCCTCGCCGAAGCGGTGGAACTGCGCGTGGAACTCGTCCTTCACGGCAGGGTCGGCCAGATGGGAGCGGCCCGTGATGCCGGGGGCGTGGCTGCACACGCCTGCAAAAACCAGACTCATACGCCCGCCACCTTTTCGTCTGTGCCTGTTGTCATTGCGTAGATGCCGGCGCGTACCGGACCGTACTTGCGCACGCCTTCACGCATGGCTTCGAGGTAGTCGGCCCATGCAATGCCGAGCAGTGGCGCGAAGTGCATCAGCAACTGGCCGTTGCAGCCGAGTACGTAGAGCTTGCCGATGTTGCCGGTGCCGATGGCTTCGCGTTCCTCGTCATCGAGGTCGTAGCCGGCGAGCAGCACCGCGCGCGTGTCGCCGCCTTCGGCATAGCGGCGCTGCACCTCCGCTTCGCGGTTGAGCGCGAACAAAAATTTCTGCATCGCATAGAGGCTCATCGGTCAGCCCTCGATCTGGATGTTGGCCTTGCGGATCACGTCGCCGTACTTCGCGATCTCGCTCTGGATGAAAGCCGCGAAGCGCTCCGGCGTGCCCGACAGCGACGCAATGCCGCCCTTGTGGAAGGCCTCGCTCACCACCGGCCCCGCGAGCGCACGGTTCACCTCGGCGTTCATGCGTTGCACGATGGCATCGGGCGTGCCGCTGGGCGCCAGCAGGCCGTTCCACGAATTGGACTCGATGGCCACACCCTGTTCGGCCAGTGTGGGTATGGAAGGCGCGTACTGCGAGCGTTGCGCGGTCGCCATGCCCAGTGCAATGAGCTTGCCGTTCTGCACGTGGCTGCGGAACTCGGGCCAGTTGCCGAACATCATCGTCACCTGGCCGCCGAGCAGGTCGGTCAGCGCCGGGCCTTGTCCCTTGTAGGGCACGTGCACGATGTCCAGGGCCATCTGCTGCTTGAGCATTTCGCCCGACAGGTGCGCCGAGGTGCCGTTGCCGAAAGAGGCAAAGCTCAGCGTGCCCGGCTTGGCCTTGGCTGCGTTGCGCAGGTCGGCCAGTGTTTTCAGTCCGCTGTTCGGGTGCGTGGCGAGCACGTGCTCCGACATGCCCATGAGCGCGACCGGGCGCAGGTCTTTCTGCGTGTCGTAGGGGAGCTTGCGGATCAGCGTCTGGTTGGCCGTGAAGCTGTTGGCCACGCAGACGAAGGTGTAGCCGTCGGGCGCGGCCTTGGCGGCCGCATCGACGCCGATCACCGTGCCTGCGCCGGGCTTGTTGTCGATGATGACGGGCTGGCCCAGCGCCTTCGACAGTTCCACGCCCACGAGCCGCGCCACGAAGTCGGTGGTGCCGCCGGGCGTGAAGGGCACGATCACGCGGACCGGCTTGTTGGGCCACGCCGCCTGCGCGCGCGCCAGCGAGGGCAGTGCCGCGAGGGCTGCTGCGCCTTGCAGCAGTGTGCGGCGTTGCATGCTCACGCCACGCCCCAGTGCGGAATGTGGTGCGAGCCCATCGACACCGCGATGTTCTTCGGTTCGCAGAACACTTCGTAGCTCCAGGTGCCGCCTTCGCGGCCCGTGCCCGAGGACTTGGTGCCGCCGAAGGGCTGGCGCAGGTCACGCACGTTCTGGCTGTTGACGAAGCACATGCCGGCTTCCACGGCGGCGGCCACGCGATGGGCCTTGCCGATGTTCTCGGTCCACACGTAGCTGCTCAGGCCGTACTGGATGTCGTTGGCCAGGCGGATCGCATCGGCCTCGTCCTTGAACGGGATCAGGCAGGCAACGGGGCCGAAGATCTCGTCCTGCGCGATCTTCATGCGGTTGTCGACATCGGCGAACACGGTGGGCATGACGTAGTTGCCCTTCTTCACGCGGTCGGGCAGGTTCGACGGCGCTTCGAGGCCGCCGCACAGCAGCGTCGCGCCTTCTTTCGGGCCCAGCTCGATGTAGCTGCGCACCTTGGCCAGATGCGCCTGCGAAATCATCGGGCCGACGATGGTCTTCTCGTCGAGCGGGTCACCCACGGTGATGCGTTTCGCGCGCTCCGCGAACTTCGCGGCGAAGTCGGCGTAGATCGATTGCTGCACCAGGATGCGCGAGCCGGCCGTGCAGCGCTCGCCGTTGTTGCTGAAGATCATGAACACGGCCGCGTCGAGCGCGCGGTCGAGATCCGCGTCCTCGAAGATCACGAAGGGGCTCTTGCCGCCCAGCTCCATGCTGAACTTCTTCAGGCCCGCGCTCTTCACGATGCGGTTGCCCGTGGCGGTGGAGCCGGTGAACGAGATCGCGCGCACGTCGGGGTGGCCCACCAGCGGCTCGCCGGCTTCCTTGCCGTAGCCGTGCACCAGGTTCAGCACGCCGGGCGGAATGCCGGCTTCGAGCGCCAGCTCGCCCAGGCGCGCGGCCGTGAGCGGCGACAACTCGCTCATCTTCAGCACGGCCGTGTTGCCGAAGGCCAGGCAGGGCGCGACCTTCCAGGTGGCCGTCATGAAGGGCACGTTCCATGGGCTGATGAGCGCGCACACGCCCACCGGGTGGAACAGCGTGTAGTTCAGGTGCGTGGGCGTGGGGTAGGTGTGGCCGTCGACACGCGTGCACATCTCGGCGAAGTAATAGAAGTTGTCGGCCGCACGTGGAATGAGCTGCTTGCCGGTCTGCGCAATCACCTGGCCGCAGTCGTTGGTTTCGGTCTGCGCGATCTCGGGCACGTGCGCGGCGATCAAGTCGCCGAGCTTGCGGATTAGCTTGGCACGCTCGGGCGCGGGCATGCCGGCCCACTTGGGAAAGGCGGCCTTGGCGGCGGCCACGGCGGCGTTCACTTCGGCTTCGCCGCCCGAGGCGACTTCGGCCAGCACTTCCTGCGTGGCGGGGTTGACGGTCTCGAAGTAATCGGTGCCGGCAACGCTCTTGCCGTTGATCAGGTGATCGACTCTCATGCTTTTCCTTGAATGGTCTCGATGGTGTTCATGAGCGCGCCGATGCGCTCGATCTCGGTGACGATGACGTCGCCCGGCTGGCAATCGACCACGCCGTCCGGCGTGCCCGTGAGGATCAGGTCGCCCGGCGACAGCGTCATGAAGCGGCTGAAGTATTCGATGAGGAAGGGCGCATCGAAGATCATGTCGCGCGTGTTGCCTTGCTGTGTGACCGCGCCGTTGACGGTGGTGCGCAGCGCGAGCGCCATGGGGTCGGGCACATCGGCCGCATCGACGAACCACGGGCCCAGCGGCGTGCAGGTGTCGCGGTTTTTCACGCGCAGGTTGGGGCGATACCAGTTCTCCAGGTAGTCGCGGATCGCGTAGTCGTTGGCCACCGTGTAGCCGCCGATGAAGTCATAGGCGTCGTCGCGCTTCACGTTCTTCGCGGTCTTGCCGATGACGATGGCGAGTTCGCACTCGTAGTGCATGAACTTCACGTCGGCCGGGCGGTGCGTGAGCTGGCGGTGGCCGATCAACGCACTCTGTCCCTTGACGAACACCAGCGGTTCTTCGGGCGCCTTGAATTCGAGTTCCTTGGCGTGGTCGGCGTAGTTCAGGCCGAGCGCGAGGATGGTGCGCGGGCGCGCCGTGGGCGCGAGCGGGGGCAGCCAGGTGAGCTGTTCCTGCGGCACGATGCGGCCGTCTTCCAGTCGCACGGCGGCGTCTTGCTGGCCGTTGAAATCGTGGGCGATACCGGTGTGTTCGCGGCCTTCGTGGATGACGCGTGCGTGCTTCATGCGGCTTCCTTCACCAGCGTGTTGCTCAGGGTCTCGAAGCCCGGCGCGGAAATGTCGATGCGGTCGCCCGCGCGTGCCAGCGGCCGGCCGGCGTCGCAGCCGAGCATCAGCACGTCGCCGTGCGCGAGCGTCATGAAGTCGCCGACCTCGGCGAGCAGTTGCCTGGCCGGGCGCACGAGCTGCGAGAAATCGATCGACTGCTTCAGCTCGCCGTTGATGCGCACCTCGGCGCGGAAGTTCGCGGGGTCGGCCACGTCCTGTGCGTCGCGCAGCGCCGGGCCGATGCCCAGGAAGCCGTCGACGCACTTGAACTTCACCGGCGGGCGGAAGAAGCTGGCATGCGGAATCGACAGGTCGTTCATCAGCACGAAGCCTTCGACGTCGCCTTCGGCGCCGATCACCATGCCGATGCTGGCGCCGATTTCCACTTCAGGCACCGCGGCGGGCACCGTGATGGCGCTGCCGTGCGGGCTCCAGGTGTTGGCCGTCTTCACATAGAGCACGGGCGCTTTGGGCGGAGCCTTGTAGGGCGCCTGCGTCATCTGCGGCGCGAGCGCCTCGACCTCGGCGCGAAAGTTCAGCAGCGTGCCGTACACGGTGCCGGTCGGCATGAAAGGAGCGTTGTGGCTCATGAGGGTTGTTCCAGTGCGATGAGTTCGTCGAGCAGCCCATAGAGCTGCGTGAGCTTGGCCTTGCCCATGGACTCTTCCATCCACGCGTAGTGCGACTCGATGCTGCTGCCCAGCCGCTTCACGAGCTTCATGCCATGCGGCGTGGCCTCGACCACGGTGCGGCGCTGGTCGGCCGGGTCGCGGCTGCGGGTGATGAGGTCGTCGCGCTCCATGCGCGCGAGCACGCCGGTGAGGCTGGGGCCGAGGATGAAGGCCTCGCGCGCGACGCGGCCGGTGTCGACCGCGCCGTGCTCGCCCAGCACGCGCAGCACGCGCCATTGCTGGTCGGACAGCGCGTGTTCGCGCAGGCTGGGCCGCGTGTGGGCCATCACGGCTTCGCGTGCCTGCAGCAGCAGGCGCGGCAAATTGCGGTGCGTGAAGGTGGTGCTCAAAAGCTGTGCCTCTCGAAATTACTTAACATGTTAAATGAATCGCTCTTTCTTTCCAAGGCGTCAGCCATCAGGGTTTGTGCGGACACCTAAACTCTGCAGATGGCCAAGGACAAAACAACTTTCGTCTGCAGTGAATGCGGCGGCACCAGCCCCAAATGGCTCGGCAAATGCCCGAGCTGCGGCGCCTGGAACACATTGATCGAACAGGTGGCCGGCAGCAACGCACCGGCCAACAACCGCTTCAGCACGCAGTTTTCTCCGCTGGCGGGCGTTTCCGAACTCGCCACGCTGTCCGAGATCGAGGCCACCGACATCGCGCGCACGCCCACCGGGATCGACGAACTCGATCGCGTGCTGGGCGGCGGCATCGTCTCGGGCGGCGTCACGCTGATCGGCGGCGACCCGGGCATCGGCAAGTCGACGCTGCTGCTGCAGGCGGTCGATGCGCTGCAGCGCGCGGGGCAGAACGCGCTGTACGTCACCGGTGAAGAAAGCGGCGCGCAGGTCGCGCTGCGTTCGCGTCGCCTCGGGCTCGACCATTCGCAGGTGCAGGTGCTGGCCGAGATCCAGCTTGAAAAAATCATCGCTACGCTCGACGCCACGCGCCCGGCCATCGCGGTGATCGACTCGATCCAGACGGTGTATTCCGACCAGCTCACCTCCGCGCCCGGTTCGGTGGCGCAGGTGCGCGAATGCGCGGCCCATCTCACGCGCTTTGCCAAGACCAGCGGCACGGCCGTGGTGCTGGTGGGCCACGTCACGAAAGAAGGCGCGCTGGCCGGCCCGCGCGTGCTCGAACACATGGTCGACACGGTGCTGTACTTCGAGGGCGACACGCATTCGAGCTTTCGCCTCGTGCGCGCCATCAAGAACCGCTTCGGCGCCGTGAACGAGATCGGCGTGTTCGCCATGACCGAGCGCGGCCTGAAAGGCGTGACCAACCCGAGCGCCATCTTCCTGAGCCAGCATGCCGAGCCGGTGCCCGGCAGCGTGGTGCTGGTCACGCTCGAAGGCACGCGGCCGATGCTGGTGGAAATCCAGGCGCTGGTCGACAACGGCGGCCCCAGCCCGCGCCGCCTGTCGGTGGGCCTGGACCGCGACCGCTTGGCCATGCTGCTGGCGGTGCTGCACCGCCACGCCGGCGTGGCCTGCATGGACCAGGACGTGTTCGTCAACGCGGTGGGCGGCGTGCGCATCAGCGAACCCGCCGCCGACCTGGCCGTGATGCTGGCCATCACCTCCAGCCTGCGCGGCAAGCCGCTGCCCAAGGGCTTCATCGCCTTTGGCGAGGTGGGCCTGGCCGGCGAGGTGCGCCCCGCGCCGCGTGGGCAGGAGCGCCTGCGCGAAGCCGCCAAGCTGGGCTTCAGCGTCGCCGTGGTGCCCAAGGCCAACGCGCCGCGCAAGGGCGCCAAGGAAATCGAAGGCCTGACCATCCACCCCGTCGAGCGCATCGAGGAAGCGATGGACGTGGTGCGCCGCCTCGACTGACCGACGACAGGTTCGTGCCGCCGGCCGCCCCGCAGGTTACCCTGCGGGCGGTGGCGCAGCCGTTCACACCTTCGGAGGACCTTCACCATGCAACTCATCGTTTCCGCCAGCCTGATCGCGGCGGTCGTCCTGTGGGGGCTGGTTTCGCCGGCCACGCTCGACAGCGTGTTCAGCACCGCGCTGGCCGGCATCACGCGCAACTTCGGCTGGTTCTACCTGTGGGTGGTGCTCGGGCTGGTGGTGCTGGCGTTCTTCCTGGCCTTCAGCCGCTTCGGCGACCTGAAGCTGGGCGATGAAGACGACGAGCCCGAGTTTTCGCTCGCCGCATGGTTCGCGATGCTGTTCGCGGCCGGCATGGGCATCGGGCTGGTGTTCTGGGGCGTGGCCGAGCCGATCTCGCACTACACGAACCCACCGCCGGGCGTGATCCCGGGCACGCCCGACGCCGCCGGCGTGGCGATGCGCTACGCGTTCTTTCACTGGGGCCTGCACCCGTGGGCGATCTACGGCATCGTCGGCCTGTCGATTGCCTTCTTCACGTTCCGACGCAAGGCGCTGCCGCTGGTCAGTTCGGCCACCGAGGCTTTGCCGTGGCGCTTCGTGCAGCGGCTGTCGCCGGCCTTCAACGTGCTGGCGGTGGTGGCCACGGCCTTCGGCGTCGCGGCCTCGCTGGGCATGGGCGCGACGCAGATCAACAGCGGGTTGCACGCGGCCTTCGGCGTGGCGATCGGGCAGGGCACGCAGGCGGCCATCATCATCGTGACGACGGTGCTGTTCATCACCTCGGCGGTCACCGGCGTCGAGCGCGGTGTGAAGTGGCTGTCGATGGGCAACCTGGTGCTGGCGGCACTGCTGGCGCTCGTGGTGCTGATCGTGGGTCCGACCATTGCCATCGTCGAGACCTTCACCAACACGCTGGGTTCGTACCTTGCCGAGTTCGTCCGCATGAGCCTGCGCATGAACCCGTTCCGCAACAGCTCGTGGGTCGGCGACTGGACACTCTTCTACTGGGCCTGGTGGCTGGCATGGTCGCCGTTCGTGGGCCTGTTCATCGCGCGCGTGTCGCGTGGCCGCACGATCCGCCAGTTCATCCTGGGCACGGTGATCGCGCCCACGCTGGTGGGCTTCGCATGGTTCTCTGTGTTCGGTGGCGCGGCGCTCAACTTCCAGATATTCCAAGGCGTGCCGCTGGTCGAGGCGGTGAAGGCCGATGTGTCGACCACCATGTTCGTGATGTTCAAGGCCATGCCCATGGGCATGCTGCTGTCGATGGTCGCAACGCTGCTGGTGTTCGTGTTCTTCGTGACCTCGGGCGATTCCGCGACGCTGGTGCTGGGCATCATGAGCACCAAGGGCAACCCGAACCCGCCGGCCCGCGTCAAGATCACCTGGGGCGTGCTGGTGGCGGCGATTGCGCTGAGCCTGCTGTTCGCGGGCGGGATCAAGGCGATACAGACCGCGACCATCGTGTTCGCCCTGCCGTTCGCGTTCGTGATCCTGCTGATGGCGCTGTCGGTCACGCTGGCCATCCGCGACGACTGGAACGCGGAGCAGAAACGCGAACGCGAGCTGCGACGCAAGATGCGGCAGCTCGTGAACGGTTAGCTCTTGTTAAAAAAAGCCCGGCGCACCAGTGGCGCGCCGGGCAGCCCCCCTATCCCCCGATGTGCATCGTGAACGCCGGTCCGCTGTTGAGCACGCATTGGCCGCTGCCCAACGTGGCCGAGTTCATCGTGTACTGGCAACTCAGGTTGCCGCCGCGGCTGCCGGTGGCATTCGCCACGCCGGTCCCCCGCGAGCCGGCGACCCGGGTTGCCTCTCCCTGAAACTGTTCTCCACCGATCTGCGCATTGAAGTGGCCGCGCCCGTTCAAGTCGCTGGTCACCGTGCCGCCGATCGTCCCGTAGCGTGCCGCTTCTGCGTTGGACGGATAGAGCCGTGCGCTGAAGGTCTGTGCCACCGGCACCGGTGCCACCGCATAGCTTTGCGACGACGGCATGTTGGGCGCTGGCTGCCCCAGCGGCACCACGTAGCAACCGCTGAGTGCGGCGGCTGTGAGCGTGGCGACAAGGGTGAGACGGACGAGGGTGACGGAACGCGGAATGGTCATACGCTTTTCAGTGGCCCGGGCTGATGCCCGTGAAGCGAAATGTGCCCGGTGCGACCTTCGCGCCCTGCGCTTTTCGCGATGAGTACCGCGCCGCGCGCCCGGAAGTAGCCACGGCCGCTACTGCGGCATGCGAAGCCGGGCGGCAGAATCGCGCTCCCACGTTCACAGGCCGCCAATGAAATCGACGCCTCTTCCCATTGCCGCAGTCATGGTCCACGTCGCCGATGCCGAGGCGGCGCTTCGTTGGTACGAGCGCGCCTTTCCGGATGCCGTGCGGGTGTCGATCGGCACGCCGGCCTTCGAGTGCCTGTCGCTCTTCGGCGTGCTGCTGGAGATCGTTCCGGCGGAAGAGAAAGTCGGCTCCGGCGCCTTCGGTTCGGTCGTGTACTGGAACGTCGAGAGCTTCGAGGCGGCCCTGGGTCATTTCCAGTCGCTGGGCGCGACGCTGTACCGCGGCCCAATGCAGATCGAGGGCGAGGAGCGCATGTGCCAGGTGCGCGACCCGTGGGGAAACTGCATTGGCCTGCGGGGCCCATCCAGCGGGCGGCGACAATGCGCGCCATGAATTTTCAGAAATTGCTGGTGCCCGTGGGCGCCATCCTCCTTCTTGGTCTGGCCTGGCGCACTGGTGGCTGGGGTGGTGTTGCACTGGCCGGCGGCGCGATCGTGATGTTCCTGCTGCTGCATTTCAACCGCGCGATGCAGGTGCTCAAGCGGGCGGCCGAGCGGCCAGTGGGCTATGTCGGCAGCGCCGTGATGCTCAATGCCAAGCTCAAGCCGGGCGCGACGCTGATGCACGTCATCGCGATGACGCGCGCCCTCGGCGAGCTGCGTTCGCCCAAGGACGAGCAGCCCGAGCTGTACCGCTGGACCGACGGCGGCGGCTCCTACGTCGATGCCGTGTTCAACGGCGGCAAGTTGCAAAGCTGGGAAATGACGCGCCCGGAAACGCCGCTCGAAGAAGACAACACCCCCGCGAACTGATCGGGCATCAGCCCGCGCCCGCCTTGCGGCGCGGCTGGCGCCACGGCGGATTTGCCTTGGCGTGGTGGCGCGCTTCTTTCACGAACTCGGCGCACATGTGCGTCATCAGGTCGGCCGAACGGTAGACCAGGAACACACCGAAGTCCGGCACCTCGTCGGTGATCGGCAGCCGTTCGAGCAGGCCGGGCTGCAGCCGCAGCGGCCCCGCGCCGTGGAACACGAAGTCCGACCACATGCTGACCAGGTCGGTCTGCGTGGCCAGCTGCAGGCCCAGCAGGTTCGATGCGCTTTGCACCATGCGCCTGGGCATCTCGAGCCCGTGCAGGCGCATCGTGCTCACCAATGGGCTGCCGGCGTCGTCGATCGGGTCGAGCACCAGCCAGTCGGCGTCGATCAGCGTGCGCAGCTTGCGCACGCGCCGCAGTGGATGGCCGGCGCGCACCGACAGGTGCATCGCCACCGAAAACAGCGGCTCCCACTGGAAGGCGCCGGTGCCCGGCCCGTTGCAGGTGGAGATCAGGCCCAGGTCGAGCCGGCCTTCGCGCAGGCCCTCGAAGATCTGCTGCGGCCGCAGCTCGAAGCCGCGCAGCGCCACATTGGGAAAGCGCTGGCGAAACGATGCCATCGCGTCGGGCAGCGGCCCGCTCGATGCCACGGCGGTGAAGCCGATGTTGAGCTGCGCCTCGTCATGCCCGCGGATGGCCTCGATGTCTTCGAGCGCGTGCCGCAGTTCCTGCTCGACCAGGCTGGCGCGCTTGACCAGCGCCACGCCGTAGGCCGTGAGACTCACGCCGCGCGTGGAGCGCAGCATCAGCGTCACGCCGAGTTCGCGCTCCAGTTCGGCGATGGTCTTCGACAGCGCCGGTTGCGTGGTGTGCAGGCTGCGCGAGGCCTCGTGGATGCTGCCGTGCTGTGCCACCGCCAGCAGAACGCGCAACTGTTGCAGCTTCATCGTGGTGCGGTTCTCTCAGAAATGGGGCGACGAATGGAGCGAGAAACGGGGCATCTCGGTAGTTGCCCCGATAGCCGCGCAAGGCCTCTTCTGTCGGGGATTCCATTTGGTTATCAGCATGAAAATTTGTGATTCTGCGCTGGCGCGCTTTGCCTGAATACTCCGCCGCGAAGGGCCCGACCCGCCGCCCTCGCAACCCCGTTCGTGGAGACATTAAATGAGCGAAGCCGCCTTGCCTGCAAGCCCGATCCTGGGCTCTTCTTCGGCGACTGCCGCACCTTCTTCCGATGCCTCGCACGGCAAGGGCAAGCAGAGCCAGTTCCGCCTGATCGCCGCCTGCTCGCTGGGCAATGCGCTGGAGATGTACGACTTCACCGTCTACAGCTTTTTCGCGCTCTTGATCGGCAAGCTGTTCTTTCCCTCCGACAGTCCCTACGGCTCGCTGCTGCTCGCGGTGGCCACCTTCGGCATCGGCTTCGTGATGCGGCCGCTGGGCGGCGTGATCATCGGCAACTACGCCGACCGCAAGGGCCGCAAGGCCGCGATGACCTTGACCATCGGGTTGATGGTGCTCGGCACGCTGTGCATTGCGCTGGCCCCCAGCTATGCGTCGGCCGGCGTGTTCGGCTCGCTGATGATCCTGGCGGGCCGGCTGTTGCAGGGCTTTTCGCTCGGCGGCGAAGTGGGTGCCGCCACCTCGATGCTGATGGAAGCCGGCGGCATCAAGGGCCGTGGCTTTCGCGTGAGCTGGCAACTGGCGAGCCAGGGCGTCTCGGCGCTGCTGGGTGCGCTCACCGGCGCCGCGCTGTACGCCGCGCTGCCGCAGGCTTCGCTCGAAAGCTGGGGCTGGCGGTTGCCGTTTCTGCTCGGCCTGCTGATCGCGCCGGTGGGCCTGTACATCCGCGCCAACCTCGAAGAGACGCACACCGCCGACAGCCATGAATCCAGCCCCGTCGGCCGGCTGCTGCGGGCGCACGGCGGCACGGTGCTCAAGGGCATCTTCGCCACCACGGCGGGCACGGCGACCATGTACCTGGTCGTGTTCTTCATGCCGACCTACATGATCCGCGTGCTGCACATGCCTCCTTCGCTGTCGCTGCTCTCGGGCTGCGTCACCGGCATCACGCTGTTCGTCGTCTCGCTGGTGGCGGGGCGCCTGGCCGACCGGCTGCCCAACCGCAAGCCGCTGGTGATCGGCTCGCTGCTGTTCAGCGTGATCGCGGTCTACCCGGTGTTCTGGCTCATCAGCCACTACCCGAGCGTGCCGCTGGTGCTGGCGCTGTCGGCGCTGCTCACGGCAAGCGTGAACATCGGCACCACGCCCATGTTCCTGATGATGCTGGAGATGCTGCCCATCGGCGTGCGCGCCAGCGGCATCTCGGTGATCTACAGCATCGGCGTGACGGTCTTCGGCGGCTCCTCGCAGTTCATCGTGACCTGGTTGCTCGCGAAGACGGGCAACCCGATGTCGCCGGCCTTCTACATGATGGTCTGCGGCGTGCTGAGCCTCGTTGCGCTCCTGGCCATGCGCGAACGCAAGGCCGACTGAATCTCCTTCCTTCCTACCGAACGAACCGAACGCCCTTCATGACCCGCGAACTCAGCCTCCACACGACCAAGCTCCTGTCCCGCCTGCTGCCGCCCGCCGACACGCAAGCCTTCATCGACATCCGCCGCCAGATCCACGCCAACCCCGAACTCGGTTTCGAGGTGAACGCCACCAGCACGCTGGTGGCCAACCTGCTGCGCGAATGGGGCTACGACGTGCACACCGGCATCGGCAAGACCGGCATCGTGGCGCAGCTCAAGCTGGGCAACGGCACGCGCCGGCTGGGCATTCGCGCCGACATGGACGCGCTGCCCATCGTCGAGGCCACGGGCCTGCCCTATGCGAGCCGCAACCCCGGCCGCATGCATGCCTGCGGTCACGACGGCCACACGGCGATCCTGCTGGCGGCCGCGAAGGCGCTCGCACGCACGCGTGACTTCGACGGCACGCTGAACCTGATCTTCCAGCCCGATGAAGAAAACCTCTGCGGCGCGCGCGCGATGATCGAAGACGGCCTGTTCGAGCGCTTCCCCTGCGATGCGGTGTACGCGCTGCACAACGCGCCGGGCGTGCCGTTGGGCACGGCGCTTGTGGTGGCGGGGCCGGTCACGCTGTCGTCCGATGTGGCCGACGTCACGATCAAGGGCGTAGGCGGCCATGGCGCGATGCCGCATCGCGCACGCGATCCTGTCGCCGCGGCGGCTGCGGTGGTGACGGCGTTGCAGACCGTGGTGGCACGCAATGTGGCGCCCGACGACACGGCGGTGGTGTCGGTCGGCTTCATCCGCGGCGGTGCCACGCACAACGTGATTCCGCAGTCGGTGACGCTCGGCCTCAACGTGCGCGCGGCACGGCCCGAGACGCGCGCGCTGGTCGAGCAACGCATTCGCGAGATCGTGAGCTTCACCGCGCAGGCACATGGCGTGGAAGCCGAGATCGACTATCGCCAGTTGGTGCCGCCGGTGGTCAACACCGTGGCGGAAACGCAGTTGATGGCACAGGTCTGCACTGAGCTGGTCGGCGAGGCGAACGTCGTCACGCAAGTGCCCAAGGGCTTTGCGGGCAGCGAAGACTTCGCGTGGATGCTCGCCGCGTTGCCGGGCTGCTATCTGCTGCTCGGCAACGGGGAGGGCGAGTTCGGGGGCTGCATGGTGCACAACCCCGGGTACGACTTCAACGACCAGGTGCTGCCGCTGGGGGCCGCCTGCTGGGTCCGCCTGGCGCAGACCTACCTGGCGAAGACATGAATAAACCTACTGCGCAACCCGATCTCGCATCTGCGGTCCTCACCGTACGCGAGTACGGTTCCGGTCCTCGACGCAAGCTCGGGCTGCTCGCTACGGTTTCTTCACGTCTTCGGCACGCCTTTTAGAACGGCGCGTCTTCTTCTGCCTCGACGGCATCGGTCGGGGTTGTGGTGGTCGGCTTGGCCGCTGCAGCAACAGGCTTCGGTGCTTCGTCAGGCAGCGCGGCCGAGAACGCCGCTTCGCCACCCAGTGCATCCAGCAGCGCCGGCACCATCTGCCCCAGCTCGCCCGTGGCAATCGCCACGTCGGCGTCGAAGTTGTCTTCCTTCTTGCCGCCCGCGGCGCCGTCGCCCGTGCCTTCGAGGAACACGATCTTGCGGATCAGCATGCCCTGCGTCAGCTCGAAGGACACGCGGTCGTCCCAGGTCATGGCCAGGCGCGTGGGGCGCTTGCCGTCGGTGATGTGCTGCTTGACTTCCTCGATGTCCAGCGGGTGCTTGGCGTAGCGCACCACGGCTTTCGATTCGTCCGAAGCCTTCAGCTCGCACTCGCGGTCGATGGTGAAGCCGGCCGGCGGCTCCTGCGTCAGCAGCCATTCGGCCATGGCGGCGGCCGGTTCGATCTGCGTGTTGATGAGGCTCACGGCAAAGCCGTCGAGCGACTTCACGAGGCTGGTGACCACTTCGTCGGCGCGCGCCGCATTGGCGCTGTTGATGACGAGGCGGCGCTCGGCCTGGTCGATCCACACCGCCACGCGCGCATTGCGCGTGAAGGCCATCGGCAGCAGCTCCAGGGTGATGTCTTCCTTGAGCTCTTTCTTTTCCTTCTTGCCGGGCTTGCGGCCGGTGGTGGCCTCGATCTGCGCGCAGCGCTCGTCGAGCTTGCGGCGCACCACGGAGCCGGGGAGCGTCTTGCTCTCGATCATGTACTCGACCAGCCACTGGCCGTCGATGGATTCGACCAACGGGCCGTTGGCCTCGCCGCGGGGCTCGGACCAGCCGGCGGATTTTTCCTGCGAAGGGGTGCAAGGCTCGAAGCGCTGCTTGCCGAGCCCTTCTTCTGCCTCGGTCAGTGTTTGGGACCAGGCAGGTTCGATGCGATAGACGATGACGTTCTTGAATACGGACACGGGAACCCTTTTTCCACTGGTTTGGACAACCGGCCATTGTCAGGCACCTCCATCCGGGCTCGGCCGTAAAATCGAAAGCTTTTGCGACTTCCCCCATCGCTCCCAAAGGAATCAGGAAATGAGCTCGATCCCCCCCTCGCTGGACGACCGTGACGGCAAGATCTGGATGGATGGCGAACTCGTGGACTGGCGCGACGCCAAGATCCACGTGCTCAGCCACACGCTGCATTACGGCTGCGGCGCCTTCGAGGGCGTACGCGCCTACAAGACAGCGGACGGCGGCACGTCCATCTTTCGCCTGGCCGAGCACACCGAGCGCCTGTTCAACAGCGCCAAGATCCTGCGCATGAAGATCCCCTTCACGCACGAACAGCTCAACGAAGCCCAGAAACAGGTGGTTCGCGAGAACAAGCTCGAAAGCTGCTACCTGCGCCCCCTCATCTGGATCGGCTCTGAAAAGCTGGGCGTGAGCCCCAAGGGCAACAAGATCCACGCCATGGTCGCGGCCTGGTCCTGGGGCGCCTACCTGGGCGAAGAAGGCATGAAGCGCGGCATCCGCGTGAAGACGTCCAGTTACACCCGCCACCACGTCAACATCACGATGACGCAGGCCAAGACGGTGAGCAACTACACCAACTCGATCCTGGCCAACATGGAAGCGCTGGACGACGGCTACGACGAAGCGCTGCTGCTCGACGCGAGCGGCTTCGTCTCCGAAGGTGCGGGCGAGAACATCTTCGTGGTCAAGGGCGGCGTGGTCTACACGCCCGACCTGTCGGCCGGCGCCCTGAACGGCATCACGCGCAACACCATCCTGCACATCTGCAAGGACCTGGGGCTCGAGCTCGTGCAAAAGCGCATCACACGCGACGAGGTCTACATCGCCGACGAGGCCTTCTTCACCGGCACCGCCGCTGAAGTAACGCCCATCCGCGAACTCGACCGCATCGAGATCGGCAACCGGGGCGATGGCGGCTCGCGCGGCCCGATCACCGAAAAAATCCAGTCTGCCTTCTTCGACATCGTGAACGGCAAGAATCCCAAGTACGCCCACTGGCTCACGAAAGTCTGAACCCCATGTCTACCAATGCAGTCGTCGAACTCCTGGCCAAGGAGCTCAACCATCAGGGCGGCGTGTTCTGCCCCAACCCCAAGGCGGACATGCAGCTCTGGGACAACCACCCGAAGGTTTACCTGGACGTGGCGCGCACCGGCGAAGCCAAGTGCCCGTACTGCGGCACCTTGTACCGGCTGAAGGCCGGCGAAACGGTTTCGGCGCGGCATTGACATGACGCTGCGGGGCCTCCTGTGCCGCTTTGCGGCGGCCTACGTGGTCCTGCTGGTCGTCGTCGCCGTGGTGCTGAACCTGGCGGGCGCCAGTTCCCACACGAGCGGCAACGTGGCCGCCTTGCTGGCCGCCGTGACCTGGGTGTGCATGGATTTCGCCAAGAAGAACGGCCGCTACTTCATGCCCGAAGAAAAGAAACGCGCCGTCCTGGGCATGCTGGTCATCGACCTGGCCATGCAGGCGGCAGTGACCGTGGCCGCCGGCCCGCTCTCGGGCGTGCCGGCCCTGTCTCTCGGGCCGACAGCGCTGGTGCTGCTTTTCGTCGGCGTGCTGCACGCGGCGGTGATCTGGTTCTTCGTCGGCTTCGCTGGCAAGCAGCACGCGGCGGCCGAGGCCAGGCGCAACAAGAACGGTTGAGTCAGTGCGCGGCGTGTGCGCCGATCACGCCCTGTTGCAGCAGCCGGCGCAGGCGATTTCTCTCAGGCCTGTTGTGCTGCAAGCGCCGGTTTTCCTGGCCACGGCCACAGGTCGCGCCAGGGCGCCGGGTCTTTCGATTCCAGCGCCAGCCGCAGGTAGACCTGCGAGATCCACAGCAGTGCCAGGCCGATCTGCGCATCGCGCAGCGCCGAGTTCACGCTCGATGCGATCAGCGCGATCAGCGTGGCCGCCAGCGCGTAGCGGCCCGCGATGTCGGGCCGTTTCCAAGCCTGCCAGACCGCGCCGGCCATGATGACCAGCAGGCTCAGCAAGGCCGGCAGTCCGCCCTGCGAGCCGACCCACAGGAAGTCGTTGTGCGGCATGTTCGAGTCGGCAAACAGCTCCGGGCCGCGCTTGTGCCATTGCTCGGTCCAGCCGCCGATGCCCCAGCCGGTGAGCGGCCGGTCGGCGATCATGAGGCCGGTGTCGCGGTACATGTAGTAGCGGATGACCCAGCTGCCCTTGAAGACGGCGCCGGCCTCCGCCTTCTCGAGTTCCTGCACGCCGGTCTCGACCTTTTGCTGCAGTTGCGGCAACTGGTAGAGCCCGGCACCGAGCACCACGGTTCCCAGCACCAGCGAGCCCACCAGCATCTTCAGGTGATTGCGCCACTGGTGGATGCACACGGCCGGAATCACCAGCAACAGCGCGAGCACCGAGGTGCGCGAGGTCAGCGGCAGCGCCACCACCAGGCCCAGCCCGAGCATCAGCACGAAGGCGGGAATGGCACGCAGCGGCTTGTGCGCGGCGATCTGCGCAATGCCCCACACGGCGGCCGTGGACGCGACCACGCTGAACAGCAGTGCATTGCTGATCGACTTGTTGCCCACTTCCATGACCACCGCGCGCAGCGGCGACCAGATCGGAAAGCCGATGGCGTAATAGAGCACGATCAGCAAAATGTTCAGCGCCGCGATCAGCAGGAAGCCGCGCAGCGCCCATATCGCTTCCTCGCGCGTGAGCGCCATCGCCATCAATATCGTGAGGCCGATGCGCACCCCGTGGAACAGGTTGGAGCCGGTTTCGGGATAGTGCCGCCCGAAGGCCAGCACGAGGAGGGTCCAGGCCAGGTAGGCCATCACCGGCCACCACAGCGGGTTGGCGCGCAGCCGCGTGATGCGTTCGCGCGTGTCGCCGGCCAGCATCAGCGTGAGCAGAAGAAGAATGGCCGACAGGTAGGTGACGCCGACCGGCATGAACACCACCAGCCCCCAGAACATGGCCGCGGGCCGAACGATGTGCGATCTCTGCATAGGGGCGGGATTTTAGGTTGGGCTCAATGACCCAAGCTGACTACGCCCACGCAGCCGCGGGGTGCTCTCAGTGCCCGCGTGCAACCGGCAGGCGAATCACGAAGCTTGCGCCGCCGCCCGGCCGGTCTTCGCAATGCACCGAGCCGCCGTGGCGTTCGGCGATCGACTTCACCAGCGACAACCCCAGGCCGACGCCGCCATTGCGCTCGCTGGCGCCGGGCAGGCGATAGAAGGGCTCGAAGATGCGGTCGCGCAGCGCAGGCGGCACGCCCGGCCCCCGGTCGTTGACGCGCACGGTGGCGAAGCCATTGGCGCTGCCCAGCTCCACCGCGATTTCGCCGGCGCCGTAGCGGCGGGCGTTTTCGAGCAGGTTGCGGATCGCGCGGCGCAGCAGGCGCGACACGCCGGGCACGGTAAGGGCCGCGTTGTCGGTGCCTTCGGCAAGATCAAGCTCGGCGTTCACTTGCGAACACTCTTCGGCCGCAAGGCCTGTCAGGTCGACCGCCTCGATGGTGCCCAGGTCGGCTTCGCTGGCATCGAGTCGGCTGGCCAGCAGGATCTCGTCGATCAGTTGGTCCAGCTCGCCGATGTTGCGCGAGATTTCGTCGCGTGCGGCCGGGCTCGGGCGTTCACCCATCAGCTCCAGGCCCATGCGGATGCGGGTGAGCGGCGAGCGCAGTTCGTGCGACGCATTGGCCAGCAGCGACTTGTGCGAACGCACCAGTTGTTCGATGCGCTCGGCCGACGCGTTGAATCGTTTGGAGAGATCAGCCACTTCGTCCTGCCCTTCTTCGGTCACGCGCACCGAGAGATCGCCTTCGCCCCAACGTTGCACGCCGCGCTGCAGCGATTCCAGCCGCTGCGTGATGCGCCGCACGATCGGGTAGACGGCCAGCGCCACCGCCACACCCACCAGCGCGATCATCCAGCCCAGCCCGAAGGGCGTGCGCCACGGCGCGAAGTCGGACGCACCCGTGGGCCGGGTGCGCGGCGCCATCTGCAGCGTGATGACCTTGCCGTCGCTGAGCGTCACGTCGAACTCCCAGCCCTTGCCCGGCACGCGCATGGCCTGGCCGGTGCCGATCGGCTTGTCCTGCGCGTCCAGCACTGTCACTTCGCGCGGCACCGTGATCAGCCGCTCGCGCTCGGCCTGCGCCGCCTCGCGCACGATCCAGTTGGCCATCAGCGTGAGGATGACCACACCGCCCACCACCGCGAGCCAGATGCGGACGTAGAGGTGGCGGGAGTAGAGGTTTTTCAGCATGGCCCGATGCGGCCGCCGCCGGGCCGCCCCAAGGCGAGCCGCGCCTCCCCCTCGGGGGGTGGCGAATTACACGGAGCGAAGCGGGTGAAAAGCCGGGGGGTGAACATCTTTTCAGTCTTGCTGCTTGGCGAAGACGTAGCCCACGCCGCGCACCGTCAGGATGCGCTTCGGGTTCTTCGCATCGACCTCGATGGCGGCGCGGATGCGGCCCATGTGCACGTCGATCGAACGGTCGAAGGCTTCCAGCTCGCGGCCACGCACGGCTTCCATGATCTGGTCGCGCGTGAGCACGCGGCCCGCGCGCTCGGCCATCGCCACCAGCAGGTCGAACTGGTAGGAGGTGAGGTCGGCCAGCGCGCCGGCCACCGACACGGTGCGCGCATTGCGGTCGATCTCCAGCGTGCCGAAGCGCATCACCGTGGAGGCCTCGGATTCGGTGGTGGTCTCGCTGCGCCGGCGCAGCACGGCGCGAATGCGCGCCAGCAACTCGCGCGGCTCGAAGGGCTTGGGCAGGTAGTCGTCGGCGCCGATTTCCAGGCCGATGATGCGGTCCATCGGATCGCCCTTGGCCGTGAGCATCAGCACCGACACCTTGGAGATGGGGCCGGGCAGCGCGCGGATGCGGCGGCAGACTTCGAGCCCGTCGGTGTCGGGCAGCATCAGGTCGAGGATCACGAGGTCGGGCGCGTGCTGCTGCAGTTGCTCCAGGCCGCTGCTGCCGTCACCGGCATGGTTGAAGGCGAAGCCTGACTGCGTCAGGTATTCGCCCACCATCTGCGCCAGGCGGGCGTCGTCTTCGATCATCAGGAGTTGGGGGGTGCTCATGCGCTTCATGGTCGTCCACGGGGAGCAACCGGGCTTGAACGCTCCGTAAAGTTGGGTAAACGCAGCGCCGGCCTGTCAACCGGGAACACTGCGAAAAACATAGCGCCCTGCCCAGTATTCATGGGCGCCATGTGCTTCTTTGACTACCAACAACGCGCGGATGACGGACCGCGCCGACCGCCCCGGCTGTCAGCCTGCGGGCCGCAACTGCAGGCGCAGCGCGAGCGCATCCGACAGCGGCAGGTCAATCGGTGTCCCCGTGCTGCCTTCGACTTGCGCCAGCGCCTCGAACAGGCCCAGCGCGTCGGCCATCGGGTTGATGCCGATCAGCGTGCGTGCGGCGGCCGAGCGCGGTGCCGCCGGCGCGTTGGCCGCATCGCTGGCCAGCGACCAGTCGAACGACGCCACGGTGCGCTCGGTGCGTTCGTGCGCGATCACCAGCGCCACTGCGAGCAGGCCACGGCTGTCGGTCACCGAAGTCAGCGGACCGACCGTGGGTGTGTCGTAGCCCACCAGCAGCACCGGCTCCTGGTCGGCGGCGCACTGCACCGCGGCTTCGAGCAGGCCGGAGGCAAAGCTGTGTTCGTAGGCCGAGACCGCGTTGCTGGCCGCCATGCAGCCGGTGCCGATGGTCCAGTAGCCCACGGCCGCGTTGTGCACCGAGTTGTGGAACTTGGTGGGCGACAGCATCTTCGGATCGGTCGAGAGCGTGCTGCACATGTAGTCGTTGATCGACAGGTCGCCGTGCGCCGACGTGAACACGCAGGGCACGTCGGCCGCGTTGCGGCCCGAGGCCACCATCGCGGCGGCGGCCACTTCGAGGGCCAGCGCCACGGTGTCGGGCGCGCGGCGCCGCTCGGCCGGTGCCAGCACCTGCGGCGACGGGCGCTTGGCGGGCGGATCGGTCAGCGTGCCTTCGCCCCGGAAGGCGGCGCGCGCGACGTCCCAGCCCGGCAGCGTGGGTGTCCAGAAGGCCGGGCCTTCGATGTAGAGGGTGGGGGCGCTCATGCGGCCTCCGCCTTGCCGAACACCAGCGAGCAGTTGTTGCCACCGAAGCCGAAAGAGTTGGACAGCGCGTAACGCACTTCGCCGTGTGCAGGCTGCAGCTTGATCTGCGGGCCGAAGCCTTCGTCCAGCGTGCTCGTGTTGACGGTGCCCGGCATCAGGCCGCGCTCGATCGCCAGCAGGCTGATGACCGCCTCGACGATGCCGGCGGCGCCCAGCGTGTGGCCCATGAAGCCCTTGGTCGAGCTGGCGTGCGTGCGGGCCGGGAAGCGGCGCGCCACCAGCGCGCCTTCGACCTCGTCGTTCTTCTGGCTCGCGGTGCCGTGCATGTTGATGTAGTCGATGGCCTCGGGGGCAAGGCCCGCGCGCGCCAGCGCCTCGTCGAGCGCGCGTTCGGCGCCCAGACCCTCGGGGTGCGGCGTCGACATGTGGTGCGCGTCGCTCGCTTCGCCGTAGCCCAGCAGGTGCATCGGCGCAGCGTCGGCACCGGTCTGCACGCGCTCGACCAGCGCAAAGCCCGCTGCTTCGCCCAGGCTGATGCCCTTGCGGCCGGCGTCGAAAGGCCGGCACGGTTCGCTCGACACCAGTTCGAGCGAGTTGAAGCCGAACAGCACGCTGCCGCACAGCGTGTCGGCGCCGCCGACCACGGCCGCGTCGGCCAGTCCCAGGCGGATCAGCCGTTCGGCCGAGGCGAACACCTTGGCGCTGGACGAGCAGGCGGTCGAGATCGTTTCGCTCGGCCCGCTGATGCCCAGCACCTGCGCCGTGAACATCGCCAGCGAATGGGGCGTATGCACCGCAGGGCGGCGTTGATTGACCGGGAACATGCCCTCGGCGTCGAGCTGCGTGTAGGCCAGCTCGGTCTCGCCGATGCTGGCGGTCGAGGTGCCCATGACCAGCGCGATGCGCGACGCGCCGTACTTTTCACGCGCGGCGGCCACCGCTTCGATGAAGCCGTCGGCATGCAGGCCCAGCCACGCGAGCCGGTTGTTGCGGCAGTCCCAGGGCATGAGCGCTTCGGGCAGGCGGATCTCTTCGAGACCGTCCACGCGGCCGATCCAGGTGGGCAGCGGCGCATCGCCGAAGTCGTTGGCGCGCAGGCCACTGCGCGACTGCGCGAGCGCGTCGGCGAGCGATTCCTTGCCGACACCGACGGCCGAAGTCGCCGTGAAGGCGCTGATTTGAAGGGGGGGAATTCTGGACGGCACGATGGTTGTTGGGGCAGGCGGCAAGCGAAAGGGCGTCGGGCGGGCGCAAGACAGGCAGGCGTAATTTTCACGCAATGAACGTCACAGCCTACCAGCAGTGCGCGCGGCGCCGCGTCGGCCGTTTCCCATAGATGGCTGCTAGGGCGCAGGCCCTATTGACGGTCGGTGGCGCCTGTGGTGGCTGTCGTCAGGCGCGAGGCCAGCGCCACCAGCACCAGCACCGGCACGCCCAGTACTGCGGTGGCGGTGAAGAAGGTGCTGTAGCCGTAGGCGTCGACGAACGCGCCGGAGTAGCCGGCAATGAACTTCGGCAGCAGCAGCATCAGCGAGCTGAACAGCGCGTACTGGGTGGCCGAATAGCTGATGTTCGTCAGGCTCGACAGGTAGGCGATGAAGGCGGCCGAGGCAATGCCGCCGGCCAGGTTGTCGGCCGAGACCACCGCGATCAGCGCCGTCAGGTCGTGCCCGCGCGTGGCCAGCCAGGCAAACAGCAGGTTGCTGCCTGCGCTCAGCACCGCGCCCAGCATCAGCACGCGCATCACGCCCAGCCGCATCGACAGCACGCCACCGACGAAGGCACCGGCCAGCGTCATGATCACGCCGTAGATCTTGCTGACCGTGGCCACTTCGTCCTTGGTGAAGCCCATGTCCACGTAGAAGGGGTTGGCCATGATGCCCATCACCACGTCGCTGATGCGGTAGATGGCAATCAGCGAGAGGATCAGTGCCGCCTGCCATTTGTAGCGGCGGATGAAGTCGGCGAAGGGCTCGACCAGCGCGCTGCGCAGCCATTCGGCCGCGTTCTTCGCCTTGGGCAGCACGCGCCGCACCGGCTCGGGCGACAGCAACACGGTGAGCACGCCGACCGCCATCGAGGCGGCCATGACCAGGTAGGCCGTCTTCCAGGCGCCGTTCTGATAAGCGGCCGCGCCCGCGACTGCGGCGGCCGGTGCCACCTCGGCCCAGGCCGCGACCCACAGCACGCCGGCGCCGGCCCAGATCATCGCGAGCCGGTAGCCGGTCTGGTAGGCCGCGGCGAGCGCAGCCTGCTTGCGCGTCTCGGCCGATTCAATGCGGAAGGCGTCCAGCGCGATGTCTTGCGTGGCCGAGCCGAAGGCCACCAGCAGCGCGCACCAGATCAATGGCGTGAGTCCGAGCCGCGGATCGTTCATCGCCATGCCGATCAGGCCCGCGATGACCATGCCCTGCGCCAGCAGCAGCCAGCCACGCCGGCGCCCCAGCAGCGTGGTCAGCGGCGGCAGCGGCAGCCGGTCGACCAGCGGTGCCCAGACCCACTTGAAGCCATAGGCCAGCCCGACCCAGCTCAGGTAGCCGATGGTGGTGCGGTCGATGCCGGCTTCGCGCAGGCGAAAGCTCAGCGTGCCCAGCACCAGCAGCAGCGGCAACCCGGCCGAGAAGCCCAGCGCCAGCATGCGCAGCGTGGCGGGCTCCAGGTAGACCTTCAGCGAATCGCGCCAGGGCGGTGAGGGGGCGGTGGGGGTTTCGACAGGCGAGGCGGACATGAGCCCCGGATTGTCCATGAGTGCACGGGGACATCGCCCGGCCTTTTGCTTTCATTTGTTCCTATGATCCGGCCCCATGTGCCCACGATGCGAACGCCCCCTTTCCGCCGTCTCCGCTGCGTCGCCCTGGCAACCGCGGCGGGCCTTCCTGCTGGCTGCGGCGGGCGCGATGCTGGCCGGGCCGGCGCTGGCACAGGTCAATGTCGGCAATGCCTCGATGGCGCGCAACCTCGTGCCGGCCGACAAGATCGAGGCGGCCGGCGTGCAGCAATACGGCCAGTTGCTCGAACAGGCGCGCGCCAAGGGTGCGCTGGCGGGCGACAACAACCCGCAACTGCAGCGCCTGCGCACCATCGCGCAGCGGCTCATTCCCTTCGCCACGCCATGGAATTCGCGCGCGCGTGACTGGAAGTGGGAGGTCAACCTGATCGGCAGCAAGCAGATCAACGCCTTCTGCATGCCCGGCGGCAAGATCGCCTTCTTCACCGGCATCCTCGAGCAGCTCAAGCTCAGCGACGACGAGGTTGCGATGGTGATGGGCCACGAAATGGCCCACGCGCTGCGTGAGCATGCCCGCGCCCGCATGGCCAAAAGTGCGGGCACGGGGGCGGCGCTGTCCATCGGCGCGCAACTGCTGGGGTTGGGGCAGGTGGGCGATCTTGCGGCCCGTGCGGGCACGCAGCTCATCACCCTGAAGTTCAGCCGCAGCGACGAGACCGAAGCCGACCTCGTTGGCCTCGAACTCGCGGCACGCGCGGGCTATGACCCGAAGGCTTCCGTGTCGCTCTGGCAGAAGATGGCCGCGGCGTCCAAGAACCAGGGTGGGTTGAGCTTTTTGTCGACGCACCCGACGGGGCCGGACCGCATCACGAAGCTGGAGGCAAATCTGCCGAAGGTCGAGAAGCTTTATCGGGACGCCAAGAAGGGCTGAGTTTTTTCGCTGTTTGCTGTTCGGGGCGCTGCTGTTCAGGGCGAGTGCGAATGACACCGGGAGCTCCCCTCCGCGAATGTCCCCCGCTTCGCTCCTCCTTTATTTCGCTGCGGGGAGCACCCGGCGTCATTCGCGCTTGGGCACGCTGCTGGTGATCCCGCGATCAACGACTGTTCTGTCCAACGCTCACGTCGATACGGGGCTTTTTTTCGCGAAATAAAGGAGGAGCGAAGCGGGGGACATTCGCGAAAAAGAGCACCGTGTCGGCGTGAGCACGCCCTGAACAACAGCGCAAAAAACCGCGCCGCAACCAAACCACGCGACAAATAAAAAGCAGGCTTCATTCGGCCTGACGCCCCAACGAGCCCGTTGGCACGCCGCTTGCATCTCGACTTGTACACAAGTTTGGATGCCTGAAGATGGTGCATGAAGAAAACGGATCGCCCGCCGCCGCCTGGATCGCGAAATTCGCGACGCCCCTGGTCGGCGCGCAGACCAGCAACGCGCTCGGTGCGGTACTCCCGCTCGCCGGCCTGCGCTTCGCGGTCAAGGACAACATCGACGTCGCCGGCGTGCCGACCACCGCCGCCTGCCCGGCCTTCGATCGCCTGCCGACCGCCCACGCAGCCGTGGTGCAGCGACTGCTCGACGCCGGTGCATCGCTGGTCGGCAAGACCAACCTCGACCAGTTCGCCTGTGGCCTCAACGGCACGCGTTCTCCTTATGGCGAAGTGCCCAACGCCTTCGATGCGCGCCTTGTCTCCGGTGGCTCCAGCTCGGGCTCGGCCTACGCGGTAGCGGCGGGAGAAGTCGACTTCGCGCTGGGCACCGATACCGCCGGCTCCGGCCGCGTGCCCGCCGGACTCAACAACATCGTCGGCCTCAAGCCCTCGCGCGGCCTGCTGAGCGCCTTCGGCGTGGTGCCCGCGGCGCAGAGCGCGGATTGCGTGTCGATCTTCGCGCGCACCGTGGCGCTGGCGGTCGATGTGCTGCTCGCCACGGCAGGCCACGACGCGCGCGACCCGTACTCGCGCGACCTTGCACTGCGCCGCAAGCCGCTGCCAGCGCACTTCCGCTTCGGCGTGCCCGACACGCTGGCCTTCTTCGGCGACACCGCCGCCGAACAGGCCTTCGCCGATGCGCAGACAAAACTCATCGCGCTGGGCGGCTCGCCCGTCACCATTTCCTATGCGCCGCTCGCCGAAGCCGCCGCACTGCTCTACGAGAGTGCACTCGTCGCCGAACGCTACGCCGCCGTGCGCGAGTTCTTCGACGCGCACGACAGCGAAGTGATCGAGCCCGTGCGCAGCATCCTCGCGAGCGGCCGCGACTACACGGCCGCCGACGTGTTCGACGCACAAACGCGCCTGCGCGCCATCGCGCAGCAGGTCGAGCCGATGTGGCGCGACATCGACGTGCTGCTGGTGCCTACCGCGCCCACGCACTACAGCCGCGAACAGATGCGCGCCGACCCGGTCGTGCGCAACCGCAACCTCGGCGCGTACACCAACTTCGTCAACCTGCTCGACTACGCCGCGCTCTCGGTGCCGAGCAGCCTGCGCGCGGACGGTCTGCCTTTCGGCATCACGCTGATCGGCCCGTGCGGCAGCGACCTCGCCCTGGCCGACCTCGGCCAGCGCTACCACCACGCCACCGGCCTCGCGCAGGGCGCGACCGGCCTGCCGCTGCCGGCGCCCCGCCCCGTGCCCGGCTTTGCCGCGCCGGACGCCGACACGCTGCCCATCGCGGTGGTCGGCGCGCATCTCTCGGGCATGCCGCTCAACGGCCAGCTCTCCGAGCGCGGCGCCACATTGCTGCGCGCAATGACGACCGCGAGCGCCTATCGCCTCTACGCATTGCCCGGCACCACGCCGCCGAAGCCTGGCCTCCAGCGCGTGGCCGAAGGCGGCGGCGCCATCGCACTCGAAGTGTGGGCGGTGCCGCTGGCGCAGATCGGCAGCTTTCTGGCATTGATCCCACCGCCGCTCGGCCTTGGCAGCGTCGAGCTGGCCGATGGCAGTTGGGTGCACGGCTTCATCTGCGAAGGCCATGCGCTGGCCGGCGCGCAAGACGTGACCCATCACGGCGGCTGGCGCGCCTACATCGCGAGCCGCACCGCAGCACCCCCTTCCCACTGATCCAGGAGTTCCGATGAGCACCCCAGAGAAATCCTCCACATCGCGCCGCCAGTTGCTGCAAGCCGGCGCGGCCGGCCTCGCCGTGCTGGCCGCACCCGCCATCGTGCGTGCGCAGGCCACGCCCAAGCTGCGCATCGGCTTCTGGCCCGTGGCCGCGGGCCTGCCCTTCTTCGCGGCGGTCGACCGCGGCTACTTCAAGGAAGCGGGGCTCGACGTCGAGCCGCTCAAGTTCGCCGGCGCGCAACAGGTCATGGAAGGCATGCTCGCGGGCCGCTGCGACGGCAGCGCCAACGGCACCGGCTCGGCCAACCTCGCCATCGGCGAGATCGCGCAACCGGGCCTCTTCAAGATCTTCTGCACAAACCCGAGCAACGCCAAGTTCGTGCTCGACGAGTTCATCGTCGCGAAAGACAGCCCCATCAAGACGATGGCCGAGCTGGCCGGCAAGAAGGTCGCCTCCGGCCCCGGCATCCAGAACGTCACGCTGTGCAAGACCATGCTGGAGCGCGCGGGCGCCAAGGGCGCCACGGTGACCGAGCTGCCCATCGGCCAGCACGTGGCCGCGTTGGTCGCGGGCCAGGTCGATGCCTGCTACACGCTGGAGCCCACCGGCACCGTCGGCCGCATGAACGGCACCACCCGTGTCATCGAAGCGGGCGTGGTCGCCAGGTACATCCTCGGCGATCCGATGGCGCCGTGGCACGGCGGCGCCGCCAGCCTCACCACCGACTTCATCAAGAAGAACCCCGAGGTAGCGAAGAAGTACATCGCGGCCTATGCACGTGGTGTGGAGTTGGTGCGCACCAAGCCCGACGACGCGCGCCAGCACATGAAGGGCTACACCGCCATCGAAGGCAAGCTCACGGCCGAAGTGCCGCTTGCGTCGTACATGCTCTACAACGAGTTCAAGCCAAGCGACGTCGCGTACTTCCAGAAGTTCTACGACCTGTTCACCGAGAAAGGCATCTTCGACAAGAAGGTGCCGGTGGACGGCCTTCTCTACAAAGCCTGACCATGGCCGACGCAAGCTCGACCACGGCCGCGCCGTGGACCCCGCCGGCCAGTGCCACGGCAGTGGCGCCCAAGCCACCGCTGCGCGACCGCCTGTTGCCCTTCATCGGCCCGGTGATGCTGTTCATCGTGTGGGACCTGGTGGTGCGGCTCGGATTCATCAAGCCGATCCTGCTGCCCACGCCGGCCGACACCATTGCGGCGCTGATCACGGGGCTTGCGGGCGGCCCGCTGCTCACCGACTTCGCGATGACGGTGTGGCGCACATTGCAGTCCTTTGCCATTGCCGCGGTGATCGGCGTGCCGCTGGGCGTGCTGCTCGGAAGCAACGAGAAGGCGTACCGCAGCGTCGAGTTCCTGATCGACTTTTTCCGCTCCACGCCGTCGTCCGCGCTGATCCCGCTGTTCCTGCTGATCTTCGGTGTGTCCGAGGTCAACAAGATCGCCATTGCGGCTTTCGGCGCGCTGCTCATCGTGGTGTTCAACAGTGCCTACGGCGTCATGAACGCACGCAAGCAGCGCGTGATGGCGGCGCGTGTCATGGGTGCCTCGCGCTGGCAGGTCTTCAAGGATGTGCTGATCTGGGAAAGCCTGCAGCCCAGCTTCGTCGGCCTGCGCTCGGCGGTGTCGATGGCGCTGGTGATCGTCATCGTGGCCGAGATGTTCATCGGCTCCGACACGGGCCTGGGCCACCGCATCATCGATGCGCAGCAGGTCCTCAACGTCAAGAGCATGTATGCGGCGATCCTTGCGGCCGGCGCGCTGGGCTATGCGCTCAACATCCTCTTTCTGATCGCCGAGCGTCGCATCGTGCACTGGAGCGGACGATGAAAGCCACACAGGACATCGTCATCAACGGCCCGGTGTATGCCGACGTGCCCAAGCCCGCCTTCAGGCCCGGCCCGGCCGGCACGCACATCACGATTCGCGGCCTCACCAAGTACTTCGCGGGCTGGCCGCTGTACGAGAACTTCGACCTCGACATTCCCAAGCAGGCCATCGTCTCGGTGTTCGGCCCCAACGGCTGCGGCAAGTCCACGCTCATCAACATGATCGCGGGGCTCGTGCCCATCGACGCGGGCGAGATCCTGTTCGACGGCAAGCAGCGCAAGGACACCAAGATCGGCTACGTGTTCCAGAACTACCGCGAAGCGATGTTCCCGTGGATGCGCACCATCGACAACATCGCCTACCCGCTGAAGCTCGAAGGCCGCAGCAAGGCCGAGGTCGACCGGCGCATGGAAGAACTGGTGGCTTCGTTCGATGTCAAGTTCGACCTCAAGCGCTTTCCGTACGAGCTGTCGGGCGGCCAGCAGCAGACCGCATCGATCATGCGGGCGCTCGCGCCCAACCCCGAGGTGCTGTTTCTCGACGAGCCTTTCTCCGCGCTCGACTTCGAGATGACCCTCTTCATCCGCGAGAAGCTGCAGGAGGTGTTCATGCAGACGGGCACCACCATGCTGCTGGTGTCGCACGACCTCGAAGAAGCCGTGTACCTCGCCGACGAAGTGCTGCTGCTGACCAAGCGACCCACCAAGGTGGCCGAGATCCTGCGCTACGGCGACGCGCGCCCGCGCACGGTCGAGACGCTGAGCACCGACAGCTTCGTTGCCATGAAGAAGCTGAGCCTGGACATCTTCCAGCGAGAGGTGCGCCGATGACCCCCGAGATCAACATCCCCGAAGTGCATGCCGAAGTGAGCGCCGTGTTCGCGCGCTACGAAGAAGCGCTGGTGAGCAACCAGCGCGCGGTGCTCGACGAGCTGTTCTGGAACAGCCCGCACACGCTGCGCTACGGCTTCTCCGAGAACCACTACGGCCACGCCGACATCCGCGCTTTTCGCGCCTCGCTGCCCGTGCAGAGCCCGCCGCGCGAACTGCTGCGCACCGTCATCACCACCTATGGCCGCGACTTCGCGACCGCCAATGTCGAGTTCCGCCGCTCTGGCAGCCGCGAGATCGGCCGCCAGAGCCAGACCTGGCTGCGCACGGCCGAAGGCTGGCGCGTGGTCGCCGCCCACGTGAGCCTGCCGGTCTGACGCCGGAACGCGCGGCACATTTTTTGCACCTCCTTCAACTTCTGGAAAGAACGCCATGACAAGCCCACTCAATCGCCGTGATTCCCTCAAGTCCCTGGCCGCGCTGGGCGCTGCCGGCACGCTCGGAGGCTGGAGTGCACTGGCCGGCGCACAGCCCAAGCCGCTGACTGTCGGTGTGATCTACGTCGGCGCGCGCGACGACTACGGCTACAACCAGGCGCACGCCATGGCCGCCGCCGAAATCAAGAAGCTGCCCGGCATCAAGGTGGTGGAAGAAGAGAACGTGCCCGAGACCGCCGCCGTGCAGAAGACCATGGCCGGCATGATTTCGCAGGACGGCGCCAAGCTGCTGTTTCCCACCTCGTTCGGCTACTTCGATCCGCACATCCTCGCCGTCGCGCCCAAGTACCCGGACGTGCGTTTCTCGCACTGCGGCGGCCTCTGGACCGAGGGCAAGCACCCGAAGAATGTCGGCAGCTTCTTCGGCTACATCGACGAGTGCCAGTTCCTGAACGGCGTGATCGCGGCGCACATGACCAAGAGCAACAAGATCGCCTTCGTCGCCGCCAAGCCCATTCCGCAGGTGCTGCGCAACATCAACGCTTTCACGCTCGGCGCGCGCTCGGTCAAGCCCAACATCACCTGCAGCGTGATCTTCACCGGCGACTGGTCGATGGCGGTGAAGGAAGCCGAAGCCACCAACAGCCTGGCCGACCAGGGCTGCGACGTGTTCACCATGCACGTCGACGGCCCCAAGGTGGTGGTCGAGACGGCCGCCAAGCGCGGCAAGATGGTCTGCGGCTACCACGCGAGCCAGGCCAAGCTGGCGCCCAACGCGTACCTCACCGGTGCCGAGTGGAACTGGATCACCGCCTACAAAACCGCGATCGACGCCGCGCAGGCCGGCAAGCCGCACCCCAACTTCCTGCGCGGCGGCTTGAAGGAAGGCTACGTGAAGATGTCGGCCTACGGACCCATGGTGCCGGACGCCGCGAAGAAGCAGGCCGACGACATCAAGGCCAGGATGATCGTGGGCACCTTCGACATCTTCAAGGACGGCATCAAGGACAACAAGGGCGCCGTCGTGGTGCCGGCCGGCAAGGTGCTCAAGCAGACCGACCTGGAGCTGGAAAAGATGAACTACCTCGTCGAAGGTGTCGTCGGCCAGGTCTGAGCCGCGCAGCATCGTCATGCGCCACGCGCTCAAGGAACTTGCCCTGCCGGTGTTCGCCATTGCGGCGGCACTGCTGCTGTTCGGCCTGCTGGTGGCCTTTGCGGGTGTCGATCCGGTGGGGGTCTGGACGACGCTGTTCAAGGGCGCGTTCGGCGACTGGTTCTCGTGGCAGAACACGCTGCAGCGCGCTGCGCCGCTGATGCTCACGGCGTTGTGTGTGGCATTGCCTGCGCGTGCGGGGCTGATCATCATCGGCGGCGAAGGTGCGCTGGTTTTCGGCGGCCTGGCCTGTGCCGCGCTCGCGCATGCGGTGCCGCTGCCCGGCAATGTCATCGGCACGGTGGTGGTCTGCATTGCGGGCGCCATCGCGGGTGGGCTGTGGATCATGCTCGCGGGCTGGCTGCGCCAGTACCGCGGCATCAACGAAACCATCAGCAGCCTGCTGCTGGCCTACATCGCCATCGGCATCTTCAAGCACCTGGTCGAAGGGCCGCTGCGCGATCCGGCGAGCCTCAACAAGCCATCGACCTATGCGCTGAACGAGGGCATGCTGATCGGCGGCATTGGTGGCTCCGACGTGCACTGGGGGCTGGCGATCGGCGTCGTGGCCTGCCTCGGGCTCGGGTGGTGGCTGCGCGCGACGGCCTCGGGCTTCTCGGTGCGCGTGGTCGGCGGCAATCCGCGCACCGCGCAGCTCGTGGGCCTGCCGGCCACGCGGCTCATCCTCACGGCCTGCGGACTCGGCGGCGCATGCGCGGGGCTGGCGGGCGCGGTCGAGGTGGCGGCGGTGCACACCAACGCCAACGCTTCGCTGATCGCGGGCTACGGCTACGCGGGCATCCTCGTGTCGTTCATTGCGCGGCACAACCCGGTGGCCATCGTGCCGGTGGCGATCCTGTTCGGCGGCTTCGGCGCGGCCGGCAGCCTGCTGCAGCGGCGGCTCGGCTTGCCCGATGCATCGGTGCTGGTGCTGCAGGGCATCGCCTTCGTGCTGATCCTTGCGAGCGAAGGGCTGCGCACGGTCAACTGGAAGACCGTGGGCGACCGCATGCTGCCCGAGGCCAGGAGCTACACATGACGGCCGACCAGTGGATCGCGCTGGTCGCCGGCATCGTCGGCGGCGCATTGCGTGTGGGCGCGCCCTTCCTGTTCGTGAGCCTGGGCGAATGCCTCACCGAGAAATCGGGCCGCATCAACCTCGGGCTCGAAGGCGTGCTGGTGCTGTCGGCCATGGCGGCCTTCGGTGGCGCGTACCTCACCGATTCGGCCTGGCTCGGCGTGCTGATCGGTGCCACGGCGGGCGCGGCGCTGGCGCTGCTGCACGGCGTTCTGTGCTCGCTCGACCGCGTGAACGACGTGGCCACCGGCATCGCGCTGATGCTGCTGGGCACCGGGCTCGCGTTCTACCTGGGCAAGCCGCTGATCCAGCCGCAGGCGCCGCAGATCCCCGCGATCCCGCTGGGCTTCTGGAGCGACAACACGGTGGTGCGCTCGGCCCTGCAGCTCAACGCGCTGGTGCCCATCGGCGTGGCGCTGGCGGTGCTGCTCTGGTGGGGTTTTGCGCGCACACGCGCCGGCCTGCTGGTGCGCATGGCGGGCGATTCGGCGCAGGCCACGCGCGCGCTCGGCTACTCGGTCTCCGGCCTGCGCATCGCGGCCACCACCGCAGGCGGCTTCATCGCCGGGCTCGGCGGCGCGTCGCTCACGCTGTTCTACCCGGGAAGCTGGAACGAAGGCATCTCCAGCGGGCAGGGCCTGATCGCCGTCGCACTCGTGATCTTCGCGCGCTGGAGCCCGCTGCGCTGCGTGGGCGCGGCACTGCTCTTCGGCGGCGCAGGTGCCATCGGGCCGGCGCTGCAGTCCATTGGCATCGGCTGGGGCTACCACCTGTTCAACACGGTGCCTTACGTGCTCACGCTGGTGATCCTGGTGTTCACCTGCAAGCCGGGCAGTGCGGCCGTGGGCAGCCCCGGCGAACTTTCATCGACAAGGAGCTGAGCCGCTGTGCAGGCTGAACGACCATTCATGACTACCATCGCCAACACCACCACCGAACGCCACGTCGCCGCCGAGCCCTATGCGTGGCCCTACAACGGCGCCCTGCGGTCCGACAACACCGCGCTGATCGTGATCGACATGCAGACCGACTTCTGCGGCAAGGGCGGGTATGTCGACGTGATGGGCTACGACCTGTCGCTGGTGCAGGCGCCCATTCAGCCCATCGCGCGCACGCTCGCCGCGCTGCGCCCGCTGGGCTTTCACATCATCCACACGCGCGAAGGCCACCGGCCCGACCTTGCCGACCTGCCGGCCAACAAGCGCTGGCGCTCGCGCCAGATCGGCGCGAACGGTGTGGGCATCGGCGACGACGGGCCCTGTGGCCGCATCCTCGTGCGCGGCGAGCCGGGCTGGGAGCTGATTCCCGAACTCGCACCGTTGCCCGGCGAGGTGGTGATCGACAAGCCGGGCAAGGGCTCGTTCTATGCAACGGACCTCGAACTGATCCTGCGCACGCGCGGCATCGAGAACCTGATCCTCGCGGGCATCACGACCGATGTGTGCGTGCACACGACGATGCGCGACGCCAACGACCGCGGCTTCGAGTGCCTGCTGCTGTCCGACTGCACGGCGGCCACCGACCACGGCAACCATCTGGCGGCGCTGAAGATGATCACGATGCAAGGCGGCGTGTTCGGTGCGCACACCACATCGCAGGCGCTGCTGGCCACGCTCGCGCCCGAAGTGACAGAAGCCTGAAGCGCAACATGGCCGCGACTCTTTCTGCCCAACCCATCGGCGGCCTTCCGGCTGGCACCGGCGCGCTCGCGCTCGACACCTACGAGCTGACCAAGCGCTTCGGCAGCTTCACCGCGATGGACCGCGTGACGATGCGCGTCGAACCCGGCTCGGTGCACGCGTTGCTCGGCGAGAACGGCGCGGGCAAGAGCACGCTGGTGAAGTGCGTGGCCGGCTTCCAGCGCGCGGAAGAGGGCAGCATCCTGATCGACGGCCGCGAGCAGGACATTGCCAACCCGATCGTGGCGCGCGCGTTGGGCATCGGCATGGTGTATCAGCACTTCACGCTCGCACCCGGCATGACGGTGGCCGAGAACCTGCTGCTGGCCGGTGGCAAGACGCCCGCGTTGATCGACTGGAAGAAAAAGCGCGCCGAGCTGGAAGAATTTCTCGCGACCACGCCATTCAGCCTCGATCTCGATGTGCGGCCTTCGGAGCTGGCCGCGGGCGAAAAACAGAAACTCGAACTGCTGAAGCAGCTTTACCTGAAGCCGCGTTTGCTGATCCTCGACGAGCCGACCTCGGTGCTCACGCCGCAGGAGGCCGACGAGGTGCTGGGCCATGTGCGTGAGTTCGCGCGCAGCGGCCTGTGCACCGTGCTCATCATCACGCACAAGTTTCGCGAAGTGATGGCGTATGCCGACAGCGTGACGGTGTTGCGGCGCGGCAAGGCCGTGCATCACTGCCGCGTGGTGGGCACGAGCCCGTCGCAGCTTGCGCAGGCCATGATGGGTGAAGAGGGGGCTATGGTTGCGGCGCCAGTGTCTTCGCCCGTTGCCAGAAAGCCGGTGAGTGAAAGCGCGCCTGTCGCACTGAAGGTGGAAGGTCTCAAGGCCCAGGGCGATCGCGGCACGCTGGCGTTGCACGACCTGAGCCTGTCGGTGCGCGCAGGCGAGATCCTTGGCGTGGCTGGTGTTTCAGGCAACGGCCAGCGCGAGCTGGTCGAGGCATTGGTCGGGCAGCGACCGCGACTCGCGGGCCGCGTGACGGTGATGGGGCAGCCCTACAACGCACGGCGTGCGGAGAACCGCAGCCTCAAGGTCCGCAGCCTGCCTGAAGAGCCTTTGCGCAACGCATGCGTGGGCGATCTCAGCGTGTCGGAGAACATGGCGCTGCGGGATTTCGACAGGCCGCCCTTGTCGCGGGGCGGGGTGCTCAACTTTCCGTTCTGGCGCAGCCGGGCGCGCGAGTGGATTGCCGAGTACGGCGTCAAGACGCAAGGTGAAGGGGCGCCGATTCGCAGCCTGTCGGGTGGCAATGTGCAGCGCGCGGTATTGGCGCGCGAACTGGCGGGTGACATCAACGTGCTGATCGCGGCGAACCCGGTGTTCGGTCTCGACTTCGCGGCGGTCGCGGAGATTCATTCGCGCATCGTGCAGGTGCGCGAGAAGGGCGGGGCGGTGCTGCTGATCAGCGAAGACCTCGATGAGCTTCTGGAGCTGGCGGATCGCATTGTCGTGATGAGCGAAGGGCGCGTGGTGTTCGAGACTTCTGCTGCAGGGGCCGAGCGGCATGTGATCGGGGCGCACATGGGGGGTGGACATTCCGAGCCTTCGCTGGAGGCTGCTGCATGAGTGCTCTGGCGATTTTGGGGGCGCCCGGTATGCGGCACGGTGCGGTCGCCCCCGCTGCGCCGGCCGCTTCGCGGCTGCCCTGCGGTGCTCGCATTTCGCGGGGTCTCGCAGAACTCGCTTCGCTCAAACAGCTGCGAGCCCTTGTCCGCGAAACGCTGCGCTCCTCGGCGGCGCAGAGGGGGCGCCCGCCCCGCACCGCATACCGGGCTCCGGGGTGGCGTGTGTACCCCTGCCCTGAAAGCAAGCGAGAACAGCCATGCGCATAGAAGCCGCCCCCTTTGCCTACGATTTCGAGCTGAAGAGCACAGCCTTGGTCCTCATCGACATGCAGCGGGACTTCATGGAGCCCGGTGGGTTTGGCGAAACACTGGGCAACGACGTCTCGTTGCTCCAGGCCATCGTGCCAGCCGCAAAAAGGGTTCTGCAGGCATGGAGAAATGCAAGCGGTCTCGTGGTCCACACGAGGGAGTCGCACACCGCCGACCTGTCCGACTGCCCAACCGCCAAACGCAACCGTGGCAACCCCGCCCTGCGCATCGGCGACGAAGGCCCGATGGGCCGCATCCTCGTGGCCGGAGAGCCCGGCAACCAGATCATCGACGCGCTCGCACCCATCGATGGGGAGATCGTCATCGACAAGCCTGGCAAGGGCGCCTTCTACGCCACTGGCCTGCACGCGCTGCTGCAGCAACGCGGCATCACCCATCTGCTGTTCGGCGGCGTCACCACCGAGGTCTGCGTACAGACCTCCATGCGCGAAGCCAACGACCGGGGCTACGACAGCCTGCTGCTCGAAGACTGTACCGAGAGCTACTTTCCTGCCTTCAAGGCGGCAACGCTCGACATGGTCCGCGCCCAGGGCGCCATCGTCGGCTGGACCGCGCCCAGCACCGCGCTGCTCTTGGCGCTGAACAACGCCGCATGACGCAGGCGCCAGCGACTACCATTCCCCACGTGTCTACCGTCCGTCCCCGCCCCGCTTCACCTGCCCCCGCCGCCGCAACCGCCGACGCGGCCGTTTTCCGCACGCGGGCCGACGAGGTCTACGCGCAGCTCAAGCGCGACGTGGCCGACTTCATCCTCGTGCCCGGCGATCGCTTCACCGAGAGCGAGATCAGCGACCGGCTCGGCGTGTCGCGCACGCCCGTTCGGCAGGCGCTGTTCCGGCTGCAGCAGGAAGGCTTTGTCGAAGTGCTGTTTCGCAGCGGCTGGCGGGTGCTGCCCTTCGACTTCGACCAGTTCGAGCAGTTCTACGACCTGCGCATGGTGCTCGAAACCACCGCCGTGCACCGCCTGTGCGAAACCGACCGCCACATCGACCGCGGCCTGATCGAGGCGCTGGCCGACATCTGGCTTGTGCCGGTGGCCCAGCGCAGCGCCGACACCGCCCAGGTCGCCCACTGGGACGAGGCCTTTCATTGCGCGCTGGTGGCCGCCGCCGGCAACGCCGAGATGGCGCGCGTGCATGGCGACGTGACCGACCGCATCCGCATCATTCGCCGGCTCGACTTCACCAAGCAGCCGCGCATCGATGCCACCTACGAAGAGCACGGCAAGATCCTCAAGGCCGTCCGCGCGAACCGGGGCGACCAGGCCGCGATGCTGCTGCGCGCGCACATCGAGACCAGCCAGGCCGAAGTGCGCAAGATCACGCTGCACCAGGTGCATCTTGCGCGGCATGCGGGGAAGGCGTTGGGCCCGCGCTGAGTTGCAGGGGTTGCTCCTTCCCCCTCTGGGGGAAGGCTGGGATGGGGGCTCTCGGCCTTTGCCACAGCGCAGCCTTCGCGAAGGCCGCATGCCCCCACCCCGACCCTCCCCCGGAAGGGGAGGGAGAAAGGCAGGAACTCAGTCGGCGGTGATGCTGCCGCGCTTCACGACCCCAGCCCAGCGGTCCGCATCCTTCTTGATGAGCGCGCCGAACTCGGCCGGCGTCGAACTCGCCGGCACCATGCCTTGCGACTCGAAGGACTTCGCCACCTCGGGCTGCTTCAGCACCGCCGCGATCTCCTTGTTGAGCCGCGCCACCACTTCGGGCGGCGTGCCCTTGGGCGCGAGCACGCCGTACCACATGTCCACGTTGTCGGCGGTCACGCCGGCCTCGGCCAGCGTGGGCACATCGGGCAGTTGCGGCAGGCGCTTGCTGCTGCCGGTGGCAATGGCCTTGAGCTTGCCGACCTGGATGTGCTGCAGCGCCACGTGCACCGGCAGGAACATGTAGTCGATGCGCCCGCCCAGCAGGTCGGTCACCGCGCCGGCGGTGCCCTTGTACGGCACGTGCAGCATCTCGGTGCCGGTGCCCTGCATGAAGAGCGCCATCGACAGGTGGTGCGGCGTGCCGACGCCCGGCGTGGCGTAGGTCAGCTTGCCGGGGTTGGTCTTGGCCGCGCTCACCATCTGCGCCACCGTGCCGGCCTTCTGCACGTTCGGGTTGGTCACCAGCAGCAGCGTGCCCCAGGAGGTGAGCGAGACGGGCGTGAAGTCGGCCACCGGGTCGTAGCTCAGCGACTTGTAGAGGCTGCGATTCATCACCAGCGTGTTGACCTGCACCATCAGCGTGTAGCCGTCGGGCTTGGCGCGCGCCACCTTCTCGCTGCCGATGTTGCCGCTGGCACCGGCCACGTTGTCCACGATCACCGGCTGACCCAGCAGGGCAGGCAGGCGGCCCGAGAGCTGGCGCGCCACGAGGTCGATGCCGGTGCCGGGCGTGTAGGGCACCACCAGTGTGATCGGCTGGTCGGGCCACGCATGGGCGGCCACGGCGGTGGCTGAAACGAGCAGGGCGGCGAGGGTCTGGGTGAGCAGTCGCATGGTGGGGGTCTCCGTTTTCTTTTTGTGGATGGGTGTGTGTCGGCGCTCAGAGGTACGAAGCGCGTGCCTTCAGCGCGACCGGGTCGTAGCCGGCCACGCGCTTGTAGTTGTCCGAGATGGCCTGCAGCTCGGCCGTGGTCACGATGTCTTCGATCTGCTCGAAGCGCTGGCCGCCCGAGCGCTCGAACACTTCGCGCAGGATCGCGTCGGGCGGGTTGCTGCGGTTGGTCAGCACCACGTTGGTGGTGGCCTTCACGCGCACGCGGTCGTAGTCTTCCAGCGCGGCGTTGCCGACGCCCAGGTCCTTGAGTGCTCCTGCGAGAAAGCGCGCGTCGATGATCGCCTGGCCCGCGCCGTTGGAGCCGCGAGGCACCATCGGATGCGCGGCATCGCCCAACAGCGTGAGGCGCCCGTGCGTCCAGCGCGGCAGCGGGTCCTGGTCGACCATCGGGTACTCGAGGATGGTGTCGGAGGCCAGGATCAGCGCCGGCACGTCGAGCCAGTCGAAATGCCAGTCGGCGAACGCGGGCAAAAAGTCTTCGACGCGGCCGGTGCGGCTCCAGTCGCGCATCGCGGGCTGCGGCGCATGGATCTCGGCCACCCAGTTCACGAGCTGATGGCCTTCGACATCGATGTCGTTGCGGATCGGGTAGATCACCATCTTGCCGACCGACAGCCAGCCCGCGCGCACCATGCTCGCGCCCGACAGGAAAGGCTTCCAGCGCGCAGTGCCGCGCCACATGTTCACACCCGAATAGCGCGGGGCGCCTTCGTTCGGATAGAGCTGTTTGCGCAGTGCCGAGTGGATGCCGTCGCAGCCGACCGCGATGGCGCCGCGCACCGAGGGCGCGTTCGCAAAATGCACGGTCACGCCCTCGACGTCCTGCGTCACGCCCGTGCAGCGGCTGTTGCAGACCACGCTGTCGGGGCCGAGGCGCTTGAGCGTTTCTTCATGCAGCACGGTTTGCAGGTCGCCGCGATGGATCGAGAACTGGGGCCAGTCGTAGCCCGCATGCTCGCCCGCCGCTTCGCGAAAGATCAGTTGGCCATGTTCGGTGAAGAAGATCGACTCTTTGGTGCGAACGCCCACCGCGTCGAGTTGCGGCAGCAGGCCCAGCTCGGTCAGCTCGCGCACCGCGTGCGGCAGCAGGTTCACGCCCACGCCCAATGGCTTGAGTTCGGGCACGGCCTCGTACACGCGGCAGGGAATGCCGGCCTGGTGCAGGCTCAGTGCCAGGGTCAGGCCGCCGATGCCGGCGCCCAGGATGATGACTTCGTTCATGGTCGTTCGTGGTGTTGCGTTGTGTCCCGGGCCGCATTAGGAACGCACATAAACCATTTGGGAAATTTAGATGTGATATGGATTTATCATGAATCCTTATGAACCTCTCGACCCGTCAGATGCGCGCCTTCCTGCACGTGGCGCGCATCGGCAACTTCACGCGGGCGGCCGAGCAGGCGCACATCACGCAGGCGGGGCTGAGTATCCTGATCCGCGAAATGGAAAAGCAGCTCGGCTGCCGGCTGTTCGACCGCACCACGCGCGTGGTGAGCCTCACGCCGGCCGGGCGGCGCTTGCTGCCGGTGGTGGAGCGGCTCATCACCGACCTGGACGATGTGGCCGCGCAGCTCGGCGCCGAAGGCGACGAGGCGCGCCAGACCCTGCGCATCGCGGCCACGCCGCTGGTGTCGTCGCACTTGTTGCCGCAGGTGTTCAACACCTTCCGGCAGGCCCATCCGCAGGTGAGCCTGCGCCTGTTCGATGCCGACCTGCGCGACGTCGAAGCCATGGTGACGGCCGGCGATGCCGACATGGGCCTGGGCTTCTTCTTCAAGGCCGCGGCGGGGCTGGACCGCACGCCGGTCGGGCGCTTCCACCTGATGCGCGTGGCGCCCCTGGCGGACGACGCCGACGAGCCACCCGCCATCGGCACCGCGCCCTGGTCGGCGCTGCGCGGCATCGGGCTCATCGGCCTGCCGCCGGGCAACCCGATCCAGAAGGTGATCGACCAGCACCTGGCCGCCATCGGCCTGGCCGATGCGCAGCGGCCCGCGTTCAACTTCTTCGGCACGCTGATCTCGATGGTGGAGGCCGGCTTCGGCACCGCTGTGATGCCGACCTTTGCGCTGGCCGCCTGTCGCCGCCATCGCGTGCGCACCGACGTGCTGACCAAGCCGAAGGCCGGACTCGATTTCTACCGCATCACCAAGCGGGGCGCGCATGAGACCGAGGCCATGCAGGCCTTCGTTGCCACGCTGGTGAAGGCGCTGCCCGCGCTGTCGCGGTAACGGGCTTCGGCCCGCTGGCGCTCACACCATCGCGTTGTCGCCGCCCGGAATCTCGTGCGCCTTGATCTGCCGGCGCGTGAGCTTGTAGAGCGTGGAGGCCACAAAGCCGCTCTGGTGGGTGTTCTTCGTCGCGTTCACCACGAATTCGTCTTCGGGTGAGACGGCCTGGGCGCCCATGATCCAGCGCACGCTCTCGCGGTAGTTGTAGAGCACCTTGTCGTTGCTGTCGGCCAGCAGCACCGACAGCGTGGCCATGGCGGCGGCGTCGCCGTTCGTCGCATGCTCGCGCACGAAGTCCAGATACCGGTGCCGCGCGGGGATGTCTGTCAGGTCGCTGATGAACATCAGCGCGCCTTCGGTGCCGTCCTCGCGGCCCAGTTCGTGCGCCTTCAACATCGCTTCGACCGCCTGCACCTGCAGCGCCGGGCGCTGCGCCACGGGCGTGGCGCCTTCCCAGGCCATGTCGTGGCAGAGGTAGCCGAGCTTGTACGCCGCGAGGCCGTTGCCGGCATTCATGGACTGGTCGTAGCAGCGAATGGCTTGCTGCCGGTCTTGTGGGCCATGCAGGCCGCCGGCATGGAAGATGCCGAGCGTGAGCAGGCACGAGGTGTCGCCCGCCGCCAGCCCGAGTTCCAGCATCTCGAAGGCCTCCTTGTTGCGCGGCACGCGCCACAGCGCGCGCGCCAGGTCGTCCCAGTGCTCGGTGCCTGCGGCACGCTCGCGTGCTGCGGCCAGCCATGCGTTGCCGGCCGCTTCGTTGGGCACGAAGCCGAAGGCGCCCTTCAGGCTGCAGTAGCCGTGCAGGATCAGCGCGGTGTTGCATTCGTAGGCGTTGGCGCTGTTGCAGATGGCCTGGCCCAGCCAGTGGCCCTCGGGCTCCTGCTCCAGTGCCAGGTGCACCGCCATGTTCATCGCGTACTCGTCGTCGATGGGGTGGTGGCTCTCGGCTTCGCGCAGGCAGGCCAGCGCTTCCGGATGCTGGTCGAGCATGTAGTGGCTCACGGCCAGCCAGCGCAGGGTTTCCCAGCGGTGGTAGGGGTAGAGCGCCTCGTTGGCGCGCTGGCGCGTGGCGGCCATGCGCTGCTGGGCTTCGGCCGGGTCGTCGTCCTTGTCGACCGCGTTGCCCTGGTGGACGTCGCGCCAGATCTCGTGGCGCAGCCGGTCTTTCTCGACTTCGTTCAGGTGGGCGCAGGCGGGCGAGGCGATGAAGGCGCGCACGCGTTCGTGGCTGCCGCCCCAGCGCGGCTGCTGGAACCAGACGCACTGGCGCATGAAGAAGAACAGCCGCGGGTGCACGTGCAGCGTGGCGTGGATCCAGTAAGACGTGCCGCTGATCATCTTCTTGCCCTGCACGGGCGAGGGCAGCGCGACAGGCGTTTCCTCGGGGCAGGCGATGCGCTCGTCGTGCGTCAGGCCGGAGCGCGCGAGCATGGCCAGCAGCTCTTCGCGGGTGGCCGGGTCGCCCAGCGAGAACTCGTGCTGCAGCGGGCTGTCGGGCCAGCGGCCGCTGCGCACCAGCTCCGTCAGCCAGTCGGGTTCGTTGAAGGCCGAGGTGCTTTGCAGCAGCAGGGCACAGGTGGTCCACATCGTGGGTGCGAGGGTCAATGCCCGCAAGGCCGCGACCGCGCAGCGCGTGGCGCAGGCATGGGCGCATTCCCAGCCCAATGCGGTGACCGAACTGGCCCAGCCCGAGCCGCGGTATTCGTAGGCCCAGTGATACCAGTAGTGCGCCTCGCAGAGCCAGGCGTGGGCCGATTGCGGATTGGCGGCTTGCCAGGCGGTCAGCCGGGCCAGCCCTTCGGCGCCGGCCGCGGTGCAGCCGGCCAGGTCGTCGGGCAATGCGCCGTAGTAGCGCTCTTCGTCGTCACGGTCGTGAAAGCTGGCGGCGAGCGCATCGTCGAGCCGCTGGTCCAGCGCGGCGTGGTCGGCGGCGCGCAGCATGGCGTCGATGTCGCAGAGCTTCCAGCGCGCGGGCGCGGGGGGAATCACGTTCGCTGCGGCGGGGGGCGTGTTTGTCGTCATGGGCGGTTGCGCGTCAGGCCGACGCGGCAGGTGCGGGGGTGGGTTGGGGGTCGAAGATGCGGTAGCGCTTCCACGGCAGCGTGAGCCAGTTGCCGTTGCTGTTCTGCAGATGCTCCTGCACTTCCAGCGTGGCGCGCGAAGAGGCGGGGCCGTCCTGGCTGCTGATGCGCAGCCAGTGCAGCCGCGCCCGTGCGTAGGCGTGGCCGAAATCTTCCCAGCTCTCGAAGCTGTCCTGCGCACGCTGCGCATTGAGGAACAGCACCAGCCAGGCCTGCGACTCGGGCACCCAGCCCAGCAGCGCGATGCAGCGCACCAGGAAGGCGGTGCGTGCGCAGTCGAAGGCCAGCGCGTCGCGCACCTTGCCTTCGGCCGCGAGCTGCTCGTAGAAATTGGCATGGGTGCGGCCGAGCCCGCCGACCCAGCCGACCAGGGCGGCCTGCATCTGCGTGGCAATGTCGCGCTCGGGCAGGTCGGCGGCCATGTTCATTTCGCGCAGCACCTGTCTGGCCAGCCGCTGGCGCTGCTCGGCGGGCAGATCGAGCGCCAGCGCATCGCTGTCGCAGCGCAGGCCGTTGCGCTGCAGCAGGATGTCGCCGAGCGCCAGTGCCCAGCGGCGGCGGTTGGGCGCGACCTTCTCGGACTGGGCCTTGGCCTGCGCCATGCGCGCCGAGAGGTCGGCATTGGCCTTCTCCATGTGGCTGATCGCCTTGTCCGCGCCGCGCGTGGCGATGCGGAAAGACGTGCGCACGATGAACCAGGCCACGCGCAGGCCGAGGTACAGCAAGCCCAGCAGCATCAGCACGAGGACGGCCTGCATCATGGCAATGCAACTGCGGCCGGTGGCGCGCACACGGCGGCACTCAGCGAGATGCCTTCGATCTCGACCATCGACGCAGGCGCGTCCTGCGATGCCGCCTGCAGCGACGGCGGCAGCCGGTTCGCGGGCAGCATCAGGCGGGCGGCGGCCGCCACGGCCACGTCCATCTGCCGCAGCCGCGCCAGCTCATGCGGCGCGATGCGCAGCAGCAGCCATTGCAGCGCCGGCGGCGGCTGCTCGAAGTGCTCGATCAGGTGGAAGTTGCCGCTCATCACGCTGAGCAGGAAGTCGGGGCTCTGCACGTCGGTGACGAACTTCCACTGGCCCCGGGCGGCATCGCCCGACGCCTCGGGCTCGAACACCAGGCCCATGCCCTCGCAGTCGCTGTGGCGCTCGCCGCGCGGCGGCAGCGTGCGCAGGAACTGCAGCACATCGTCGGCGTACTTGCGGACCGGGTGGCGGTTCTGCTTGCCCTTGATCTGGTCCACCCGCAGCCCGTCGGCATGCACTTCGAGGCTGATGGTCACGTGCGGCAGGTTGCCCGCGCTGCGCAGCGTGAACAGGCGCAGCCGGCCGCTCTGCGCGGCGCTGGCGTACTGCTCGCCGTAGCCGCCATTGAGCTTCTTGATGTTGGCGAACTGGCCCAGGCAATGCTGCATGTGGAAGGACTCGTAGGCCATTTCCTCGCGCAGTGCCGCGTGGCTGCCGATGAACTCGAAGATCACGCCGTTGGGCGTGCGCAGCAGTTCCTTCAGCGCCAGGCCGCTGCTGGGCACCCAGCCCTTGTTGCGCTTGGCCTGCATGCGCTGGTGTTCCTGCTCCCACATGGCCATCGCCATGAAGCAGGTGATGCGCTGCAGCTTCTGTTCGAGCCGCGTGCCGCGCCGTGAGCGCAGGAACTCGACCAGCATGCGTTCGCGGTCGACCAATAGCAGGTGCTCGGGGTCGAGGTAGTAGAAGGTCTTCGGGGCGGCTTCGGTCGCAGGCGATTCGGCCTCGCCGGCCTTGGACTTGTCTTTGTCCAGTGCCGCCGCTGCGTTCACGGCGGCGGGGGCGCGTGGTGCAAGCTGCTTGGCCAGCCACTCCGGCAACGGCTTGTCGGGGCCGGCCGCGGCCAGGTAGTCGGCGGGCGACTGCACCGTCAGCACGTTGTCGAAGCTGCCGATGGCCCAGCGGAAGAAGTGGTTCAGCAGCCAGGCCGTCATGTCGGCGTCGTCACCGCGCTCGGCGCTGCGGCGCGCGATCGCGGCCTTCACTTCGGGCGCATTCACCACGTCGCGCGGCAGGTACACCGCCGTCGAGGCGGCGGGCGCGGGTGTCGGTATGGGCATCGGCGGCGGGCGACTTACAGGGTGAAGTCGTACTCCACCGTGATCGGTGCGTGGTCGCTGAACTTGATGGTCTTGTAGATGGCCTCGGTGCGTGCCAGCGCGCCCATCGCCGGCGTGGCCAGGTGGTAGTCCAGCCGCCATCCCACGTTGTTGGCGTAGGCCTGGCCGCGGTTGCTCCACCAGGTGTAGGCCTCGTCGGTGGTCTCGGGCTTGAGCTTGCGGTACACGTCCACCAGGCCCGCGCCGTCGGTGCCGGCGTCCAGCAGCTTGGTCATCCAGGCGCGTTCTTCGGGCAGGAAGCCGCTGTTCTTCTGGTTGCCGCGCCAGTTCTTCAGGTCGATCTGCTGGTGCGCGATGTTGATGTCGCCGCACAGGACGAACTCGCGCTCTTTCTTGAGCGCCAGCAGGTGCGGAAAGAAGCCCTTGAGAAAGCGGAACTTGGCGGCCTGCCGCTCTTCGCCCGAGCTGCCACTCGGGAAGTAGCAGCTGATGACCGAGAACTTGCGTTTGGGCGTGTCGAAACGCAGTTCGAGGTAGCGGCCTTCGGCGTCGAATTCGGCATCGCCCCAGCCGACCACGACCTGGCTCGGTGCGTGCTTGCTGTAGACCGCGGTGCCGGCGTAGCCTTTCTTTTCAGCAAAATGAAAGTGGCCCTTCAGGCCGGCCAACTCCTCGAAGCGGCCCTCGACGTCGCTGGCCTGGACCCGGATCTCCTGCATGCAAATACAATCCGGCGCAAGTTCGGCCACCCAGTCGGCCACGCCTTTGTTGGCGGCCGAACGCAGGCCATTGAGATTGAGACTGGTCAGTTTGAACACAAGGAAATTCCCGATGGCTGTAGATGGTGAGAAAAGCAGCGCGGTCGCACAGGACTTCGTCCAGTTTGCGTTGGATGCCGGCGTACTGCGCTTCGGCGAATTCAAGACAAAAGCCGGTCGGATGAGTCCTTATTTCTTCAATTCGGGGCTCTTCGACGACGGCGGCAAGATCGCGCGTCTCGCGGGATTCTATGCAGACCGGCTGATCGAGAGCGGCCTTGAATTCGACATGATCTTCGGCCCCGCCTACAAGGGCATCCCGCTGGGCGCCACTGTGGCCGCCGAGCTGGCCCGCCGGGGCCGCAACTACCCCTTTGCCTACAACCGCAAGGAAGCCAAGGCGCACGGCGAAGGCGGCAACCTCGTGGGCGCGCCGCTCAAGGGCCGCGTGCTGATCGTCGACGACGTGATGTCGGCCGGCACCGCGGTGCGCGAGTCGATCGCCGCCATCCAGGCGGCCGGCGCCACCCCGCATGCCGTGGCCATCGCGCTCGACCGGCAGGAGAAGGCCACCGAGAACGGCGTCGACGTGGACCACAGCGCCGTGCAGTACGTGCGCAACCAACTCGGCCTGTCGGTGATTGCCATCGCCACGCTGGACGACCTGCTGAGCTACCTTTCGGGCAATGCGGCGGCCGACCTTGGCGCGCACCGCGAACGCGTGCTGGCTTACCGCACGCGCTACGGCGCCAGCTGAGGCACGACGCCGATGCACACGCGCGATCACGGCAAGCCGACCCGCCTGCTGGCGGTGGCATCGACAACAACATCCCTGCTGCTGCTGGCCGCGTTCTGCGGCACGGTGCATGCGCAGCAGAAGACAGACGGCCCCGCTGCAGGCATCTTCACCTGCACCGACGCACGCGGCCGCACGTTGACAGCCGATCGGCCGATTGCCGAATGCAACGACCGCGAACAGCGCGAGCTGAACCCCAGTGGCTCCATCCGCCGCAAGGTCGAGCCCACCTACACGGCGCGCGAATTGGCCGAGCGTGAAGACCGTGCGCGCGAAGCCGCCATCCAGACGGCGCGCATCACCGACGAGCGCCGCCGCGAGCGCGCATTGCTGGTGCGCTACCCGAACGCCGCCACGCACGACCGCGAGCGCAACGAGGCGCTGGTGCAGATCGATGCGGTGATCCAGGCGGCGAAGAAGCGCATTGCCGAGCTGGGCGAAGACCGCAAGAAGATCGACGAGGAGCTGGAGTTCTACAAGGCGGACACGAGCAAGGCGCCCGGTGCGGTGCGCCGCAAGCTCGAGGACAACACGCAGAGCGTGGCGGTGCAGAACCGCTTCATTGCCGAGCAGGATGAAGAGAAGAAGCGCGTGAATGCACGCTTCGATGAAGAGCGCGGGCGTTTGAAGGCGCTCTGGTCGCCGCAGAACGGCGGCACACCACGATAAGGGCTCGCCCCCAGGCTTCGCGCACTTCGTGTCGCTTCTCCAACCCCCTGCCGGGGGCACCACCAGCGGCCCGGCAAAGCCGGTTCCGCGGTGGTTCACGAAGGGACTGGATCAGCCCAGCTTTGCCTTGAGCAATTCGGTGACCTGCGCCGGGTTCGCCTTGCCCCCGCTGGCCTTCATGACCTGACCCACGAGGCCGTTGAGCGCCTTCTCCTTGCCGCCGCGGTATTCCTCGACGTTCTTCGCGTTCTTGGCAATCACCTCGTCGAGGATCTTGTCGAGCGCGCCGGTGTCGGCCATCGGCTTCAGGTCCTTGGCTTCGATGATCGCGTCGACGTCGCTGCCTTCGCCGGTCCACAGCGCATCGAACACCTGGCGCGCCGCGTTGTTCGGCAGCGTGCCGTCGGCGACGAGCTTCAACAACTGGGCCAGTTGCAGTGCCTTGACGGGCGCGGCTTCGATGCCGATTTCGGCGGCGTTCAGGCGGCGTGCCATCTCGCCGGTGATCCAGTTGCTCGCGAGCTTGGGCGAGGCGCCCGCGCTCACGGCTTCATCGAAATAACGTGCGAGCGCCGTGCTCTGCGTGAGCTGCGCTGCGTCGTATTCGGACAGGCCGTGGTCGCGCACATAGCGCTCGGCCATGGCGCGCGGAAGTTCGGGCATCGTGGCCTTCACGCGCTCGATCCACTCGGCCGCAATCACCAGCGGCGGCAGGTCGGGGTCGGGGAAGTAGCGGTAGTCGGCCGAGTCTTCCTTGGCACGCATCGCGCGCGTCTCGCCCGTGTCGGCGTTGAACAGCACGGTGGCCTGCTCGATCTTGCGGCCGTCCTCGATCTCTTCGATCTGCCAGCGGATCTCGTAGTCGATCGCCTGCTGCATGTGCTTGAAGCTGTTCAGGTTCTTGATCTCGCGCCGCGTGCCGAGCTTGTCGCCAGGCTTGCGCACCGACACGTTGGCGTCGCAACGGAAACTGCCTTCCTGCATGTTGCCGTCGCAGATGCCGATCCACGTGACGATCTTGTGCAGTTCCTTCGCGTAGGCCACGGCCTCGGCGGTGGAGCGCATGTCGGGCTCGGTCACGATCTCCAGCAGCGGCGTGCCGGCGCGGTTCAGGTCGATGCCGCTCTGGCCGATGAAGTTCTCGTGCAGCGACTTGCCCGCGTCTTCTTCGAGGTGGGCACGCACGAGGCGCACGGTCTTGTGCTCTTCACCGAGGAAGAACGAGACCGAACCGCCCTGCACCACAGGGATCTCGAACTGGCTGATCTGGTAGCCCTTGGGCAGGTCGGGGTAGAAATAATTCTTGCGTGCGAACACGCTGCGCGGCGCGATGTGCGAGCCCAGCGCCAAGCCCAGCTTGATGGCGCGTTCGACCGCGCCCTTGTTCATCACGGGCAGCGTGCCGGGCAGCGCCAGGTCGACCGCGCAGGCCTGTGTGTTGGGCTCGGCACCGAAGGCGGTGGAAGCACGGCTGAAGATCTTGCTCGCGGTCGACAGTTGCGCGTGCGTCTCGAAGCCGATGATGACTTCATAGCCACGCACCAGCGGACCGGTCGGGCGGCCCTGTTGTTGTGCTTCGAATGTGTTCACGGTCTCGCTCATCTCAGAAGCCCTCCGGCGTGCGTGCGTGCCAGTCGGTGGCTTGTTGGAAGCGGTGCGCTGTGTTCAGCAGCTTCGCTTCGCCGAAGTAGTTGCCGATCAGTTGCAGGCCCACGGGCATGCCGCTGTCGAAGCCTGCGGGCACGCTCATGCCGGGCAGGCCGGCCAGCGATGCGGGCAGCGTGAAGATGTCGGCGAGGTAGTCGGCCACGGGGTCGTCGCCGTGCTCTCCGATCTTCCACGCGGTGGTCGGCGCGGCCGGGCCGGCGATCACGTCGCACTGCTTGAAGGCCTGCTGGAAGTCGTCGGCGATCATGCGGCGCACCTTCTGCGCCTGCAGGTAGTAGGCGTCGTAATAGCCGTGCGACAGCACGTAGGTGCCGATCATGATGCGGCGCTTGACTTCATCGCCAAAGCCTTCGGCGCGCGTGCGCTCGTACATGTCGGACAGGTCCTTGTACTGCTTGGCGCGGTGGCCGAACTTGACGCCGTCGAAGCGGCTCAGGTTGCTCGACGCTTCGGCCGCAGCCAGGATGTAGTACACGGGAATCGACAGCTCGGTGCGCGGCAGCGACACCTCGACGCGCTTGGCACCGAGTTTTTCATACTGCAACAGCGCTGCATCAATCGCCGCGCGCACACCGGGTGCCACGCCTTCGCCGAAGAACTCCTTCGGCACGCCGATGCGCAGGCCTTCGAGCGAATCGTTCAGCGAGCGGCTGAAGTTCTCTGCGGGCTTGTCGAGCGAGGTCGAATCGCGGTCCAGATCGGGGCCGCAGAAGGCCGACAGCAGCAGCGCGCAGTCTTCGGCCGAGCGGGCCATCGGGCCGGCCTGGTCGAGGCTCGATGCGAAGGCCACCATGCCGTAGCGCGAGGCGCGGCCGTAGGTCGGCTTGATGCCGGTCACGCCGCAGAACGAGGCGGGTTGGCGGATCGAGCCGCCGGTGTCGGTGCCGGTGGCCGCAGGTGCGAGGCGCGCTGCAACAGCCGCCGCGCTGGCGCCTGAAGAGCCGCCCGGAATGCGTTCGCGGTTCCACGGGTTTTGCACCGGCACGGCCTTGTCGTGGCCGACAGCGGGCACGGCGACGTTCTCGTTGGCCGAGCCCATCGCGAATTCGTCGCAGCTCAGCTTGCCGAGCGTGACCGCACCGGCTTCGGCCAGGCGGCGCACCACGGTCGCGTCGAAAGGCGAGCGGTAGCCCGCGAGCATCTTCGAGCCGGCGGTGGTGGCGAAGTCGGTGGTGACGAAGATGTCCTTGTGCGCGATCGGCACGCCGGTCAGCGCGGGCGCGTTGCCCGCTGCAATTTGCGCATCGGCCGCACGGGCCTGGGCCAGCGTGACTTCTTCGTCGACGGCCACGAAAGTGCCGAGCGACTCGTGCGCCTTCATGCGGTCCAGGAAAACCTGCGAGGCCTCGACGGCCGAAACCTTGCGGTCGGCCAGCGCCTTGGCCAGCGCAACCACACTCAATTGGTGCAATTCACCGCTGCTCATTATTCGATCACCTTGGGCACGAGGAACAGGCCGGCTTCGACGGCCGGGGCGCTCTTCTGGTTGGCTTCGCGGTTGTCGGGCTCGCTCACCACGTCGTCGCGAAGACGCAAGGTGATGTCCTCGATGGCCGCCACGGGATGGGCCAGCGGCTCGACGCCTTCGGTGTCCACCGAACGCATGCGTTCGACCAGATCGAAAAAGCCGTTGATCTGGCTGAGCATGCGCTCGCTTTCGTCAGGAGCAAGCTGCAGCCTCGCCAGCGAGGCAATGCGCGCAATATCGGAAGCAGATAGTGACATAGGGTCGGATGGCTAAAAAAGCCGAGGTAATCGCACGCCGAAGAGGGTGCTAATACAGGAATCAGAGGGGATTCGGGTATTATCCCGCCTTTGCCGCAACCCCCGCGAACGCGCCGGCTTTTGCGTCAAAAACGATCAATTCACCCCGTCAAACGACCCAAAAACAGAGCGACGACCTGCCGATGTGCAGGCCGTGCTCCAGAGGATTTCGCACATGTTTGGAGCTTTCCGTCGGTACTTTTCCACCGACCTTGCGATCGATCTCGGCACCGCCAACACCCTGATATTTGCCCGTAACAAGGGCATCGTGCTGGACGAGCCTTCGGTGGTCGCCATTCGCCACGAAGGTGGCCCCCACGGCAAGAAGGTGATTCAGGCCGTCGGCCGCGAGGCCAAGGCCATGCTGGGCAAGGTGCCCGGCAACATCGAGGCGATCCGCCCGATGAAGGACGGCGTCATTGCCGACTTCGTGATCACCGAGCAGATGATCAAGCAGTTCATCAAGATGGTGCACCCGCGCACGCTGCTCACGCCGAGCCCGCGCATCATCATCTGCGTGCCCTGCGGCTCGACCCAGGTCGAGCGCCGCGCCATCAAGGACGCGGCCGAAGCCGCCGGCGCCACCTCCGTCTACCTCATCGAAGAACCCATGGCCGCGGCCATCGGCGCCGGCCTGCCCGTCAGCGAAGCCTCGGGCTCGATGGTGGTGGACATCGGCGGCGGCACCACCGAAGTGGGCGTCATCAGCCTGGGCGGCATGGTCTACAAGGGCTCCGTGCGCGTGGGCGGCGACCGCTTCGACGAAGCCATCATCAACTACATCCGCCGCAACTACGGCATGCTGATCGGCGAGCCGACGGCCGAAGTCATCAAGAAGACCATCGGCTCGGCCTTCCCGGGCTCCGAAGTCAAGGAGATGGAAGTCAAGGGCCGCAACCTGTCCGAAGGTGTGCCGCGCAGCTTCACCATCAGCAGCAACGAAGTGCTGGAAGCCCTGACCGATCCGCTCAACAACATCGTCTCGGCCGTGAAGAACGCGCTGGAGCAGACGCCGCCCGAACTGGGCGCCGACATTGCCGACCGCGGCATGATGCTCACCGGCGGCGGCGCCCTGCTGCGCGACCTCGATCGCCTGCTGGCCGAGGAAACCGGCCTGCCGGTGCTCGTGGCCGAAGACCCGCTGACCTGCGTGGTACGCGGTTGCGGCATCGCCCTGGAGCGCATGGACCGCCTCGGCAGCATCTTCACGAGCGAGTAAACAGGCTGCTGCCCTCATCGGCCGGCCTCTGCTTGCGCGGGCCGGCTTTTTGTTATTTGATTCCGCACCACAGCCGGGTCTGAATTCATGCCTCTGGGCACGCTCGATCGCACAGCGCCACCCCTGTTCAACCAGGGGCAGTCGGCACTCAGCAAGCTGATCTTCTTCGGCGCGCTGTCGCTCTTCCTGATGGTGGCCGATGCACGCTTTCATATCGTGCAGCCGATCCGTGCTGGGCTCGGCGCGGTGCTCTATCCGGTGCAATGGGTGGCGCTCAAGCCGGTGCAGATCATGATGGGCGGCGGACGCTACCTCGAAGACCTGCAGACTGCGCAGCGCAACGAGGCCGATGCCCGCAAGGCGCTGATGATGCAGGCCGAGCGCGCCAGCCAGGCCGACACGCTGGCACAGGACAACGCCCGCCTGCGCGAGCTGCTCGAACTGCGCCAGACCACGCAGACGCCGGGCCGCGCGGCCGAGGTGCTCTATGACGCCGCCGACCCCTACACCCGCAAGATCGTCATCGACCAGGGCATGACCCAGGGTGTGGCGGCCGGCTCGCCGGTGATCGACGCACGCGGCGTGCTGGGCCAGGTCACGCAGGTGCTGCCCTTCACGAGCGAGGTCACGCTGGTGATCGACCGCGACCTCGCCATTCCCGTGCAGAACACCCGCACCGGCGTGCGCAGCGTGGCCTTCGGCGATGCCTCGGCCCACGGCGGCGGCCTGGAGCTGCGCTTCATGGCGGCCAACGCCGACCTGCAGGAAGGCGACCTGCTGTCCACCAGCGGCGTCGACGGCATCTACCCGGCCGGCCTGCCGGTCGCGAAGATCGAACGCATCGAACGCCGCGCCGACTCGGCCTTTGCCCGCATCTACTGCATGCCCCTCGCCCATGTGACGGCCGCGCGCTACGTGCTGGTGCTCGAACCCACCGGCGCCCCCACGGCACCGCCGCCCGCCGCACCTGTGACCACCCAGCGCAAGCGGCCCGACGGCAAGCCCGGTGCCGGCAAGAACGAAAAGAAGCCCGGAGAACGCCGATGATCAAGCGACCCGGCCAGCAGCAGCTTTTGCTGCCCGTCAGCCCGCTCTTCATGTGGACCAGCCTCATCGTGGCGCTGCTGGTCAACATGGTGCCGATCGGCCGTGCCGTCTGGATGCCTGACCTGCTGGCGCTGGTGATCGTGTTCTGGGGCGTGCACCAGCCCGCGCGCGTGGGCATCGGCGCGGCCTTCGTGTTCGGCCTGTGCATGGACGTGCACCAGTCGTCGATGCTGGGCCAGCATGCGCTGTCCTACACCACGCTGGGCTTCTTCGCGATCACGATCCACCGGCGCCTGCTGTGGTATCCGGTGCTGTCGCAGGCGCTGCAGGTGCTGCCGCTCTTTGCGCTGTCGCAGCTGATCGAGGTCATCACGCGCATGATCGGCGGCGGCGTGTTCCCGGGCTGGACGGTGCTGATCTCGCCGGGCATCGAGGCCGCGCTCTGGCCGCTGGCTTCGGCCCTCTTGCTGGCGCCGCAACGCCGCACGCCGGAACCCGACGAGAACCGACCTCTCTAATTCAGGCCCGCTGCCGCATTTGCCTTCGCACTGGCACGCGCCTAAGCTCCTTCCGCCATGACCGAAATCCGCAACGTCGCTGCCGACCTCGCGCGCTTCAAGCGCCGTGTGATCGTGATCGGCATGGTGGTGCTGTTCGCGTTCAGTTTGCTGTGCGCGCGGCTGGTCTACCTGCAGGTCACGCGGCATGAAGACCTGGCCGAGCAGGCCGAGAGCAATCGCACGGCCATCGTGCCGGTGGTGCCCAACCGGGGCCTGATCCTCGACCGCAACGGGATCATCCTGGCCTCGAACTACTCGGCCTACACGCTGGAGATCACGCCCTCGAAGGTGGGCGATGTCGAGGAAACCATCGACAGCCTGACGCAGGTGCTCGAAGTTTCGCCGCGCGACCGCCGCCGCTTCAAGCGCCTGCGCGAAGACTCGCGCAGCTTCGACTCCATTCCGATCCGCACCCGCCTGAGCGACGAAGAAGTGGCGCGCTTCGCGGCCCAGCGCTATCGCTTCCCGGGCGTGGAAATCAAGGCGCGCCTGTTCCGCAACTACCCGCAGGGCGAGCTGGCCTCCCACGTGCTCGGCTACATCGGCCGCATCAACCAGCGCGAGAAGACCGCGATGGAAGACTGGGACGAGGACGAGCAGGCCAACTACAAGGGCACCGACTACATCGGCAAGCTGGGCATCGAGCAGAGCTACGAGAAGACGCTGCACGGCCAGACCGGCGTCGAGCAGATGGAAACCTCGGCCGGCGGCCGTGCCGTGCGTCGCCTGGCGAGCCATCCGGCCACGCCCGGCAACACGGTGATGCTGTCGCTCGACATCAAGCTGCAGAAGCTGGTGGAAGACATGTTCGGCGAGCGGCGCGGCGCGGTGGTGGTCATCGACCCCAAGACAGGCGAAGTGCTGGCCTTCGTGAGCAAGCCCACCTTCGACCCGAACCTGTTCGTCGAAGGCATCGACACCGAGAGCTGGGCGGCGCTGACCGAATCGCTCGACAAGCCGCTGCTGAACCGCGCGCTGCGCGGCACCTACCCACCCGGCTCCACCTACAAGCCCTTCATGGCGCTGGCAGCGCTGCAGACCGGCAAGCGCGGCCCCAGCGTGGTGGTGAACGACCCCGGCTACTTCAACTTCGGCGGCCACCGCTTCGGCAGCCCCGAAGGCAACCTGGGCGGCGTCGACATGCGCCGCGCGATCCAGTTGTCGAGCAACATCTATTTCTATTCGCTGGCCAACGAGATGGGCGTGGACATGATCCACGACGCCATGAAGCCGCTGGGCTTCGGCCAGATCACCGGCATCGACCTGGGCGGCGAAGTGCGCGGCGTGCTGCCGAGCACCGAGTGGAAGCGCAACGCCTACAAGCGGCCCGAGGCCAAGAAGTGGTACGCGGGCGAAACCATCTCGCTGGGCATCGGGCAGGGCTACAACGCCTTCACGATGCTGCAACTGGCACAGGCCACGGCCATCGTGGCGGACGGTGGCATCAAGCACAAGCCGCACCTTGTGCTGGCCACGCGCGACACGGTCAGCGGGCAGGTGGTGCCGCTGCCGCAGCCGCTGGCGGAAAACCTCGGCTACACGCCGGCTGCCATCTCGGTGATTCGCGAAGGCCTGACCAGCGTGGTCACCAGCGGCACGGCGCGTGGCGTGTTCGCGGGTGCGCTCTACCAGGCCGCCGGCAAGACCGGCACGGCGCAGGCCGTGACGCAAGCGCAGAACACCAAGTACAACGCACGGGCGCTCGAAGAACATCAGCGCGATCACGCGCTTTTCATGGGCTTCGCGCCGGTCAACGACCCGAAGATCGCCGTGGCGGTGATCGTCGAGAACGCAGGCTGGGGTGCGGGTGCCGCAGCCCCTATCGCGCGCCGCGTGTTCGACTACTGGCTGGCGAACCAGTACCCGAGCGAGGCCGACCTGGCGGCCATGAAGATCGGCAAGGCGACCGCGCCGATCGGCAAGCCGCGCGTGGCGAGCGAAGTGGCGTGGCCGGCGGCTGCGAGCACGGTGGCGCCGGCGCCCTGATCCTCGCTTCTCGTGTTGTTCCCTCTCCCTCTGGGAGAGGGAGGAATACCAAGGGGCCTTAAACCACCGTACCGGCGACTTCACCCAGGCCGATGCGAACAGCCCCCGCGCGCTCGCAGTAGCCGCGCATGATCAGCGTGTCACCGTCTTCCAGAAACGTCCGCTTCTCGCCGTTCGGCAGCGTGATCGCCTGCTTGCCACCCAGCGTGAGTTCCATCAGCGAACCGGCTTCATCGGGCTTGGGCCCCGACAGCGTGCCCGAGCCCAGCAGGTCGCCTGGCTGCAGGTTGCAGCCGTTCACCGTGTGGTGCGTGATGAGCTGCGCGGCAGTCCAGTAGGCGGCTTCGGTGGTGTTGCCGCGCGTCAGGCGCGCGGGCGCTTCGCCGGCCGCGCGCATCTTCGCGGTCAGCAGCAGCACTTCGAGCGTGATGTCGAGCGCGCCGCCCTCGCGGTTCGATGCCGAGTCGAGGTACGGCAGCGGTTGCGGATCTTCCGCAGGCCGCTCGAACTTCGCGCGGAACGGGGCCAGCGCTTCCATCGTCACGATCCACGGCGACAGCGTGCTGGCGAAGTTCTTCGCCAAGAAGGGGCCGAGCGGCTGGTATTCCCAGGCCTGCAGATCGCGCGCCGACCAGTCGTTGAGCAGCGTCACGCCGAACAGGTGGTCTTCGGCCTCGCCGATGGCGATGGGCTCGCCCAGCGCATTGCCCTGGCCGACCAGGAAGCCCAGCTCCAGTTCGTAGTCGAGGCGCTTGGAAGGACCGAAGCTAGGCGCGACCGCATCGGGCGCCTTGGTCTGGCCCTGCGGGCGCTTGAAGGTCTGGCCGCTCACGCCGATGGACGAGGCGCGGCCGTGGTAGCCGATGGGCACCCACTTGTAGTTGGGCATCAGCGGCTGGTCGGGGCGGAACAGCTTGCCGATGGTGGTCGCGTGGTGAATGCCGGTGTAGAAGTCGGTGTAGTCGCCGATGCGGCAAGGCACGGTCATCTCGGCCTTGGCCTGCGCCAGCAGCGCCTTCGACCATGCGGCCTGCTTGTCGCTGCCTTCGGCAAGACCCGCGGAGATCGCGGCGCGCAGCGCCTGGCGGTCTTTCACCGAGGCGCTCATCAGCGCGTTCATGTCGTCGGTGTCAATCAGGCCTGCAGCCTTCAGGTCCAGCACCTGGTCGCCGATGGCCACGCCGACGCGAAAGCCTTCGCTGCTGCCGGCGGTGCGGAAGCGGCCGAAGGGCAGGTTCTGGATCGGGAAGTCGGTGCCGGCTTCATTGGCCGAGGCGACCCAGCTGCGCAGCTTCGGGTCATGGGTGGCGTTGAGTGCGGTCATGTCTGTCTTTCTGTGAATCTGTTCAGTCGGCGCTCATGCCGGCTTTCTTGGCGACTTCGCCCAGGCGCTTGTATTCGGTCTCGGTCAGCGTCGTCAGCTCCTGCGCCGTCGAGCCGCGCGGCGAGAAGCCCGCTTGCTGCAGCTTGGCCTTCACGTCGGGCATTGCCAGCGCTTCGACGAAGGCTTCGTTCAGGGCCTTCACGATCGGCGCCGGCAGCTTCGCGGGTCCGTACACGCCGAACCACGGGTCGAGCGCATAGCCCTTGAGCCCGGCTTCGGCCATCGTCGGCACATCGGGCAATGAAGGCGAGCGCTTGGGGCCCGCCACCGCCAGCGCGCGCAGCTTGCCGGACTGGATGTGCGGCAATGACGCCGGCAGGTTGTCGAACATCGCGCCGATGTTGTTGCCCAGCATGTCGGTGATGGCCGGGCCGCTGCCCTTGTAGGCCACGTGCACGAGGTCGGTGCCCGTCATCTGCGCGAACATCACGCCGGCCAGGTTCATCGAGGTGCCGGCGCCCGCGGTGGCGTAGGGCAGGCCGGGGTTCTTCTTCGCGGCTGCGATCAGGTCGGCCACCGATTTCACCGGCGAGGCGGCCGGCACTTCGAGCACGATGGTCGAGGTGCCCAGCAGGCTGATGGCGGTGAAGTCCTTGCGTGGGTCGAAGGCCATCGACTTGTAGATGTGCGGGTTCAGCGCATTGGTCGAGATGGCGCCGAAGCCGATGGTGTAGCCATCGGGCGCGGCCTTGGCCACGGCGTCCATGCCGATGTTGCCGCCCGCGCCGCCGCGGTTGTCGATCAGCACCGGCTGGCCCAGCTTCTCCGAGACCTTCTGGCCCACGGTGCGCGCCACCAGGTCGGTGGTGCCGCCGGGGCTGTAGGGCACGACGAAGCGGATGGGCTTGGACGGGTAGTCGGCAGCCTGTGCGAAGAAGGGCACTGCGAGCAGGGCGACGGCCGCGGCGCGGCGCGTGATGACGAAAGCGGTTTTCTTGTTCATGCTTTGAATTGGTCTTTCAGGCCGGCCCAGCAGTCGGCGTAGTCGGTGTCGAGCGCAGGGCTTTGGAGGGCGAAGTGGGTGGGAATGAATCGGTAGCGGCTCTCGAACATGAAGGCCAGTGTGTTGTCCAGCTTGTGCGGCTTGAGGTCGGCGTGCGTGGCCTTGTCGAAGGCCTCTTCGTCGGGGCCGTGCGGCACCATGCAGTTGTGCAGGCTCGCGCCACCGGGCTTGAAGCCGCCCGGCTTGGCGTCGTATTCGCCCAGCACCAGGCCCATGAACTCGCTCATGAGGTTGCGGTGGAACCATGGCGGACGGAAGGTGTTTTCCATCACCATCCAGCGCGGCGGGAAGATCACGAAGTCGCAGTTGGCGGTGCCGGGCGTGTCGCTGGGCGAGGTCAGCACGGTGAAGATCGACGGATCGGGATGGTCGAAGCTGATCGAGCCGATGGCCATGAAATGCGCGGTGTCGTATTTCAGCGGTGCGAGGTTGCCGTGCCAGGCGACCACGTTGAAGGGCGACTGCCTGGCCGGTGCCTTCCAGAAGCGGCCGGCGAATTTCTTGACCAGTTCGTAGGCGCCTTCCTCTGTCTCGAACGCCGCCACGGGCGCCTGGAAGTCGCGTGCGTTGGCCAGGCCGTTCGAGCCGATCGGGCCCAGCTCGGGCAGGCGGAAATGCGCGCCGTAGTTCTCGCAGACATAGCCGCGCGAGAGGCCATCGGGCAGCGCGACCTTGAAGGCCATGCCGCGCGGCAGCAGCGCGATTTCGCCGGGCTTGACATCGAGCACGCCGAGTTCGGTCGTGATGACGAGGCGGCCCTGCTGCGGCACCACCAGCATCTCACCGTCGGCGTTGACGAAGGCGCGGCGCTCCATCGAGCGGCCGGCCAGGTACATCAGCGAACCGATGCCGACCTGCGACTCGGCGTCGCCGTTGGCCGCGATCGTGTACATGCCGTCGATGAAGTCGGCCCCGGCGGCGCCGTCCAGCGGCTGCGGATGCCAGCGCAGCGGCTCGGGCGGCAGCGCGATCTCGCGGTCGGCGCCGGTGGTCCAGTGCGGCTGCGCATAGGGTTGGTAGCGGCCCGACACCACCGAGGGCTGGCGGCGGTACAGCCAGGTGCGGCGGTTCTCGTGGCGCGGCGCGGTGAAGGCCGTGCCCGAGATCAGCTCGGTGTACAGGTCGAACGGCCCGCGCTGCGGGTTGTTGCGGCCCTGGGGCAGGGCACCGGCCACGGCCTCGGAGGCGTATTCGTTGCCGAAGCCGCTCTGGTAGCGCCGCTCTGTGGCGGGGGAGGGTTGGGTCATGGTGTTTCTCTTTCGAAAATCGCGATGAGGTTGGAGTGCGTGCGTGTCGGATCAGCTGGCGCGCGCGGCGTCGAACGCTTCGCGCAGCACGGCGAGCGAGCCGACGTGGTTGGCCAGCACGAGCACGAGCCGTGCGTTGAAGGCGTGGCTTTCTTCGGTGGAAAGCCCCTGGTGCGCCTCGATCAGCGCCTCGTAGAAATCGTCGGGCGCGTCGAGGTTCGGCGTGGTGATCAGTGCCTGCTGTTGTTGCATCGCGTTCATGCCTTTGCCAGTGCGCGGTGGGTCGCCGCGCGGATGTGGTCCGCCGTGGGCTGCCGCCAGCGCGCGCACACGTGCTGGTCGGGTCGCAGGAGGTAGACAGTACCGGGTTGTGCGTCGTAGCGCTGCGCCGCGAGTTCGCCGGCGGGCGTGGTGGCCTGCACCTGCACGATGTGCAGCGCAACGTCGCTGGCCTTCAGCGCCTGGAGGCTGCGCGCGGCCGCGTCGCCGGTGCCGAACACCAGAGCCGTGAACTGCGCGACATGGCATTCGCGCAGCAGCCAGCCGGTGCTGCCGTCGGCGCGCACCACGGGTGCGTCGGCCGCCGCGGCGCCGGGCACCATCGCGCCCGCGAAGGCTTCGGCATCCGGCGTGTTGAGCGGCGAATCGCGCAGCACCGTGGCCACCGAGAGCCGTCCGCTGTTGACCAGCGTGCGTGCGAAGGCGTGGCGGCGGGTCAGCTCCAGCACCGCGTCGCGAAAGAGCCGGCTCACGTCGCTCTTGGGCGTGATGAAGTCGGTGGCGCGCGTCGAGTTGCGGATGTTCTCGTCGGCCGCGAACTCGCGCTCGCTGGCGTAGCTGTCGAGCAGCGCATCGGGTGCGGCGCCCTGCACCACGGCCGCGAGCTTCCAGGCGAGGTTGTCCGCGTCCTGCACGCCCGAGTTGGCGCCGCGCGCGCCGAAGGGCGACACGCCGTGCGCCGAGTCGCCCGCGAACAGCACGCGACCATGGCGGAAGTGCGCCATGCGCTGGCAGGCGAAGGTGTAGACGCTGGCCCAGCCGATCTGGAACTGCACGCCCTCGAAACCGATGCTGTCGAGCAGCGCGCGCACGCGCGGCGTGATGTTCTCGGGCTTGCGCTCTTCCACCGGGTCGGCGTCCCAGCCGAGCTGGAAGTCCACGCGCCACATGCCGTCGGCCTGCTTGTGCAGCAGCACGCTCTGGCCGGGGTGGAACGAAGGGTCGAACCAGAAGCGGCGCTCGGTGGGGAGCTGCGCGTCCATGGTGATGTCGGCGATCAGGAAGCGGTCGCGGAAGGTGCGGCCCTTGGCTTCCTGGCCCAGCAACTGGCGCAGGTTGGAGCGCGAGCCGTCGCAGGCGGCGACGTAATCGGCGGCCAGTTGGTAGTTGCCGTCGGGCGTCTCGACCGTGAGCACGGCGCCGTCGCCCTGTTGTTCGATGCCGGTCACCTTGTGGTTCCAGCGCAGGTCGATCAGCGGCAGGGCGGCCACGCGTTCGACGAGGTAGCCCTCGACGTAGTACTGCTGCAGGTTGATGAAGGCCGGGCGCTCGTGGCCGGGCTCTGGCAGCAGGTCGAAGCGGTAGACCTGCTCGTCATGGAAGAACACCTTGCCGACATTCCACGACACGCCCTTTTCGACCATGCGGTCGCCGCAGCCCAGGCGGTCGAACACTTCGAGCGTGCGCTTGGCGAAGCAGATCGCGCGCGATCCGCTGGACAGGGTGGTGTCGTTGTCGAGCAGCACCACCGGAACCTGGCGCAGCGCGAGGTCGATCGCGAGCGTGAGGCCGACGGGGCCGGCGCCCACGATCACTACGGGGTGGTGGGCAGGGGTGGCCGCGTCCTGGTCGGCGTGGCGTTGGTAGTCGAAGCGCAGACTTTGATAGTCGATCACGTGTTGTCTCCGTGTCTTTTGTGTCTTTGTCTTGCTCCTTCCCCCTTTGGGGGAAGGTTGGGATGGGGGCAAGCAGCTGTCGATGCAGCGCGGCGTTCAAGGCCGTCAGCCCCCACCCCAACCCTCCCCCGGAAGGGGAGGGAGAAATACCGATCAGCCTTCCAGCGCCTTCCACATATCGATGTCCCGCTGCGCCGTCCACACGCGCGGGTCCGCATGGCCCGAGGCTTCGTCGTACGCACGGCTCACGTCGAAGGGCATGCAGTGGTCGAAGATCACCCACTGGCTGTACTTGGGCTTGAGCTTGGCGTAGGTGTCCTTGTAGACCGCGTTCAGGTCACGGCCGGCCTTCACGCCTTCCTGCACGCTGGCATACACGTCGGAGATGAAATTGCGCGTGCCGGTCAGGCCCTCGGCCACGGCTTCGGGCGTGGTCAGTGCGGCGCCGCGGCCCGGCACCAGTGCGGCCGGCTTGAGGGCCGCGATGTTGTCCAGCGTCTGCGGCCAGTCCTTGAAGTAGGCGTCGCCGGCGTACGGCGTGGCACCGAACTCGACCAGGTCGCCCGACAGCAGCGTGCGTTCCTGCGGCAGCCAGACGACGGTGTCGCCCTTGGTGTGGCCGCGGCCGAGCTGGATGAGCTGCACTTCGAGCTTGCCCAGCCACAGCGTCATCTTGCCGGTGAAGGTCATGGTGGGCCAGGTCAGGCCCGGGGGCACGGTCTCGACGTTCTGGAACAGGCGCGGGAAGCGGCCGATTTCGCTGGCCTTGTCTTCTTCGCCGCGCTCGACGATCAGGTCGCGCGTGTCCTGGCTGGCCAGCACGTGTTCGGCGCCGTAGCCCGCCGCGCCCAGCACGCGCACCGCGTGGTAATGCGTGAGCACCACGTACTTGATGGGCTTGTCGGTCACTTCGCGGATGCGGCGCACCACGTCGGCGGCCATGGCGGGCGTGGCCTGGGTGTCGGCCACCAGCACGCAGTCGTCGCCAATGATGATGCCGGTGTTCGGGTCGCCTTCGGCGGTGTACGCCCAGGCGTGTTCCGAGATCTGGCTGAAGGTGATCGTCTTCTCTTCCATGTCGGCCTGGCTGGCGAACTTCTTGGCTTGGCTCATCGTGTGTCTCCGGTTTGTGGGTGGGGTATCTGGTTCGGCGAAAAGATTCGTTTAGGGCGAACGAATTCGCGGATAACGAATTTCCGAAGTGTAAGCGGCGGATCAGTTCATGTCTAATCCCTTCTTCATGAACGAACAATCAGACGGCAAGGCGGGCCATGGCAGCGAATGACACCGACCGCGCCCAGCGCGGCATCCAGAGCATCGAGGTCGGCGGCCAGCTGCTGCGCGCGCTGGTGCACCACGGCCGGCCGATGGCGCTGAAAGACCTCGCGCGCGAGGCCGACATGACGGCCGCCAAGGCGCATCCGTACATGGTGAGCTTCGGGCGCCTGGGCCTGATCGAGCAGGACCGCGCCAGCGGCCACTATCTGCTCGGGCCGCTGGCCTTGCAACTGGGGCTGATCAGCCTGCAGCAGGCCGACCCGGTGCACATCGCCACGCCGCTGATCGGCCAACTGGCCCAGCAGATCGGCCACACCGTGGCGCTGGCCGTGTGGGGCGCGCGCGGCGCGACCATCGTGCGCACGGCCGAGTCGCCGTCACCGGTGCATGTGAACATGCGGCACGGCACGGTGTTCTCGCTCACCAACACCGCCTCGGGCCGCGTCTTTGCCACTTACCTGGATGCCGCCGTGGTGCGGGCGCTGCTCGAAGAAGAGCGCCAGCGCCAGAAGCCGCGAAAGGGCGCTGCAGAGCCCGCCCCGCCCCCCGGCATGCCGCCGGTGCAGCCGCTGCCTTCCTGGAGCGACTTCGAGCGCCAGCTCCAGGAAGTGCGCGACCACGGCATCAGCCGCTCCGACGGCGAGGTGATCGAGGGCGTGAGCGCCATGGCCGCACCGGTGTTCGACCACACCGGCGCCATCGTGCTGGCCGTGACCGCCATCGGCCCGGCCGGCATCTTCAACACCGCGTGGGACGGCGAGATTTCGCGCGCCCTCAAGGCCTGCGCGGACACCGTCTCCCAGCGGCTGGGCGCCACCGTTGCCCCGGCCGCCGGTCTTTCCAGAACCGAACGATGACGCCAGTCAGCCTCGATACATCTCTTTCTTCTTCTCTCGATGCGGCCATCGCGTTGCTGCGCGACGCCCGGCGCGTCGTGGTCTTCTCCGGCGCCGGCTTGTCGCGCGCCTCGGGCATCCCGACTTACCGCGACGCCGACGGTCTCTGGAAGAGCCAGAACGCCCTGCAGTTCTCCCACGCCGAAGACCTGCAGCGCGACCCGGCCGGCTTCACGAAATTCTGGGCGCAGCGCCTGTCGGTGGTCGAGTCGGCCCAGCCCAATCCGGGTCACGACGCGCTGGCGCAACTGCAAAGGCTGCGCCCCGCCACGCGGCTGGTCACGCAGAACGTCGACGGCCTGCTGACGCTGGCTGGCGGACAGGACGTGCTCGAACTGCACGGCTCGCTGCGCCGCTGGCGCTGCGACCACTGCGGCAACCGCAGCGGCCCGTGGCCCTTTCACCGTTGCTTGCGCTGCGGCTCGCACGCGCGGCCCGACGTCGTGATGTTCGGCGAAATGCTCAATTCCGGCGTGCTGCTCGATGCCCAGATGGCGGCGCAGGAGTGCGATCTGTTCCTGGTGGTCGGCAGCACGACCATCGTCTACCCGGCCGCCGAGCTGCCGCAGACCGCGCTGGCCCACGGCGCGAAGCTGGTCACGCTCAACCTGGAGCCGCTGCCGCACCTGGACGATGCGGCCTCGGCGGTGCTGCGCGGGGCGTCGGAAGACCTGCTGCCGCGGCTGCTGGCGGGGCTGGGCTGAAGCCGTTGCACCGACGCGGGGCACTTTCGCCTGGGCGACGGTCTAAACTCGTGCGCCCCACGAGGCGTCGCGAGTTCGCGCTTCCGTATACCTATTTCAAAAGATGACGCCCGCAAAACTCTGGTTGTCGATATTCCTGACGGCCTTTGCCGTCTTCACCGGACTGCTGTTCCAGACGCTGCTCACTCCCGCTGCATATGGTGACCTGGCGCGCATCGGCCGTATTTCCGACTACGACTTCGGCTGGCGCATCGAGCCGCCGCACGTCGAGCCCGAATTGCTGGAGGGCGTTCCCATCGACAAGGCCGACATCGTCGTCATCGGCGACAGCTTCTCGGCCACGTATCGCTGGCAGTCGCGGCTTGTCAAGGCCGGCTACGGCGTGACCACCGTCTTCTGGGACACGATCGACGAACGGCTGTGCGGCGACTTCGACGACTGGCTCGCCAAGGCGGGCTTTCGCGGCAAGCTGGTGATCGTCGAAAGCGTGGAGCGCATCGTCGGCCTGCGGCTGGCCAACTCGAAGGAGTGCGGCAACATGAAGAAGCCGCTCGAGTCGCAGGCCGAGCCGCGCTCGCCGCCGCCCGAGCATGTGCCCGGCTTTGCCTTGAACTGGGACGGGCAGCTCATCTCCGGCTGGCTCACGTCCCAATGCACCCGCGCCGCCATCGCCGGCAGGGTGAACGACGAGTGCGACCAGCAGACCCTGGCCCGCCCCGTGCAGGACGGCTGCCAGCGCTTCAGCCATCGGCGCTGCGACCTGGCGTTGTTCCTGGCGGCCGACCGCGACATGGGAGAAATCACGCCGGAGCACTTGGCGCAGATGCAGGCCTTCACGAAATCGCAGTCGAAGGTGCCGATCCTGTGGATGGTGGTGCCGAACAAATGGACCACCTACCTGGAGCCGACGCATTCGCAGGCTTTCGTGACGGCGCTCAAGCAGACCGACCTGGGGCCGGATCTCTTCAGCTTCACGCAGGAGGAGAAGATGAAGATGCGCGACTTCTACTTCCCGAACGACACCCACATCTCGATGCACGGCCAACTGCTGCTGGGTGATCGCATCCTGCAGGCGGTGCGGCACAAGCTGGGCGCAGCGCCCACGCCTTCAGGCGACTGACAAGGTGTGAATAAACCTACTGCGCGTCCCGATCTCGCACCTGCGGTCCTCACCGTACAAAGTACGGCTGCGGTCCTCGATGCAAGCTCGGGGCGCTCGCTACGGTTTCTTCACACCGTGTGAGCCAGTCGGCTCAGCCTCTTTTGCCGCCCAGCAGCACCAGCGCGCCACCCACAACGATCACGGCGACGCCGGCCCAGACCGGGAAGTTGACGGTCTGCTTTTCCTTCACCGAGAACTCCAGCGGGCCCAGCTTGGCCTGATGGGTTTCCTTCGTGAAGCTGAAGCTGCCCATGCCCAGGGCGGTGATGCCCGCGACGATGAGCAGGATGCCGACGATGCGCGTGACGTTCATGGGGATGGCCCTTCGTTCAGCGGTTTACTGTCGTGGCTGTTGCTTTTGCAACTGATCCACCCACTGCATCACCTCGGCCACGGCACCGTCGCTGGCCGCGATCAACGCCTTCACGCCGCCGGGTGCATCGGCCGTGGGTGCGGGGCGGCGCACGGTGAACATGCGCTGGCCCAGCACGCGGTCGCCGCCGACCGCGCCGCGGATCAGCGTGGCGCGCAGGCGCACCAGGCCGACGCTGCTGCTGGCCGAATCGAAGTAGTGGCTGAACTCGTCGAGCGAGATGCGCAGCGTGTCGGGCACTTCGCCTTTGGCACGCGCGATGGTCGCGCTCTCTTCCGGGCCGAGCACGGTGCGCTGCTGTGCCAACGTGTCGCGCAGCCGCTGGCGCAGCAGTTGCGCGGGCGGCTGGCTCCAGCGCGACTGGCCGTAGGGACGCAGCTCGTTGGCGTCGGCATAGCCCAGGCGGTACAGGATCTGCGTGCCGTCGATGCGCGTGTTGCTCTCGAACTCGGCCAATGCCAGCGTGGGCAGCGTCGCTGCGGCAGGCGCTGCTGCGGCCGGGGCCGTGGCGCCAGGGCCGAAGTCGTACAGCGCCGAGCGCGCGGGCTTGTCGGGCAGCGCGCCGCAGCCGGCGGCCAGCAGCGCGATGCCGAAGAGCGCCACGGCGCCCGCGCGGCGTGCGCGTGTGTTCAGGGTGGATCGAATGGCGTTCATGGTGGTGCTTGCCTTCCCTCAGGGACGCGTGGCCGCCGGCGCGGAAAAGCCGGGCTCGCCCGGGCCCGCGGCCGTGCCGCCGTTGCCGAACAGCAGCGATTGCGGGTTGTCGTTGATGCTGTCCGCCGCGCGGCCCAGCCGGCGCACGGCGTGCGAGGTGTCGTCGGCCACGCGGTTCACGCGCGGCAGCGTGGCCGAGTTGAATGAATCGACTGCCTGCGCCAGCGCCTTGGTGCCGTCGCTCAGGCGTTCGACCGGCCCGTCGGGTGCGTTCAGCCGGCCCACGGTGGTGTTGAAGTTGGTGGCCACGCGCGAGACGTCGCCGGCCGCTTTCTTCACCGAGGCCAGCGTGTCCGGCAGCTTCGTCAGTGCCGGATTCAGGCCCGTCTTCACCGTGCTGTCCAGCGTCTTGAGCAGCGTGTTGGCGCTGGCCGAGGCGGCGGCGATGTTCTCCAGCGCATCGGCCGCGCGCTTCTGGTTGGGGTCGCTCAGCAACTGGTTGGCGCGCTTGGTCACTTCCTCGACCTGGTTGATGATGGCTTCGCCACGGTCCTGCAGTTGCGACAGCATCGAGGGCTTCAGCGGAATGCGCGGCGGGTCGTCGTTGTCGGGCTTCAGGGCCACGGTCGATTCGCCCTTGTCGTCCAGCGCGATGAAGGCCAGGCCGGTCACGCCCTGGTAGCTCAGCGTGGCAAAGCTGGAGGTGGTGAGCGGCACGCGTTCGTCGACGGTGATGCGCACCCGCACGTTGCCCTTGACCTTGGGATCGAAGTCGATCGACGCCACCTTGCCGACCGCGATGCCCCGGTAGCGCACCGTGGCCTGCGGCTGCAGGCCGCTGACGGCCTCGCGCGTGGACAACTCGTAGATGTTGCGCACGGTGTTGTCGCGCGTGAACCAGATCACGAGCCCGACGAGCACGGCGATGAGGCCGAGCACGAAGGCGCCGGCGGCGAGGGCATGGGCCTTGTTTTCCATGGTGGGCTACCTTTCAGCGTGCGCCCGCGCTGGCGGCGGGTGGCGGTGGGGGTGCTTCGGCGGGTTTGTCATGCAGGGCCTCCAGGGCGCGCTGTCCGCGCCCGCCGAGAAAGTATTCGTGAATGAAGGGATGCGGGTAGGCGATGACCTCGCGCGCCGTACCGGTGACGATCACCTTCTGGTCGGCCAGCACCGCGATGCGGGTGCTCAGGTCGAACAGCGTGTCCAGGTCGTGCGTGACCATCACCACCGTCAGGCCCAGCTCGCGGTGCAGGCTGCGCAGCAGGGTGCAGAAGCTGTCGGAGGCCTCGGGGTCGAGGCCGGCGGTGGGCTCGTCGAGCAACAGCAGCGGCGGGTCCATGATGAGCGCGCGCGCCAGCGCCACGCGCTTGATCATGCCGCCCGACAGGTCCGAAGGGCTCATGTTGGCGTGCCGGGGCTCCAGCCCCACCATCTGCAGCTTCACCAGCGCTGCATGGCGGATGAGTTCGTCGGGCAGCAGCTTCAGCTCGCGCAGCGGAAAGGCGATGTTCTCCAGCACGCTGAAGGCCGAGAACAGCGCGCCGTGCTGGAACAGCATGCCCACGTTGGCCGCGCCGGTGGCGCTGAGTTCGCCGGGCGGCTGGCCCAGCACCTCGACCACGCCGCGCGTGGGCTTTTCCAACCCCAGGATCTGGCGCAGCAGCACCGTCTTGCCGGTGCCCGAGCCACCCACCAGCGACAGCACTTCGCCGCGGTCGATGTGCAGGTTCAGGTCGCGGTGCACCACCTGCTCGCCCTCGGCGTTCGTGAACACGGTCCACAGGCCGCGGATGTCGACCACGGCGGTGGGGGTGTCGGCGCGGATGGGCATGCTCATGCGCTCATCCCCGGAACCCGATGCCCTTGAACAGCACCGCAAACAGCGCGTCCACCAGGATCACCGCGGTGATCGAGGTCACGACCGACGAGGTGGTGCCGCGCCCCAGGCTCTCGGTGTTGGGCTTGACCTTCATGCCGAAGTAGCAGCCGATCAGCGCGATCAGGATGCCGAACACCGCCGACTTGGCCATGGCCAGCCACAGGTTCGAGATCGGCACCGCGCGCGGCAGCGCCGACAGAAAGTACGCCGGCGAAATGTCGAGCGCCGCATCGGCCGCCAGCATGCCGCCCGCGAGCGCCGCCATCGAGGTCCAGAGGCTGATCAGCGGCATGGCGATGGCCAGCGCCAGCACGCGCGGCATCACCAGGCGAAAGCCGTGCGGGATGCCCATGACGCGCATCGCGTCGAGTTCTTCGGTCACGCGCATCACGCCGATCTGCGCGGTGATGGCCGAGCCCGAGCGGCCCGCGATCAGCACGGCCGCCAGCACCGGCCCCAGTTCGCGCACCAGCGACAGCCCGAGGATGTTGACCACGAAGGTCTCGGCGCCGTACTGGCGCAGTTGCTGCGAGATCAGGTAGGCCAGCACCACGCCGATCAAGAGGCCAACCAGTGCCGTGATGTGCAGTGCCGTGGCGCCGAACTGGTAGAGGTGCCCGGAGAAGTCGCGCCAGGGGCCGCGGTGCGGGGCTCGGATCAGCTGGCCCACGTCGAGCGCCAACTGGCCGATCAGGCCCGTGAAGTCGCGCATCACATACATGGCGCGCGGACCGTTGTGCGAGAACTCGCGGATGCGGTCGCTCAATGTCTTGGGCGGCTCGCTCGGCGTGGCCACCGTGAACTGCGCCACCTGGTCGAGCACTGCCTTGTGCTGCGGCGACATCTCCAGCGTGGCCGGCCATTCGTGGCGCCAGTGGTCCCATAGCAACTGCGCGCCGATGTGGTCGAGCTGCTCGATGGGGCGCAGGTCCCAGGCGCGGTCTTCGGCGGGCGCGGCGGCCTGCAGGCTCTTCGCCAGTGCCAACCAGGCCGGCTTGGACGACATGCCCAGCGCGGTCCAGCGGCCGCTGGCCACGGTCCACGCGCGGCCGTCCTGTTCTTGCTGCCGCACCAGCGGCATCACACTGCCGGCGGCTGAAACGTCGGCAGGCGACGGTGCATTCGACATGGGGCGCATGAACAGGAAAGTAAACAAAAAGGAGGCAGGGAAGGGCGCATCGTAACCGGGTGCATCCATGCCGCACGTGCTCCAGACCCCTCGTTTGCGTAGGGCTCAACGCCGTTTTTCGCGAGGAATCGCGCTGACTGGGCAAGAAACGCCGATGACGGGTTGTTCGCGGATTTTCAGCATCCCTTCAGGATCGCGCTCCGGCGGGCCGGCCGGCAGCCGGCTCAGGCGTCGAAGCCCGCACCCAGCGCCTCGCGCAACCAGCCGACAAAGGCCGTCACCGCCTGTGGCACGTGCGTGGCGTAGGGCCGAATCGCATAGAGCCGCTCGCCGAAGGCGCCCACCGAGCGCCATTGCGGCAGCACCTCCACCAGCTTGCCCGACTGCAACGCCGACTGCGCGCTGAAGTCGGGCACCAGCGCGATGCCCAGGCCGGTCAGGGCCGCGTCGCGCAGCGCTTCGCTGTTGTTGGCGACCAGCGGGCCCGACACCGGCACCGTCAGGCGCGGCGCCTTGGATTTCTGCGAGGCGGTGCGCGCCTCGAAGTGCCAGGTCGGCGTGTCCTGCGCGCGCGGGTAGTGCAGGCAGTCGTGCTCGGCCAGCGCCATCGGCTCGCGCGGCGTGCCGCGCCGGCGCAGGTAGGCGCGGCTGGCCACCAGCACCGAGCGCGTGTCGCACAGCGTCCAGGCGACGTGCGTGTCGGGCGGCGCAGCCGTGTGCCGGATCGCGAGGTCGAAGCCTTCCATCGCCAGCGAGCTGAGCCGGTCCGACAGGTCGAGTTCGATCCGCACCTCGGGCTGCGCGCGCAGGAAGTCGGCCAGCCGTGGCACCAGTTGCTGGCGCGCAAAAGCCACCGGCGCAGTGACGCGCACCAGCCCGCGCGGCACGCCCGCCAGGTCGCGCACACCGGCAAAGCTGTGGGCGATCTGCTCGAAGGGCGCGCGCATGTCTTCCACCAGCCGCTGGCCCGCTTCCGTCAGCCGCACGCTGCGCGTGGTGCGCTGCACCAAAGGCGCACCGGCCGCGCGCTCCAGCTCGGCGATGCGCTGGCTCATGGCCGCCTTGCTCACGCCCAGCCGCAGCGCTGCAGCCGTGAAGCTGCCCTGCTGCGCCAGCACCGTGAGCCAGTGCAGGTGCGTCCACAGCGACTCGATATTTTGAGGTTTCATGCATCCATTGTTCGCTATGGTGAACAATAAGTTCAAGTCTCGTGGCTATGCGCGTCGGCGGTCGCTGCCTAAACTGCCGCCATCCTTCCGTTTTTCCCGTCACGCGAAAGCCCCGATCCATGTCCACCCTTCACCTCGACCACCACATCGGTGGCAAGCCCACCGCCAACACCTCCGGCCGCACGCAGGACGTGACCAACCCCGCCACCGGTGCCGTCACCGGCAAGGTGGGCCTGGCCGATGCGGCACAAGTCTCGGTTGCCGTGGCCGCCGCACAAGCCGCCTTCCCGGCCTGGGCCGACACGCCGCCGATCCGCCGCGCCCGCGTCATGTTCAAGTTCCTGCAGTTGCTCAACGAGCACAAGGACGAACTGGCCCACCTCATCACCGCCGAGCACGGCAAGGTCTTCACCGACGCACAGGGCGAGGTTTCGCGCGGCATCGACATCGTCGAGTTCGCCTGCGGCATTCCGCAACTGCTCAAGGGCGACTTCACCGACCAGGTGAGCACCGGCATCGACAACTGGACGCTGCGTCAGCCGCTCGGCGTGGTCGCCGGCATCACGCCTTTCAACTTCCCGGTGATGGTGCCGATGTGGATGTTCCCGGTGGCGATTGCCGCGGGCAACACCTTCGTGCTCAAGCCCAGCCCGACCGATCCGAGCGCCTCGCTGCGCATGGCCGAGCTGCTCAAGGAAGCCGGCCTGCCCGACGGCGTGTTCAACGTGGTGCAGGGCGACAAGGTGGCCGTCGATGCGCTGCTGGAGCACCCCGACGTCAAGGCCATCAGCTTCGTCGGCTCCACGCCCATCGCCAACTACATCTACGAAACCGGTGCACGCCACGGCAAGCGCGTGCAGGCCCTGGGCGGCGCGAAGAACCACATGGTCGTCATGCCCGACGCCGACATCGACCAGACCGTCGATGCGCTGATCGGCGCGGGCTACGGCTCGGCCGGCGAGCGCTGCATGGCGATCAGCGTCGCGGTGCTGGTGGGCGACGTGGCCGACAAGATCGTGCCCAAGCTCATCGAGCGCACGAAGACGCTCAAGGTGCTCAACGGCACCAACCTCGCGGCCGAGATGGGCCCGATCGTCACCCGCGTTGCGCACGAGCGCATCACCGGCTACATCGCGCAGGGCGAGAAGGAAGGCGCGAAGCTGCTGGTCGACGGCCGCCAATTCGACGGCAAGGTGGCAGGCGAAGGCTGTGGCGACGGCTTCTGGATGGGCGGCACGCTGTTCGACAACGTCACGCCCGAGATGCGCATCTACAAGGAAGAAATCTTCGGCCCGGTGCTCAGCTGCGTGCGCGTCGAGAACTTCAAGGACGCGGTCGACCTCGTCAACGCGCACGAGTTCGGCAACGGCGTGAGCTGCTTCACCCGCGACGGCAACGTGGCGCGCGAATTCAGCCGCCGCATCCAGGTCGGCATGGTCGGCATCAACGTGCCGATCCCGGTGCCCATGGCGTGGCACGGCTTCGGCGGCTGGAAGAAGAGCCTGTTCGGCGACATGCACGCCTACGGCGAAGAGGGCGTGCGCTTCTATACCAAGCAGAAGTCGGTCATGCAGCGCTGGCCCGAGAGCATCGGCAAGGGCGCCGAGTTCGTGATGCCGACCGCCAAGTAAAAGGCGGCTGCGGGCGCAGCACGGTCGGCACTGCCGTATCCTCGAAGAACAAAGAGAGACAAGACAACCGCCATGAGCGACACAAGCTTCGACTACATCATCATCGGGGCCGGCACCGCCGGCTCGCTCATGGCCAACCGCCTGAGCGCCGACAAGCGCAAGCGCGTGCTGCTCATCGAGGCGGGTCGCAAGGACGACTACCACTGGATCCACATTCCGGTGGGCTACCTGTATTGCATCGGCAACCCGCGCACCGACTGGCTCTACAGCACCGAGCCCGATGCGGGCCTGAATGGCCGCACGCTGCGCTATCCGCGTGGCAAGACGCTTGGGGGCTCGTCGAGCATCAACGGCATGATCTACATGCGCGGCCAGTCGCGCGACTACGAGCAGTGGGCGCAGCTCACCGGCGACGAGTCATGGCGCTGGCAGAACGTGCTGCCGGCTTTCAAGAAGCACGAGGACTTCTATCTCGGCGCCGACGAGATGCATGGCGCGGGTGGCGAGTGGCGCGTTGAGAAGCAGCGCCTGCGCTGGGACATCCTCGACGCTTTCGCCGAAGCCGCTGCGCAGGCCGATGTGCCGCACACCACCGACTTCAACCGCGGCAGCAATGAAGGCGTGGGCTACTTCCAGGTCAACCAGAAGAACGGCTGGCGCTGGAACACGGCCAAGGCCTTCCTGCGGCCGACCTGCTATGGCAGGCCCAACTTCGAGCTGTGGACCGGCGCGCAGGTGTCGCGCCTGCTGTTCGAGACGCTGCCCGACGGCACGCGCCGATGCAGCGGCGTCGAGGTATGGAACGGCAGCGAGATGGCCACCGCGCATGCCGAGCGCGAAGTGATCCTGAGCGCGGGCGCCATCGGCTCGCCGCAGATTCTTCAGCTCTCGGGCATCGGCCCGGCCGAACTGCTGCGCCAGCACGGCATCGACGTGGTGCTCGATGCGCCCGGCGTCGGCGCCAACCTGCAAGACCATTTGCAGATCCGCGCGGTCTACAAGATCGAGGGCGCGCCCACGCTCAATGTGCTGGCGTCGTCGATGGTCGGCAAGGCGAAGATCGGCCTTGAATATCTGCTCAAACGCAGCGGACCGATGAGCATGGCGCCGTCGCAGCTCGGCGCCTTCACGCGCAGTTCGCCCGACCACGAATGGCCGAACCTGCAGTACCACGTGCAGCCGCTGTCGCTCGATGCCTTCGGCGATCCGCTGCACAGTTTTCCGGCTTTCACCGCGAGTGTGTGCAACCTCAACCCCACGAGCCGGGGCTCGGTGCGCATCAAGAGCAAGCGCTTCGAAGACGCGCCCGCCATCGCCCCCAACTACCTGAGCACCGACGAAGACCGCAAGGTGGCCGCCGACTCGCTGCGCGTGACGCGCCGGATCGCGTCGCAACCCGCGCTCGCCAAGTACAAGCCGCAGGAATGGAAGCCCGGCGTGCAGTACCAGACCGACGAAGACCTCGCGCGGCTCGCGGGCGACATCGCCACCACCATCTTCCATCCGGTCGGCACCACGAAGATGGGCGCTGATGGCGACGCGATGGCGGTGCTCGACGCCAGGCTGCGCGTGCGCGGCGTGCAGGGCCTGCGCGTGGTCGATGCGGGCGCCATGCCCACCATCACCAGCGGCAACACGAACAGTCCGACCTTGATGATGGCCGAGAAGGCAGCGGGCTGGATTCTCGAAGACAACAGCGGCCGCTGAGCCGGCGTCAGCGGCGCGGCGTGGGCTTGGGTGACTTGGTGTTGCCCGTGGTGGCGCTGCGGCGGCGCGCGGCGGGGGCATCGCCTTCGAGGCGCGCCTTCGCGCCTTCGAGCATGAGGTCCACGCCCACCTCGAACATCGCATCGGGACCGGCCTTGCGGTAGTTGGCGAACGCTTCGGCCAGCAGGGGGCGTGACGCCGCCGCGGCATCGAGCGTTTGCTGCCGCACTTGCGCGTCCGGCGGCGCTGCCTGTTCCTCGAGCACGCAGCCCACGGTGTAGCGGCCCAGCGCGATCAGCAGCGTCATGGCCTGCGTCGCCGGCATGCCCCGGCTGACCACGGCCGCGAGCTGGGCCTCCACCATCTCAAGATCATCCGGGTCGGGCTCCGAGCCGGCATGCAGGCGCGCGCCGTCGCGCCGCGCCAGCAGCGCACGGCGGAAGCTGCGCGCGTTCTCTCGCAGGAAGGTTTCCCACGATTCCTCGGGCAGCGGCAGCCGGCGGTCGTGGGCGCGAAGCAGGATCTCGCGGTTCATCGCATCGAGCAGCGCGCGCTTGTTCTTGAAATGCCAGTACAGCGCAGGCTGCTGCACGCTGAGCCGTTCGGCCAGCAGCCGGGTGCTGAGTTTGTCCATGCCGACCTCGTCGAGCAGCGCAAGCGCCGCTTCGAGGATGACTTCGCGATCCAGTTTCATGCAGATATCCGTGCCCGTGTCCGAGCCAATAGGGGGTGCTTCACAACCTGGAATTTATCGCTGATAATTCCTTATCAATGATAAATTTCAACATTTCTTCTCCATCCTCCTTCGCGGGCGGCCGCCACGCGCATGCGGTGATCCTTGCGATCGTCACGCTCGACGCCGTCGGCATCAGCCTGGTCATGCCGATCGTGCCGGGCCTGCTGCGCGAGGTCGGCCACACCGGCGACCTCGGCTGGCGCTTCGGCGCCTTTCTCTCGCTGTATGCGCTGATGCAGTTCCTCTGCGCGCCCGTGCTCGGCGCGCTGAGCGACCGCTTCGGCCGCCGGCCGGTGCTGCTGGTGTCGGTGGCGGGCGCGGCGATCGATGCGCTCTTCATGGCCTTCGCGCCCTCGCTGTGGATGCTGTTCCTGGGCCGCGCGATCGCGGGCATGACGGGCGCGAACATGGCGGTGGCCTCTGCGGCCATTGCCGACCTCACGCCCGAGCATCAGCGCGCGCGCTGGTTCGGCCGCATGGGCGCCTGCTTCGGCCTGGGCTTCATCGCCGGGCCTGCCATCGGCGGCGTGCTCGGCGACCACGGCGTCCGGCTGCCCTTCATCGCGGCCGCGGTGCTCAACGGACTGACCTTCCTCGTGGGCCTGCTGGTGTTGCGCGAGTCGCGCCCGCCGGCGCTCGCGGCGCAGCCCTTCGACCGCAGCGTGCTGCATCCGCTCGCGCCGCTGCGCTGGGCCGCGGGCTTTCCCGCGCTGCTGCCGATCCTGGGCGTGTTCCTGGTGCTCGTGCTGGTGGGCGAGGTCGCCGGCACGACCTGGGTGATCCACGGCGAGGACCGCTACGCCTGGAACGGCACCACGGTCGGCCTTTCGCTCGCGGGCTTCGGCCTGATCCACGCGGTGGTGCAAGGCGTCCTGGCGGGCCCGCTGGTCGAGCGCTGGGGCGAGCGCGTGGCGATCGCGGTCGGCACCCTCTCCGACTGCACGGCCTACGCGCTGCTCGCCTTCGCCTCGCAGGGCTGGATGGCGCTCGCGCTGCTGCCGTTCCTGTGCATGGGCGGCGTCGGCCAGCCCGCGCTGCAGGCGATGCTCTCGCGGCGCGTGGGCGAGGCCGACCAGGGGCGGCTGCAAGGCGTGCTCGCGAGCATCTCCAGCCTGGCCTCGGTGGTCGGGCCCCTGTTGATCAGCGCGCTCTACTTCGCGTGGCGCGTGCGCTTTCCGGGCATCGTGTGGCTGGTCGGCGCCGTGCTCTACCTGCTGTGCCTCCCGGTGCTGCTGCGAAGGACGAAGGCCTGATCGCCCGCCCCGCCCCCTTCGAGACCACCGAGGAACCGGCTTTGCCGGGCCTCAGGTATTGCCCCCGGTAGGGGGTTGGAGAAGCGACACGAAGTGCGCGAAGCCTGGGGGCGAGCCTACTTTTCGATGGTCTTGTTCCAGCGCGAATTCCACGCCGGCCGGTTCGCGTTGATGCTTTCCCAGTCGATGGTGATGGCGGTCTTCATCCACTTGTTGATGTTCGCCACCTGCGTTGCGCTGTCGCCCGCGACCGGGGCCTTGGGGTTGGTCGGGATCTGCGCGCCGTACTGCAGCACATTGGCCTGAGCCACCGGGCTGAGCAGGAACTCGGCGAGCTTTTGCGACAACTCGGGCTCGCTGTTGTTGGCGACCACGCACTGGGCCGTGACCAGCACCACCGCGCCTTCCTTGGGCGGCGCGTACTCGACCGGAATGCCCTTGGCCTTGAGCGAGTCCACGATGGTGGGCGTGAGCGGAAAGATCGCCGCTTCGCCGGTCTGGACCATCTCCGACAGCTTGGCCGAACTCGGGATGTACTCCAGCACGTTCGGGCCGATGGTGGTGGGCCAGGCCTTGAAGCCGGGTTCCACGTTCTTGTCGTTGCCGCCCTGGATGCGGTTGAACATCAGGAAGCCGTGCAACCCGAAGGACGAGGACGACATCGACTGGAACACCACCTTGCCCTTGAACTTGGGGTCGGCCAGGTCCATCCACGAGGTAGGGGCGGCCCAGCCCTTTTCCTTGAACATCTTCGCGTTGTAGGCCAGGCCCGTCATGCCCAGGCTCACGCCGCTGGCCATGTCGTCCTTGAAGCGCGCGGCGGGAAAAATCTCGCTCAGCGACTGGTTGGCCTTCTGCTTCTGGCACAGGCCCATGCCGATGGCGCGCACCATGATGCCGTCGTCCAGGAACATCACGTGCATCTGCGGCTTGTCCTTGTTGGCCTGCGCCTTCGCGAGGATGTCGGACGAGGTGCCGGGCACCACCACCACCTTGGCGCCGTAGGCCTTCTCGAAGGCCGGGAACACGTACTGCGTGTACGCCTTCTCCATGGTGCCGCCGTTCATGCCGATGTAGAGCGTCGGGGTCTGCGCGAGTGCAGCCCCGCTGCATGCAAGCGTGGCGATGGCTGCGATCAAGGGGCTGCGTGCGAAGAAGGTGCGGGTGAGGCGGGGCATGGTTTTTCCTTTCAGTGGGGAAGGGCGTCGGAAGCGGTCGTGGATGCGGGTTCGGAAACAGGGTCGAAGCGCTCGATGGCAAAGGCCTCGATGGGCGTGCTGCTGCGCCCGTCGCGCGCGAGTTCGGCAAGCACCTCGCCGGCGGCCGGGCCGATCTGGAAGCCCGCGCCCGCGAAGCCGAAGCCGTGGAACAGGCCCGGCGTGGTGCGGCTCGGGCCCAGCACCGGTTCTCGGTCGGGCAGATAGCCTTCGGTGCCGCTCCAGGTGCGGATGAAATGCGCATGGCGCAGCGCGGGCAGCAGCTCGACGGCCTGCACCGCGAGCGTGGCGATGGCGTCGCGGTCGACGCGCGCGCGGTCGGCATCGAGCGCGATGCCCGCGCCGCCGCCCAGCACGAGGTTGCCGCGCGCCACCTGCCGGCAGTAGATGCCGCCGCCCTCGACGCCGAGGCTCCAGTCCATGAAATGCGGCACAGGCTCCGTCACCGCCATCACCGGATGGCCCGAGCGCAGCGGCAGCGTCTCGCCGAACTGTTCGGCAATGGCACCGGCCCAGGCCCCCGCGCAGTTGAGCAGCACGGGCGCATGCACTTCGAGCGCATTGCCGCTGCGCACCATGAACATGGCGCCGTCGTGCGCGACCTCGTCGACCTTGTGGCGCTCGAAGACCTGCGCGCCCGCCCGCTGCGCGGCGAGCGCGAAGGCCGGCGACACCAGGCGCGGATTGGCCTGCCCGTCTTCGAGGCACAGCGAGCCGCCCACGGCGCGCGAGCCGAGCCAGGGGCATTGCTCGCGCAGGCGCGCGGCGGAGATCAGTTCCAGGCCCAGGTCGAAGTCGCTGCTGAGCGCGCGGTAGCGTTCGAGCGAGGCCATGTCCGATTCGCTGCGCGCGATCTTGAAATGACCCGACCGGATGTATTCGCCGTCGGTGCCCAGCAACTCCGGCAGCCGGCCCCAGATGCGGTGCGCGCGCTGTGCCAGTGGCAACTGGCTCATCGGACGGCCCTGTCGCCGCACGCCGCCGTAGTTCACGCCGCTGGAGCGCGAGCCGCAAAGGTCGCGCTCCAGCAGCGCCACGCCGAGGCCCATCTGCCGCAGCGCCAGTGCGGCGGAGGCGCCGACGATGCCGCCGCCGATGATGGCGACATCGGTGCGCAAGATGCGGATCGTCGTCATGCGTCGCCCTCCGTGCAGGGCACGAGCCGGATCGGAATCGGCTTGATCGGCGCCTGTCCACGCAGGCGACCCACCTGCTGCACCGATTGGCCGGTGGCATGCGCCAGGATCTCCGCCGCCGCCGCGCCGCACATGCGGCCCTGGCAGCGGCCCATGCCCACGCGCGACAGCGCCTTGAGCCGGTTCATCTCGTCCGCACCATTGACGGCGATGGTCTGGCGCAGCGTGCCGGCCGTGACGTTCTCGCAGCGGCACACGACCAGATCGTCGGGCGCGTGCGCGGCCCAGTCCTGCGGCAATGGAAAGGCGCGCTCCAGGCCACGGCGGAACGTGGTCAATCTGTCGATCCTGTGTTCGAGCGCGGTGGCACGCGCCGTGTCGATGGCCATGCCGCTGTCGGCCAGCAGCGCCAGCGCCGCGCGCTCGCCCGCCCATTCGGCCGCGTCCGCGCCCATGATGCCGGCGCCATCGCCCGCGAGGTACACGCCTTCGACGCTGGTGCGGCCGGCCGCATTGCGCACCGGCAGATGGGCGCGGTGCATCGGCGCGTAGTCGAAGCGGCAGCCGAGCAGGTCGGCCAGTTGTGTCTCGGAGCGCAGCGCGTAGCCGAAGCCGATGGCATCGCAGGCCAGCGTGCGTTCTTCGTGGCCGTCGTGCCATGCCACGCCGGTGACGCGGCCCTGTTGCTCGTCGCCGAGCACGCGCAGCGGACGCACGCCGCTGTGCAGGGCCACGCCGTGCGCGCGCAACCAGCCCACGTAGTACACGCCCTTGGCGAACACCGCCGGCTGCGTCAGCATCGCGGGCGTTGCGGCGAGCTGGTCTGCAAGGCGCGCGGTGTCGAGCACTGCTGCCACCGCCACACCAGCCTTCGCGTACTGGTACGCCACCAGGTACAGCAATGGCCCCGTGCCCATGAACACCACGCGCTGCCCGATGGCGCAGCCCTGAAACTTGAGCGCGACCTGCGCACCGCCGAGCGTGTAGACGCCCGGCAGCGTCCAGCCCGGCACCGGCAGCACGCGGTCGGTGGCGCCTGTCGCCACGATGAGATGGCTGTAGGGCACGCGGCGGGTGCTGCGCGTCGGGTTGTGCAGCACGTCGAGCTGCTGCCCTTGCGCATTCCACACGAGGCTGTCGGGGTGGTGGTCGATGCGGCCCTGCAGCGCGTCGAAGGCTTCGTGCACTGCGTCGGCGCGCTTGGACTCGAAGCCGTAGAGCGTTCGCGCCGTGCGCTGCGCCAGGTCCGTGGGCGGACGCCGGTAGATCTGTCCGCCAGCGCGCGGGGCTTCGTCGATCACCACGGGCCGCAGGCCATGCGCCACCAGTGTTTGCGCGGCGCGCACGCCGGCCGGTCCGGCGCCGACGATCACGGGCCGCAATTCGTTGGCCGTTGTTGTCGTCGTCATGCGCCGCTCTTTCCCGTGACCAGCGCCATGCCCGGTGCGATGAAGGTCGAGCAGGCGCGCAGCCGTTCGCCCTCGTCGGTAGCGATCCAGCAGTCCTGGCAGGCGCCCATCATGCAGAAGCCGGCACGCGGCAGTCCGCTGAATTCGTTGCGGCGCAGTTGACCGGATTGCGTGAGCACGGCGGTCAGCACCGTGTCCCCGGCCAGCGCGCGCGCGGGTGCGCCGTCGAGCGTGAAGGACACGGCCTCGCGGCCGTTCTGCTCGGCCACGCGATGCAGCAGCGCGCGTGCGCCTGTTGTCGATGTGTTCATGCTCATCTGCGTCCCACCAGCACGCGGTCCAGCCCATAGAGGCGGTCGAGAACGATCATCGCGACAGCGGTGACCGCGACCATCAGCGCCGACACCGCCGCCATCAGCGGATCGATCGACTCGGTGGCGTACATGTACATGCGCACCGGCAGCGTCACCGTGCTCGGTGCGGTGACGAAGATCGACATCGTCACTTCGTCAAAACTGTTGATGAAGGCCAGCATCCAGCCGCCCGTCACGCCCGGCAGGATCATCGGCAGCGTGATGCGACGGAACACCGTGGCCTGGCTCGCGCCCAGCGACAGCGCGGCCTGCTCGGCACTGCGGTCGAAGCCCACCAGCGCGGCCACCACCAGCCGCAGCGTGTAGGGCGTGACGATGAGCGCATGCGCCATCACCAGCCAGCCGAAACTGCCCGTGCCGCCGACCAGCGCGAACAGGCGCAGCAGCGCCACGCCCAGCACGAGGTGCGGCACGATCAGCGGCGACAGGAACAAGCCGTTGAGAAAGTCGCGCCCCGGGAATTCATAGCGCGTGATTGCCATGCCGGCCGGCACCGCGAGCAGCGTCGCGATGGTGGCCGAGCTGAGCGCCAGCCACAGGCTGTTCCAGAACGACTGCATGAAGTCGGAGTGCGCGAACACCGCCTTGAACCAGCGCAGCGAGAAGTGCGTGGTCGGGATGGTCAACGTGTTCTCGGGCGTGAACGCCACGATGCACACCACCACCAGCGGTGCCAGCATGAAGACGATGACGAGCGCGTTGAACGTGAGGGCGATGGGGCCGTTCTTGTTCATCGCTTCAGCCCAGCGCTTTCTTGTAGCGGCCTTCGACGAGGCGGTTGTAGCTGAGCATCACGACGAGGTTGGCCACCAGCAACACGAGCGCGACGGCAGCACCCAGCGGCCAGTTCAGCTCGCTGAGGTATTCGTCGTAGACGATGGTCGCGACCATCTTCAGCCGGCGTCCACCCAGCAGCCCCGGAATCGCGAACGAACTCGCAGCCAGGCCGAACACGATCAGGCTGCCCGACAGAATGCCCGGCATCACCTGCGGCAGCACGATGCGCCGCAGCGTGGTGAAGGGCGTGGCATTGAGCGAGAGCGCCGCGTTCTCGACACCGGGGTCCAGCTTCTGCAGCGAGGTCCACACCGGGATCACCATGAAGGGCAGCATCACATGCACCAGCGCGATGACCACGGCCGTGTGGGTGTACAGGATCTTCACCGGCCCGATGCCCACCAGACCCAGCAGCCCGTTCACCGCGCCCTCGGGGCCCAGCAGCATGCTCCAGCCGAAGGCGCGCACCACCACCGACACCAGCAGCGGCGCCAGCACCACCAGCAGCAGGATCGAGCGCCACGGGTTGCGCATGCGGCTGAGCACATAGGCCTCGGGCGCGCCGACCACCACGCAGATCAGCGTGACAAGGCCCGAGACCCAGAAGGTGCGCCAGAAGATGCCGAGGTAGTAAGAGTCGGAGAACACCAGCGCGTAGTGCGCCAGCGTGAACTCGCCGGCCTTCGGCCCGGTGGCCGGGTCGTACACGTTGAACGACAGCACGGCCGTGAGCGCGAGCGGCACCAGCAGCAGGGCCGTGAACAGCAGCAGTGCCGGCCCCGACAGCCACCAGGGCGTGGCCTTGTTCCGCGCGCTGCTCATGCCGCCACGGCCTCGTCGGCGGGCAGCAGCCGCATGCAGTGGGCGGGCCAGTCGATGCCGGTGCGGGCGCCTTCGTCGAGCGCGTCGCGGCCGTCGTTGGGGCTCAGCACCGTGAGGTCGCCGACCGCCGTGGCGATGCGGTAGAGCCACTGGCTGCCGAGGAAGAAGCGCTCCTGCACCTCGCCGTCGATGCGGCCCTGGCCTGATGGGACGAGCTGCAGTTTCTCGGGCCGCACGCTCAGCAGCGCCGATGCGTCGACACAGAAACCCGTGTCGTCCACGTCGAGAGAGAGCGCACCGACCTCGACGCAGGTGCGCGTGGCGCCGCTGTTCGACACGCGGCAGTTCAGCAGGTTGGCCTTGCCCACGAAGGTCGAGATGAAGCGCGTGCTGGGATGTTCGTACACCCGCTGCGGATGGTCGATCTGCGTGGCGCAGCCGCCTTCCATCACCACCACGCGGTCGCTGATGGACATGGCCTCGCTCTGGTCGTGCGTGACCATCACCGTGGTGGTGCCGACCTTGCGCTGGATCTGGCGCAGCTCGAACTGCATCTCTTCGCGCAGCTTGGCGTCGAGGTTGGACAGCGGCTCGTCCAGCAGCAGCACCGGCGGCTCGATCACCAGCGCGCGGGCCAGCGCCACACGCTGCCGCTGGCCGCCCGAGAGTTCACGCGGGTAGCGCGTGGCGTGCGCCTCCAGGTGCACCAGCGCCAGCGCCTGCTTCACGCGTTCGGCGCGCTCGGCCTTGGGCATCTTGCGCATCTCCAGGCCGAAGCTCACGTTGTCGGCCACCGTCATGTGCGGGAACAGCGCGTAGCTCTGGAACACGATGCCCAGCCCGCGCGTGTTGGCCTTGGCGTGCGTGATGTCCTTGCCCGCGAGTTCGATGCGCCCGCTGCTCACGGCCTCGAAGCCCGCAATCATCTGCAGCGTGGTGGTCTTGCCGCAGCCCGAAGGGCCGAGCAGCGAGACGAACTCGCCCTTTTCCACCGTGAGGTTCATGGCCGACACCGCGCGGGTCGCGCCATAGAACTTGGTCACGTCGGTGAGCCGGAGGAATGACATGGAAGAGCCTTTCTGCGGTGCGAAGGGATGGCGTGCGACACCTTGGTGCATGCCATGGACGACTTGCTGCTTTCGATTCACTCTATTGCAACGATTGCGCCAGATCGCCTCGGGTATTCCATTAATCAGAATCTTTATCTAATTTATTCCATTCAATGAAATATGATGGCCGAGCGCAGTGTAAGAAATTCCACAGGAGGAAGGTATGGAAACCCCAACGGCGGCCAGCGGCGGCGTGCCCCGCGTCTTCTCGGTGATCCGCGCGCTCGGCGCGGTGCAGGCCGAGGGCGGCCGCGTGACACAGATCGCACGGTCCGTGGGCCTCACGCAGGCCACCACGCACCGTTTGCTGCAATCGCTCATGGCCGAAGGCATGGTCGAGCAGGACGAACGCAGCAAGCTCTACCGGCTCAGCATCGACTTCTTCGCGCTCGCGGCCAGCGCGGGCAACCCCGGCGACCTGCGCTCGATCTGCCGGCCGGTGCTGCTGCGGCTGTGCGCGAGCCTGGGGGACAGCATCTTCCTGCTGGCGCGCAGCGGTTTCGACGCGGTGTGCCTGGACCGCAGCGAGGGGCCATTTCCGATCCGCTCCTTCACCGGCGACATCGGCGGGCGCATCGCGCTGGGCGTGGGGCAGGGCGCGCTGGCGATCCTGGCCTTTCTGCCGGAAGCCGAGCGCGAAGAAGTGATTCGCTTCAACCTGTCGCGCGTGCGCGAATACGGCGTGTACGACGAGGTGTACCTGCGCACCGAGATCGAGCGCGTGCGGCAGCAGGGCTACGCCGGGCGCAACACCGGGCTGCTCGAAGGCATGGCCGGCGTGGCGGTGCCGATCCTCGACCGTGAAGGCCGTGCCGTGGCCGCGCTGAGCGTGGGCACGATCGCCGACCGGCTCAACCCCGACCGCATGCCCACGGTGGTGGAGCTGCTCAAGCGCGAGGCGGCGGCCATCGGCCCGAAGATCAACCCCTTCGACGCCACGCTGCGGCGGCCGGCGCAGAGCCTGGCGAGTTCGCCGGCGGGGCAGCGCATCACGCTGCCCGAGGCGCCCAGGCCGGGTTGAGCGGGAAGCGCCGGGCGATTTGCTTCAATCGCTCGCGGGGGCGAATTTCATCTCGATCTTCAGGCCCGGAAACCGGGAGCGCAGATCGTGCAGGGCACGGCGCAATGCGTCTTCGCCGGGCCGGTTGTCCGGAAGTATTGATGGATCGAGCACGAAATGCAGCCGCGTCTCGTCGGCTTCCAGGGTGGTCGAAACCGGGACTTCTTCGTGCAACTCGCCTCGCTCGAAGTGCAGCCGCAATTGCTTTCCGTTGTCCCTGATCTCCGCTGTGAGCTCGCTGCAAACGGCGTTCAGCACCGCGAGCCCGATCCCGCAGAACTCCGAACCCACCTCCAGATGACGCTTGCGCGAATGGCAGGCGGCATGGATCGTGAGAAATATCTGCGCCACCGTCCAGTTCGGATGCTGCGCATCGGGCTCGAGGGGCATGCCGCTGTCGTAGCGCACGTCGATTGCCGCGCCGTCGATGGTCAGAAAAACCTGTGTGCATCGGCCGTCGATCGCGTCGTCGATGGCGTGGCACAGGGCCTGCAGGGCGAGCGTTGCTGCGATGTCCCGGTCATGAACATCAAAGTACATGCCGGCGCGGCGGCGAACCACTTCGGCCCCCGTCAGGACCACGATTTCTTGTTTGAATTCCGGGTGCATTCCTGATATTGCCTGATCTGGCCGCGGCGAATCCATGGCCGCCCTTGCAATTTCGACTCTGCCTTCAGTCGCCGAACAGGCCAGTCAGGCTCTTTTGCCTGACACGACAATGCGCGCGAGGAGCCCCCACCCATGAACAACCCTTCGATCCTCTACCCCGTGTTCGCGCTGGCAGCATGGACCGGCCTCGTCCTGCTACTGATTCCCTTCGTCCGCATCCGCGCGGTGAAGCGCCGCGAGATCCGGGGCGCGGACTTCAAGGTGGGCGAGTCGGCGGCGGTGCCCGATGCCGTGCGCATTCCGAACCGCAACTACATGAATCTGCTGGAGCTGCCGGTGCTGTTCTATGTGGTGTGCCTGCTGTGCTACGTGGCGACGCCGCCGTCGCCCACGATGATCTGCCTGGCATGGACGTATGTGGCCTTGCGCGTGGTGCACAGCGTGGTCCACCTGACCTACAACCACGTGATCCACCGGCTGGTGCTGTTTGCCGTGAGCAATGGCGTGCTGACAGTGCTGTGGGTGCTGGCGGCGACCCGATTGGTGCGTTAACCGCACGCAGACCCTGCAAGTTCATTCCTGAAACGCATCAGGTCCTTCCATATTTTCACTATGCAAGGGTGCGGGATTCGCTGATATTGGCCGGATGTCCGAACCCCACACCTCCCTCCCGGTCGTCACCGAAGTCGAACAACTGCTGCAGCGCCTGGGCGTGCCGCACACCGCCTACACCGGCGGCGAGCTGACGGTGCGCTCGCCGGTCACCGGCGAGGTGATCGCGCAGGTGCCGCAAACCACGCCGGTCGAGGCCACCGGCGCCATCGGCCGCGCGCACGAAGCCTTCAAGGCCTGGCGCAACGTGCCGGCACCGCGCCGCGGCGAGCTGGTGCGCCTGCTGGGCGAAGAACTGCGCGCCGCCAAGCGCGACCTGGGCCGCCTCGTCACGCTGGAGGCCGGCAAGATTCCGTCCGAAGGCGCGGGCGAGGTGCAGGAAATGATCGACATCTGCGACTTCGCGGTCGGCCTCTCGCGCCAGCTCTACGGCCTCACGCTGGCCACCGAGCGCGCCGAGCACCGCATGATGGAAACCTGGCATCCGCTGGGCGTGTGCGGCGTGATCTCGGCCTTCAACTTTCCCGTGGCCGTGTGGTCGTGGAATGCGGCGCTGGCACTGGTGTGCGGCGATTCGGTGGTGTGGAAGCCGTCCGAGAAAACACCGCTGACCGCGCTGGCCACGCACGCCATCGCGCAGCGCGCCATCGAACGTTTTGGCGATGCGCCCGAAGGCTTGCTCGGTCTGCTGCTGGGCCAGCGCGACATCGGTGAAGTGCTGGTCGACGACCACCGCGTGCCGATCCTCTCGGCCACCGGCTCCACCGCAATGGGTCGGCAGGTCGGGCCCAAGCTGGCTGCGCGTTTTGCGCGCGCGATTCTTGAACTGGGCGGCAACAACGCCGCCATCGTCACGCCCTCGGCCGACCTCGACCTCACGCTGCGCGGCATCGCCTTTTCGGCGATGGGCACGGCCGGCCAGCGCTGCACCACGCTGCGTCGCCTGTTCGTGCACGATAGCGTGTACGACGCGCTGGTGCCCAAGCTCGCGAAGGTCTACGGCAACGTGCAGGTGGGCGATCCGCGCGAGGCCGGCACACTGGTCGGCCCGCTGATCGACCGCGCCGCCTTCGACGGCATGCAGAAGGCGCTCGGCGAAAGCCGCGAAGCCGGCGCGACGGTGCACGGCGGCCAGCGCGTCGACGGCATCGGCACGAAGGACGCCTACTACGTGCGCCCGGCGCTCGTGGAATTGAAGGCGCATGCCGGCCCGGTGCTGCGCGAGACCTTCGCGCCCATCCTGTACGTGGTGCGCTACAGCTCGCTCGACGAAGCCATCGAGTGGCACAACGCGGTGGGCGCGGGCCTGTCGTCGTCGATCTTCACGCTCAACGTGCGCGAGGCCGAGCGCTTCATGTCGAGCGCGGGCTCGGACTGCGGCATCGCCAACGTCAACATCGGACCGAGCGGCGCCGAGATCGGTGGCGCCTTCGGTGGCGAGAAGGAAACCGGCGGCGGGCGCGAAGCCGGTTCCGACAGCTGGAAGGCGTACATGCGCCGCGCCACCAACACGATCAATTACTCGACCGCACTGCCGCTCGCGCAAGGCGTGACTTTCGACATCGGGGATTGAGGCTCGCCCCCAGGCTGCGCGCACTTCGTGTCGCTTCGCCAACCCCCTACCGGGGGCGACATCTGCGGCCCGGCAAAGCCGGTTCCGCGATGTCCCACGAAAAAGCCACCACGCCGTGCTGGCAGGGCGTGCCGTGCCCTTCGAAGAAAAACTACCAGGAGACAGAGAAGATGAAGATGCAACTGAAGACCCTCGCCACCGCAGCGCTGCTCGCACTCGCATTCGGCAGCGCCAGCGCGCAGACCGCCACCACCGGCACGCTCGACAAGATCAAGGCCAACGGCAAGGCCGTGCTCGGTGTGCGCGAAGCCTCGCCGCCGATGGCCTACATGCTGGGTGCGGGCGACAAGTACGTGGGCTACCACGTCGAGCTGTGCGAGCGCGTGCTGAAAGACATCGCGCCCAACGCCAAGCTCGAATACATGGCCGTGACCGCGCAGAACACCATTCCGCTGGTGCAGAACGGCACGCTCGACATCGGCTGCGGCCCCACCACCAACAACACCGCGCGCCAGCAGCAGGTGGCCTTTGCGCTCACCACGTACGTGAGCGAAGTGCGCATGGCGACCAAGGTCGATTCGGGCATCACCTCGCTCGACCAGCTCGCGGGCCGCAACGTGTCGGCATCGACCGGCACCACCGCCGTGCAACTGCTGCGCAAGCGTGAGCGCGCGCAGAACGTCTCGTACAACACGATGCTCGGCAAGGACCACCTCGAGAGCTTCCTCTTGATGGAGTCGGGCCGCGCCGATGCCTTCGTGCTCGACGACAACCTGCTCGCCGGCATCATCGCGAACTCGAAGAGCCCGGCCTCGTACCGCATCGTGGGCGAGGCGCTGGGCTCCGAGCCCATCGCGCTGCTGTTCCGCAAGGACGACCCGGCCTTCAAGGCGGCGGTGGACGATTCGCTGCGCAAGCTCATGAAGAGCGGCGAGCTGGAAAAGATCTACACCAAGTGGTTCGTCGCGGCCATTCCGCCGAAGAACACCAGCCTGAACCTGCCGATGAGCCCGGCGCTCAAGCAATTGATGCTCGAACCCAACGACAAGCCACTGGAGACCTACGCCAAGTGACCTCAGACGCCGCCGTGTTCTCGCCAGCGCAACGTGTGCGCGCCATCCACGTCTCGGAGATCCTGCGCATCACCGACCAGGCGAACGCGCTCAAGCGCGCGGGCCGGCCGGTGATCGTGCTGGGCGCGGGTGAGCCCGACTTCGACACGCCGGACAACATTCGCGAAGCGGCGGTGCGCGCGATTGGACACGGCGAGACGCGCTACACGGTGCTCGACGGCAGTCCGGCGATGAAGGCGGCGGTGCAGCTCAAGTTCAGGCGCGACAACGCGCTGGACTTTGCGCTGGACGAAATCAGTGTGAGCGCGGGCGCCAAGCAGGTGATCTTCAACGCGTTGATGGCGAGCCTGAACCCCGGCGACGAGGTGATCCTGCCTGCGCCGTACTGGACCTCTTATGCGGACATCGTGCAGATCTGCGGCGGCGTGCCGGTGTCGGTGGCCTGCACCGAGGCGAACGGCTTTCGCCTGACCGCAGCGCAGCTCGAAGCGGCGATCACGCCGCGCACGCGCTGGCTCTTTTTGAACTCACCATCGAACCCGAGCGGTGCGGCCTACAGCGCGGCGCAGTTGCAGCCGTTGTGCGAGGTGCTGCTGCGCCATCCGCAGGTGTGGGTGCTGGCGGACGATATCTACGAACACATCCTCTACGACGGGTTGGCCTTCGCCACACCCGTGGCGATCGAACCCCGATTGCGCGAACGCACGCTGACAGTGAACGGCGTGTCGAAGGCCTACGCCATGACCGGCTGGCGCCTGGGCTACGGCGCGGGGCCGCGTGCGCTGATCGGTGCGATGGCTGTGGTGCAGAGCCAGTCGACCTCGTGCCCGTCGTCGATCAGCCAGGCTGCGGCCATCGAGGCGCTCACCGGGCCGCAGGAGATCGTGGCCGAACGATGCGCCGACTTCCAGGCGCGGCGCGACTTCGTGGTGGCGGCGCTGAACCGCATGCCCGGCCTGCATTGCCGCGTGCCCGAGGGTGCGTTCTATACCTTCGCCAGTTGTGCCGGCGTGCTCGGCAAGCGCACCCGTGGCGGCGTGCTGCTGCAGACCGACAGCGACTTTTGCCGCTACCTGCTGCAAGACTTCGAAGTGGCGGTGGTGCCGGGCAGCGTGTTCGGGCTGGCGCCGTATTTCCGCATCTCGTATGCGACGTCGATGGCGCAGTTGGAAGAGGCATGCACACGCATCGCGGCCGCTTGCGAAGCGCTCGAATGACTTTGAATTTCTCCCTGCCCTCCCGGGGGAGGGCAGGGGTGGGGGCTGGCGGCGTATCAAATGCTGTCGGCACAACTGGCGCCGCTTGCCCCCATCCCAACCTTCCCCCGGAGGGGGAAGGCGCAACACCCGATACCTTCATCTCCTTGGACATCGCATGACTTCCTCCCGCACCGGCGGCCAGATCCTGGTCGACCAGCTCATCACTCACGGCGTGCAGCAGCTCTTCTGCGTGCCTGGCGAAAGTTTTCTCGCCGTGCTCGACGCGCTGCACGACGCATCCATCGACGTGACCGTGTGCCGCCAGGAAGGCGGCGCCACCATGATGGCCGAGGCGCAGGGCAAGCTCACGGGCAAGCCCGGCATCTGCTTCGTCACGCGCGGTCCGGGCGCCACCAACGCGGCGGCCGGCGTGCACATCGCGCACCAGGACTCGACACCGCTGCTGCTGTTCGTGGGCCAGGTCGCACGCGATGCGCTGGGCCGCGAGGCCTTCCAGGAACTGGACTACGGCGCGGTCTTCGGCACCATGGCCAAGTGGGTCGTGCAGATCGACGATCCGGCGCGCTTGCCGGAACTCGTCTCGCGCGCCTTCCATGTCGCGACCTCGGGCCGGCCCGGCCCGGTGGTGATCGCGCTGCCCGAAGACATGCTGACCGAAGCCGCGGCGGTGGCCGACGCGCTGCCCTATGCGGTGACGGAAACCCATCCCGGCGCGGCGCAACTGGCCGATCTGCAGCAGCGCCTGTCACAGGCGCAGCGGCCGGTTGTCATCCTCGGCGGCAGCCGTTGGTCGGAACAGGCCGGACTGCAGTTCGCGGCTTTCGCCGAGGCTTTCTCGCTGCCCGTGTACTGCTCGTTCCGTCGCCAGATGCTGCTGTCGGCCGAGCACCCTTGCTATGCGGGCGACCTGGGGCTCGGAGCGAACCCGCGCATGCTCGAACGCATCCGCGATTCAGACCTCGTGTTGCTGGTCGGCGGGCGCATGTCTGAAGTGCCATCGCAAGGCTACGAACTGCTGGCCATTCCGCAGCCCAAGCAGGCACTGGTGCATGTGCACGCCGATGCCGACGAGATCGGCAAGCTCTACCGGCCCGCGCTGGGCATCCACGCCACGCCGCAGGCGTTTGCCGAAGCGGTGACCGCGTTGCGCCCGGCTTCGACGCCGACCTGGCAGGCCGAGACGAAGACGGCGCGCGAAGACTTCCTGCGCTGGAGCGATCCGGCCCCGATCCGCATTCCCGGCCCGTTGCAGATGGGCGAGGTCATGCAGCATCTGCGCGAAGTTCTGCCTGCCGACACCATCTTCTGCAACGGCGCGGGCAACTTTGCCACCTGGGTGCATCGCTTCTGGCCGTTCCGCGCGTTCGCGAGCCAGCTCGCTCCCACCAGCGGTTCGATGGGTTACGGCCTGCCGGCCGGCGTCGGCGCCAAGCGGCTGTGGCCGCAGCGCGAGGTGGTCGTGTTCGCGGGCGACGGCGATTTCATGATGCACGGCCAGGAGTTCGCGACCGCCGTGCAATACGGCCTGCCGATCATCGTGGTGCTGCTGGACAACGCCATGTACGGCACGATCCGCATGCACCAGGAAAAGCACTATCCCGGCCGCATCAGCGCGACGCAGTTGAAGAACCCCGACTTCCGCGGCTATGCCGAGGTGTTCGGCGGCCATGGCGAGCGTGTGACGACGACCGAAGAATTCGGCCCTGCGCTGGCCCGCGCCCGTGCGAGCGGCAAGCCGGCGATCCTGCATTGCCTGCTGGACCCGGAAGCGATCACGCCCGGTAGCACGCTGCAGTCGATTCGCAAGGCTGCGTTGGCTGCGGGCTGAGTTTTGTGTGGTTTTGAGCGATGCCGTTCAGGGCGACGCTCACGCCGACACGGTGCTCTTTTTCGCGAATGTCCCCCGCTTCGCTCCTCCTTTATTTCGCGAAAAAGAGCCCCGTATCGGCGTGAGCGCTCAGAGCACTTTTTGATCGGCTGCACACCAGCAGCGTGCCCCTGTGCGAATGACGCCAGGTGCTCCCCGCAGCGAAATAAAGGAGGAGCGAAGCGGGGGACATTCGCGGAGGGGAGCACCTGGTGTCATTCGCACTCGCCCTGAACACTCCCGAAGAAGTCAACGCAACCCACCCACATAACGAGGCGGCGGCGTAGGCGGATTCCCATCAGGCTGCCGCGCCGCCAGCCGCGCAGCACGCGCCAACGGCTCCATGGCCTGCTCGAGACGCGTGGCAAGTTGCTCAAGCTCTGCGTCCTGCGTGTCCGCCGCATGCGCGCGCGTCATGCGCACGATCTCGGCGGCGTACTCGGCATTGGTTGCCATCCACTCGGTGTCGGTCACGCGCCCATGCTTTCGCCGCAATGCCACATGCAGGCGGGCGGCGAGGGCGATGCGTTCGCTTTCTGACATGGATGGCATGGTTCCTCCGTCGGTGGATCAGCTCCCCAGGTGTTCACGATGCTGTGCAAGATCGAGGCCCAGTTGCTCGCTTTCCGGATCGACGCGCAATCCGACCAGGATGTGCACGAGGAACAGCACCACCGCCGTGCCCGTGGCGCTGTAGATCGCCACGCTGCCGACGGCGATGGCCTGCGTCAGTACGTTGCCGGTTGCGCCCGAGATGCGCGCATCGGCGAACACCCCCGTGAGCAGCGCGCCCACGACCCCGCCGATGCCGTGCACACCGAACACGTCGAGCGAATCGTCCGCGCCCAGCAGATGCTTCAGCCCGGTCGCGCCCCAGTAGCAGGCCAGTCCCGCGATGCCGCCGATGGCCAGCGCGGCCAACGGCGTCACGAAACCAGCCGCCGGCGTGATCGCGACCAGCCCCGCCACCAGCCCCGAGCACAGTCCCAGCAGCGACGGACTGCGCCGCACGGTCCACTCGCCAATCATCCAGGTCATCGCCCCGGCTGCCGCCGCGATGTGCGTGACCAGCATCGCCAGGCCCGCGCGCCCGTCGGCCGCCACCGCCGAACCCGCATTGAAGCCGAACCAGCCCACCCACAACAGACCGGCCCCCACCATCGTGAACGCCAGGCTGTAGGGCTCGAAGGCCTCGCGCCCGTAGCCCTTGCGCGGCCCGAGCGCATAGGCGCAGACCAGCCCCGCGATGCCCGCATTGACGTGCACCACCGAGCCGCCCGCGAAGTCGAGCGCGCCCATCTGCGCGAGCCAGCCACCCGGCTCCCAGACCCAGTGCGCGATCGGCGCATAGACCAGCACGCTCCACAGCAGCGCGAACCACAGTACCGCCGAAAAACGCATGCGCTCGACGAAGGCACCCAGCACCAGCGCAGTGGTGATGATCGCGAAGGTCAACTGGAACATCGCGTAGACCGATTCGGGCACGTTGGGCGCGACATGGCTCACCGCCACCTGGCCCGCCTCCTTCAGGTACTCGAAGCCCGAGAACCAGAAACGACCGGTGCCGCCCAGCCAGGGCCAGCCTTCGGTGAACGCCAGCGAATAGCCCAGCGCGAACCAGGTCAGCGAGACCGCCGCAGAAATCGCCACGACGCTCGCCATGGTGGCCAGCACGTTCTTGCGGCGCACCATGCCCGCATAGAACAGCGCGATGCCGGGCAGCGTCATCAGCAGCACCAGCGCGGTCGAGGTCATCATCCAGGCGGTGTCGGCCGCGTTGATGGAGGCTTGCGGGACCAAGGCCATGGCAGTGCTCTTCTTCGAGTTGTGGACTGTGGCTTTACGTGCACAAGTCGTGCCACATCGTTAACTAGCAGAAACACTTTGGTTTGCGAACAGGTCTTCCGAGGTAAGGCAAAGCGGGTAATTCCCAATGCACTGGCGCGGTGCACCCCCTAAAGTCTGCCCACTCGCGAACGGGCCCTGCTCGTGCTGCCGAGGGTCCGAGGAGACAATCCCCCGAACAAGAAAAATGCTTTCCAAGGCTCCATACGAGATGCCATGTCTGAACTTGAAAAGGCGCCGCTGGTCGGCGCCTTTTTTTATGTCCGTCCGAATGTCGCGGGGCGCACTTTTCCTTTAGACCAAACAGCCCCGGTTCGCACGCAGTACATGCGTATGCCGCTATCGTTTCGGTAGCAACCCCGGTGAGACAATCCCGCCATGGAAATGCTGGTGGTGACGGGCGCCTCGCTGCTCGCGGGTTTTGTCGATTCGATCGTGGGTGGTGGCGGGTTGATCCTGGTGCCGGCGCTGTTCGCCGTGTTTCCGGGCGCACCGCCGGCCACGCTGCTGGGCACCAACAAGAGCGCGTCCATTTGGGGCACGGCCGCCGCCGCGGCCCAATTCAGCCAGCGCGTGCAGATGCGTTGGGGCGCGTTGTGGCCGGCCGCGCTGCTCGGTTTTGCCGGTTCGATGCTGGGCGCCTGGGGCGTCACGATGTTTCCGGGGGACTTCCTGCGCCGGGCGCTGCCGGTCATCCTGCTCGGGGTGCTGCTCTACACGCTGGCGCGCAAGGACATGGGGCGGCTGCACGCGCCGCGCTTCAGCGGCCGGGCCGAAACGCTGGCCGCCTGCGCCATCGGCCTGTCGATCGGGCTGTACGACGGCTTCTTCGGGCCGGGCGCGGGCAGTTTCCTGGTGTTCCTGTTCGTGCGCTGGATGGGCTACGACTTCCTCAATGCCTCGGCCTCCGCCAAGATCATCAACACGTTGACCAACGCCGCCGCGCTGATATTGCTGGCGGCCAAGGGGCACGTCTGGTGGCACTACGGGCTGGTGATGGCGGTGGCCAATGTGGCGGGCAGCCTGCTGGGTACGCGCGTGGCGCTGAAGCACGGCGCGGGCTTTGTGCGGGTGGTGTTCATCGTGGTCGTGAGTGCGCTGATCTTGAAGACGGCTTACGACGCGTTTCTGAAATGAAACCCTGGTCTTGGGTTTGACGCGGTGTGCTTGTGGGGCGCTGCTGCTGTTCAGGGCGTCGCCCACGCCGACACGGTGCTCTTTTTCGCGAATGTCCCCCGCTTCGCTCCTCCTTTATTTAGCTAAAAAGAGCCCCGTATCGACGTGAGCGTTCGGAGTAGTCGTTGATCACAGGATCAATAGCAGCGTGCCCTGTGCGAATGACGCCAGGTGCTCCCCGCAGCGAAATAAAGGAGGAGCGAAGCGGGGGACATTCGCGGAGGGGAGCACCTGGTGTCATTCGCACGCACCCCGGACAGCGGCGCCCAGAAACAAGAGCCGCAAATGAAAAAGCCCCCAGAAGGGGGCTGTTGATGGAGGCCGAAGCCGATCACTCCTCGACGAAGGCTTCCTCGCGCTTGGCCTTGATGGCCGGCAACAGCACGATGCCCAACAGCATCGCTGCAGCCACCAGCAACCCTGCCGACAGCGGCCGCGTGACGAACACGCTCCACGCCCCACGCGACAGCAGCAGCGCGCGCCGCAGGTTCTCTTCCATCATCGGCCCCAGGATGAAGCCCAGCAGCAGCGGCGCAGGCTCCGTCCGCAGCTTGATGAACAGATAGCCGATGAAGCCGAAGGCCGCCACCATCCACACGTCGAAGGTGTTGTTGTTGGTCGAGTACACGCCGATCGCACAGAACAGCACGATCGCCGGGAACAGGAACTTGTAAGGCACCGTCAGCAGCTTGATCCACATGCCGATCAGCGGCAGGTTCAGGATGATCAGCATCGCGTTGCCGATCCACATCGAGGCGATCAGGCCCCAGAACAGCTCAGGGTTGCTGGTCATCACCTGCGGGCCGGGCTGGATGTTGTGGATCGTCATGGCACCCACCATCAACGCCATCACCGCGTTGGGCGGAATGCCCAGCGTCAGCAGCGGAATGAAGGAGGTCTGCGCACCGGCGTTGTTGGCCGATTCGGGCGACGCCACGCCGCGGATGTTGCCCTTGCCGAAGGGCACTTCGCCCGGCTTCATGCGGATCTTCTTTTCGAGCGCATAAGACGCGAACGAAGCCAGCAGTGCGCCGCCGCCCGGCAGGATGCCCAGGGCCGAGCCCAGCGCCGTGCCGCGCAGCACGGCGGGCATCATGCGTTTGAAGTCGTCCTTGGTGGGCCACAGGCCCTTGACCTTGTGCGTGAACACTTCGCGCTCATCGTCGGGCTGCGAGAGGTTGCCGATGATTTCGCCATAGCCGAACACGCCCATCGCGATCACCACGAAGCCGATGCCGTCGGTGAGTTCGGGAATGTCGAAGCTGTAGCGCGCCACACCCGAGTTGACGTCGGTGCCCACGATGCCGAGCAAGAGGCCCAGCACGATCATCGCCACCGCCTTCAGCAGCGAGCCCGAAGCCAGCACCACCGCGCCGATCAGGCCCAGCGTCATCAGCGAGAAGTACTCGGCCGGGCCGAACTTGAAGGCCAGCTCGGTCAGCGGCGGCGCGAAGGCCGCCAGGATCAGCGTGCCCACGCAACCCGCGAAGAACGAGCCCAGGCCCGCCGCCGCCAGCGCGGGACCCGCGCGGCCCTGCCTTGCCATCTGGTAGCCGTCGATGCAGGTGACCACCGAGGACGACTCCCCGGGCAGGTTCACCAGGATGGCCGTGGTCGAGCCGCCGTACTGCGCGCCGTAGTAGATGCCGGCCAGCATGATCAGCGCCGACACGGGCGGCAGCGCGTAGGTGGCGGGCAGCAGCATCGCGATGGTCGCGACCGGGCCGATGCCCGGCAGCACGCCGATCAGCGTGCCCAGGATGCAGCCCAGCAGGCAATACAGCAGGTTGGTGAAGGTGAAGGCAACGCCGAAACCGATGGAAAGGTTGTGGATCAGGTCCATGGTGTTCTCTCCTCAGCCCGAAATGAAAGTGGGCCAGACCTGGATCTGCAACTTGAGCGCCCAGATGAACGCCACGTAGCTGCCAGCCGCCAGGATGGTCGAGAGAACCAGCACGTCGCGCAGCTTGAACTGCTCGCCCGCCATGCTCGAGATGATCGTGAGCGCGTAGATCGCGATGATCATGCCCATCGCCGGCAGTCCGATGCTGGGCAGTCCGCCCAGCAGCACGCCGAAGGCGAGGTTGGCACCGAGCACGAAGGCCAGCGGCTTCCAGGCCCATTTGCCGATCGGATCGCCGTCGGTGGTTTCCACCACCAGCGACTGGAACATGATGATGGCCCCGAGGATGGCCAGCAGGATGCCCAGCATCAGCGGGAAGTATCCGGGCCCCATGCGGGCCCCATTGCCGACCGTGTAGGTGGTCGCGCCGATCGCGAAAGCGCCCCCCACGGTGGTGAACATGACTCCTGAAAAGAAGTCAGCCTGACTCTTTATTTTCATCTCTCGACCCTCTTGTTTTGGAGGGATGAGGGTCGTCGTCGGCGGCTGACCGTTGGCTGACCGCCCCGGTACGGACAAATGCGTACCGGGGGGACAGGGTTCTCCCCGGGGTTCCTTGAAAGGTGCAGGGCAGAAACGAAAAAAGCTCCCGAAGGAGCTTTTTATTCATTCAGAGAGCCGAAGCTCTCATGAGTGCGGGTGAGGGCTTAGTAGCCGCCGCGGCCACCGCCGCCGCCACCACCGTAGCCGCCGCCACCGCCGCTACGGCCACCGCCGCCGCCGCCGTAACCACCGCCGCCGCCGCCACCGTAGCCGCCACCGCCACCACCAGCGCCGCCGCCGTAGCCGCCACCACCGCCGGTGCGGGGAGGACGAGCTTCCATCGGACGGGCTTCGTTCACCGTCAGGGCACGGCCCTGGAGCGAATGGCCGTTCATGGCTTCAACGGCTGCGAGTGCTTCTGCATCGCTGCCCATTTCGACAAAGCCGAAGCCCTTCGAACGGCCGGTGTCACGTTCCATCATGACCTTGGCGCTGACGATCGAGCCGAACTCGCCGAAAGCCTGTTCCAGGTCGTTGTCACGCACAGAGTAGGCGAGGTTGCCTACGTAGAGTTTCTTGCCCATGGAGGGACTCCTAATTCAAACCAACAAAACAAAGCGATGGAGTCCCAGAATCACAACAAACAAAATGCGCTGTGGCGCGAAACTGACCGATCACCGAATTACGTGCACGGGAGACAAGCTCGCAGACACGTAGGTCGGATTATCCAGCCCCATTTACAAAAAGAGTGGGGAAATCATGTGTTATTGAGAAACAACCCGGCCGGATGGGCCGTTTCGCAACGGTTTGAGCAGGTCCGAGAGCCCGTTGTGGTCTATTTCATGCATCAACTGGAGGAGCCGGCCGATTTCTCCCGAGGGAAAACCCTCGCGTGCAAACCACGTCAGGTAATTTCCGGGCAAATCGGCGATCAGCGTGCCCTTGTGCTTGCCGAAGGGCATTTGCAGGGTCACGAGGCGCTGGAGGTCTTCGGGCTGCATCGATCTATCCTCCCGCCCGCTTGACCGTGTGGCCCTGCTTGGCCAGCGCCGCGATCACCAGTTCGCGATGGTCGCCCTGGATTTCGATGGTGCCGTCCTTCACCGTGCCGCCCGAGCCGCAGGCGGTTTTGAGCTGTTTTCCCACCGCCGCGAGCGCCACCGCATCGAGCGCCAGGCCCTTGACCACCGTCACGCCCTTGCCTTTGCGTCCCTTGGTCTCGTGCGATACACGCACAATGCCGTCAGTGGCCGGAACGCGCGCCTTCAGATCCTTGCAGCGGCACTGCGCCATCGGCGCGCCGCAATCGGGGCACATGCGGCCGCCCGCCTCGGTGGAATACACCAGGGCAGTGGCCTGATTGCTTTTCGTCGTCGCCATTCGATCCATCTCTTCTTTGTTTCCGGGTTTCTCTCTCTGTCTGCTCACATGCCATTCGACTCACTGGGCCTGGCCCCCGCGCTCGTGCAGGCTGCCGCCGAAAGCGGCTATGCCGCGCCGACCGCCATCCAGGCTGCGGCCATCCCCGCGATTTTGCAAGGTCGCGACGTGCGGGGCTCGGCGCAGACCGGCTCCGGCAAGACCGCCGCATTTTCCCTGCCGCTGCTGCAGCGCCTGGTCGCCGAAGCCTCGCAGTCGCCCCGCCGCGTGCGCGCGCTGGTGCTCGTGCCCACGCGCGAACTCGCAGCCCAGGTCGGCGAGACCATGCGCAGCCTGGCGCAGCACCTGCCCGAACGCCTGAAGATCGCGATTGCCTTCGGCGGCGTGTCGATCAACCCGCAGATGATGGGCCTGCGCGGCGGTGCCGACATCGTGATCGCCACGCCCGGCCGGCTGCTCGACCTGGTGGACCACAACGCGCTCAAGCTCAACACCGTGTCGACGCTCGTGCTCGACGAGGCCGACCGCCTGTTCGACCTGGGCTTTGCCGAAGAACTCAACCGCATCCTCGCGATGCTGCCCGCGCAGCGCCAGAACCTGCTGTTCTCCGCCACCTTCCCGCCCGCCATCCAGGCGCTGGCCGACGGCATGCTGCGCGACCCCGCCGTCATCGACGTGCAGGGCGAGCCTGGCACCGAGCCGAACATCGTGCAGCGCGTGATCGAGGTCGACCCCGACCGTCGCACGCAACTGCTGCGCCATCTGCTGAAAGAGAACGAGTGGGAGCGTGTGCTGGTCTTCGTCGCCACGCAGCATTCGGCGCAGATCGTGGCCGAGAAGCTCTACAAGAACGGCGTGTATGCCGTGCCCTTCCACGGCGACATCGCGCAGGGCACGCGCACCGACATCCTTGCGCAGTTCAAGCAGAGCCGCTGGGATGTGGTGATTGCCACCGACCTTGCGGCCCGCGGCATCGACATCGCGCAACTGCCCGTGGTCATCAACTACGACCTGCCGCGCTCGCCGACCGACTACATCCACCGCATCGGCCGCACCGGTCGCGCGGGTGAAAGCGGCCTGGCCATCAGTTTCGTGAGCGCATCCACCGAAGCGCATTTCCGCGTGATCGAGAAACGTCAGGGCCTGAGCCTGCCGCGCGAGCGCATCGAAGGCTTCGAGCCGACGGAAGTCGCGGCGCCGGTGGTCGATGCGTCGGGCACCGGTGGCATCAAGGGCAAGCGGCCGAGCAAGAAGGACAAGCTGCGCGCGGCGGCTGCACTTGCCGCGGCAACGCAGCAGCAAGGCGACGCTGAAAGGAACGACTGAACGGCGGCTGCCGTTCAGCCCGCCGCGTAGTCCACCTGGTGTCGCGCGACGCGCAGGTCACCCAGCTCCTCGCGAACCCGCAGGTGCGCCGGGTGCGTGGCGTAGCCGTCGAGCGAGGCCTGGCTGTCGAACTCGCTGTACAGCACCACGTCGCAGGCATAGGCCACGCGGCTCGAATCCACGCCCACCTCGATGTGAAGCAGGCCCGGAACCTGGCCGCGCAGCAATTCAAACTTGTGCTTGAGCAGTTGCGCGGCCTGCGCTTTTTCTTCCTGCGACTCGCCGCGCAGGTCCCACATCACGATGTGCTTGAACATGGGGACGATGGTAGGCACGCGCCTTGAGAAAGGCCATGCGCCGCGAGCCTCGTGTGTGAAGAACAGTTTTCCGTTTCCGTGCGCTATGCGTGCTTGCCGAGGAAGCTCGAAATCAGATCCATGGGCAACGGAAACACGATGGTCGTGTTCTTGTCCGCGCCGATCACCGTCAGCGTTTCGAGGTAGCGCAGCTGGATCGCCTGCGGCTCCTGTGCCAGCACGCGCGCGGCCTGGAACAGCTTTTCGGACGCCTGCAGTTCGCCCTCGGCGTGGATCACCTTGGCGCGGCGTTCGCGCTCCGCCTCGGCCTGCCGCGCGATGGCGCGAACCATGGATTCGGTGAGGTCGATCTGCTTGATCTCGACGTTCGACACCTTGATGCCCCATGACGCCGTCTGCACGTCCAGCGACTCGCGCACATCCAGGTTGAGCTTCTCGCGCTCGGCCAGCATGTCGTCCAACTGGTGCTTGCCCAGCACCGAGCGCAGCGTGGTCTGCGCCAGCTGGCTGGTGGCATTGAAAAAGTCCTTCACCTCGATGATGGCTTTCTCCGCATCGACGATGCGGAAGTACACGACCGCGCTGACCTTCACCGACACGTTGTCGCGCGAGATCACGTCCTGCGTCGGCACTTCGAGCACCACGGTGCGCAGATCGACCCGCACCACCTGCTGGATGCCCGGGATCACGATCACCAGACCGGGGCCCGAGACTTTCGAGAACCGTCCGAGGGTGAACACGATGCCGCGCTCGTACTCCCGAAAAATCCAGATCGCCGAAAAAACCAGCACCGCCAGCAAGACGAGAACGACGGCGCCAATGCCATAAGTGAAAGAGAGCATGGTGATCTCCCGCGACCCCGACAGGAGTCGCTGGATCGTTGGACACGCGCAGGGCGCAGGCGTTCCAGATGGGCGCGAAGATGGGTCGGCACCGACGCCCGGTGTAGGCGCGCGCCTACCAGCCCATCTGCCGCGCCGCCAGTTCCTTCATGATTTCCTCGGCGCCGCCGCCGATCATCATCACCTTGACCTCGCGGTAGATGCGCTCGCTCACCGTGCCGCGCATGAAGCCCATGCCGCCGAGAATTTGCACCGCTTGATCGGCGCAGAACTGCATGGTCTGCGTCGCGTGGTTCTTGAGCATGCAGATCTGCGCCACCCACTCGGGCGCGTTGAATCGGCCCGCCGCCTCGTGTGCATCGCCCTCGGCCGACACCGCTTCGAGCCAGGCCTCGGTGGAGGCAATGCGCATCTGCATGTCCACCAGCTTGTGGCGCACCACCTGGTGCTCGATGAGCGCGGCGCCGAAGGTCTTGCGTTCGCGCGCCCAGGCCAGCGCTTCGTCGAGGCAGGCTTGCGAAAAGCCCAGTGCGCCGGCCGCCAGCCCGATGCGCTCGCCGTTGAAGTTGCCCATGACCATGCGAAAGCCTTCGCCTTCGTTCCCCAGAAGGTAGCGCGCGGGCACGCGCACGTTGTCGAAATGCAGCGTGGCGGTGTCGGAGCACAGCCAGCCCATCTTCGACAGGCGCGTGCGACTGAGGCCGGCCGAATCGCCCGGCACCAGCAGCATCGAGATACCACCCGCGCCACGCCCTTCGCCGGTGCGCACGGCCACCGTGATCCAGTCGGCGCGCATGCCCGAGGTGATGAAGGTCTTCTCGCCGTTCACCACGTAGTGATCGCCGTCGCGCTTTGCTGTGGTGCGCAGCGCTGCCACGTCCGAGCCGCCACCGGGTTCGGTGATGGCGAGCGCCGCGATCTTCTCGCCGCGCAGCACCGGCGGCACCACTTCCTGGCGCACTGCATCGCTCGCATGCAGCACCACGGGCGGCAGGCCGATGTTGTGGGAGAACAGGCTGGCCAGCACCCCACCGCTCTTGCCGTGGCGCGCGAGCGCGATCCATGCGGGCAGCTTGAGCGCGTAAGAGGCCGGCGTGCCACCCAGCGCCTCGGGATAGCTCAGCCCGAGCAGCCCCAATTCGGCGGCGCGCGTGTACAGCGCGCGCGGAAATTCGCCCGCGTCGTCCCATGCCTGCACATGCGGCGCGATCTCGCTTTCGGCAAAGCGCCGCACCGTGTCGGCGAGCGCCGTGCGGTCGGCATGCAGTTCGGCGTCCATGCTGCGCTTCAGCCGTGCTGCGGCGGCCGCTTGGCGATGCCCATGGTTTTCGCCAGGATGCCGAGCATCACTTCGTCCGCGCCGCCGCCGATCGAGCCCAGCCGGCCGTCGCGGTACAGGCGCGAGACGCGGTTTTCGAGCGTGAAGCCCATGCCGCCCCAGAACTGCAGGCAGGTGTCGGCCACCTGCCGCGTCAGGCGCCCGGTCTTGAGCTTGGCCATCGAGGCCAGTTCGAGCACGTCCTCGCCCTGCACATGCAGGTCGCAGGCGCGGTACGTCAGCGCGCGCAGCGCCTCCACCTCGGTCTTGAGTTCGGCCAGCTTGAACTGCACCCACTGCTGGTCGGCCAGCGTGCCGCCGAACATCTGGCGCTGCTGCGCCCATTCGATGGTCTGTGCGATGCAGTCTTCCATCGATTCGAGCGAACTCGCGGCGGCCCACAGCCGCTCTTCCTGGAACTGCTGCATCTGGTAGATGAAGCCCTGGCCCTCTTCACCGATGCGATAGCGCTGCGGCACGCGCACGTTGTCGAAATAGATGAGGCCCGTGTCGCTGGAATTCATGCCGATCTTGCGGATCTTCCTGGCCTTCTCGATGCCGGGAAGGTTCATCGGCACCATCACCAGCGACTTGTTGCGGTGCACCGGCCCGTCGCTGGTGTTGACCAGCATGCACATCCAGTCGGCCTGCAGGCTGTTGGTGATCCACATCTTCTGGCCGCTGATGAGGTAGTCGTCGCCGTCCTTGCGCGCATGGCTCTTCAGGCCCGCCACGTCGCTGCCCGCGCCGGGCTCGCTCACGCCGATGCAGCCGACCATGTCGCCCGCGATGGCGGGCGCCAGGAATTCGCGGCGCAGTTCATCGCTGCCGAAGCGTGCGAGCGCGGGTGTGCACATGTCGGTCTGCACGCCAATCGCCATCGGCACGCCGCCGCAACTGATGTGGCCCAGCGCCTCGGCCATGGCCATCGCATACGAATAGTCGAGCCCGGCGCCGCCGAAGGCCTCGGGCTTGTTCAGGCCCAGCAGGCCGAGGTTGCCGAGCTTCTTGAAAACCTCGTGCGCGGGAAAGATCTCGGCCGCTTCCCATTCGTCCACATGCGGGTTGATCTCTTCGTCGATGAAGCGGCGCAGGGTCTTCTGTATCTCGAGGTGTTCGTGGGTGTACTGCATGTTGCTTGTCTCCGGTCAGTCGTTCGATTCGTTCTTCGGCGGTGTCTGGAACACGCGCGGCGTCTGCGCCAGGTGAAAGCCATCGAAAGGCCGCACCGCCGCGCGCTGCTGCGCTTCTGCATTCGGCAGCGCCATCGGCCAGCCCATGCGCACCTGCGGCCGCGCGCCATCGACGCGCAGCACGCTGCCGCTGATGAAGCTGGCCGCAGGGCTCAGCAGGAAGGCGATGGCGCCGGAGGTCTCGGCCTCGTTGCCGAAGCGGCCTGCGGGCACGGTCTTGCGCATGGCGCGCAGCATGTCGCCGGCTTCTGGCGGGTAGTGGTCCATGCCGCTGGATGCGATGTAGCCCGGCGCCACCGCGTTCACGCGCACGCCGCTGGCGGCCCATTCGAGCGCAGCCGTTTCGGTGAAGCTCACCATACCGGCGCGCGCCGCGCCGCTGTGGCCCATGTTCGGCATCGAGCCCCACATGTCGGCCACGATATTGACGATGGCGCCGCCGTTCGCCCGCATGCTCTGCACGAAGCATTCGCGCGCCACGAGAAAGCCGCCGGTGAGATTGGTGTGGATCACCGCCTCCCAGCCCTTGGCCGAGATGTCGGCCAGCGGCGTGATGTATTGGCCGCCAGCGTTGTTGACGAGGCCGTCGATGCGGCCATGCGCGGTGACGATGGCAGCGATGGCCGTGCGCACTGCTTCTTCCTGGCGGATGTCGAAGGCCTGGGTGCTGGCCTTGCCACCGGCCTCGACGATCTCGGTTTGCACCGCTGCGAGCTTCTCGGCGTTGCGGCCGACCAGCACGACTTGCGCGCCGAGCACTGCCAACTCGTGTGCCGTGCAGCGGCCGATGCCCGAGCCGCCGCCCGTGACGACGATGACCTGCCCGCCGAAAAGGCCGGGTGCGAAGACGGAGCGGTAGCGGGAAGAGGGGGCGTTCATGCGAAAGACTTCCGGGAAATTGAAAGGAAGAAGGCGACGGCGGCGGTCGTCATGCGTCGGCGATCTCCGCGACCACATGGCGCGCGGCCACCTGTGCGCCCACGGCCACATGCAGTGCGGCGACACGGCCGGCACGCGGGGCGCAATGCACGTGTTCCATCTTCATTGCCTCCAGCGTGACGAGCGGTTGACCAGCCGCGACCGCGTCGCCTTCGGCCACCAGCAGGGCGATCACGCGGCCGTTCATCGAGGCGCGCAGCAGGCCGTCGCTGCCTGCGGCGTCGGCGCGCGCCTCCGTGACATGCGTGAGGTCGCGCAGCTCGAAGGACCGGCCGTTGAAGTGAATCCACAGGTGGTCTGAAGCTTCGCGCACTGCCAGTGCTTGATCCGCCACGCCCCGGCACGAGAAGCGCACCGTGCCGTCGCCCGGCAAGGCCAGCAGCTCGACCCGCGCGGGCGCGCCGTCGTCCAGTGCCACATCGAAATGCCCGACGCCGCGCGGTGTCACGCGGGCTGCATGCACCTTGCCGTCGAGCGTGAATCGCAGGGCATTGGGCAGCGTGTGCGCGAGCGGTGAAGGCCACCCGCGCTCACCCAACTGGAGCAGCAGTGCGGCCAGCAGGGCGGCTTGCGTGTGGGTGGCCGCATCGGGTGCGAGCAGCGCATCGAGGTGATCGGCGATGAACGCGGTGGTCGCGCCGCCGCTTGCAAACACGTCGTGCGAGAGCACGCGCTGCAGCAACTGCTGGTTGGTCGCGATGCCCAGTGCCACCGTGTCCTGCAGGCCTGCGATCAGCCGGTGCCTGGCTTCATCGCGCGTGCGGCCATGGGCGACGAGCTTGGCGATCATCGAATCGTAGAAGGGCGGCACGACCGCACCGTCGCGCAGCGCGTGTTCGGTGCGCAGGGCCACTGCCGGCCGCCATGCGGCGAGCGTGCCGCTCTGCGGCATGAAGCCCTGCTGCGGGTCTTCGGCGCAAAGCCGCACCTCGATCGCGTGGCCGGTGATGCGCACGTCCTGCTGCGTCAGCGGCAGGGGCTCGCCGGCTGCTACGCGCAGCTGCAGTTCGACCAGATCAAGCCCGGTCACCGCCTCGGTCACCGGGTGTTCGACCTGCAGGCGCGTGTTCATTTCCATGAACCAGTACTGGCCTTCGGCATCGAGCAGGAATTCGAGCGTGCCCGCGCCTTCGTACGCGATGGCCTTCGCGGCGACGACGGCGGTGGTGCCCATGCGTTCGCGCAGCGCCTCGGACACTGCCGGCGAGGGCGCTTCTTCGACGACCTTCTGATGCCGACGCTGCACCGAGCAGTCGCGCTCGCCGAGATGGATGGCGTTGCCGTGCCGGTCGGCGAACACCTGGATCTCGATGTGGCGCGGCGCAACGATGGCGCGCTCCAGGATCACCGTGGCATCGCCGAAGGCGTTGAGCGCTTCGGATTGCGCGCTCTGCAGCAACTCGGCAAACGATGCGGCCGAGGTCACGAGCCGCATGCCGCGCCCGCCGCCACCAGCGGTGGCTTTGATCATCACGGGCCATCCGATGCGCGCGGCTTCGGTCGCGAGTTTTGCGGCACCCTGGTCTTCGCCCTGGTAGCCCGGAATGCAGGGCACGCCGGCTGCCTGCATCAGCCGCTTGGCGCCGGCCTTGTCGCCCATCGTGCGAATGGCTTCGGGCGAAGGGCCGATGAAGACCAGCCCCGCATCGCGGCAGGCCTGTGCGAACTCGGCGTTCTCCGCGAGGAAGCCGTAGCCGGGGTGCACCGCATCGGCACCGCTGGTGCGCGCGGCCTCGATGATGGCGGCGATGTTCAGATAGCTTTGCGCGGGCAGCGACTCGCCGATCCACACGGCCTGGTCGGCTTGCCGCACGTGTTCGGCATCTGCGTCGGCGCTGGAATACACCGCCACGGTGCGGTAGCCCATGGTGCGCGCTGTGCGCATCACGCGTACCGCGATCTCGCCGCGGTTCGCAATCAGGATCTTGTGGAAACTGCTCATGGCCGTGCCACCGAAAACTGCATGGCCTGCGGCGTGCGTGCATCGGCATCGCGGCAGATCGATAGAACTTCGGCCAGCACCGCGCGCGTGTCACGCGGGTCGATCACGCCATCGTCCAGCAGCATCGCGCTGGTGGTGAACACGCTCATCTGCCGGTCGAAGCGCTCGACGATCTGCTGCTGCATTGCGTCGATCTTCGCGGTATCGACCGTGCCCTTGCGTGCCATGCCGGCCTCCATCACGATGGCCATGGTCTTGGCGGCCTGCTCGCCGCCCATCACCGCGGTGCGCGCGTTGGGCCACGAGAAACAGAAGCGTGGCGCAAAGCCCCGGCCGCACATGCCGTAGTTGCCCGCGCCGTAAGAAGCGCCGCAGTACAGCGTGATCTGCGGCACCGTGGCGCTGGTCACGGCCTGGATCATCTTGGCGCCGTGCTTGATGATGCCGGCCTCTTCATGCGCACGGCCCACCATGTAGCCGGTGATGTTCTGCAGGTAGACGATGGGCGTGCGCGACTGGCAGCAGGCCTGGATGAAGTGCGTGGCCTTGGTGGCGCCGTCGGAATCGATGGGGCCGTTGTTGGTGATGAGGCCCACGGCATGGCCTTCGAGCCGGATGTGGCCGCAGACGGTGGCGCTGCCGTAGTGCTCGCTGAATTCCAGGAACTCCGAACCATCGGCGATGCGCGCGATGACTTCGCGCATGTCCACCGGACGGCGGCCATCGCTCGGCATGATGCCGAGCAGGTCGTCGGCGTCGTAGCGCGGCGGTGCGAACTTGCGGGGCGCTTCATCGCGTGCCCAGTCGATGCCGCCGAGGATCGAGCGCGCGATGCGGATGGCGTCACGGTCGTCTTCGGCCAGGTAGTCGCCCAGGCCCGAGATGTGGGTGTGCATCACGGCGCCGCCCAGTTCCTCTTCGGTGGCGATCTCGCCGGTGGCAGCCTTCAGCAAGGGCGGCCCCGCGAGGAAGGCTCGTGTGCGGTCGCGCACCATCACGATGTAGTCGGACAGCCCCGTCTGGTAGGCGCCGCCCGCGGTGGATGAACCATGCGTCACCGTCACCACCGGCAGCCCGGCGGCCGAGAGCCGCGCGAGGTTGCGAAAGATGCTGCCGCCGCGCACGAAGTCCTGCACGCGGTACTGCATGAGATTGGCGCCAGCGCTTTCCACCAACTGCACATAGGGCAGCTTGTTCTCGAGCGCGATCTCCTGCACGCGCAACTGCTTGTCGAGCCCCATCGGCTGCAGCGCGCCGGCGTCGATGCCGGAGTCGGAGGCGCTGACCATGCAGCGCACGCCCGCCACCTGGCCGATGCCCGAGATCAGCCCGCCACCGGGCACGCTCTTCGACAGGTCAGGGTTGTCATGGCCCAGCCCCGCGAGCGAGGCGAGCGGCAGGAAGGGCGCGCCGGTGTCGAGCAGCAGCGCGATGCGTTCGCGCGGCAGCAGTTGCCCGCGCCTGGCAAAGCGCTCGGCCGAGGCGCCGGAGGCGGCGGCGGCGCGGGCCTCGTGTGCGCGCACCTGTTCGAGCAAGGCGAGCATGCTGGTGCGGTTGGCCTGAAAGGTGTCGCTGGCCGCGTGCAGCCGGGATTCGATGACGGGCATGGAGAGTCTGTGCAGATCGCTTGTTGTTGGGGGTCTGCACAGACTTTAGGCCGCGGGCGCCGGGCCCGCTTGTGCCAACTAGCTGGTACGCGCGCGCTGTGTGGGCGGCGCGTCGAGGCTGCTGCCGGTGACCACCCAGTAGATGAAGATCAGCACCGCGCCGGCCGTGCCGAACACCGTGAGCCCCATGGAGCTGCCGCCGATGGCCAGTGCATCGGTGGGTGCGGAGGCGATGCAGATCATGCTGGCCGCGCTCATGCCCACGTAGTGCATGGTGCAGACCGCCACGCCCATGACGGCGGCGGCCGCGACCTTGTGGGTGAACTTGTTCAGGTTGAACGCCAGCCACAGGGCGGCGGCGGCCGCGCTGATGGCGATCAGCACCGACAAGCCGACCGTGGCGATGTTGAAGTCCATCGACGCGCGCATGTTCATTGCGAACATGCCCATGTAGTGCATCACGCACACGCCGAGCCCGGCCAGCAGGCTGCCCGCCGCCCAGCCCGACTTGCTGAACTTGCGCCGTCCGCCGGCCATGTAGAGGGCAATGCCCGAGATCAGGATGGCTGCCACCAGCGACACCACCGTCAGCGGCATGTTGTACGAGATGCCGACCGGCAGCCGGTACGCCAGCATGCCGATGAAGTGCATCGACCAGATGCCGATGCCGCCCAGCGCCACCGCGGCGCAGGCCACGACGGCGAGGTTGGGTTTGCCATCCGCGCCCACCATGCGCCCGGCGCAGATGAGCGCCACCAGCGAGCCGGCGAATGAGATCAGGAAGGAGAGCGCCACCAGCCCGAGCGAGTATTCGGGCGATAGCAGTTGGCCTACGACGAGCGGAGTCATGCGTTTGTCCCTTCAGGAAAAAACGCCTCGCCAATGCCCCCGACAGCCGGATGCGATCGGGACGCCACGAGACGTCCCGGCCAGTCTGTAATATTTGTTTTTAAAAGTAAATGGAAATTTACACTTATTGTTACGCTACCTTACGGCGCGAATCCGATATATCGCATTGTTGCGATCGGCCGCCATGTAGATCGTGCCGTCGCTGCCCACGGCGACACCCGTGACCACGTAGGGCGCAGGCAAGCCGGGCCCTGGCGCGAGGCCGATCGGCAGGTTGTCGGCCACGGTTCGGCGGCTGCCGTTGGCTGGATCGATCTCGACCAGCCGGCGGGCCGCGGTTTCGGCCACGATGAAGCTGCCCCACGGTGTCTGTGCCACGCCTTCGGGCAGCGCCAGCCCGTCGGCCACGGTGCGCAGCGGCGCACTGGCGTCCAGCGGAATGCGCAGCAGCTTGCCGGCCGCCTCGGTGACGTAGAGCGCGCCATCCTGGCCCACGATCATCTGCACCGGGCCGCTCAGACCGCTAGCAAGCACCAACTTGTCAGCAAACTTCGGCCCGCTCGCGCGGGTGATGCTGCCGCTGGCCAGTTCGGCGTAGATCACGCTGCCGTCGGGCATGGGGATCGCGTCGAACGGCGCCTTCAGGCCGTGGATGGTTTCGACGGTCTTGAGCGTCTGGCGGTCGACCAGTTGCACCGTGCCGCCGAACCATGAACTGAGCGCGAACAGCCTGGCCGACAGCCCGACCGCGAAGGGGTAGTCCAGGTCCGGATCGCGCTGCATGCGGAACACGTCGCGTACTTCGCCGGTGCGCACGTCGACCTGGCGAAAGCCGAAGACGTCGGCCACCCAGAGGTCGTTGCCGTCGATCTTCATGCCGGCCGGCACCGCCACCTTGCCGCTGGTGAGCGTGCGCAGGTCGCCCGTGGCGGGGTTGAAGGACTGCACCTCGTTGTTCGCCATGTTCGACACATAGATCATCCCGTCGGGCGTGTCCTTTGCAATGGCGAGGTTGTCCAGCGACGGGCGCAGTTGCTTGGCCACGGTCTTGCTGCCGGTGGCCAGGTCCACGCGCACCAGCTCGCCGCTGCGCGCATCGACCACCCAGAGGTTGCCCTTGCCGTCGAGGTTGGCCGCGGCCGGGATCTTGAAGCCCTCGGCGATCACGGTCATGGCGCCATTCGCCGGATCGATCTTCACCACCTGGCCCTTGAACCACAGAGGCCCGTACAGCATGCCGTCGGGCCCGACCTCGAAGCCGTTGAAGCCGCCCATGTCCTTCTTGATGAGCCGGGGCGGCTTCTTGCCGTCGCGGTCGATCTCCCAGAGCGCGTCGCCCAGGAACACCTGCGAGGCGTAGAGCTTGCCGTTGCGGCGATCGAAGTCGAGCGAGTTCAGGCCGGGCAGGTCCTTGGCCAGCACGCGCAGCGGCGCGGTGTCGCTCTCGCGGTAGCGCAGCTTGCCCATGAGGTAGTTGGTCCATGCCAGCTCGCCGTTGGGGCCGACCGCGATGTCGTCCGCCTGGCCTTCGGGCGCGTCGACCAGCACCTTCGCCGCACCGGTGGTGCGGTCCACTTCCCACAGCGTGTTGCCCAGCACGCTGCCCGCGAGCAGGCGGCCCTTGGCATCGATGGCCAGCCCGTGCACGCCAGCGAACGAGGAGGGCGCGACCAGCGCTTCGGGCGCGGCCCACGATGCGGGCCGCGTGGGCGGTGCCGACGGCAATGACGGTGCGGCCGATGGCGGCGGCGCGGACACCGGCGGCGTCACCGTGCTGCAGGCGCCCAGCAGGGCGACGATGGCAGCCAGCGAGGCGGCGTGAAGGCGAGGGCGGGGCATGCGTTCTTCTCCTCTTTTGAGTGCGCGGAGCAGTCTAGGAGGCGGACGTGTCACCCGCGTCCCCCCGGGGACAGGATGCGCACTTTCGTTCGCTGTGGATTACCCGCAGCCTTCAGCTCCCATTCACACCTTGCGTGCCTTCTTCGTTCAGCCGCGCAGCAGTTGCGTGACCGTGTGGATCAGCAGCCCCACCAGCCCGCCCACCAGCGTGCCGTTGATGCGAATGAACTGCAGGTCGCGCCCGATGTTGCGTTCGAGTTCGAGCGTCATCTCCTGTGCATTCCACTCGCCCACGCGCTCCTCGATGTAGTGGCGGATGTCCTCGCGGTAGCGCTCGATGGCCAGTGGCGCGGCCGCCTCGATCTGCTCGTTGATCCAGCGGCGGATCGGTTCGTCGGCCTGCAACCGCGTGCCGAGCGCGCCGGTCATCGACGCGATGCGCTGGCGGATCGTCGAATTGCCGCGGCCCAGGTCGTCGTGCAGCCATGCCAGCAACTCGCCCCAGAGCCCGTGCAGGTAGTCGCCCAGGGCCGGGTGCGCGATCAGCTCGGCGCGTATCTGCTCGCCGCGCTGCTGGAATTCGGGATCGAGCTTCAGCCGCACCACGAAGTCGTCGACGAAGTGGTCGAAGCGCTTGCGCATCGGATGGTCGGGCTCGGCCGCGAGTTCGCCGATGGTGTGCGCCACCGCCGCCACGATCTTGCGCGTGGCCAGCTTGGCCGCCACCTGGTCCAGGCCCACGTAGCGCAGCGTCTTGATCTCGCGCGCAATCGCCTCGGTGATGTGCGCCTGCATCTGCTCGCCTTCGAGCAGGCCGGCCACCTGCTGCAGCACGTCGTCGAGCAGCGCCTGATGGCGCCCACCCGCCGTGAGCGCGTCGAGCGCCTGGCCGGTCAGGCGCGAAAGGTCGATTTTCGCGAGGCCTGCAGCGGCGGCGCGCCCCATGAAGTCGCGCACCCGCTCGTCGTCGAAAGCCGTGAGCCCGTAGCGCGTGGCGGCCACGCCCCATTCGCCCAGCTTCTCGCCGCTCGAGGGGTGGGCCAGCCAATCGGCGATGCGGCCGGCCGCATCGAACTGGCGCAGCTTGGCGAGCACCTGTTCGGTGCTCAGGAAGTTGTTGCAGATGAAGCCGGCGAGCTTGGCGCCGATGCGGTCCTTGTTGCTCGGGATGATCGCGGTGTGCGGAATCGGCAGGCCCAGCGGCCGGCGAAACAGCGCCACCACCGCGAACCAGTCGGCAATGGCGCCGACCATCGCGGCTTCCGCGAAGGCCGCCACATAGCCCCAGGCCGGATGCTGCGCATGCAGCGCGCTCGCCACCGCATAGAGCAGCGCCGCCGCGCACAACAGGCCGAGCGCGACGCGTTTCATGCGACGCAATGCGTCGCTGCCGTTGTCGTCAGCCAATGGCCGGCGAGGTGGCCAGGCGTTCCATGAACAGCTCGCAGCGCGCGAGCTGTTCCAGGCTCACGAATTCGTCGGGCTGGTGCGCCTGCTCGATGCTGCCGGGTCCGCACACCACCGTGGGGATGCCGGCGTTCTTGAACAGGCCCGCTTCGGTGCCGAAGGCCACCAGCGTGGTGCGCTCTTCGCCCGCCAGGCGTTGCGCGAGCAGCGTGATCGGGTCGTTGGCCGCGCCCAGGAAGCTCGGGATCTCGCAGATGGTCTCGAACTTGAAGCCCGCATCGGGCGCCACCTTCTTCATCGCGGGCTCGATGCTGCCGGCATAGGCCACCACATCGGCCTGCATGCGCCGGGCGTCGGCCGTGGGCAGGTCGCGGAATTCATAGCGGAACTCGGCGTCGCGCGGCACCACGTTGTCGGCAATGCCGCCGTGGAACTGGCCCACGCTCGCGGTGCTGAAGGGCACGTCGAAGCCCTCGTAGCGCGGCTCGTTGCGCTCGAAGTCTTCCGCCATGTCGCGCACCTTGCCGATCACGCGCGCCGCCATCTCGATGGCGTTGACCGATTTCGGCGTGAGCGACGAATGCGCTTCCTTGCCGCGCACGCAGCACTTGTAGCGGTACACGCCCTTGTGCGCGATGGCCGGCACCATGCTGGTGGGTTCGCCCACGATGCAGGCCAGCGGCTTGATGCCGGCGTCGCGCATGTCGGCGATGAGTTCCTTCACGCCGAAGCAGCCGATCTCTTCTTCATAGCTGAAGGCGAAGTGCACCGCGAAGGGCGAGTCGCTTTCCAGGAAGCGATGGGCGTTGGCCAGCGCGATGGCAATGAAGCTCTTCATGTCGGCCGAGCCGCGTCCGTACAGGCGCTCGTTCTGCACCACGGCGGACAGCGGATCGACGCTCCAGTCCTGCCCGTCCCAGGGCACCGTGTCGGTGTGGCCCGAGACGATCACACCGGCCGGCTTGCCTTCGCCCAGCGTGGCGAACAGGTTCGCCTTGGTGCGCTCGGCGTTGTAGGTGATGCGGCTCTTCACGCCCAAGGCCGCGAGGTGGCTCTGCGCGAAGTCGATCAGTTGCAGGTTGCTGTTGGCGCTGATGGTGTTCATGCGCACCAAGGATTGGGCCAGCAGAAGGCTTTGGGGGGAAAGCGTGTGGAGCATGCAACACATTCTCCCGGAAGTCGGTGCGGCGCGTCGACAGATGTCGAAGCCGTCATGCGAAGCGGGTACGCTGCCTCTTTTTTGGACGGAGAAAAAGACCATGCGCACCCTTCAGATCGCCCTGACCGCGACCGCCGCCCTGTGCGTCGCAGCCTGCAGCACCACCGGCCCCTCCAACAAGCTGCTGACGCTCGATGGCAACCCGCCGCTGGTCATCGCGCATCGCGGTGCCTCGGGCTATCTGCCGGAAGAAACGCTCGAAGCCTATTCGCGCGCCATCGAACTGGGCGCCGACGTGATCGAGATGGACCTGGTCTCCACCAAGGACGGCGTGCTCATCGCCCGCCACGACCCCAACCTCGCCATCAGCACCGACGTGGCCAAGCACCCCCGCTTCGCCTCGCGCAAGAAGACCATCAAGGTCGACGGCGAAACCCAGACCGGCTGGTTCAGCAACGACTTCACGCTCGCCGAAATCAAGACCCTGGGCGGCATCTCGACCGACGCCGAGCGCGCGCAGGAATACAACGGCAAGTTCAAGGTCGTGACCTTCCAGGAGATCATCGATTTCGCCAAGGCCAAGACGAAGGAAACCGGCCGCACCATCGCGATCTACCCCGAGTCGAAGAACCCGACCTACTTCCGCGAACTCGGCCTGCCGATCGAGGACAAGATGGTCGCCGCCATCGTCGCCGCCGGCTGGAACAACAAGGCCGCACCCATCTATGTGCAGTCCTTCGAGCCGGGCAGCCTGAAGTACATGAAAGCCAAGGGCCTGAACACGAAGATCATCCAGCTGATCGACGGTGACAGCGTCGACCTGAAGACCGGCGCCGTGACCTTCGCCGTGCCCAGCGACCGCCCCTACGACTGGACCAAGGCCGGCGACAAGCGCAACTTCGACGCCATGGTCACGCCCGCGGGCCTGGCCGAAATCAAGACCTATGCCGATGGCATCGGCCCGTGGAAGCGCTACATCGTCAGCATCAAGGGCACCATTGGCGCCGATGGCAAGCCGGTCGACGTGAACAAGGACGGCAAGATCAACGATGCCGACGCCACCTCGATGGCCCCGACCACGCTGATTGCCGACGCGCACAAGGCCGGCCTGTTCGTTCACCCCTTCACCTTCCGCAACGAGTCGCGCCGCCTGGCTTCCGACTACAACAAGGATGGCAAGAACGAATACGCCGTGTACTACAAGCTCGGCGTGGACGGCGTGTTCACCGACTTCACCGACACCGCGCTGGCCGCGCGCGCTGACTACCTGAAGAGCATCGGCCGCTGAGGTCCGGCGGCTTTCAGAAGGTGGTCGGATGGCCGGCGCTGTCGGTCTCCGATACCTTGAAGCGCGCCAGCTCGGTGCGCAGCCAGGTGCCCGCCTTGCCGAGCGGGCGCGCCTTGTTCCAGAGCAGGTCGACGCCCAGCAGCCAGTCGGTGTGCGGGTAGGCACCCAGCTGTAGCTCGACCAGTTCGCCATCGGCCAGTTCGCGCTGGACCAGCCGCCTCGGCAAGGTGGCCCAGCCCAGGCCGGCGCGCGTCATCTCCAGCAGCGCCAGGTAGCTCTCGGCGCGCCAGCATCGCGTGGCGCCCAGGTACTCGGTGGTGGGCAGCCGCTCGCTGTGCGCGCTGAAGGCGAGCCGGCGATGCCGGTGCAGGTCGGTGAAGTTCACCGCAGCCATGGCCGCCAGCGGATGCCCGCGCGCTGCCACATGCGCCATCACCAGCTTGCCCATCTGCACGAAGTCCAGCTCGCGCGCATAGCCCGGCTGCGCGAACCCGATGCCGAGCTGCGCCTCGCCCTGCTGCACCAGTGCGCTGACATCGCCGTGCAGCGGATGCCGCACTTCCAGGTCGACATACGGAAACTGCGCGGCAAAGGCCGCGAACGCAGGCATCAGCACGTTGTAGGGAATTTCGATGGCCAGCGTGAGGCCGGACTCGACCGACTCCGCCAGGCTCTGCGCATGGCCTTCCAGTGCGAGGCATCGGTCGAGCACGCCGTTGGCCTCGCGCAGCATGCGATGGCCGGCCTCCGTCAGCGTGGGGATCTTGGTCGCGCGGTCGAACAGCGCCACGCCCAGGTCGACTTCGAGGTTGCCGATGGCCGCGCTCACCGTCGATTGCGTCTTGCCCAACTGGCGCGCCGCCGCCGAAAAAGAACCGGCCTGCGCCACGGCGGCAAAGGTTTCGAGTTGCTCCAGCGAATAGCGCACGGCGTCCTTCTTCCATCGAAAAAAACGATGAATACTAACTTTGACGCCCGATGGAGGCCATCGATCATCCGCCCCGTCCGGCCGCAGAGCCGGGCAAAAAAACAGCCGACATACAACGCGGAGACTTTCGATGACCCTTTCTTCCGGTGCCCACCCCGTGGACGAAGTGCTGCCCCCGCAGCAGATGGCAACCTACGGGCTGCAGCATGTGCTGGTGCTCTATGCGGGCGCGGTGGCCGTGCCGCTGATCCTGGGCAGCGCGCTCGGGCTCACGCAGGCGCAGGTCGTGACGCTGATCAATGCCAACCTGCTGACCTCCGGCATTGCCACGCTGATCCAGACCCTGGGTTTCTGGAAGTTCGGCGCGCGGCTGCCGCTGGTGCAGGCCTGCTCGTTCATCGCGCTGGCGCCGATGATCATGATCGGCAAGGAATACGGCCTGCCTTATGTGTTCGGCGCCGTCATCGCCGGCGGCGCCATCACGGTGCTGCTGGCGCCGGTGATCAGCCGGCTGCTGCGCTTTTTTCCGCCAGTGGTCATCGGCAGCCTCATCACCGTGATCGGCATTTCGCTGATGCCGGCTGCCGCGATCTGGCTGGGCGGCGGCAACCCGGATGCGGCCGACTTCGGCAGCGTGCAGAACCTGCTGCTGGGCCTTGCGACCATTGCCATCACGCTGTTCGTCTATGCGCGGTTCAGCGGCTTCGTCGGCAACCTCGCGGTGCTGCTGGGGCTGATTGCGGGCACGGCGATTGCAGCGGCCTTCGGGCTCACCGATTTCGTGCAGGTGGGCCATGCGGCGTGGTTCGAGGTGAGCGCGCCTTTCGCATTCGGCCTGCCCGCGTTCGGGCTGGCTCCCATCCTGATCATGACGCTCGCGATGCTGGTCATCATGGCCGAGACCACTGGCAACTGCCTGGCCATCGGGCAGATCGTCGGTCGTCCGTCGACCCAGGCGACGCTGGGCAACGCCTTTCGTGCCGATGGGTTGTCGACCATGATCGGCGGCGTCTTCAACAGCTTTCCCTACAACGCCTTCACGCAGAACACCGGACTCATCGCGCTGTCGGGCATCAAGAGCCGCTACGTGGTGGCCTCGGCGGGCGCCATCATGGTGCTGATGGGGTTGTTTCCCAAGCTCGGTGCATTGATCGCCTCGGTGCCGCGGCCGGTGCTCGGCGGCTGCGCGATCGTGATGTTCGGCATGACGACGGTGGCGGGCATCCAGGAACTCTCGCGCGTCAAGTTCGAAGGCACGCGCAACGCGATCATCGTGGCCGTGTCGGTGAGCGTGGGCGTGCTGCCGATGTCGTTCCCCGCGCTGTTCGCGCATGCCAGCGGCCCGCTCAAGCTGGTGCTCGAAAGCGGCATCTTCCTGGGTGCGATCACGGCGGTGCTGCTCAATCTGCTGCTGAACCGGGGGGCGGCGACGGTGACCGAAGAAGCACCCGTTGCCGTGGTGCACTGATCCAGACAAATCTTTTTTCTCTTGACGAAGCTCTACTGACATGAACCACAGCCCACCCAACGCCACGCCCGCCAACCTGTCCACGCGCGACCTCGAACTGCTGCGCATGACGATCGCGCTGTCGGAAGAATCGAAGGCCCGTGGCCGCCATCCCTTTGCCGCGCTGGTGGCCGACGAGCACGGCGAAGTCGTCGTGACGGCCGGCAACAACTCGATGCCCCCCGAGGGCGACCCCACGCAGCACGCCGAGCTGGTCGCGGCCGCGCAGGCGGCGCGCCTGCGCACGCCGGAGCAACTGGCCCGCTGCACGCTGTTCACCAGCGCCGAGCCCTGCTGCATGTGCGCCGGCGCCATCTACTGGACGAACATCGGCCGCGTGGTCTATGCGCTTTCCGAACATGCGCTGCTCGGCCTGACCGGCGACCATCCGGAAAACCCGACCTTCTCGCTGCCTTGCCGCGAGGTCTTCGTGCGTGGTCAGCGGCGCGTCGAAGTGGTGGGGCCGCTGCTCGAAGACGAAGCCGCGGCGCCGCATCGCGGCTTCTGGACCGCAGGCCATTGACGCACCGGCTGCGTGTTTTCCGCCGTGCCTCGAAATGCCAGAGTGGATAGACTGGCGTTTTGAGACCACGCCATGAAACTCATTGATTCCCTCGTCACGCAGGCGGCCGGCATTGCCGCCGTCCGACGTGACCTCCACGCCCACCCCGAACTCTGCTTCGAAGAAGTCCGCACCGCTGATGTGGTGGCAGGCAAGCTCACCGAATGGGGCATTCCCATCCACCGGGGGCTCGGCACCACCGGCGTGGTCGGCATCATCAAGAACGGCACCAGCCACCGCGCCGTCGGCCTGCGCGCCGACATGGACGCGCTGCCCGTCACCGAACTCAACACCTTCGCCCACGCCAGCCAGCACCACGGCAAGATGCACGCCTGCGGCCACGACGGCCACACGGCCATGCTGCTCGCAGCCGCGCAGCACCTGGCCAAGAACCGCAACTTCGACGGCACCGTCTACCTGATCTTCCAGCCGGCCGAAGAGGGCGGCGGCGGTGCCCGCGAAATGATCAAGGAAGGGCTGTTCGAGCAGTTCCCCATGGACGCCGTGTTCGGCATGCACAACTGGCCCGGCATGGCCGCCGGCCAGTTCGCCGTGAGCCCCGGCCCGGTGATGGCGTCGGGCAACAAGTTCTACCTCAACGTGATCGGCAAGGGCGGCCACGCCGCGCTGCCGCAGACCGGCATCGACCCGGTGCCGATCGCCTGCGAGATCGTGCAGGCCTTCCAGACCATCCTGACGCGCAAGATGAAGCCGACCGATTCGGCCGTGATCTCGGTCACCACCATCCACGCGGGCGAAACCAACAACGTGATTCCCGACAACTGCGAGCTGTCGGGCACCGTGCGCACCTTCTCGCTCGACGTGCTGGACATGATCGAGGCGAAGATGAAGCAGGTCTCGGAGCACATCTGCGCGGCGCATGACGCCACCTGCGACTTCCGCTTCGAGCGCTACTACCCGCCGACCATCAACACCGAGGCCGAGGCCAACTTCGCGCGCCGCGTGATGGGCGACATCGTCGGTGCCGAGAACGTGCTCAAGCAGGAAGCCGCCATGACCTCGGAAGACTTCGCCTTCATGCTGCAGGCCAAGCCCGGTGCCTATGCCTTCATCGGCAACGGCGACGGCGCGCACCGCGACGTGCACCACGGCGAAGGCCCGTGCACGCTGCACAACGCGAGTTACGACTTCAACGACGACCTCATTCCATTGGGCGCCACCTGCTGGGTGCAGATCGCCGAGCAGTTCCTCAAGCCCGGCGGGGGCGCCCCATGATCGGCATCGCCGAAGCCTTCTCGCCGCGCTACGCGCAGGCGCGCCAGAAATTCCTTCAAGGCTGCGTGAGTGCCGGCCTCACGGTCGAGCCGCATGCGCACCCGCTCAAGGGCCGCGACGGTGAAGACCTGTCGATGGACGTGGCGCTCGACGGCGATGCCAATGCCGAGCATCTGCTGATCGTCACCAGCGCCTGCCACGGCGTCGAAGGCCATTGCGGCAGCGGCGTGCAGGTGTTCGCGCTGCACGACGCCGAATGGCGAGAGAAGGCCAGGGCGCAGGGTGTGGCGGTGCTGTATGTGCACGCGCTGAACCCGCACGGTTTTTCTTATGGCCGACGTGTCACGCAAGAGAACGTCGACTTGAACCGCAACTTCATCGACTTCTCCAAGCCGGTGCCGGTGAACGAGCCCTACGCCAAGCTGCATGCGCTGTTGTTGCCCGACACCTGGCCGCCCACGCCAGACAACCAGGCCGCGATTGCGAAGTGGATCGACAAGCACGGCGCCACCGCCTACCAGGCGGCCGTCACCAGCGGCCAGTACCAGTTCGACGACGGCCTGTTCTTCGGCGGCAAGGCGCCGACCTGGAGCAACAAGACCATTCGCGAAGTGCTGCGCCGCCATGCGGGCCGCGCGCGCCGCGTGGCCTGGATCGACCTGCACACGGGGCTCGGGCCGAACGGTCTGGGCGAGCGCATCTTTGCCTGCAAGGACGACAAGGTCGCCTATGCGCGCGCCAATGCCTGGTGGGGCACGCCTGCGGAGCCGGTCACGTCGATCTACGATGGCTCGTCGACCTCGGCGCTGTTGCGTGGGTTGATGTGGGACGCCATGTATGAGGAGTGCCCGCAGGCCGAGTACACCGGCATCGCGCTCGAATACGGCACGTTGCCGATGATCGAAGTGACCGGTGCGCTGCGTGCCGACCACTGGCTGCACAAGCACCCGGAAGCACCGTCCGATCTGGCCGATGGCATTCGCGCGCGGATGGTCGAGGCCTTTTATACGGACACCGATGCGTGGCGTGGGCAGATCGTCAGCCAGGCTCGGCAGGCGATGTTTCAGGCTGTGGATGGGCTTGCTGGCTGAGCCTTTTTGATTTGATGCGTTGAATTGGGGTGCTGCCGTTCAGGGCGTCGCTCCCGCCGACACGGTGCTCTTTTTCGCGAATGTCCCCCGCTTCGCTCCTCCTTTATTTCGCGAAAAAGAGCCCCGTATCGACGTGAGCGCTCAGAGCGGTCGTTGATCGCAGGATCAATAGCAGCGTGCCTCTGTGCGAATGACACCGGGTGCTCCCCGCAGCGAAATAAAGGAGGAGCGAAGCGGGGGACATTCGCGGAGGGGAGCACCCGGTGTCATTCGCACCCGCCCTGAACAAGCGGCGCCACGAATGCCCCAACGGCCGTCATCGTGAAAACCTCCCTCTGTGCTTTGGTTTGCGCACAAATTAGACTCGCCCGATGGCCCACGCACCGGATACCTTGCTCGAAGAAGCACCCCAGACCGCAACGTCCACCGTGCTGGGGGCCTGCCCCCACGACTGCCCGGACACCTGCGCGCTCGTCACCACCGTCAAGGACGGTGTCGCCGTGAAGTTGCAGGGCAATGCCGCCCACTCGCACACCGGTGGCGTGCTGTGCACCAAGGTGTCGCGCTACATCGAGCGCAACGACCATGCCGAACGGCTGGTGCAGCCCCTCAAACGCGTCGGCCCCAAGGGCAGCGGCCAGTTCGAGCCGGTGTCGTGGGATGCCGCGCTGGACGACATCGCCGCGCAACTTCGGTCATTGCAGGGCAATTCTGAAGAAATTCTTCCCTACAGCTACGCGGGCACCATGGGGCTGGTGCAAGGCGAATCGATGGACCGGCGCTTCTTCCACAAGCTGGGCGCCACGCTGCTGGACCGTACGATCTGCTCGATGGCTGGCGGCGAGGCCATGGTCTACACGCTGGGCGCCAAGGTCGGCATGCGGATCGAGTTCTTCGCCGAAGCCAAGCTGATCCTCATCTGGGGCAGCAACTCCATCGCCAGCAACCTGCATTTCTGGCGCCATGCGCAGGCCGCCAAGCGCGCCGGTGCACGGCTGGTGTGCATCGACCCGCGCAAGACCGAAACCGCCGACAAGTGCGACGAACACATCGCGCTGCTGCCCGGCACCGACGCCGCGCTGGCGCTGGCACTGATGCACGAGCTGATCGTGCATGACTGGCTCGACCACGACTACATCGCTCAACACACGCTGGGCTGGGAACAGTTGCGCGAGCGTGCGCTGCAGTGGCCGCCTTCGCGTGCGGCGCAAGTCTGCGGCGTGCCCGAAGAACAGATCGTGGCGCTGGCCCAGGCCTACGGCACCACCAAGCCAGCCGCGATCCGCTTGAACTACGGCATGCAGCGCGTGCGCGGCGGCGGCAACGCGGCCCGCGCCATCGCCTGCCTGCCCGCGCTGGTGGGTGCGTGGCGCGACCGCGCGGGTGGCCTGCTGCTGAGCAGCTCGGGCCACTACCCGGTCGACCGCGCCGCGTTGCAGCGGCCCGACCTGCTGGCCGGCCGCCGGCCGCGCACCGTCAACATGAGCACCATTGGCGACGCGCTGCTCGACACCGCCAAGCCGGTAAAGGCCATCGTGGTCTACAACAGCAACCCCGTTGCCGTGGCGCCCGAGTCGGCCAAGGTGGTGGCGGGCTTCGCGCGCGAAGACCTGTTCACCGTGGTGCTGGAGCAGTTCCGCACCGACACCGCCGATTACGCCGACTACCTGCTGCCCGCCACCACGCAACTGGAGCACTGGGACATCCACTGCAGCTACGGCCACACCGACGTGCTGCTCAACCGCCCGGCCGTGGCGCCGCGCGGTGAGGCCCGCAGCAACGCCTGGGTGTTTCGCGAACTCGCGCGCCGCATGGGCTTCGACGAGCCCTGCTTCTCGGAGAGCGACGAATCGCTGTGCCGCACCGCCTTTGCCGAAGACACCATTGACTTCGCGCAGTTGCTTGCGCAGGGCTTCACCACGGTGAAGCTGCCCGATGCGCCCTTTGCCGAAGGCAAGTTCCCAACGCCCTCGGGCCGCTGCGAATTCTTCAGTGGGCGCCTGCAGGCCATGGGCATGGACGGCCTGCCCGACCACGTGCCCAACTGGGAGCCCGCCGGCAGCTCGACCGAGTTCCCGCTCGCGATGATCTCGCCGCCCGCGCGCAACTTTCTCAACTCGACCTTCGTCAATGTGACGAGCTTGCGCGCCATCGAAGTCGAGCCGCTGCTCGAAATCCACGAGGCCGATGCCGCCGCGCGCGGCATCGAGGACGGCGCCACCGTGCGCGTGTTCAACAAGCGCGGCGAGCACCGCTGCCGCGCCGAGGTCTCGCGCCGTGCGCGCCAGGGCGTGGTGCACGGCATGGGCATCTGGTGGCGCAAGCTCGGCATGGACGGCACCAACGTCAACGAACTCACCAGCCAGCGCCTGACCGACATCGGCCGCGGACCCACTTTCTACGACTGTCTGGTGCAAGTCGAAAAAGCATGAGGCCGCTGTTTGCCTTGACGCTGGCCGGTGCGGCGCTGTTGTCGCTCTCCGGCTGCGCCGACCTCGGCTATTACTGGCAATCCGCCAGTGGCCACATCGGCATCATGCGGGCCGCCAAGCCCGTGCCCGAATGGCTGGCCGACCCGGCTGTTTCGGCGCCGCTCAAGGCCAAGCTCGAACTCACGCAACGCATCCGCAGTTTCGCCGTGACCGAGCTGGGCCTGCCCGACAACCCGAGCTACAAGTCGTACGCCGACCTGCACCGCGCCGCCGCCGTGTGGAACGTGGTGGCCGCGCCGCCGTATTCGCTCACGCTCAAGAGCTGGTGCTTCCCGGTCGCGGGCTGCGTGGGCTATCGCGGTTACTACGACGAAGCTGCGGCCAAGACCGAAGCCGAGGCGCAGAAGAAGCTCGACATGGAAGTGGCCGTGTACCCCGTGCCCGCGTATTCCACGCTGGGCTGGATGAACTGGGCCGGCGGCGATCCGTTGTTGTCCACCTTCATCGGCTACCCCGAGGGCGAACTCGCGCGCATCGTGTTCCACGAGCTGGCGCACCAGGTGCTTTACGTGGCGGGCGACACGGTGTTCAACGAGTCCTACGCCACAGCGGTCGAACGCATCGGCGGCGCGATGTGGCTGCAGCGCGAAGCCGGCGATGCAGCCCGCCGCGAATACACGCAGTTCGATTCGCAACGCCAGGACTTCAGGGCGCTGGCACTGAACACCCGTCGCGCGCTGACGCAGGTCTACGAATCGCCGCAAGCCAAGGCCAAGGACTGGGCCGCCGTGGAAGTCATGAAGCAGGCTGCCATGGCCGACTTCCGCGCGCGCTATGCCAAGCTGCGCGAGGGCTGGACCGGGCCGCGCCAGGGCGCTTATGACGGCTGGGTGGCGCGCGCCAACAACGCGGCCTTCGGTGCACAGGGCGCCTACGACGACCTGGTGCCTAGCTTCGAGAAACTTTTCGAGCGCGAGGGCCACGACTGGCCGCGCTTCTACACTGAGGTCCGGCGCATTTCCCGGCTGCCGACCGAGGAAGAACGCCGCAGCGCGCTGCAGGCGGCCACCGGTATCCTGCAAACCCACAGCGACCACAACGACAAAAACGGAGATCACGGTGCCTGACATCCATATCGAACGCAACCACACGCTGGGCATTGCCGGCGCACGCGAAGTCGCGCGCCAATGGGTGCAACAGGCCGAGCAGGAGTTCGGCCTCGAATGCGCTTACACCGAAGGCAAAGACCGAGACACCGCGCAGTTCACCCGCGCCGGCATCGACGGCACTGTCGAGGTCACGGCCAGCACCTTCACGCTCGATGCCACGCTGGGCTTTCTGTTCAGCAGCTTCAGCGATCAGATCGAGCAGAAGATCACGCGCAACCTCGATGCGCTGCTCGACGCTCCTCAGGGCGGCAGCCGCTTCGCCTGAGCGGCTTCCTTCTTTCTTTCAGACGATGGTGTAGCCGCCGTCCACCGGCAGCGCGACACCGCTCACCATCGACGCGCCGTCGCTCAGCAGGAACAGGATCGGCGCGACCACTTCTTCCACCTGCGCGAAGCGACCCAGCGGAATGCCCCGGATCGCCGCTGCGCTCTTGACCGGATCGGCCCAGGCCTGTTCGGCCATCGGCGTGAGCGTGACGGTGGGGTTCACGCTGTTCACGCGAATGCCGTGCGGTCCGAATTCGAGGCACAACGAGCGCGTGATCGCATCCATCGCGGCCTTCGAGGCGCAGTAGCAAAGATGCGCGTCGAGCGCCACCAGTGCGGCCTGGCTCGACACATTGACGATGCTGCCGCGCACGCCGGCCGCGATCATGGCCTTGCCGCAGCGCGAGGCCACCAATGCCGCCGCGCGTGCATTGACGGCCATCACGGCATCGAAGTTCTCGGCCTGCAGGTCGAGTGCCGATTCGAGCAGGGCTATGCCGGCGCAGTTCACCACGAGGTCGAAGGCTGGCAATGTCGCGAGTGCGCTTTCCAGCGCGGGGGCGTCGGCCACGTCGAGTGCCAGCGGCGTGCAATTGGCTTCAGTGTGCAGTGCTTCCAACGCGGCCGCGTTGCGTCCTATGGCGGTGACCTGCGCGCCTGACTGCGCGAGCCGTACCGCCACTGCGCGGCCGATGCCGCTGCTCGCACCGGTCACGAGTGCGCGCTTGCCTGAGAAGTCGAAGGAGGTGGTCATGTCAGTGGGTCTATTTGATGTTGTGTTCAGGGCGGGTGCGAATGACACCAGGAGCTCCCCTCCGCGAATGTCCCCCGCTTCGCTCCTCCTTTATTTCGCTGCGGGGAGCACCCGGTGTCATTCGCACCTAGGCACGCTGCTGGTGTGCAGCCGATCAACGACCGCTCTGACCGCTCACGCCGATACGGGGCTCTTTTTCGCGAAATAAAGGAGGAGCGAAGCGGGGGACATTCGCGAAAAAGAGCACCGTGTCGGCGTGAGTGCCGCCCCGAACAGCGGCGCCTCAAATCGAAAGAAAAGAGTTCACCCCAGCCGATGCATCGCATCCCGCAACGCCGGGTAAAGCGATTTGTAGATCTCGAAGCGCTCGCGATACACCGCTTGCGCCGCAGGCTCCGGCCGCGCCCGTTCAACCAGCGTGACCCAGCCGCTCTCTGCGACAGTTGCGTCGACCAGCCCAGCACCGAGCGCAGCAAGCATCGCCGCACCAAGCGCCGCCTCGACCTCTTCCTCGATGGTGAACACCCGGTAGCCCGTGATGTCCGCCACGATCTGCATCCACAGGTCTGAATGCGCTGCGCCGCCGACCACGATGAGCCGGTCGTCCAGCGGCTGCCCGCTCTGCCGGCCGGCCTCGATGTTGTGTTGCAGCGCAAAGCTCACGCCTTCGAGCACTGCGCGGTACAGATGCGCGCGGCTGTGGGCGAGCGAAAGGCCGATGAATGCGCCCTTGGCCTGTGCGTCCCAGATCGGGCTGCGCTCGCCCATCAGGTAGGGCAGGAAGACCAGCCCCTGCGCACCGGGCGGAACGTCGACAGCCTTGCGCTCGATCAGCGCGTGCGCGTCCTCGCCGGTGCGCGCGGCCTCGGCAATTTCGGCCTGGCAGAAGGTGTCCTTGAACCATGTGATGGCCGCCCCCGCCGTGATCGCGCCGCCGAACACATAGCTGCGGTCCGCGCCCCGGTACACGTGCGGCATGGTGATGAGCTTGTGCCGCGCATCGACCGTCGGGCTCACGAAGCCCCAGCACATGCTGGTGCCGATCATCGCCACATGGTCGCCGCTGCCGGTGACGCCCGCGCAGAAAGTCGCCACGGCCGCATCGACGCCACCCGCCATCAGCGGCATGCCTTCGGCAAGGCCCAGCTTCGCAGCCCATTCCGCGCTCAGGCCACCCACCACATCGCTCGACTCGACAAGGCGCGGCGGCATCATGCGCGCCGGAATGCCGAGCATGTCGAGTGCTTCGCTCGACCAGCGGCGCCGCGCCGCGTCGTACACGCCGCCGATGTTGCCGGCCGAACTGTGATCGACCGCAAGCTCGCCCGTCAGCCGCCAGTTGATGTAACTGTTGGGCGGCAGGAAGTACGCGGTCTTTGCCCACACCTCGGGCAACTGCTCGCGAACCCACAGGATCTTCGTGAAGCCGTAATAACTGTCGACGCCGTTGCCGGTGATGGCTTCGAGACGCGGCACATCGACATTCGTGTTCACCCACGCGACTTCGGCGGTGGCACGCCGGTCCATCCAGATCAGGCAGGGGTGCAGCGGTTGCATGGCGTCATCGACCGGGATGCCCGCGCCGCCGTAGAGGCTGCTCACGCACATCGCGGCGATGTCCGTGGGCGCGATGCCGCTCTGCGCGACGCAGGTGCGGACGCTCTCGCACACCGCGTCGAACCACACCGTGCAGTCCTGTTGCGCCCACAGCGGCTGCGGCGTTTCGGGCTGGTAGGCCACGCTGTGTTGCGAATGCACCTTGCCGTCGATGCCGACCAGCAGGCACTTGGTGCTCTGCGTGCCGATGTCGACGCCGATCACGTATTTCATGGTGTGTGGTCTCAGGGTCTGGGCTGCGGCTTGAGCAGCACCTTGATGGAATCCAGCGAGTTTGCCAGCGCGAAGGCGCGCTCCCATTCGGTCAACGGAAAGTCGTGCGTCACGATGCCCTTCGAGGTGACGAGGCCGCGCGCCAACAGGTCGATGGCAATCGGGTAGCAGTAGGGCCCCAGGTGCGCGCCACGCACGTCCAGTTCCTTGCGGTCGCCGATGATCGACCAGTCGGCGCTGGTCTCCGAGCCGAACACGCTGAACTCGACGAAGCGACCGAGCTTGCGGATCATCTCCAGCCCCTGCGTCACGCCGATGGGTGCGCCGGTGGTCTCGATGTACACGTCGCAACCGTAGCCTTCGGTCAGGCCCTTGACGATGGCATCGGCGTTCTCGGTCTTCGGGTTGATCGTCACGTCGGCGCCGAACTGCCTTGCGAGTGCCAGGCGCTCGGGCACGAGGTCGATCACGATCAGCTTTTTCGGCGTCTTCAGGCGCGCGGCCTGCACCATCATCAGGCCGAGGGGGCCGGCGCCAGCGATCACCACCACGTCGTCGAGCTGGATGTCGCCACGGTTCACCGTATGGATCGCGCACGACAGCGGCTCGATGATGGCAGCGTCTTCCAGCGAGATGTCATCGGGGATCTTGTGCACGCGCGAGGTCGGCGGCAGCCGCATGTAGTCGGCCATGCCGCCATCGGCCACGATGCGCTGGAAGCCGAAGATGTTGTGCACCTCGCACATCCAGTACTTGCCCGAAGTACAGAAGCGGCACTTGCCGCAGGGCACGATCTGCTCGGCGATCACGCGGTCGCCTTTCTCCACGCCGAAGTGTTCGGCCGCGCCTTCGCCGAGTGCTTCGACGTAGCCGAAGAACTCGTGGCCAGGAATGACCGGCGCCTTGACCCACGAAGGCTGGCCGTCGCCGCCCCAGAACATCTTCGCGCCCGAGTGGCACTTGCAGTCGGAGGCGCAGATGCCGCAGGCGGCGATGGAGATCAGCAGTTCGTTGCGGCCGATGGTGGGCATCGCGACGGTTTCGAGGCGGTAGTCCTTGGGGCCGTGGCACACGACGGCCTGCATGGCGGCGAGTTCACCGATGGCGCCCGATGCGTTGGGCTGGAGTTTTTGATACGACATGGGGTCCTTGTGGTCAGAGGGTGTGTTGTGTTCGGGTCTTTCTCCCTCCCCTTCCGGGGGAGGGCAGGGGTGGGGGCAAGCGGCGGTCGATAAGGCGCTGTGGCTGATCCAGCGCCGCCTGCCCCCCATCCCAGCCTTCCCCCAGAGGGGGAAGGAGCAAGACAGGAAAGAGGGTCAGCGTTTCGCCTCGCGGCTGATGAAGATGGCGAGCAGAACGATCCCGCCCTTGATGATCAATTGCAGGTACGGCGACACGCCGATCATGTTGAGACCGTTGTTCAGCACGCCGAGCAACAGCGCGCCGACCAGCGTGCCCACGATGGCACCGCGTCCACCGGCAATGGACGTACCGCCCATCACCACCGCCGCGATGGCGTCCAGTTCGAAGCCCACGCCCACGCCGGGCTGTCCACTGGTCACGCGTGCGGCTTGCACGATGCCGGCAATCGCTGCGGTGAATCCGCTCAGCCCATACACAAGCAGCTTGTAGCGCGATACACGCACGCCAGACAGCCGCGTGGCTTCCTCATTGCCTCCGATGGCATACACATAGCGGCCGAACGGTGCCATGTTCAGCAGCACGTAGGCCACGAGGTAAGTCGCCAGCATGATGAGGATCGGCACCTTGATGCCCGCCAGCACACCGCCGCCAAGGAAGGCGAACGAGTCCGGCAAGCCATCGATCGGATAGCCGCCCGTGTAGATCAATGCAACGCCGCGTGCGATGCCCATGGTGGCCAGCGTCACGATGATCGGCGGCATGCGCAGATAGGCCACGCAGTAGCCGTTGAAGAGGCCGATCACCACGCCGACGGCCAGCCCCAGCGGCACGGCAAGCATCGGAGGAAGTCCGAACTGCACCATCATCCCCGAGGCCAGCGTGCCCGACAGCGCGACCACCGCACCCACCGAAAGATCGATGCCGCCGGTAAGGATCGCGGCCGTCATGCCTACCGCGATGATCGCGTTGATGGACGACTGCAGCGCGATGTTCTGCAGATTGCCCCATGAGAGGAAGTTGTCGGTCGCGACGATCATGAAGATCGAGATGGCGATGAGTCCTACCAGTGGGAGGAATGCTGTGGAGCGGCGCAACTGGGTGAAGAAGCTGCCTGCAGGCGCCGGCGGTGTGGGGTGGGTGGTGGTGGCGTTCATTTCAGGTGCTCCACTGGGCATTGCTGGTTTGTGAAGACGAGGGCTTTTGTTCGGGGTGCGTGCGAATGACACCGGGAGCTCCCCTGTGCGAATGTCCCCCGCTTCGCTCCTCCTTTATTTCGCTGCGGGGAGCACCCGGTGTCATTCGCACATGGGCGGGCTGCTGGTGATCGGCGATCAACAACCGCTCTGTCCAACGCTCACGCCGATACGGTGCTCTTTTTCGCGAAATAAAGGAGGAGCGAAGCGGGGGACATTCGCGAAAAAGAGCACCGTGTCGGCGTGAGCGACGCCCTGAACAGCAGCGCCCAGAACAACGAACGCCAAACGCAGCGCATCGAATCAAAAGACCCGCAGTGGCAGTCATTGAAGGCTCCCCGATGAAGTGGCGCAACGCATGATGTCGCCCGAGTTGATGGCATCGCCTTCGAGCGTCGCCACGATGGCCCCGCCAGAGAACACAGCGACGCGATCGCACATGCCGACGATCTCGGGCAGCTCGCTCGAAATCATCACGATCGATTTGCCCTGCCGCGTGAGTTCGCGCATCAGGCTGTAGATCTCCGCCTTGGCGCCCACGTCGATGCCGCGCGTCGGCTCGTCGAAGATCAGCACCTCGCAGTCGTGACCGAGCCAGCGCGCAATCACCACCTTCTGCTGGTTGCCACCCGAGAGCGTCGCCACCCGCGTCTCGATGTCGGGCGCCTTCACGCCCACACGCTTCGAGAGTTCGCTGGCCGACTGCTTCTCCGACTTCTGGCTCACCAGCCCCGCATGGCGGTGCTTGCCCAGGTTGTTCATCGAGATGTTGAAGCGGATCGTGAAGTCGGTGATCAGCCCCTCGACCTTGCGACTCTCCGGCAACAGGCCGATGCCGTTTTCCAGCGCCTGCGTCGGGTCGTTCAAGCGCACGGACTTGCCGTTGCGCAGAACAGTCTTGCGATGCACGCGGTCGGCACCCATCATTCCCAACGCAAGTTCGGTGCGGCCCGAACCCACCAGCCCCGCAAAGCCAAGGATCTCGCCTTCGTACAGATCGAAGGCGTTGACGGGACCGCCTTTCGCGAGCTGGATCTCCGTCACTTCGAGCACCTTGCGCTCGCGCGGTGCAGGCTGCGGCTTCGGCGGAAAGTTGTGCTCGATCCGGCGGCCCACCATCATCTCGACCAGCGCATCCACATCGGTCGCGCCGACGTCTGCGTGCCCCGCATTGGCCCCATCGCGCAGCACGCTGATGCGGTCGCACACCTCGAAAATTTCGTCCAGGTGGTGCGAGATGAAGATCATCGCCACGCCCCTGCCGCGCAGCTCGCGCATGATCCTGAACAGATGCCCCGCCTCGTTCGGCGTGAGCGTGGCGGTCGGCTCGTCGAGCACCAGCAGCCGCGCCTTCAGCGACAGCGCCTTGCCGATCTCGACGAACTGCTGCTGCGCCACCGAGAGCCGGCAGATCGGCACGCCCAGATCGATCTGCACACCCAGTTCATCGAACAGTGCCTGCGCCGAACGCCTCATTGCCGCCTTGTCCATCAGCCCGAAGCGGTTCTTCAGATATCGGCCGAGAAAAATGTTCTCCACCGCGTTCAGGTACGGCACCAGGCTGAACTCCTGGAAGATGATGCCGATGCCCGCCGCAATCGCGTCGTTGTAGCCCGCGAACTTGCGCTCGCTGCCTTCGATGAAGATGCGGCCCTCGTCGGCCTGGTAGATGCCGCCGAGGATCTTCATCAGCGTCGACTTGCCCGCGCCGTTCTCGCCGAGCAGCGCATGCACCTCGCCCTTGCGGATCGAGAGGTCGATGCCCGCGAGCGCCTTCACGCCGGGGAAGCTCTTCGAGACGCCTTCGAGCCGCAGCATCTCGGCGTTGTCGTTCGTGGTCACGGGCTTGTCCGCCTGCTTGTTTGTTTGCGCGGCTTACCAGCTGAAGGTCTTGGCGCCTTCAGCGTCGATCAGCTTCACATCGACCGGCACGGCAGCCGGCACGTTGGCCCCCCACTTCTTGGCGAGCGCGATACCGATGGCCAGGCGGATCTGGTCGCGCGGGTACTGCGCGGTGGTCGCGATGAACTTCGAGCCCGGCTTCTGCATCGCCTTGATGGCTTCGGGCGCACCATCGACGCTGGTGAGCTTCACGTCCTTGCCGCTGGCTTCGATGGCGGCGAGCGCGCCCATCGAGCCACCGTCGTTCACGCTGAAGATGCCCTTCAGGTTGCCGTTGGCCTGCAGGATGTTTTCAGTGACGGTGAGCGCGGTGGCGCGCTCCTGCTTGCCGTTCTGCGTGCTCACCACCTTGATGCCCGGGTACTTGGCGAGTGCTTCGCGGCAGCCCTTCACGCGTTCCAGGATCGGCACGACCGGAATGCCGTCGAGGATGGCCACGTCGCCCTTCTCGCCGATGTTCTTCGCAAGGTACTCGCAGGCCAGGCGGCCCGCGTCGGTGTTCTTGGAGCCCACGAACGAATCGACCGGGCCTTGTGCGTTGGCATCCACCGCCACCACGATCAGTCCTGCCTTCTTGGCCGAACGCACCGCCGACTGCACACCGGCGGAGTCGGTCGGGTTCAGCAGCAGGATGTCGACCTTCTTCTGGATCATGTCTTCCACGTCGCCGATCTGCTTGGCCACGTCGTGCCGCGCGTCGGTGGTGACCACGGTCGCGCCGATGGTGGCGGCGGCTTCTTCCAGCGCCTGCTTCATCGTCACGAAGTAGGGGTTGTTCAGTTCCTGGAAGGTCATGCCGATGCGCAGTGGCTGCTTCGGCGTCTGCGCCTGTGCGGCGGATGCACCGCAGACCAGCGCGGCGGTGAGGGCGGTGGCTTTGAGGATGTTCTTCATGATGGCTGTCTCCTTGGGTTTGTGACTGACGGACCGACTGTCGAAAAAACGCGGACAAAGGCTCGCCCCACGCGGCACCCGAAGGGCCGCGTCGGTGACGACACGGGGAACACGAAAAGCGCCTGGCTACGGCGGGTTGGCGGCACGCGAGGCCGCAGCCTGCATGCGATGGAAATTGCGGAACTTGGTTGGCGGCATGCGCTTGTGCAACAAGAACTGCCGGTTGAAGTTCGACACGTTGTTGAAGCCCACGTCCATGCAGACGTCGAGCACCGGCTTCTCGCTGTTGGTCAGCAGCTCGCAGGCGCGGCTGATGCGCAGCCGGTTCACGTAGCGCACGAAAGACTGGCCCGTGTGCTTGCGGAACGACCGCGAGAAAGCGCTCGGGCTTTGGCCCACCAGCTCGGCCAGCATCGGCTCGCGCAGGTCGTCGCCCAGGTTGGCCGCGATGTGCGCCAGCACGTTGTTGATCGCGTGCGACATGAAGGCCTTGGGGTCGGGCTTGAACGCGGGGCTGGCCAGCCGCTGGCGGTCGCTGCTGTCGACCAGCAGTTCGAGCAAAGACAGCAGCAGGATCACGCGGCGCAATCCGCGCGCTTCGAGCAGCGATTCCATGATCGGTTTGGCGGCGATCGCGGTCTCGGCGGAAAAGAGCACGCCCGCGCCCGACTCGGCCAGCAGCGGCACGATGCGCTCGAACTCGGGAAAGGCCGCGGCCATGTGATCGGGCAGTGTGGCCGGGAACTGGATCACGATGCCGCGCCGCTCGACGCTCTGGCCGGCGGGCACGTCGCTGATCCAGTTGTGCGGCAGGTCGGGGCCCATCAGCACGAGGTTGCCGGGCTCGAAGTGGCCGACGTGGTCGCCCACGAAGTAGACGCCGCGTGTTTCGACGATCAACTGGATTTCGTATTCGGGGTGGAAGTGCCAGCGCACCGTGCGATACGGATAGCCGTGCGCCCAGGCGGTGAACGATTCGTCACCGCGGACTTCGACGATTTCCAGATCGGGTTGCATGGCGTTCCTTGTTCCTTGTCTCTGTGTTTGTTGTGAATGGCGACGTGTGACAGCGTGGGGCGGACTGTACGAATCGCCCAGGACGTCAACAACCAGAGATGGCGCCTCAGGTTGATACTTTTTTGACATCGAAGCAAGCCGCTGAGCATGGGCATTGCATCGCAGCAAAGTGCTTTCTCCTCCGGGGAGAGTGGGGCGCCACGGTGCGATTGCTGCACTGCAAAAGTCGCTGAAAGCACCGGGTCAAAAATTCATAGGTGTTTTCCCGCCCCGAGAGCGTCGGGCGTCGGCACGGCACACTCTGGCGCCATGACGAACACCTCTTCTTCTCCTGTGGCCACGGGCCCGTTGGCCGGCCTCAAGGTCGTCGAACTCGGGCAACTCATCGCCGGGCCCTTTGCCGCACGCACGCTGGCCGACTTCGGCGCCGAGGTCATCAAGATCGAGCCGCCCGGCGCGGGCGACCCGCTGCGCACCTGGCGGCTGCTGAAAGACGGCACGTCGGTCTGGTGGCAGGTGCAATCGCGCAACAAGCGCTCGCTGGCGCTCGACCTGCGCGAGCCCGAGGCGCAGGCCATCGTGCGCCAGCTCGCGGCCGAGGCCGATGTGCTGATCGAGAATTTCCGCCCCGGTGCAATGGAAGGCTGGGGGCTGGGGCCCGATGCGCTGCTGGCCACCAACCCCGCGCTCGTGATGCTGCGCATCAGCGGCTACGGACAGACCGGTCCGTACCGTGACCGCCCAGGCTTCGGCGTGGTAGCCGAGGCCATGGGCGGGCTGCGCCATCTCACGGGCGAGCCGGGCCGCGTGCCGGTGCGCGTGGGTGTGTCGATCGGCGACACGCTGGCGTCATTGCACGGCGTGATCGGCGTGCTGATGGCGATGCAGCACCGGCATGCGACGGTGAGCGCCGAGCATCCGAAGGGCGTGGGGCAGGTGATCGACGTGGCGCTCTACGAAGCGGTCTTCAACTGCATGGAAAGCCTGCTGCCCGAGTACGGCGAATTCGGCGCGGTGCGCGAGGCGGCCGGCAGTGCATTGCCCGGCATCGCACCGACCAATGCGTACCGCTGCGCGGATGGCGGCTATGCCATCGTCGCGGGCAATGGCGACAGCATCTTTCGCAGGCTCATGGAATGCATCGGCCGGCCTGATCTCGCTGCCGATCCGGCGCTGTCGGGCAACGCCGGGCGGGTGGCGCAAGTCGAAATGCTCGATGCCGCCATCGGCGACTGGGCCGCGCAGCGCACGGTGAACGACGTGCTCGCGGCGCTCGATGCGGCGCACGTGCCGGGCGGTCGCATCTACACCATCGCCGACATCGCGGCCGATGCGCACTACGCCGCGCGCGGCATGCTGCAACAGGTGCTGATGCCCGACGGCAGCGCGCTCGCGGTGCCCGGCTTCGTGCCCAAGCTGTCGCTCACGCCCGCCAGCCACCGGCACAACGCGCCAGCGCTGGGTGCCGACACCGATGCGGTGTTGAAGGAGATCGGGTTGAGCGCCGAGCAGATCGCCGCGCTGCATGCGCGCGGGATCGTCGGCTAACGGGCGAGGGCTGTCAGGCGCGCAGCGATTCGATCAGGTCGATGTACTGCTGCTTGGCGTCGTCGGCGCTCGCGCCCTTCAGAGCCGTCCATGCGTCCCACTTGGCACGCGCCACGAAGTCGCTGAAGCTGGGCTTCTTGGCGGCGTTGTCGCCTTCGGTGGCCTGCTTGAACAGGCCGTAGATCTTGAGCAGCGTCGGGTTGTCGGGGCGCTCGGCGAGCAGCTTGGAGTTGGCCTGGGCGGCTTCGAACTGGGCGTTGAGATCGGACATGGCGGTCAAATTGATAAGCAGAAAACGCGCATCTTAAATGCCGTGGTACCTGCCTGTACCAGGCTCAGTCCCGCAAGCCCACCCGCGCCAGTTCCACATCCAGCCGCTCCCGCGCATCCGCCGGCTTCAGCGCCGCGGCCTTCTCGAAGAGCTGCGTGGCCTCGCCCATGCGCGACTCGCCGTGCAGCATCGCGAGCGCGCGGGCGTACTCCATCATTCCTGCGGCCGAATCGGGATGCAGCTCAAGGCCGCGCTCGAACAGCTCGATCGATGTTTCGGCACGCACGCCGTAGGTCATGCGGCCGACCAGCGCGCCCACCTTGTCGATCACCTCGGCATGGAAGGCGGCCAGTGCGACATGCGCGTCGGCATGCCGGGGCTGCAGCGCGATCACGCGTTCCAGCGCGGCCTTGAGCTTGCTGCCCAAACCCTGCGCCAGTGCACGCGCCACGCTGATGCCCTGGCTGTAGCGGCCCAGCGCATAGGCCTGCCAGTACAGGGCGTGGCAGTTCTCGGGCTCGGCGACAGCTTGCGCGCCGGCGCGTTCGATCACCTGGCGGAACATCGACAGGCGCACGGCTTCGCGCGGTTCGAGGTAGTTGGCGTAGATGGCGGTCGCCTGGTTGGCGAGCGTCTGGCCGTCGCCGCCGTGCAGCAATCCGATGGTGGCGGCGCGTTCGAATTCGCCGCTGTGGTACAGCGCCCAGCCTTCGGCGAGCGGCGTGCCTTCGGCCGGCGGCGGCAGTTCATGGCCGGCATGCAGGCGCTGCCAATGCGGCAGCACGCTGCGCGCGTCGAAGCGCGGCACGTCGGCGTAGGGCAGGGGCGTCCAGGGTTCCGCGTTGGCGGCAACCGGACTGGCGGACATCAGCGAGAGCGGTTTGAAGTCTGGGTGGGGCATGGTCTAGACCGCCATATCGACTGTGGGGGCCGCAGCGCTGCCGCCGTTCGCGGCATCTTCCCCGTTGTAGGCATTGCTCAGTGTCAGCAGATGCCGTCGCTGTTCCCGGCCCAGGTAGGGCGCCAGCAGGTGCAGCGTGTGATGGCCGCCGCGCAGCAGTGCGCCCTGCGCATGTGCCGGCTCCAGCGCCTCGCGCGGGTTGCGCACGTACTCGTAGCTGAGCCAGTAGGTCAGCACCACGACCATGCTCTGCGCGAGCGTGTCGACCTCGTGCGCGTCGATCTCCAGATGGCCGGCGCGGCTCAGGCCTGCAATCAGCTGGCGGATGGCGCGGGCCTTGTTCTTCAGCACCAGCTGGAACTGGGTCTCGATGTGCCGGTTCTTGCTCAGCAGGTCGTTGAGGTCGCGGTACAGAAAGCGGTAGCGCCAGATCAGCTCGAACAGGCTGTGCATGAAGAACCACGCGTCCTCCACGTCGTGCACGCCTTCGCTGGCGTGCAGCAGCTCGTTGAGCTCGGCCTCGTAGGCTTCGTAGAGCTTGTTGATCAGCTCTTCCTTGGCGGGGTAGTGGTAGTAGAGATTGCCCGGACTGATGTTGAGTTCGCCCGCCACCAATGTGGTGGAGACGTTCGGTTCCCCGAAGCGGTTGAACAGGTCCAATGCGGCTTCGAGGATGCGTTGCGCTGTGCGGCGTGGCGCCTTCTTTGCCATGTCGGTGCCCCCGTGTGTCTCGTGGTCTCTTGGGGACACTCTAGCGTATGTGCACCGCACCATGAACGGTGCGGGACATGTTTTGCGGCGCTGATTTTTTGTGCAGTGCCGCAATACCGGCAGGGTCAGCCGGCGTTGCCGCTGTTGTGGCGGCGCACGGTTTTCTTCGCGGGAGCAGTGGGTGCCTTGCGTGCCGCGGTCTTGCGGGCGGCGCGCGCTGTCTTGGCGGGCGTGGCGGTTTCGCTGGCGCCGGCGCGGTGCTTCAGTTGCGCTTCGAGGGTGTCGATGCGGGCCTGCAGTGCGGCCATGTCGGCGGCCGAGGGCACGCCGAGTTTTTCGAGCGCGCGGGCCACGCGTTCTTCGAAGATGTTCTCCAGCTTGCCCCACTGGCCGGCGGCCTTGGTGCCGAACTCGCTGGCAAAGCCGGCCATGCGGGTCTGGGCTTGCGCCAGGGTTTCTTCGGCGGCTTGCTGGGTCTTCTTCTGCATGCCGGCGCCGTCCTTGACCAGCGCCTCGAAGGCCTTGCTGCCTTCCTGCTGCATCTTGGCGAAGGCGCCGAGGCCGGCCAGCCAGATCTGCTGGGCGGAATCCTTGATGCGGTCGGAGGCTTTGTTGTTGCTGTCGTCGTCGGCGGTGGCCATGCGGAGGTTCCTTGAAAGGGGGCGTCGAATCGCAAGACTCTAGCCGCCCACGGCCTCTGCCGTTAGAGCTTTCCGCCTAGTTGTGCAGGGTCAGGGTGTGGCGCCGGCCGCGCGACTGGCGTCGAGGTGCGTCTTGGCACGCTCGGCCAGGGCCATTTCGCCGGGCGTGCCGGGCACGAAGCTCTGCACCGGCAGCGGGCGGCCATGCGAGTCGACCGAGACGAACACGATCAGGCATTCGGTGGTTTTCTCCATCACGCCGCCCTTCATGTCGCCGCTGCGCACCTCGACCGAGATGTTCATGCTGGTGGTGCCGGTGTAGGCCAGGCGGGCTTCGACCTCGACGAGGTCGCCGATCATGATCGGCCGGTGAAAGCGGATGCTGCCGATGAAGGCGGTGACGCAGTAGCGCTTGGCCCAGCTGGTCGCGCAGGCGTAGCCGGCCTCGTCGATCCATTTCATGACCGTGCCGCCGTGGACCTTACCGCCGAAGTTGACGGTGCTGGGCTCGGCGAGAAAGCGCAGGGTGATGGAAGACATGGGCGCCTTTTTTGTGGGGGCTGTGGGTGGGGAGCCGCGATTATGCGAGCGGCCTGTGGTTTGCTCTCGCGCCGGCTGTCTCCCGTGAATGCTCGTCTGTCTGCAAGGCTTGTGCCAGTGAGCGTTCTTGGCGTTGCTGTTCGGGGTAGGTGCGAATGACGCCAGGAGCTCCCCTCCGCGAATGTCCCCCGCTTCGCTCCTCCTTTATTTCGCTGCGGGGAGCACCTGGCGTCATTCGCACTGGGCACGCTGCTGGTGATCGCCGATCAACAACCGCTCTGTCCAACGCTCACGCCGATACGGTGCTCTTTTTTCGCGAAATAAAGGAGGAGCGAAGCGGGGGACATTCGCGAAAAAAGAGCACCGTGTCGGCGTGAGCGACGCCCTGAACAGCAGCGTACAAAATCTTCACCCGTTGAACAACTGAGCCAACGTGCGCCGCAGCCAAGCATTCCCCGGGTCCGCATGAAAGCGCTCGTGCCAGTGCTGCTTCACCGCGTAGTCCGGTAGCGTGAAGGGCAGCTCCAACAGCTTCACCGGCTCCTGCGTCGCCAGCACCTTGCCCAGGATGCGCGGCACCACCACGATCAGCTCGGTGTGCGCCACGATGCGCGCCACGCTCAAGAAGCTCGACAGCCGCACCACCACGTCGCGCTTGAGCCCCAGCCGGGCGATGGTCGTGTCGACGATGGCGTGGCCCGTGCCTGAAGTCGACACCACCGCATGCGCCTCCGCCTCGAAGCGCTTGCGCGTGAGCCGGGCGCCGATGCGCGGATGGTTCTGCGCCGCCAGGCAGACGAAGTTCTGCATGAACAGCGTCTGCTGGTAGAAGCCCGCGTCCAGTTGCGGCATGAAGCCCACGGCCAGATCGACCTCGCCGTCCTGCAGCCGGCGACCGCTGATCGTGGAAATGATCTCGGTCTCGATGTGCACGCCCGGCGCCACATGCCGCAGATGGTCAAGCAGCCCGGGCAACAGCACCACCTCGCTGATGTCGGTCATGCAGATGCGAAAGCGCCGCTGCGCCTGCGCCGGATCGAAGCTGCTGCGATTGCCCTGGGCCTGCGCCAGTTGCGCCAATGCCTCGCGCAGGTTGGGATAGATGCGCTCGGCGTGCGGCGTGGGCTGCATGCCCTGCGCGGTGCGCGTGAACAGCCGGTCGTCGAAATGCGCGCGCAGCTTGTTGAGCGCGGTGCTCGCCGCCGCCTGTGCCATGCCCAGCCGCTCGGCCGCCTTCGAGACATTGCCGGTCTTGTAGACCTCGTCGAACACGGCGAGCCATTCGAGATCGAGCTTGGACATGGGGGGCTTTTCCGAAGGCGAAAGACACCATTATCCGAATTTGCAATTCCGGGTATTGACCACCGGCCTTGAGGAAATAGTGGTGCGGATCAACAATGCCGCCGTTGGCGTTGTTCGTCGCCAGCGCCCGGAGACAAACCCGCATGAACCCCGCCCCGCAAAAAAAAGCCCCCGCGTCCGCCCCGGCCAACGCCGCAGAGCGCCGCGACTACTACGCGCGCATCCGCCCGCTGAACCTCACGCCGCTGTGGGAATCGCTGCACGCACTGGTGCCGCGCGAACCGCAGACGCCCTGCGTGCCGGCGCTCTGGCGCTACGACGAGATCCGCCCGCTGCTGATGGAATCGGCCGACCTCATCACCGCCGAGGAGGCCGTGCGCCGCGTGCTGGTGCTCGAAAACCCGGCGCTGCCCGGCAACTCGTCGATCACGCAGTCGATCTACGCGGGCCTGCAGCTCATCATGCCGGGCGAGATCGCGCCTTCGCACCGCCATGTGCAGTCGGCCCTGCGCTTCATCGTCGACGGCAAGGGCGCCTACACCACGGTGGGCGGCGAGCGCACCACCATGTACCCGGGCGACTTCATCATCACGCCCTCGTGGGCCTGGCATGACCACGGCAACGAAGGCATCGGCGGTGTGACCGAGCCGGTGGTCTGGCTCGACGGGCTCGACATTCCGATGCTGCGTTTCTTCGACGCGGGCTTTGCCGAGAACGACGACGCCAAGGTGCAGCACGTGTCGCGGCCCGAAGGCCACAGCCTTGCGCGCTTCGGCCACAACATGGTGCCGGTGCGGCACGACCATGTGTCGGCCACTTCGCCGATCTTCAACTACCCCTATGCGCGCAGCCGCGAAGCATTGGCCCAATTGCAGAAGCAGGAAGCACCCGATGCCTGGCTCGGCCACAAGCTGCGCTACGTCAACCCGCTGACGGGCGGCTCGCCGATGCCGACCATCTCGACCAATCTGCAACTGCTGCCGAAGGGCTTCGCCGGCAAGACGCACCGCGCGACCGATGGCGCCGTGTACAGCGTGGTCGAAGGCCATGGCACTGCAGAGATTGCGGGCCAGCGCTTCGAGTTCGGTCCGCGCGACACCTTCGTCGTGCCGTCGTGGGCGCCGCTGCGTTTGCTGGCCGAAGCAGAAGATGTGGTGCTCTTCAGCTTCTCCGATCGCCCCGTGCAGCAGGCCATGGGCATCCTGCGCGAAGCCTTTCTCGAAGACGCCTGAACACAGGCGCATCTCTTTCCTTTTCATTTGTTCGACCGTGTGCCGCCGTGTGCGGCAGGAGCCCCCATGTCCTTCGTTTTCACGCCCCCTTCCATCGTCGGCCTGCCCATCGTCGATTCCGACAAGCTGTTCCCCGTGCGCCGCGTCTACTGCGTCGGCCGCAACTACGCGGCGCATGCGCGCGAGATGGGGTTCGACCCCGAGCGCGAACCGCCTTTCTTCTTCTGCAAGCCCAATGACGACGCATCGGTGGTGCCCGTGGCCGAAGGCCAGACCGGTTCCATTCCGTACCCGCCGCTCACGAGCAACTACCACTACGAAGCCGAGCTGGTCGTCGCCATCGGCAAGGGCGGCAAGGACATCCCGGTCGAGCAGGCCGCCAGCCACATCCACAGCTATGCCGTGGGCCTGGACATGACGCGCCGCGACCTGCAGATGAAGATGCGCGAGCAGGGCCGCCCGTGGGAAATCGGCAAGGCCTTCGACTTCTCGGCACCCATCGCACCGCTGCGCACGCTGGCCGACATGGGCGAGGTCAACGGCGGCGCCATCACGCTCGAAGTCGACGGGCAGGTGCGCCAGAGCAGCGACATCGCGCACCTGATCTGGTCGGTCAATGAAGTGATCGCCAATCTCTCGACGCTCTTCACGCTGCAGCCCGGCGACCTGATCTTCACCGGCACGCCCGAAGGCGTGGGCGCAGTGAAGGCGGGCCAGACGATCAAGGTGAGCATCGAGCGACTGCCTTCGCTGACCGTTCGCATCGACTGACACGACGGCGCTCACCGGAGCGCCAGCCGCCCGGGAACACAACGACAAGGAGACATCCACGTGCCAGCCGTCCCCCCACCCATCGACGTCGCCAGCTTCATCGATCAGCGCAAGGTATCGCCCTACCAGATCATGATCGTGGTCCTGTGCTTTTTGATCGTGGCCATCGATGGCTTCGACACGGCCGCGATCGGTTTCATTGCGCCGGCCATCCGGGCGCAATGGCAGCTCGCGCCGGCCCAGCTCGCACCGGTCTTCGGCGCCGGCCTGTTCGGCCTCATGGTGGGCGCGCTGACCATCGGACCCTTCGCCGACCGCTTCGGCCGCAGGACCGTGCTGCTGCTCAGCGTCTTCTTCTTCGGCCTCATGAGCCTGGTCTCGGCCTGGTCGACATCGCTGGACATGCTGATCGTGCTGCGCTTTCTCACCGGCCTGGGGCTTGGAGGCGCCATGCCCAATGCGATCACGCTGACCGCCGAATACTGCCCCGAGAAACGGCGCTCGCTGCTGGTCATGACGATGTTCTGCGGCTTCACCGTCGGCTCGGCACTGGGCGGCCTGGCGTCCGCCGGCCTGGTCGAAGCCTACGGCTGGCATTCGGTGCTCGTCGTGGGTGGCGTGCTGCCGCTGTTGTTGCTGCCGGTGCTGTGGGTGCTGCTGCCCGAGTCGGCTCGTTATCTCGTCACCACCGGCAAGCGCCTGGACGAAGTCACGCGGACGCTGCGGCGCATCTCGCCCCACACGGACCTGCAAGGGGCCATCTACAAGCTGCCGCCGCCGCCGCCGCCGCCGCCGCGGCCGCCGGCCGGCTCGCCGGTGTCGCATCTCTTCAGGCCCGACCTGCTGCGGGGCACCTTGCTGATGTGGCTGGCCTTCTTCATGAGCATGCTGATCATCTATCTGCTGTCGAGCTGGTTGCCGACGCTGCTCAAGACCACCGGCGTCAGCCTCAAGACCGCGGCGCTGATCACCATGATGTTCCAGGTGGGCGGCACCCTGGGCGCGATCGTTCTGGGTTGGCTGATGGACCGGGCCAATCCGCACTACGTGCTGGCCGCTGCCTATGGGCTCGCGGCGCTTTTCATTGCCGCCATCGGCAGCGTCACCGCAACGCCGTGGCTCGTGGGAACGGTGGTGTTCCTGGCCGGCTTCTGCGTCTCCGGTGGCCAGGTCGGCGCCAACGCACTGTCGGCGGGCTTCTATCCCACCGATTGCCGTGCGACCGGCGTCAGCTGGGCCAACGGAATCGGACGCATCGGATCGGTGGTCGGGTCGATGGGCGGTGGCGCGATGCTGGCCATGGGCCTGACGCTGCCGTCCCTGTTCGCGGTGGTCGGCATTCCGGCCATCGTCGCGGGGCTGACCCTGGCCATGCTGGGCGTTCATCGGGCGAGGACGCAGCCGCCGGCCGCCCATGCCGTGCGCGCCTAGACATCGAATGACCCGCTCTCAGAGATACGCAAGGAATTCAAGATGACGTCGACCCGAGTCAACCCCACCGTGCTGCTCGTCGGCGGCGGCATCGGCGGCATGGCCGCCGCGCTCGCACTGGCCCGGCTGGGCGTGGCCATCGACCTGCTGGAGCAGAGCGCCGCCATCGGCGAGATTGGCGCCGGCCTGCAGCTCGGCCCCAATGCCTTCGCGGCGCTCGATGCGCTGGGCGTCGGCGAGGCGGTGCGCAAGGGCTCGGTGTTCACCGACCGGCTGGTGATGATGGACGCGGTCGATTGCAGCGAAGTGGCCTCGGTGCCGGTCGGCGAAGCCTTCCGCGCGCGCTTCGGAAATCCGTATGCGGTGAGCCACCGTGCCGACCTGCACGGTGCGATCCACGAGGCGGTGAAGCAGCATCCGCTGATCCGCTTTCACACCTCGGCGCAGGTGGAATCGCTCGACATCGGCGCGCACGGCGTGACGGCGGTCACGCGCGATGGCCGGTGCTTCACCGCCGATGCCATCGTCGGCTGCGACGGCGTGAAGTCGGTGGTGCGCGCCAAGCTCATCGGCGATGCGCCGCGCGTCTCGGGCCACGTGGTCTATCGCGCGGTGGTGCCAGCGGCCGACATGCCGGTCGACCTGCGCTGGAACGCGCCCGTGGTCTGGGCCGGTCCCAACTGCCACCTGGTGCACTACCCGTTGCGCCACGGCGAGCAATACAACCTGGTCGTCACCTTCCACAGCCGCGACGCGGAAGAGTGGGGCGTGACCGATGGCAGCAAGGAAGAAGTGCTGTCGTACTTCGAGGGCGTGCATGCGCGCCCGCGCCAGTTGCTCGACCGGCCCACTTCGTGGCGCCGCTGGAGCACCGCCGACCGCGACCCGGTCGCGCGCTGGAGCGAGGGCTCGGCCACGCTGCTGGGCGATGCGGCGCATCCCATGATGCAGTACCTTGCGCAGGGCGCCTGCATGGCGCTCGAAGACGCGGTGACGTTGGGCGAAGCCGTGAAGGCCTGTGATTTCGACATGCCGGCCGCATTCAAACTCTACGAAGCTGCCCGTGTCGCCCGCACGGCGCGCGTGGTGCTGTCGGTGCGCGAGATGGGCCGCATCTATCACGCCAGCGGCGTGGAACGGCTGGTGCGCAACAGCCTCTGGGTGGGGCGCACGCCCGAGCGTTTCTACGATGCCGTCGAGTGGCTGTATGCCTGGCGGCCCGAGCACTGCCTGGACGATGCGCCGGAGGCTCTTTCGCCGCGCTGAACCCCGTTCCCTTCATCATCACTATTCGAGGCCAAAGGCCCAGGAGACAAAAACCATGAAATTTCCGCGCGCATTGCTCACCGGTATCCTTGCCCTGAGCGCCACCACGGGCGCGCTGGCGCAGGCCGGCGACTTTCCGAACAAGCCGGTGACGCTGGTCACGCCCTTTGCAGCCGGCAGTGGGCCCGATGCGGTGCTGCGCCTCGTGTCCGACAAGCTCTCGCGCCTGTGGGGCCAGCGCGTGCTGATCGACAACAAGCCCGGTGGCGGCGGCTTCATCGCCATCGACCAGGCACGCCGCGCCGCGCCCGATGGCTACACGCTGCTGCAGCTCGACAGCGAGCACATCGCCGCGCTGCCGCACCTGTACAAGTCGAAGAACTTCGTGACGCTGCAGCACTTCGACCCGGTGGCTTCGCTGTTCCGCACCCCCTTCTTCGTGGCCGTGGCCACCGACTCGAAGTGGAAGAACATGAGCGACCTGATCGCCGCCGCCAAGGCCGAGCCGGACGGCATCGTCTACGGTTCCTGGGGCGTCGGCAGCCCCGGCCACCTGGGCGCGCAGCAGCTCGAAGCGCTGACCGGCATCCGCATGCGGCACGCGCCATACCGCGAGGTGTCGCAACTGTTCTCCAACGTCGGCGCCGGCGACGTGCCGTGGAGCTTTGCCAGCATCCCGTCGAGCCAGGGCATCTACAAGGCCGGCAAGCTGCGCTACCTGGCCATTGCCGCGCCCAAGCGCATCGCGCAGATGCCCGACGTGCCGACCATGGCCGAGGCCGGCGGCCCGGCCTCGCTGGAGGTCAATTCCTTCGTGTCGCTGCTCGCGCCCAAGGGCGTGCCGGCGGCCATCAAGGCGAAGATCAATGCCGACGTGGCCCAGGTCATCGCCGATCCCGAGATCCGTGCCCGCTTCGACACCTTCGCCTTCGAGCCGCTGGCCTGGTCGCCCGAGGAAATCGGTCGCAATGCCGAGGCCAAGTCCAAGGTGTACGGCGAGCTGGTGCGCAGGGGCAACATCAGCCTCGATTGACAAGGGCGCGACTTGCCCGGTGTCTCGCTCGACAGTTAAGCTGGCCTTCTTTGTTTTTGACAACTTTTTCACACTTTTCTCCATGCAAGCCACCAAGAGAGCCCTCCTGATTGCCTGCGGTCTGGCGGCCGCCGCCGCGCTGCCGCTGACCGCCAGCGCCGACAACAACACCTGGCCGACCAAGCCGATCCGCCTGCTGGTGGGCTTTCCGGGTGGCTCCACGCCCGACATCGCGGCGCGCACCATCGCCGAGCCGCTGTCGAAGGCGCTCGGCCAGCCGATCGTGGTCGACAACAAGGCCGGCGCCTCCGGCAACATCGCGGCCGACCAGGTGGCCAAGGCCACCGACGACCACACGCTGGGCATCGTCATCAACGGCAACCTCACGTCGTCCAAGATGCTGTACGCCAAGCTGCCGTACGACCCGGTGAAGGACTTCACGTACCTGTCGCTGATTGCGACCGCGCCGCTGGTGCTGGTGGCACAGAACAATCTGCCCTCGGGCACCGCTTTCTTCGACGCGGGACGCAAGGCCGGCGACAAGTGGAACTACGGCTCGGTCGGCATCGGCTCGGTCGGCCATCTGGGCATGGAACTGCTCAAGACCCGCGTGCCCGGCTTCAAGCCCGAGCACGTGCCCTACCAGGGCAACCCGCAGGTCATCACCGCCATGCTGGGGGACCAGGTGCAGATGGGCCTGATTCCCCCGGGCGTGGCCATGCCGCAGATCAGGGCCGGCAAGCTCAAGGCCATCGGCCTGACGGGCGGCCGCAGCGCGCTGGTGCCGGAGATTCCGCCGCTGTCCGACGCCGGCGTGAAGGACTTCAATCTCGAGGTGTGGGTGGCGCTGCTCGGCCCGGCCAATCTGTCGAAGACCGCGCAGGCACGCATCAGCCACGCACTCGAAGGCGTCATGAAAGACCCGGACGTGCGCCGCAAGCTCTTCGAGCAAGGCTGGCAGGCCGTGGGCACCTCGCCGGACGGCATGCGCACGCGCGTGAACGAAGAGGCGGCGATCATGACCAAGATCATCTCGGCTCGCGGCATCAAGCTCCAGTGATGACAGCCCAGACCTTGCACGAACCGGCACGCGAACTGCCGGTCTTCGGTGAATACGACGTGGTGGTGGTCGGCGGCGGCCCCGCCGGCATCGCTGCCGCAGTGAGCGCAGCGCGCCACGGTGCCAACACGCTGCTGGTGGAACGCTACGGCTTTCTCGGCGGTATGGGCACGGCCGGCGGCGTCACCAACTTCGCGGGCCTGTACGGCAAACGCAAGGGCGAGATGACGCAATTGGTGCACGGCGTGGTCGACGACCTGATCGACCGCATCGCCGGGCTCAACGGCATGAACCAGCCGCAGAACGGCATGGGCGGGCGCATCTGCGTGCGCTCTTACGACACCTCGGCGTACAAGCTGGCGGCCGACCAGTTGCTTGAAGCGGCGGGCGTGAAGCTGCTGTTCCATGCGTATGCGGCCGCGGTGATCCGGGACGGCAGCCGCATCGCGGCGCTGGTGGTCGAGACCAAGTCGGGCCGCCAGGCGATCCGCGCCAACGCCTTCATCGATGCCAGCGGCGACGCCGACGTGGCCGCCTTCGCGGGCGTGCCCTTCGAAGTGGGCGACGGCCACGGCAGCGGGCTGTTCCCGACCACGATGTTCCGCATCGGCCAGGTCGATGCACCGGCCGCGCTCGAAGCCGTGGGCGAGTTCAAGGCGATCAACGACTACATGGCCCGCGCCGAGCAGCAGAAGCCGGGCGTCTACAAGTTCCCGCGCGAAGGCGCGATCCTGCGGCCCAACAAGGACCCGCGCGAATGGCGCGCCAACGTCACGCAGATCCGCAACGCCCAGGGCCGTGCGATGAACGGCGTGGACGCGCGCGAACTCACCGAAGGCGAACTCGAAGGCCGCAGGCAGATCAGCGAGTACTTCAAGTTCCTGAAGGCCGAGGTGCCGGGCTTCGCAGGGTCGGCCATCGTGGAGATCGCGCCGCAGGTCGGCATCCGCGAGACGCGGCGCATCGAAGGGCTGTATGCGCTCGATCGCGAGGACATCCTTTCGTCGGCGAAGTTCGACGACAACATCGGCCTGAATGCCTGGCCGATGGAAATGCATGCCGACGGCCGTATCGAGTGGGCCTTCCCGCGCGACGAAGCCAACGCCTACAACCACTTGCCCTGGCGCATGCTGGTGCCGCGCACGCTGGACAACCTGCTGGTGGCCGGGCGCTGCGCCTCGATGACGCACGAAGGCCAGTCGGCCGCGCGCGCCAGCGGTGGCTGCTTCGTGATGGGGCAGGCCGCGGGCACGGCGGCGGCATCGCTGGGCCGCACGGCCTTTGCGAGCGTGGACGTGCCGGCGCTGCAAAAGAAGCTGGCCGCCGACGGCGTGGACCTGGACCGCTGAACGCGCCGTGCACGCGGATGGCGCTAGAGTCCGGGGCTTGATGAACTCGAACCCCGGACGAAAAGTGCAATTTCTTTCGTTGTCGACCACTGCGCGTCGCATCCTCCTCGCCCTTTCCTGCGCCACCCTCGGCCTGATGCTGTCGGCTTGCGCCAGTACACCCGAAGGCGAGCCCGTCCACGGCAAGGACCGGATACTGAGCCTTGTCGCGGCCAAGGACGGCCGCAAGCTCGCCATTGCCGGCGACAACTACCACTACGTGTTCGACGGCGATCCTTCCGTGGCGGCGCTGCTGCGCTGGGAAGGCCGCACCAAGATCACGCCCGCCCTGATCGGCGAGATGAAGGTGGCGCGCAACCAGAGCTTCGAGGGCCAGTACATGCTGATGGCCTTCGACGCCGACCTCACGCCCGAAGACAGGGTCTTCCTGGTCCAGACCGGCTTTGCGAGGGCGGACGTGAAGTACGGCGACCGCACCGGATCGGCGCTGCGCTACTTCGGCACCATCTACGGCAAGCGCTATGCGGCGGCGCCGTTGAAGTCAGCCGACACGGTCGATTTTTCCAGGCGCTACTACGTCAATTTCGTCGAGCAGGAAACGCTCAGCGGCGCCTTTACCAAGGCCACGGCCACGCCGCTGGTGTACGCCGACGATGGCTCGATGCTGCTGGGCGGCGTGCCCGTGCGCGTTGTCCAGGGCGGAACCGACTACAGCTGCCGCGTCGGCGTCATGGGCGTCTGCTTCTACAGATAAGAAGCGCTCCCTGATCGGCCTGACCGACCCGCGACAGCCCGCGGGCCCGGCCTTTGCTATGGTTGCGGGTTGCCCTTTTTTGCGTTGACCGCCCCCCGCCAGATGACCACCGATCCCGCCACCGCCGCCCGCCTCGTCGACGAACTCGTCGCCCTCATGCAGCTCCAGCCGCTCGGGGGCGACCGCTTCCTGGCGCAGAGCGAAGACATCGGCACGCCCGCCGTGTTCGGCGGCCAGGTGCTCGGCCAGTCGCTGATGGCCGCCAGCCTCACGGTCGGCGCCGAACGGCCGGTGCATTCGATGCACGCCTACTTCCTGCTGCCGGGCGAGCATGCGCCCATTGAATACAGCGTCGACCGCGTGCGCGACGGCCGCAGCTTCACCACCCGCCACGTGGTGGCGCGCCAGCAGGAACGCATCATCTTCGAGATGTCGGCCTCGTTCCAGACGGTGGACGACGGCGTCGAGCACCAGTTCGACATTCCCCAGGTGGACGGTCCCGACGGGCTGCCGAGCGAACTCGACCAGCGCATCGCCCTGGGCGACCGCCTGCCCGAGCGCTGGCGCATCAAGGGCCTGGAGCCGCACGGCATCGAGTACCGCCGCGTCGAGCCCGAAGACCTGCTGACGCCGGTCGTGCGCCCGTCCGAAAGCGCGATCTGGATGCGCGCCATCGCGCCGCTGCCCGACGATCCGATGGTGCACCGCGCGCTGCTCGCCTATGCCTCCGACCACGGCCTGCTGCGCGCCGCCATGCTGCCCCACGGCCTGAGCTTCATGAGCGGCCAGGTGCGCCCCGCGAGCCTGGACCACGCGATGTGGTTCCACCGCGATTTCCGCATGGACGACTGGCTGCTCTACGTGCTCGATTCGCCCAGCGCGAGCGGCGCACGCGGCCTGTGCCGTGGCAGCCTGTTCACGCGCGACGGCCGGCTGGTGGCCTCCACCGCGCAAGAAGGCATGCTGCGCATCATCAAGCCGCGCTGAAGTCGCCGAGGTCGCTCACAGCGAGCGGCGACTGCGCCGCGCCGTCGCGGCTGCGCTCGTCCAGCAGCCGCTGGTAGTTGTCGCGCAGCAGGATGCCGGCGTAGTACACGTGCTCGCGCATCAACTGCTCGGCGCGCGCCGCGTCGCCCGAGATCACCGCCTGCACGATGCGGTGGTGGTCGTCGTGCGAACGCAGGATCACGCCGTGGTCATTCCACAGCATGATCCGGTCCGACGCGAAAGGCACCGCCTGCGCCTGCGCGCCGAAGCGCACGATCCACTGGTTGCCGGCGCCGTGCATCAGCGCGTTGTGCAGCTTCACGTTCATCTGCTGGTAGGGCGCCAGGTCTTCGACCAGCAGTTGCCCCTTCGCAAGTATTTCGTCGCCTTCGCGCAGGCACTCATGCAATAGCGCGGCGGTCGGCTTGTCCACGCCCAGCGCCGCAAAGCGCCGGCAGGCCAGCCCTTCCAGCACCGAGCGCACCTCGTAGGCCGCCAGGATGTCTTCGAGCGCGAACGAGCGCACCAGGTAGCCCTTCTTCGGCTGGTGGTCGATCAGCCCTTCCATCGCCAGCGCGGCCAGCGCGGCGCGCACCGGCGTGCGCGACACCTTGAGGTTTTCCGCGATCGGCACTTCCTCCACGCGCATGCCCGGCGCAAGCCGCCCGTGAAGGATCCAGGTGCGCAGCGTCTCTGTGACTTGTTGGGAGAGTGTGTCCATGTCAGGTATACATGATGCCAGTGAAAATCAGAAATAAGGTGTGATATCAGGGTTAACGAGGACTGTAAAAAGTATCCATGTATACACAATGCGGCCCTCGATCAACTTTCACGCCGCACCGATGCGGCACGGAGAACTCGCAGCCCATGGCGGAACATCATGCACAAGCTCCCGGCCGGCTGGCCCTCGTGACCGGCGGCGGCCGTGGCATCGGCGAGGCCGTGAGCCGCCGCCTCGCGGCCAGCGGCTTTCGCGTCGTCGTGGCGGACATCGACGGCGACAACGCCCGCAATGTGGCGCAATCGCTGGGCGACGGCCATCACTTTCGCCAGTTCGACGTGAGCGACGAGGCTGCGGTCGAGTCCGCGTTCGACGGCATCGAAAGCCAGATCGGCCCGATCGCCGCGCTGGTCTGCGTGGCCGGCATCCTGCTGATGCCCGGCGGCGAACGCTCGCTCATCAAGGACACGTCGCTCGACGACTGGGAGCGCACCTTCGCGGTCAACGCGCGCAGCGTGTTCCTGTGCGGCCGCGCCTACCTGCGCCGCCGCGAGGCGCTGCCGGTGGCGCATGGCCGCATCGTCACCTTCGGTTCGGTGGCGGCGCAGTTGGGCGGCTACCGCTCCAGCGCGACCTACATCGGCGCCAAGTCGGCGGTGCTCGGCTTGACCAAGGCGATGGCGCGCGAATCGGCGCACCTGGGCGTCACCGTCAACTCGGTGGCCCCCGGCCTGATCGACACCGACATGCTGCGCGGCACCGTGCGCAGCAGCGGCGCGCTCGACGCCGCGGCCGCCAACATCCCGCTCGGTCGCATCGGCACGGTGGACGACGTGGCCGGCGCGGTCGACTACCTGGTCTCGGAGCAGGCGGCGTACATCACGGGCAACGTGATCGACGTCAACGGCGGCTACCGCATGCAGTAAGCGGGCAGCGCCTTTCACTCACCCATACCAACGGAGACAGCTCATGAAAAAGAACCCTCTGATTCCCGCCCTGGCGAACATGGCACTGGCCGCCGCACTGTGCACCCTGGCGAGCGCCGCCTTCGCGCAGTCCGAGCCCGGCCTGACCGACAAGACCATCAAGATCGGCATGTTCTCGCCGATGTCGGGCGCGTCGATGAACTACGGCTTCGACGTCATCAACGCCGCGAAGATGTACTACGACAAGATCAACAAGGAAGGCGGCGTGAACGGCCGCAAGATCGAACTCGTGGTCGAAGACGACCGCTGCAATGCCAACGACCTGCTGGCCGCGGTGAAGAAGCTCACCGAGCAGGACCAGGTGTTTTTGCTCAACGGCGGCTCCTGCTCGGCGGCCGTGGTCGGCGCGCGCGAATACGTCGAGCGCGCCAAGATTCCGCTGGTCATGCTCAACGCCTCGGGCGACGGCGCGCTGTATCCGCCGTCGAAGTACATCTACGGCGCGTTCTCCATCTCGCAGCACGCGGTGGGCGGCTCGATGGTGCAGTTCGCGAGCGAGCAGCTCAAGGCCAAGAAGATCGGCTACATCAACCACGACGACGCCTACGGCGGCTGGAACCTCGAGTCGGCCCAGGCACAGGCCAAGGCGCTCGGCGGCATCGACTTGCAGGTGCAGTCGGTCAACCCGAACATCACCGACGTGACGGCGCCCATGCTGAAGATCAAGGCGGCCAACCCCGACGTGCTGTTGCTCACCACCTATGCACGGCCGGTGAGCCTGATCGTCAAGCGTGCCTTCGAGCTGGGCTTCAACAAGCCCATCGTGCTGGCCGTGAACTCCACCGCCGATCTCAAGCAACTGGTGGAGAACGTGGGCAACAAGGATGCCTTCAAGAACGTCTACATCCAGGAAGTGCTGGCCGACGTGCCCGGCGGTCCCAAGCTGAAGTGGGTGTACGACATGTACAAGGCCGCATACCCCGAGTTGGCTTCCAAGCCCGGCCATCCGCAGGCCTACATGCCCTACGGCATTCCGCCCGCGATGGCCGTGGTCAATGCACTGAAGGCCGCCGGCCCCAACCCGACGCGCGAGAAGGTGCTGACGGCACTGTCGACGATGAAGTTCGACTCCGGCGTGATGGCCGGCCCGATCGAGTTCGGTCCGCAGGACCATGCGGCGCAGGAGTCGGCCATCTACATCAAGTTCGACGGCAGCAACATGGCGCAGGTGCCCGGCAGCTACAAGAGCGTGTGGACCTACAAGCCCTGAGGGCGCAGGCATTCCATGAGCATCTCTGACATCTGGCTTTTCGTGCAGCAGGGCGTGCTGTCCGGCATCGTCACCGGCAGCGTCTATGCGCTGCTCGCGGTGGCGATCGTCATGGTCTTCAAGACCACCGACGTGCCGAACTTCTCGCAAGGCGAAATCTTCATGGCCGGCGGCTACGCCGCGCTCTTTCCGCTGGTGGTGTGGGGCTGGCCCTACTGGGCCGCGGTGCTCGCGAGCATCGTGGTCACCGCCATGCTCGCCGCCGCATTCCAGCGCGTGGTGATGCAGCGCGTGACCGCCTCGCGCGGCGTCGGCGTGCAGCTTGTCATTGCCACGCTCGGCTTCGCGTACCTGCTGAAAGGCCTGGTGCGCAAGACCGGCCTGGGCGACACGCCGCGCTCGCTGCCCTCGCTGGTGCCGCAGGACCCGATCATGATCGGCCAGGCTTCGCTCACGCTGCTCGACCTGGCCATCTTCGGCTCGGCCGTGGTGGTGATGGTGCTGCTGTACCTGATGTTCACGCGCACCCGCACCGGCCAGGCCATGCGCGCGGTGGGCATGAACCCGCGCGGCGCGCAGATCGTGGGCGTGAAGCTTGGCACCATCCGCATGAAGATCTGGGCGCTCACGGGCGTCATCTCGGCCATCTCGGCGCTGCTCATCACGCCCAAGATTCTCATCACGCCCGACATCGGCCACATCGCGATCCTGGCCTATGCGGCCGCCATCGTCGGTGGTTTCACCAGCCTGCCGGGCGCGGTGGTCGGCGGCTTCATCATCGGCATCGTCGAGAACCTGGTGGGGCTGTTCATTTCGTCCAACGCCATCGTGGTCGCGCCCTTCGTGGCGATCATGGTGGTGCTGCTGGTGCGTCCGCAAGGGCTGCTCGGCGGTAAGCCTCAGGTGAAGAAGGTATGAGCGCTTCGACAGTTTCGTCCCCGTGGTGGGACCGCGCGGTGCTGCTCGGCATGGCCGTGGTGCTCGCGGTCCTGCCCTTCACCACCAGCGGCTATGTGCTGTACGTGGTCAACCTGCTGATGGTGTTCTCGGTGCTGGCGCTGGGCATGCACCTGGTCATCGGAGAGACGGGCCAGTTCGCGCTGTCGCACGCGGCCTTCTTCGGCATCGGCATCTACACGGCCGGGCTCATCAACAACCAGTGGCAGCCGCCGTTCTTCGTGTCGATCCTCGCGGGCGCCGTGCTGTCGGCCGCGCTCGGCTGGGTCATCGGCCTGCTGGCGCTGCGCATGCGCGACATCTACCTGGCGCTGGCCACCTTCGCCTTCGGCGAGGCGATGCAATGGGTGTTTTTGAACTGGGAGTCGGTGACCAAGGGCTCGAACGGCTTGCAGATGAAGCCGGCCTCGCTCGGCAGTTACCAGCTCATGAACGACCTGCAGGCCTACCCCTTCGTGATCGCCATTGCGGCGCTGATGCTGTGGCTGACCGTGGCGCTGTCGCGCTCGCGGCTGGGCTCGTCATTCCGCGCGGTGCGCGAGAGCGACGTGGCGGCAGTGGCCATGGGCGTGAACACGCGCACGGTGAAGGTCACGGCCTTCGTGCTGTCGGCGGCCTTCGCGGGCGTGGCGGGCGGCATGTACACGTTGTTCACCTCCTTCATCCACCCCGAGAGCCTGGGCTTCCAGACCACCATCCTGATCCTCACGATGGTGGTGGTGGGCGGCCTCGGTTCGGTGCGCGGCGCGGTGGCCGGTGCCATCGTGTTCGGCCTGGCGTCGGAGCTGCTGCGGCAGGCACCGTCGTACCAGGAAATCATCTACGGCGGCATCCTCATGCTCTTCATGATGTTCCTGCCCAAGGGCATGGCATCGCTCTTTACAGCGCGCCGCAAGTCGCAGCGTGCGAGCAGCGTCAACGTTGCGGAGAAGCACGCATGAGCGCGACCGCATTTCTCGACGTGCGCGACATCAGCGTGGTGTTCGGCGGCCTCAAGGCGGTGAACGGCCTTTCGTTCCAGGTGGAGCAGGGCCGCATCCATGCGCTCATCGGGCCGAACGGCGCGGGCAAGTCGACCACCTTCAACTGCATCTCGCGCTTCTACACGCCCAGCAGCGGCAGCGTGACCTTCGAGGGCCGCGAGCTGACGAGCGTGTCGCCGCACCGCATGGCCTCGCTCGGCATTGCGCGCACCTTCCAGAACCTGGAGCTGTTCGCCGAACTGTCGGTGCTCGAGAACGTCTTGCTCGGCACGCACTCACGCGGCGCCAGCACGCTGGGCCGGCTGCTGCGTCGCCCTGACCGCGCCACCGAAGACTTCGCCATGCACCTGCTGGAGCGCGTCGGCCTGGCCGACGAGCGTCATCAACCGGCGCGCGACCTCGATTTCGGGCGCCAGAAGCTGCTGGAGCTGGCGCGCGCGCTGGCCATCAAGCCCAAGCTGCTGTTGCTCGACGAGCCCGCGGCCGGCCTGCGCAACCGCGAGATCGAAAGCCTCGACCGGCTGCTGAAAGAGCTGGTGGCGCGCGACGGCATCACCGTGCTGCTGGTCGAGCATGTGATGCAACTGGTGATGTCCATCTCGGACCGCATCACCGTCATGGCCTTCGGCGAGAAGATCGCGGAAGGCACGCCCGCGGAAATCGGCAGCAATGCGCGCGTGATCGAAGCCTATCTGGGCAAGGGAAACGGAAAGGGAGCCGCGCATGGCTGAAGCATTGTTGTCCCTGCGCGCCATCTCGGCCGCCTATGGCCGCATCCAGGCGCTGTGCGACGTGTCGGTCGATGTGCCCGAAGGCCAGATCGTCGCGCTGCTCGGCAGCAACGGCGCGGGCAAGACCACCACGCTGAACTGCATCTCGAACCTGGTCGACTGCACGCACGGTGAAGTGCGCCTCGATGGCGAACGCATCGACCGGCTCGGCTCTGATGCACTTGTCAAGCGCGGCATCGTGCAGGTGCCCGAAGGCCGCCAGGTGTTTCGCGACATGAGCGTGCGCGAGAACCTCGACCTGGGCGCGTACTTGCGGCGCGACCGTGCGGGCATTCGCAACGACCTGGAGTCGGTCTACACGATGTTCCCGCGCCTGAAGGAGCGCCAGCACCAGATGGCGGCCACGCTGTCGGGTGGCGAGCAGCAGATGCTGGCCATCGGCCGCGCAGTGATGGCGCGCCCGCGCGTGATGCTGTTCGACGAGCCGTCGATGGGCCTGTCGCCGCTGCTGGTGGAGCAGATGTTCGAGATCATCGAGCGGCTGCACCGCGAACAGAAGATCACCATCTTGCTGGTCGAGCAGAACGTGCAGCTTGCGCTGGCGGTTTCCAGCTACGGCTACATCCTGGAGAACGGCGAGATCTCTTTGCACGGCCCTGCCGCGCAGCTCGCGAACGACGAAGCGGTGCGCCGCGCCTACCTCGGCGTCTGACGCCACTTCCCTCAAGGAAAGTTCATGCTCCTCAAAGACAAACTCTCGCTCGTCACCGGCGCCGCGCGCGGCCTGGGCGAAGCCATCGCGCGCCGCATGGCGGCCGAAGGCGCGCACGTGCTCGTGGTGGACCGCGACCTCGACGTGGCACAGCAGGTGGCCGCGTCGATCCGCGAAGCCGGTGGCCGTGCCGATGCCGAGAGCGTCGACGTGAGCGATGCGGCAGCGGTCGACGCACTTGCGGTGCGCGTTGCGGCGTCGCATGGCGACATCGACGTGCTGGTCAACAACGCGGGCATCTCGGTGCGCTCGAAGTTCGACGAGCCCGGTGCGCGCGAAGCCTGGGACCGCGTGATGTCGGTCAACCTGCAGGGCGTGTTCAACGTCACGCAGTCCTTCGTGCCGGCGCTCAAGCGCTCGAAGGGCAACATCGTCAACCTGTCGTCCATCGTGGCCTTCGGCGCGGGCATCTCGTCGGCCGGCTATGTGGTGGCCAAGGGCGGCGTGCGTTCGCTCACGCAAGTGCTGGCACGCGACCTCGCGCCGTACGGCGTGCGCGTGAACGCGGTGGCGCCGGGCCTGATGGTCACCGACATGACGGCCGGCCAGCGCGAGGCCGAACACGGCACCGACTGGTACATGAGCCGCGTGCCCATCAAGCGCCACGGCGAGGCCGACGAGATCGCCGGGCCGGTCGTCTTTCTTGCGTCGTCGATGGCCAGCTACGTCAATGGCGTGGTGCTGCCGGTCGATGGCGGCTACCTGGCGGTCTGAGCACTGCCGCACATCGGAACAACCATGAACAACAGCAGTACAGAGAAGCCGCTCGTCCTCGTGACAGGCGGCGCCAGCGGCATGGGCCGCGCCATCGTCGAGCGCATGGCGCGCGACGGGTGGCGCGTGGTCATGGCCGACTTCAACGGCGAATTGGCCGAGCGCGAAACGCAAGTGCTGCGCGCCGCCGGCCTCGACGTGGAATGCCGCGCCATCGACCTCACCGACGAAGCGGCTGTGCGCGCGATGGTGCAGCAACTGCCGCCGCTCGCCGCGCTGGTCAACAACGCGGGCATCTTCGACGAGCGGGCTTTCCTGGATGTGACGTCGGCGGACTTCCGCCGCATGTACGAAGTGAACCTGCTGGCCGTGGCCACGCTCACGCAGGAGGCCGCGCGCAAGATGGCGGACGGCGCGCGCATCGTCAACATCGCATCGCGTGCCTACCTGGGTGCGAAGAACCACGCGCACTACGTGGCCTCGAAGGCCGCGCTCGTCGGCTACACGCGCGCCAGCGCGATGGAACTCGCACCGCGCGGCATCATGGTCAACGCCATCGCACCGGGGCTGATCGACACGCCGCTGCTGCGCGCGCTGTCGCCCGAACGCCTGGCCGCGCAGCTTGCGCTTCAGCCCACCGGCGCGGCCGGTCGGCCCGAAGACATCGCGCATGCGGTGGCCTTCTTCGCATCGCCATCGACCTGCTTCGTCACCGGCCAGGTGTTGTTTGTCGATGGCGGAAAGTCGCTCGGAGGCTCGGGGTCCTGATGGCGCAGCGACAACAGCAAGAAAAGACCGAGTACGACGTCGTCGTCATCGGCAGCGGCGCGGGCGGTCTTTCCGCCGCGCTCACCGCGAAGCTCGAAGGCCTCGACGTGCTCGTGGTCGAGAAGACCGACCGCATCGGCGGATCGACCGCCATCTCGGGCGGCGCCGTGTGGGTGCCGCTCAACGACCAGGCCGAGGCGGCCGGTCACCCGGACACGCGCGGCAAGGCCTGGACCTACCTGCAGAACACCGTGGGCGCGGCCGGCGACGAAGAGCTGCGCCACGCATTCCTCGATGCAGGCCCGCTCGCATTGCGCTATCTGCGCGAACGCACCGACGTGCAACTGGCCGCGCGCACCTATTCGCCCGACTACTACCCCGACCGCGAAGGCGCCGCGATGGGCGGCCGTTCGCTCGACCCCATCGAGTTCGATGGCCGGCTGCTCGGCTCGCACTTTAAGACGCTGCGTGATCCGCTGCCCGAGTTCTGCGTGCTCGGCGGGATGATGGTCAACATGACCGACGTGAAGCACCTGCTTGCGGTCTGGCGTTCATTCGCGTCGTGGAAGCACGGTGTGAAGATGGTGCTGCGCTACTTCGGCGACCGTCTGAGCGGCCACCACCGTGGCACGCGGCTGCTGCTGGGCAATGCGCTCGCGGCGCGGCTCTTTCACAGCGTGCTGAAGAAGGGCATTCCGTTCTGGCTCGACACGCCGGCACTGGGGCTGGAGAAGGACGCCACGGGCGTGGTCACCGGCGTGCGCCTGCGCCGCGATGGCAAGGAACTGACCGTGCACGCACGGCGCGGCGTGGTCATCGCCACCGGTGGCTTCCCGTGGAACGCGGCCATGCGTGGCCAGCACTATCCGGCACCCACGGGGCCGTATTCGATGTCGCCGCAAGACAATGCCGGCGAAGGCATCGCGATGGCGCAGCAGGCCGGTGGTGTGCTCGGCACGGGCCACACGGGGCCGGCGCTGTGGGCGCCCGTCTCGTTGCTCACGCGGCCCGACGGCAGCGTGCTGCGCTACCCGCACCTCGTGTGGGACCGCGCCAAGCCAGGGCTGATTGCGGTCGATGCGCGCGGTGAGCGCTTCGTCAACGAGTCGACCTCGTACCACGAGTTCGTGCGCGGCATGTACCGCGCCAACGCGAAGGCCACGAGCATTCCCGCCGTGCTGGTGTGCGACAGCGCGTTCATGGAGAAGTGGGGCCTGGGCCTCGCATTGCCCGGCGGCCGCTCGCGCGAGCATCTGGTGCGCGCCGGTTATCTCTATCGCGCCGACACGCTCGAAGCACTTGCACAGCAGGCCGGCGTGGACCCGGCCGGCCTGGCGCGCACGGTCGCGAAGTTCAACCCGCTCGCCGCACAAGGCCAGGACCCGGTGTTCGGCAAGGGCAGCGACGCCTACAACCGCTACCTCGGCGATCCGGACCATCAACCCAATGCCTGCCTTGCGCCGGTGAAGCAGGCGCCGTTCTATGCCGTGAAGGTGTACCCCGGCGACATCGGCACCGCACTCGGTATTCGCGCCGACGCGAATGCCCGCGCACTCGATGCGCAGGGCATGCCCATCGCCGGCCTGTACGTGGCCGGCAACGACATGCACTCGGTCATGGGCGGCGAGTACCCGGCGCCGGGCATCACGCTCGGCCCTGCGCTAACCTTCGGCTGGGTGGCCGGCATGCACCTGGCCCACGGTTCTGCAGAACACGCCTGACGACAAACATCACTTCACCATCATGCAAATCTTTTTCTCTCCCGCTTCCCCCTTCGTGCGCAAGTGCATGGTCGTGGCGCATGAACTCGGCATGGCCGACCGCATCGAGAAGCTGCCCAGTGCGGCCGGCCCGGTGAAGCGCGACAGCACCATCATTCCGAAGAACCCGCTCGGCCAGGTGCCGACCTTCCTCACCGACGACGGGCAGGTGCTGTTCGACAGCCGTGTGATCTGCGAGTACCTGAACGCCACGCAGTCGGGCAAGCTGTTCCCGGCCGAAGGCGCGGACCGTTGGGCGCGTCTGACCGAGCTGTCGCTGGCCGACGGCATGACGGGCGCCGCATTGCTTGCGCGCTACGAGAACGTGCTGCGCCCCGAGCCGCTGCGCTGGACCGAATGGACCGATGGCCAGCTCGCGAAGGTGCGCACCGGTCTCGAATGGCTCGAAATCGCGGCGCCTTCGTTTGGTGATCGTGTCGACATCGGCACCATCGCTTTCGCCTGCGCGCTGGGCTACATGGACTTCCGTTTTCCCACTGTCGATTGGCGTGCCGAGGCGCCTAACAGCGCGAAGTGGTTCGACGTGTTCAACCAGCGGGCGTCGATGCAGGCGACTTTGCCTACTGTCTGAGCTTTTTGGGGTTTCTAGGCGCTGCTGTTGTTCAGGGCGTCGCTCACGCCGACACGGTGCTCTTTTTCGCGAATGTCCCCCGCTTCGCTCCTCCTTTATTTCGCGAAAAAGAGCCCCGTATCGGCGCGAGCGTTGGACAGAGCGGTCGTTGATCGGCTTCACACCGGCAGCGTGTCCATGTGCGAATGACGCCGGGTGCTCCCCGCAGCGAAATAAAGGAGGAGCGAAGCGGGGGACATTCGCACAGGGGAGCACCCGGTGTCATTCGCACGCACCCCGAACACAAACCTCCGCCTGGCAGCAGAACAGAATCCTTGGCTAAATGCAGGTCTTGCATGAACCAAGGAACCTTCGCATGTCTTCTGAAGCACAGAAAAAAGTAGCCATCGTCACCGCCGGTGGCAGCGGCATGGGCGCCGCCGCCGCCCGCAAACTGGCGGACGACGGTTTTCGCGTCGCCATTCTTTCGTCGTCGGGCAAGGGCGAGGCACTCGCCGCCGAACTGGGCGGCATCGGCGTGACCGGCTCGAACCAGTCGAACGACGACGTGAAGCGGCTCGTGGACCGCGTCGCCAACGAATGGGGCCGCGTCGATGTTCTGGTCAACAGCGCAGGCCACGGCCCTCGCGCGCCCATCCTCGAGATCACCGACGAAGATTGGCATCGCGGCATGGACGTCTACCTGCTGAGCGCCCTGCGCCCCAGCCGGCTTGTGGCGCCGCTGATGGTGGCGCAGGGCGGCGGGACCATCATCAACATCTCCACCTTCGCTGCTTTCGAGCCCGACCCGGTGTTTCCGACTTCGGGCGTGTTCCGTGCTGGCCTTGCAGCCTTCACCAAGTTGTTCGCCGACAAGTACGCCGCGCAGAACGTGCGCATGAACAACGTGCTGCCCGGCTTCATCGACAGCCTGCCCGAGAAGGCCGAGTTCCGTTCGCGCATTCCGATGGGCCGCTACGGCAAGAGCAGCGAGATCGCGGCCGTCATCGGCTTTCTGGCGTCGGAAGGCGCGGGCTACATCACCGGGCAGAACCTGCGCGTGGACGGCGGGATCACACGCTCGGTGTGAGCCGGGAAGCTGCGGCTGGAGGGCGCCGGCAGGCCGCTCTCTACAATCGCGGCCATGTGTTCGAGGATGCCCCGCTTTCCCATTCGTCGCCGGCAGTCTGGCTGCTCGCGACCGACGCCTCCTTGACGGCAGTGCAGTGACGCGCGGCGGCCCCGGCCGCCGCGACACCCAGGGAGGGAGCCACAAGCCGACGGCCCTTCCTTCCCGCTTTCTGCCCATGTCCCGCATCGCCTTGCCGGCGGATGCGGGCTGCTTTCCTTTTTTCCCTTCATGTCTTCCCCGCACAGTCGCCTGCGCACCGAGTGGTGCCCCAGCATTCCCCGCGAGTTGATGGCCGGCGCCGTCGCCACCTTCGCGCTCATCCCCGAGGTCATCGCTTTCTCTTTCGTGGCCGGCGTCGATCCGGCGGTCGGGCTGTTCGCCTCGTTCGTCATCGGGATCGTCATCGCGTTCACGGGCGGGCGGCCGGCCATGGTGTCGGCGGCGGCCGGGTCGGTGGCCCTGGTGGCCGCGCCGCTGGTGCATGCGCACGGCCTGCCGTACCTGCTGGCCGCCGGCGTGCTGGCCGGCGCGATGCAGGTCGTGTTCGGGCTGCTTCGGCTCGGGGTGCTGATGCGCTTCGTGTCGTCGTCGGTGCGCACCGGTTTCGTCAATGCGCTGGCGATCCTGATCTTCGCGGCGCAGATGCCGCACTTCATCGGCGCCAACACCGCGACCTGGGCCATGGTCGGGCTGGGGCTGGCCATCATCTACCTGCTGCCGCGCATCACCACGGCAGTGCCGTCACCGCTGGTGTGCATCGTGGCCGTGACGCTGGTGGGCCACTGGCTGGGCCTGCCGCTGAAGACGGTGGCCGACCTGGGGCAACTGCCCGGCGCGCTGCCTGCCTTCGCGCTGCCCGAGGTGCCGCTCACGCTGGAGACGCTGCGCATCATCGCGCTGCCGGCATTCGCCATCGCGATGGTCGGCCTGCTCGAATCGATGATGACGGCCAGCGTGGTCGACGAACTGACCGACACGCCGAGCTCGAAGAACCGCGAATGCAGCGGCCTCGGCGTGGCCAACGTGGCGGCCAGTTTCTTCGGCGGCATTGCGGGCTGCGGAATGATCGGCCAGACGGTGAGCAACGTGCGCTACGGCGGGCGAGGGCGGCTGTCGACGCTGTTCGCCGGCGCGTTCCTGCTGATCCTCATGGTGGCGCTGAAGCCCTGGGTGTCGCAGGTGCCGGTGGCGGCGCTGGTGGCGATCATGGTGATGGTCTCGGCCTCGACCTTCGACCGGGGATCGCTGCGCGCGCTGGTGCGTCACCCGCGCATGTCCAGCGCGGTGATGCTCGCGACGGTGGCCGTTACCGTGGCCACCGACAACCTGGCCGCGGGCGTTGCCACCGGCGTGATGCTGAGCGGCGTGTTCTTCACCTTCAAGGTGGCGCGGCTGCTGCATGTGGATGTGCTGCCGGGCGAAGACGGCGGCGCGCAGGTCTACCGCGTGAGGGGCCAGGTGTTCTTCGCGTCGGCCGACATGCTGGTGGACGCCTTCGACGTGCGCGAGATCGATGGCGCGCCCGTGCACATCGACGTGTCGGAGGCGCATTTCTGGGACGTCACAGCCGTGGCCGCGCTGAAGAAGGTCGTCGAGCGGCTGCGCAAGCACGGCAGCGTGGTCGAGGTGAGCGGGCTCAACCAGGCCAGCCAAGATTTGATCCTGCAACTGGACGCGGCGCCGGACTGACCCGGACCGGCGCGCGTCGGCTGGCGTTCAAACGCCCAGGTAGCGCGTCCAGAGCGAACGGTCCGCATCGAGCGCGGCCGAGTCGCCTTGCCACACGACGCGCCCGCGTTCCAGGATCACGTGGCGGTTGGCCAGCGGCAGCAGGCGCTGCACATACTTGTCGACCACCAGGATCGCTTCGCCCTCGGCCTTGAGCGTGGCGATGCAACGCCAGATTTCCTCGCGGATCACCGGTGCGAGGCCTTCGGTGGCTTCGTCGAGGATCAGCAGGCGCGGGTGCGTCGAGAGCGCACGCGCAATCGCCAGCATCTGCTGCTCGCCGCCCGAGAGCTGGTTGCCCGCATTGGCCTTGCGTTCCGACAGGCGTGGGAACAGGCCGTAGAGCGCGTCGACCGTCCAGCGCGGCGCACTGCCCGGCCGGGGCCGTGCAAAGGCACGCAGGTGCTCGTCGACGCTGAGGTTCGGAAACACGTGCCGACCCTCGGGCACGATGGCCACACCGCGCCGCGCGATGGCATCGGGCTTGTGGCCGCCGATGGCCGCGCCGTCGAAATTCACGTGGCCGCGCATCGGTGCCAGCGTGCCGGTCAGCACCTTGAGCAGCGTGCTCTTGCCCATGCCGTTGCGGCCCAGCAGCGCGAGCACTTCGCCGGGGCGGATGTCGATGTCGATGCCGAACAGCACCTGGCTCGCGCCGTAGCCGGCCTCGATCGCCTTCGCTTCGAGCAATGTTGTCGTTGTCATGAGTGGCCTTCCGCTTCGGTGCCGAGGTAGACGGCCTGCACATCGGGGTGGCCCCGCACTTCGTCGGCCGTGCCGCTCATCAGCACCTTGCCCTGCACCAGCACCGTGAGCCGGTTGGCCAGGCGGAACACCGCGTCCATGTCGTGTTCGATCAGCAGGATCGCCATCGACGCGCGCAGCGATTCGATCAGCTCGACCATGCGCGCGGATTCGTCCGGGCCCATGCCGGCCATCGGCTCGTCGAGCAGCAATAACTTGGGCTCAGCCGCGAGCGCCAGCGCCACGTCGAGTGCGCGCTGCGCACCGTGCGGCAGCGTGCCCGCGACGCGATCGCGCTCGCTGCCCAGTCCCACGCGGTCGGCCAGTGCCACGGCACGGTCGATCAGGTCGCGTTCTTTTGCGCGCGGCGCCATGAAGCGCAGGCTGCTGCCCGCATGGGCCTGCGCCGCGAGCATGAGGTTGTCGTGCACCGTTTCCTTGGCGAAGACGCGTGTGACCTGGAAGCAGCGCGACATGCCGGCCGCCACGCGCTGGTGGTCCTTCAGCGAGGTGATGTCTTTCTCGTCGAGCAGCAGGCGACCGGCGTCGGCCTTCAGCAGCCCGGTGATCAGGTTGACCAGCGTGGTCTTGCCCGCGCCGTTCGGCCCGATCAGCGCATGCACTTCGCCGCGCTCCACCGTGAGGTTCACATGGTCGGTCGCCAGCAGTCCGCCGAAGCGCTTGACCAACCCTTCGATTCTGAAAAGGCTCATGGTGTTGTCTTACTCCCTCGCCCCTCTGGGGAGAGGGTGGGGGTGAGGGGCAAGCGGCGCTTGTACAGTGCGGCCAACCCTTTGGGCGCCCACAACGCAACGGCAATCAACAGCAGTCCGAGCGGCATGTGCCAGTGTTCGGTGTGCTGCTTCAACGCCTCTTCCAGCACCAGCCAGACGACAGCGCCCACAGGCCCGCCCCAACTGCGCCCAAGACCGCCGATGACCACCATCACCAGCAGCGTTGCCGATTGCGTCCAGTGCATCGTCGCAGGGCTCACGAAGCCGTTGCCGCCCGCGAGCAGCGCACCGGCCAGCCCGGCGATGGCACCCGCAATCGCGAACGCCACCAGTTGCAGCCGGAACACCGGATAGCCCAGCGCACGCATGCGCGTCTCGTTGTCGCGAATGCCCATCAGCGCATGGCCGAAGCGCGATTGTGTCGCGCGGTGCAGCCACCACAGCGCGAGCGCCACGATGGCCAGCACCACCCAATAGAAGTTCGATTCGTTGCCCAGGTCCAGGCCGGGCAGCAGCGTGGGGCGCGACATGAGCGTGTAGCCGTCGTCGCCGCCATAGCGCCGCAGCGACACCACCACGAAATACAGCATCTGCGCAAAGGCCAGCGTGGTCATGATGAAGTACACGCCGCGCGTGCGCAGCGCCACCGTGCCGATCAGCGCGGCGACCAGCCCGGCCACCAGCGCGGCGGCCGGCCACATGATCCAGCCCGACATCACGCCGGCGTCGCTGAGCGCCACCACCGTGTAGGCGCCCATGCCGATGAAGCCCGCATGCCCCAGCGCGACCATGCCGCCGAAGCCGAGGATGAAGTTGAGGCTCGCCGCGGCCAGCGCCACGATGAGCACGCGCCGCACGAAGCCGATGTAGAACTCGAGCCCGAACAGTGGTGCGACCAGTGGAAACGCGGCGAGCAGCAGGAAGACCAGCCCGAGGCCGATGTAGCGTGAGGGGTGCTTCATGCGCGCGCCGAGAAAAGGCCCGAGGGCCGGAAGATCAGAACAATCACCATCAGCGCGTACATCGCGACTTCGGCGAACAGCGGGCCCAGGTCGGCCGCCGTGGCGGGCGGCAGCGTGGCGCGCAGCAGCATCGGCACGAAGGCGCGTCCGACGGTGTCCACCAGACCCACCAGCAGCGCGGCCACGAAGGCGCCGCGCACCGAGCCGATGCCGCCGATCACCAGCACCACCAGGGCCGGGATCAGGATCGCTTCGCCCATGCCGACCTGCACCGCGACGATCGGGCCCATCAGCGCGCCTGCCAGCGCGGCCAGCGCCGCGCCGAGCAGGAACACGCCGTTGAAGATGCGGCCCACGCGCACACCCATCAGCTCGGCCATCGGCCGGTCGGACGCACCCGCGCGCACCCGCATGCCGATGCGCGTGTGGTTGACCAGCAGGTACAGCGCCAGCGCCACCAGCAGCCCGCCAGCGAGGATCACGAGGCGGTAGGACGGGTAGGGCAGGCCGTCCATCAGGTTGACGGGCCCCGAAAGCGCGGCCGGCGTCGGCGCCATGATCGGCGACGGGCCCCAGACCATCGTGACGATGTCGTCGGCCACCAGGATCACGCCGAAGGTGGCGAGCACCTGCGCGAGGTGGTCGCGTGTGTAGAGTCGCCGCATCAGCAGCACTTCGAGCAGCAGAGCCACCACGACAGTGACCGCCACCGCGATGACGATGGCGGCGGTGAACGAGCCGGTGCGCGTGTGCGCTTCGGCCGCCACATACGCGCCGGACATGAACAGCGAGCCGTGCGCAAGGTTGAGCACGTCCATGATGCCGAACACCAGCGTGAGCCCGGCCGCCAGCAGGAACAGCATCAGCCCATAGCCGAGGCCGTTGAGCAGCTGCTCCAGAACAAGAATTCCACTCATATCAAGCTAGATCAATCGAACAAGGGCGCCGTCAGGAACGGCCGAGAGAACGTAGAGGAACCCTTGCCATCCCGCTCTTTTGGCCGAGGGGGATAGCGGTGCACGCGCAGAAAAGAGTGCTGGACTTTGAAAGTCCGAGGGCAGGTAGTAGATAGCGAACTCCGTCGGTGTCTTCAAAACGAGAAACAACGGGAAATAGATTCCCGCATCCATTCGTTCTCTTTGCGGTCCCCACGCCGCGCCAAGGATCTGTCTGGGCATCGGATCCAGCTTGCGCACCGACATTGACTTCACCTGCGCAAGATAGCCGCAGAAGTCACAGATGAGATCTGCACACTTGAAGTTTGTTGGCAGACGCTTGAGCGTCTTGGATCTTTTGCAGCTTGGGCATGCGCATTTCTTGGAGACCTCGGTCTCCCCCCAAGCACCAAGCTCCTGTTTTGCTGTAGTCACGAGTTATTGAGTAACTCGATTTACTTCAGCGGGCACTTGTCTGCGTAGCTGTCACCGTAATTGGTGAGCACCGTGTTGATCAGCTTGTTCGTGACCTTGCCCTGTGCATCCTTGCCGATCACGCGCAGGTAGAAGTTCTCGATCGGGTAGTGGTTGTTGGCGTACTTGAAGTTGCCGCGCGTCGAGGCGTAGTTGGCCTTCTTCAGCGCGGCGACCACGGCTTCGCGGTTCTGCGCATTGCCACCCGATTGCTTCACGGCCGCGTCCATCGCCAGGATCGCGTCATAGGCCTGTGCGGCATACACCGACGGATAGCGGCCGTTGTATTCCTTGCGGAACGCGGCCACGAAAGCCTTGTTGGCAGGGTTGTCGAGGTCGTGCGCCCAATGCGAGGTGTTGAACAGGCCGAGCATCGGCTCGCCCACCGCGCCGATCACGTCTTCGTCGGCCGAGAAGCCGCTGGTCACGAGCGTGATGTCTTTGGACAGGCCGGCGCCCACGAACTGCTTGATGAAGTTGATGCCCATTGCGCCGGGCAGGAAGAAGTAGATCGAGTCGGGCTTGGCCGCGCGCAGTTGCGCGAGTTCGGCGGCGTAGTCGATCTGGCCGAGCTTGGTGTACAGCTCGTCGGCCACCTGGCCCTTGAACTGGCGCTTGAAGCCGCCGAGCGCATCCTTGCCGGCCGGGTAGTTGGGGGCGATCAGCACGATCTTCTTGAAGGCGCGGTCTTGCGCGAACTTGCCGGCGGCTTCATGGAACTGGTCGTTCTGATAAGCGGTGCCGAAGAAGAACGCATTGCACTGCGCACCCGCGAACTGGCTGGGGCCGGCGTTGGCCGAGAGGTACGGCACCTTGGCGTTGAAGAGCGTGGGGCCGACGGCCAGCGCCACGTTGGAGCCGATGGGGCCGCTGAAGATGTCGATCTTGTCGCGCTGGATCATGCGGTCGACCAGTTGCTTGGCCTGGTCGGGGCTGCCGGCCATGTCGGCCTGCACGAATTCGACGTCCTGTCCGCCGAGCTTGCCGTTGAGCTGCTTGATGCCCAGCGCAAAACCGTCGCGCGCTTCGGCGCCCAATGCCGCGAAAGGCCCCGAGATGTCGAGGGCCAAACCGACCTTGACGGGAGCGGCCATGGCCGACACCGCCGTACCAAGGGCTGCGCCGCAGAGCAACAGCGAGAGCAGGGTGCGCGGCAGCGCGGGCGACTTCGGGGACAGGTGGCTCATGGGTTCTCCGACTGGGAAGGATGAAACGACGCACCGGCACTGCGCCATGCAGCACCGGCGACATCGAACCGTTGATAGCTAAATACTTTAACCATAAACGATTCAGTGTCAACGGTGCTAGCACGAATGGTGCCAGTGGTCCGTGTCACTTCCTGGTGCGCGGGCTCCGTTTTCAGGGGCCCGCTTGTCCCGGATCAGCCGAAGGGATTGGCCGTCGCGAACCACAGGCCGATGCCGGTGGCGATGATGAATGCACCGTCTGTCACACCCGCAATCAGGAAGAACTTGGTCTGCAGCACGTCGACCATTTCGGGTTGGCGGGCGGTGCTTTCCAGAAACTTCTGGCCGACCAGTCCGATGCCGAGGCAGGAGCCGAGTGCGGCAATGCCGATCAGCAAGGCGACTGCGAGGGGAAGGATGTTGAAGCCGGTCATGGTGTTTTCTCCTGGTTGGTTGATCGATGGACGTACTTTCCCAGAGCGGGTGCGCGGGGTCCATGACGTGGGAGGTCATGTCCTGTACGAACGGCCAGTCTTTCGTGAGACGTGACGGATTTCGCGTTGCGTGGTTTGGGCGCTGCTGCTGTTCAGGGCGCCGCTCACGCCGACACGGTGCTCTTTTTCGCGAATGTCCCCCGCTTCGCTCCTCCTTTATTTCGCGAAAAAGAGCCCCGTATCGACGTGAGCACTCAGAGCGGTTGTTGATCGACGATCACCAGCAGCGTGCCCAGGTGCGAATGGCACTGGGTGTTCCCCGCAGCGAAATAAAGGAGGAGCGAAGCGGGGGACATTCGCACAGGGGAGCACCCGGTGTCATTCGCACGCACCCCGAATGCACTCGCCCTGAAGAACAGCAGCGCCGCCAAGCACAAAAAAAGCCGTGCAGAAAACCCCAACGGGTCCCCTGCACGGCCGTGAATGAATCAGAAATCGAACGCTAAGGCAGCTGCGTCCAGCTCTGGTTGTTCCCCCCGTTGCACGTCCAGGTGATCAACGCAGTGTCCTGCGTCGTCGCGTTGTTCGGCACGTCGAGGCACGAACCCGAAGCGCGGTTCTTCAGGGCCCCGCCCACCTGGCTCCATTGCGTCGTGTCGCCCGCCGAGCAGGCCAGCTGTACCACCGCCGCGTTCGTCGTCGCGGTGCCGCTCTGCGCCAGGCACAGGCCGCTGTGCTCGGCCTTGAACTGCACGTAGCCGCCGGGCAGGCTCGTCACCGTGAACTTCTCGTTGCCCGCGTTGCCGCACGGCCACTGCACCGCTGTCGTCCCGCTCGTCGTCGCCGCAGCCTTGATGTTCACGCACAGGTTGCTATGGTTCGAACGGATGCGGGTGATCGTCGGCGTCGGGTCCGTGTCCTGCGACCGCACGTACTCGCGGATCGCCACCACGTCGGCGGCCGGCAGGCTGCTGGCGTTGCCGTGACCGCTGGCCAGCACATCTTGCAGCGTGGCCGCCTGTCCGTTGTGGAAGAACGCCGTCGTGTTCCAGGTGCCCAGCAGCGTCGGGGTGTCGAAGCCCACGCCCGCCAACGGCTGGTTGCTGCCCTTGCCCGACGAGAGCTGGATGGTGCCGACGTCGTGCCGCAACCCGTCGCGGAATGTGGCGCCGGTGTGGCAGGTCACGCACTGCGCCGAGGCGAACAGCGCCTGGCCCCGCGCCGCGTCGACGCTGAGGCTGCCGTCGGCGTTGCGCGCCGGGCTGCGCATGTACTTGTTCAGCGAGGTCAGGTAGGCCGTGAGATCGTCCAGCTGCGCGCTCTTGCCGGCCTTGGGTGCGCCCAGCGGATCTTGCGTGGCCGTGAAGTCCGCGTTCGTCAGGAAGCCGAGGCCGCCGAACTCGTTGCGGATGTCGTTCTCGAAGTCCTGCAGCTCGTCGAAGTTGGCCGTCCAGTGCAGCTTGCCGTGGCCCATGCCGCGGCGGCCCATCAGGCTGATGGTGCGGCGCAGGCCTTCGCCGCGCTGGGTGAAGTCCCACACCATGCCGTCGTCGCCAGCGTCCGCGTGGCAGCTTGCGCAGGAGATGTAGTTGTCCTTGCTCATGCGCCGGTCGGACGCGTTGTAGAACACCTGCTTGCCGCGCAGCGCCGCCGCCGCCATCGGCTCCTGCGCCACCGTCGACACGTTCTGCAGGAAGGTCGCGGCCGCCGATTCGGACGACAGCACCGAGGCCACGTCGTGCACCGACACCGAGCGCGCCAGGAAGTTGTTGACGAACAGGCGCTTGCGCGTCGCGTCCAGGTACAGCCCGTGCGGCGCGCTGCTGGCGTTGATCTCGCCGCGCACCGTGCGGCTGTACGGATCGACGATGGCCACGCGGTTGCCTTCCATCTGTGCCACGAAGATGTAGTCGCCCGACGGAGAGAACAGCGCGGCGCGTGCCGGTGCGCGGTCGTCGAAGTCGATCTGATCGCCGAACACTTCCGCAGCCGTCTGCAGATTGACCTGCGACAGGATGGAACGCACCGTCTGGTCGTGCACCAGGTTGTTGCCGTCCCTGAACTTGCCGCGCACGATGTTGTCCTTCTTCGAAGGCAGCACGGCGCGTGTGCCGTCCGGCGAGATGATCACCTGGCTCAGGTAGTTGGCCACGCCACGTGCACGGCTCTCGGTGTCGATCGTGGCGGTGTCCACCGGCAGCGCGATGGTCGTCATGGCGCTCATGCTCTGCAGGTTCACCTTGTGCAACTGGCCGCCGGTCATCTTCGACTTGAAGCGTGTGACGTACGCCAACTGCGAGTCGGCATTCACGGCGATGCCGCGCAGGGTGCCTTCGAGCGCGACCGCGCCGGTGGTGGCGCCATTGCTCGGGTCGAAGCTCATCAACACCGACTTGCTCTCCAGCGTCAGCAGGCCCCGGGTGCCGTCGGGCGTGAAGGCCACGCCATAAGGTCCGCTGCCGTAGGCGAGCGGCACGGTGGCCGAGAGGCTGCCGTCTGCCGCGCTGAGCGCCACCAGCTTGTCTTCGCCCTGCACCGTGACCCAGATGCGGCCGTCGGGGCCCACGGCCAGCGTCTTGGGCTCATCGCCCACGCGCACTTCCCAGCGCTTGGCCAGGGTCTGTGCGTCGATGGCGGCGACCGTGCCGCTGTCGGGGTTGACCGAGTACACCGAGTTCGCATCGCCCGCGATGTTGGTGGTGTGCGTCGGCGCCCGCGCCGTGGTCGGGGCGATCACGGTGAGGTTGTAGGTGTGGAAGGTCTCGCGGCCGGAGGCATCCTTCACCGTCAGGGTCACCGTGTAGTGGCCGGGGCGCGTGTAGGTGTAGGTGTAGCTCGATGCGCTCGAGTAGGCCGTCTGCGTGCCGTCGCCGAAGTTCCAGCGGAACTGTGCGCTGCCGCTGCCCAGCGTGCCGGGGTTGAACTGCAGTTGGCCGTTGACGAGCTTCGGTCCGCCGCCGATGCCGGGGTCGCCGATGATGGTCTGGCCGCCCAGCGTCGCCACCTCGCCGTCGGTGAGCACGCGGTTGTAGACGCGCACTTCCGCCAGCCTGCCGTTGAAGAGCGCGGCATTGCCCTGGATCTGCCCCAGCAACTGGAACTTGTTCGACAGGCCCTTGTTGCCCGTGGTGCCGGTCGAGGCGGCCTTTGCGCCGTCCACGTACACGGCCTGCGCACCCGAAGCGGCATCGCGTGTCATGACGACGTGGTGCCACTGGTCGTTGTTCACGGCCACCGACGAGCGGGTGCCGGCGTCGTTGCCGACCGACAGCTTGATGAAGCCGCTGCTGTCGAGCCAGCCCCAGAACACATCGTCCGCACCGCCGGACTGGTCGCGTCCGAAGATGCCGGGCGCGGTCCAGGAGTTTGCGCTGCCGGTTTGCGTGGTCTTCATGTAGAAGCTCAGCGAGGCGGTGCCGCCCAGCACGGTGGCCACGGTGTCGTTCTTCAGCGGTACGCCGGCGGTGCGGTTCGCGAAGTTCAGTCCGATGCTTTCAAAGGCGTCGCCCGAGGCCGGCGTGCCGTTGTTGCTGCCGATGGTGTCGGCCAGGTTGCCGGTCAGCGCCCAGTGGTGCATCAGGCCGATCTCGGTCGCATTGCCGGTGTTGAAGGTCGACTTGTAGTCCGCGCCGATCGCGTTGCCCGCATAGTCCTTCACGCCGTTGGCCGGCAGGAACACTTCATAGCTCGTGCCCGGCTGCAGCGGCTGCTCGGGCGAGAAGTTGATGATGCCCAACTGCACGCTGTAGGTGCCCGCCAGCGTGTTGCCGCCCACCGGGCGCACGATGAAGGTGTTGGCGTTCACGCTCTCGGGCCGGATGTTGTCGGTCATGCCCAGGCCGATGCGCGAGGTCAGTGCCTGCTGCTTGGCGCCGTTGGCGGGCGAGACCTGTTTCACTTCGGGCTTGGTGATGTCGGGGTCGACCGCATGCACGATGAAGCCGCTGCCCGAGCCGTGGTCGTTGCCCACGAAGACGAGGTTGCCGAACATCGCGACCTGCCCGTTGTCCGAATGCGTGAAGTTCGGGTCGTCCTCGCGCAGGATGCTGCCGCGGCCCACCTCCACGTGATTGAGCGGATTGCTCACGTCGACCTTGTGGATGCGGGTCTGCGCGCCCTGGATGACGTAGTTGTCCTGCGTGGCGCAGTACAACTGCTCGTCGATGACGAGCCGGTTGTCTTCGGCCACGAAGCGCGAGCGGTCGCTCAGGTCGTAGCTGTACATCTTCGCGCCGCTGTTGCGCGCGGAGGCATGCAGGTTCCTGCCGTCGAAGCAGGTCGCGTAGTAGAACGGCGTGGTGCCGACGATGGCGTCGAGCACCTTGGGGTTGAGCGGATCGGAGATGTCCAGGCTCGCGAAACCTCCGTTGCTTTCCATGGCGGTCAGCACCATGTGGTTGCCCATCGTGAAGATCGGGCCGATGCGGAAACCGCCGAGTTCACCGGTGGGCACCGGATTGGGCCTGCCGGCGCCGCGGTTCGCGACCACGGCGTTCGCGGGGTCCGTGGCATCGACGATGAAGATGCCACGGCCCGCCGACGCCACGTACAGGTAGGGCGCCTGCCACCAGAGCTGCCAGGCCACGTTCTCGTAGTCGCCGCCGCTGACGCCGGGCAGCGCCAGCTTCTTCACCTGCTTGATGTCGTTGATGTCGGTGAAGTCCCAGAACTCGACGCCGTTGATGCTGGGCAGCACCACGTAGGTCTTGCCGCCGATCTTGGCGGTGCCGAAGGAGTGCGTTTCGCGGAACTCCTTGGTGCGGGCCTCGGGTTCGTAGATCTTCTTGACGAGCTGGATCTGGCGCGGGTTCGACACGTCGTACAGCAAAAAGCCGCCAGGGCCCAGGCCGCTGTCCGGCGCGAAGGAGGTGAGGAAGTAGCCGTTGACCATGATGCCGGCGTTCATGCCGTAGTCCTTGCGGCCCGGGTAGGTGGCGGGCACCTCGCGCGACTCGTAGGCACTGCTGTGCGCCGGGTCGAGCGGGTGCGCGGCGCTGGTGATCATCGACACCGGCTTGAACAGTTCCGCCGAGGTGTAGGTGAGGTTGCCCAGGCCCGGTCCCTGCAGCGGGAGCGGGTCGGCGACGGCTGCGGAAACCGCCGTGGCCATGTTGCTCAGGGTCGTGATCGGACTGACCCCGGTGATTGCCGCATGCGTCAGCAAAGTGACGCATGGCAGCAGGAACGCCATCAAGTAATACCGGATTTTCATCGTCGCCTCCAAGTTGTTAGAAGTTCGCAGGGCAACCCATTTCTTTTTCTTCGGCAGACTCATCGCAAAGTGCGCGCGCAGGACGCACCCCGGGCAGGCGAGGGGTTCATCGCCTCCCGTAAAAAACTCCCTCCAGGGCGGCAGCGTTACTTCACGCCGCCCGATTCATAGATGTCCCATGCGTCCTTGGCGCTGGCGCCGCGGTGGATCATGGCCATCAGCGCGCTCACCACCGCCGACGGGTTGGCGTGCTGGTAGACGTTGCGTCCGTACACCATGCCGACCGCGCCCTGGTCCATCAGCACGCGCGAACGTGCGAAGACCTGTTGCAGGTCTTCGCGTCCGCCGCCGCGCACGAGGACGGGGCAGCGCGCGGCCTGCACCACGCGGTGGAAATCGGCGGGGTCGCTGGTGGGGTCGGCCTTGACGATGTCGGCGCCCATCTCGCGCGCCAGGCGCACCAGCGTGACGATCTTCTCGGCATCGCCGTCGACCATGTAGCCGCCCTGTTCGCTGTGCGGGCGCATCACCAGCGGCTCGATCATCAGCGGCATGCCGTAGCGGTCGCAGTCGGCGCGCACGCGCGCGATGTTCTGCACGCACTGGCGAAACAGGTCGGGCTCGTTCGGCAGCATGAACAGATTGACCACCACGCAGGCCGCGTCGCGCTGCACGGCCGGCAGCACCGGGTCGTGCTCGTTCTGCAGCAGGGCCCACATCACGCGGTGCGCGGTGGCGTTGTAGGGGTTGCCCATGTCGATGCGCTGCACCAGCGCGGGCTTGTCGCGGCCCGGGCGGTCTTGCAGCAGATCGGCCTGGCCGTAGTTGAGCTGGATGGCGTCGGGGCCTGCGGCCACGAGCTTGTCCATCACCGCCGGCATGTCTTCGAGCCCGTTGAGGAACGAGGGCTCGTTGCACACGCCGTGGTCGAGCGCGATGTCCAGGCAGCGGCCGTTGTTCAGCAGCCGGTTCAGGCGTGCGGTTTTGTCCTTCGACATACGAAAGAAATCCTTGTGCAAAGAAGTGAAGGGATGACGCAGCGGGCCGTCAGGCCAGTGCGTCCAGATGGCGGCCGGCTGCCGCATCGATCAGCAGCAGTGCGTCGTCGCGCAGCGTGATCGAGCCGGCGGCCGCGTTCTCGATGGCCTGCTTCGGCACGCGCGCGCCGCACAGCGCCACCGAGACGCTGCCGCGTGCGAGCGTCCACGCGATCATCATCTGGCCGAACGAGCATTCGAGCTGTTTGCGCAGAGGCTCCAGCTCCTCGAAGAAGGCCTTGAGCTTCGCGCGATTGGCGGCGCTGAAGCGCGGGTTGGTGGCGCGCTGGTCGTCACCGGTGAACTGGCGTTCGGGATCGATGGGGCCGGCCAGCAGACCGAGCGCGAGCGACGAGTAACCGAGCACCGCGACGTTGTGCTCGCTGCACAGCGGCACCAGCGTCTGTTCGATCTCGCGGTCGATCAGGCTGTAGCGCTCCTGCGCCGCATCGACCGGCCCGTACTGCAGGTACTCGGCCAGCGTCTCGGGGCTCACGTTGCTCACACCGATGGCGCGGATCTTTCCCTGCTTCTTCAGTGCGAGCAGCGCGTCCATGGTCTCGGCCACGGGCGTGGTGCTGTCCTGCCAGTGCGTGATGTACAGGTCGATGTAGTCGGTCTGCAGGCGCTTGAGGCTCTCTTCGCATTCATGAAAGATCGACTCGCGGCCCAGGTAGCGGTACACCGGGTGGCCGTCTTCTTCAAAGAAGTGCGTTCCCTGTTGGGTGTGCCACACCAGCCCGCACTTGGTGGCAATGACGGCCTCCTGGCGGCGCCCCTTGAGCGCAGTGCCGACGATGCTCTCGGAGCGGCCCAGGCCGTAGGCCGGGGCGGTGTCGATCAGCGTCACGCCCGCGTCCAGCGAGGCCTGGATCGCCAGCACGGCGGCCGCGTTGTCGCCGCCGCCCCACATCCATCCACCCATGGCCCAGGTGCCCAGGCCGATGGCCGAGCTTTCGATGCCCGAGGGGCCGAGGGTGGTCTTTTTCATCGGTGCAGTCATCGCTTGGTCTTTCGGGTGTTCAGGATGTGGTCGATGGTCACGGCCGCGAGCAGGATCAATCCCTTGATCACGTCTTGCCAGTAAGGCGACACGTCGAGCAGGATCAGCGAGCTGGTCACCACCGACAGCAGGGCCAGGCCGAGCACCGCGCCCAGCACCGTGCCCGAGCCGCCCTTGAGGCTGGCGCCGCCGATCACGGCAGCCGCGATCACGTTGAGCTCCATGCCCACGCCGAAGGTCGGCGTGGCGGCGCCGAAGCGCGCGGTGTAGATCACGCCGGCCAGGCCCGCCGAGGCCGAGCACAGCACAGTGACCCAGAACTTCACGTGGCCCACGCGAATGCCCGAGTACAGCGCGGCCTTCTCGTTGCTGCCGGTGTAGAACACGCGGCGCAGCAGGGTCGATCGGCGCAGCACGAAGTCGCTCACCACCACGATCGCCAAAAAGATCAGGATCACAGCCGGAATGCCGAACAGCGTGCCCTGGCCGATGAACTTGAACTCGGCCGGCAGCGAGAACAGCGACTGCGGCGTGCCCTGCGTCAGCGCCAGGCACAGCCCGCGCACGATCACCATGAAGGCGAGCGAGGCGATGAAATGGTTCAGCCCGATGCGCGTGACGCAGCCGCCGATCATGGCGCCGATCAACGCGCTCGCGCCGATGGCCACCAGCCCGGCGGTCCACGGGTCCAGGCCCATGAGGAACAGCTTGCCCGTGACCACCATCGCGAAGCACACCACCGAGCCCACCGACAGGTCGATGCCGCCGACGATCAGCAGGATGGTCATGCCGACCACCACGATGCCCTCGATGGAGAACGACAGCAGCATTGCGCGCACGTTGTCCCATGTCAGGAAGTAGGGCGAGGCGAAGCTCATGGCCACGCACAGCACCGCGATGATGAGCAGCAGGCCCATCTCGCGCATGCTGGTGAGTCGGTTGGGCGGTTTCGCCGGGCCGCCCGGGGCCTGCCGCGGCGGCACACCGGCGCCGGCGTCGAGTTGTGCGGGGTAGTTCATGCCATCTCCTGTTCGAGTCCCGAGGCCAGCCGCAGCAGGGCCTCTTCCGTCATTTCGTTGTCTTGCAGTTCACCGGCCAGCCGGCCGTCGCGGATCACCAGTGCGCGGTCGCACAGCCCGATGATTTCGGGCAGCTCCGACGAGATCACGACCACGCCCACGCCGTGGCTCGCGAGTTCGCGCAGGATGTGATGGATTTCCGACTTGGCGCCGACGTCCACGCCGCGCGTGGGCTCGTCCATCAGCAGCACCGAAGGGTTGGTGGCCAGCAGCTTGGCGATGGCCACCTTCTGCTGGTTGCCGCCCGACAGGCTTGCCACGTCGATGGCCACGCCGTCCGACTTCAGCTTGAGCTTGGCGCCCAGGTCGGTGGCCAGCTTGTATTCGGCCGCACGCTGCAGCAGGCCGAAGCGCGAGCTGACGCGCTTGAGCGCCATCGATGCGATGTTCTGCGCGATCGGCAGGTCGAGGTACACGCCGGCCGCCTTGCGGTCTTCGCTGAGGTAGGCGATGCCTTCGCGCAGCGCGTCGCTGTACTTGCGGATCGTGAGTGCCTTGCCACGCAAGCGCACGGTGCCGCGCATGGAAGGGCGCAGGCCGCACACGGTTTCCGCGAGTTCGCTGCGGCCGGCACCCATCAGGCCGGCAATGCCGAGGATCTCGCCGTGCTTGAGCGTGAACGAGATGCCGTGCACGCGCTCGCCATCGGCGATGTCGCTTACTTCGAGCACGTGGTCGTTCGCGCTGCTGCTGTCTTGCTGCTTCGGCGGGTAGTAGTTGCCCAGGTCGCGCCCGACCATGCGGCGCACCAGGTCGTCGGCGTTCAGCTCGGCGAGCGGGCCGCTGTGCACGTTGCGCCCATCGCGCAGCACGGTGACGCGGTCGCCATGCGCAAAGATCTCGGCCATGCGGTGGCTGATGTAGATGATGCCGATGCCCTGCGCCTTGAGGTCGTGCAGCACCTTGAAGAGCGCGGCCGATTCGTTGTCGGTCAGCGCAGCCGTCGGCTCGTCGAGGATCAGCACCTTGCAGTCGAGCGTGAGCGCCTTGGCGATCTCGATGAGCTGCTGGCTCGAAATGCTCAGCGTGCTCACCAGCGAGGACGGGTCGATGTCCTGCCCCAGCCGCTGCAGCACCTTGGCGGCGCGCTCGTTCAGGCTGGCGTAGTTCATCCACGCATGCTTGCCGGCGTTGATCTCCGGCATGAAGATGTTCTCGGCCACGGTGGCGTCGCCGCACAGGGCGATCTCCTGGTGCACCAGGCCGATGCCCAGGCGCATCGCATGCGCCGGGCCGTCGATGACCACCTTGTGGCCGTCGAGCGAGATCGTGCCCTCGTCCGGCTGATGGATGCCATCGATGATGTTCATCAGCGTGGACTTGCCCGCGCCGTTCTCGCCGCACAGGGCGTGGATCTCGCCGGCGTGCAGCGAGAAGTCCACACCCGAGAGCGCGCGCGAAGCGCCGAAGCGTTTGCTGATGCCCTTCAGTTCGAGCAGTGCGCTCACTCGCCGATACCCTTGGTGCCACGGCGGGCGAGGTACTTGTCCCAGTAGAAGTCGTCGGCATTGGCCTTGCTGACCACAGCCAGGCCGTTGTCCAGGAAGGGCACGGCCATCGGGTTGGTGCCGTTGCGCTTGGCGTCGTTCATCGGATCGATGAGCGAGGGGTTCTTTGCCAGGAACAACATCATCATGCCCATGTAGCCCTGCATGCCCTGGTTCGGGTTGATGGAGCCGAACACGTCGCCCGACTTGATCATGTCCAGGATCTTGGCGTTCACGTCGCAGCACATCACCTTGATGTTCTTCTTGCTCTCGACCTTGGCCTGCGCCGCGCCGAGCGCCGAATTGGCTTCGGGCATGAACAGCGCGCCCAGGTTCGGGTTGGCCTGCGCCAGGCTCAGCACCGCCTGGTAGGCCTTGTTCGGGTCCTGGTTGCTGGCGGCGCGGCCGACCAGCTTCATGCCCGGGTGCTTGGTCTTCATGCGGTTCACGAAGGCGGCGATGCGGCGGTCGTGGTTGTCCTGGCCCGGGTTCTCCAGCACGGCGTATTCGCCCTTGCCGTTGAGCGACGCGGCAATCGCATCGGCGGCCTGCGTTCCTTCGCGGTCGTTGTCCGAGGTGATGAACGAGGTGCGCTTGGAGTTGGGTGAATCGGCCGCGAAGGTGACGACCGGGATGCCCATCGCCGCCGCGCGGTTGATCGGCTCGATGAACGGATCGGGGTTCATCGGGTGCAGCAGGATGCCGGCCGGCTTGCGCGCCAGTTCCTGCTCGAAGGACGCGAGCTGCTTGTTGACGTCGTACTCCGGCGTGCCGGTGTAGCGGGTGCGAACGCCCAGCGTGCGGCCGAGCTGCTTCATCATTTCGTAGACCGGAAACCAGTACTCCACGCCCGACACCATCACGTTCATCACGTAGACGTCGCTGGCATTGCCGCGCAGGCCGGCTCCGGCTGCGGGGGCCGCAGCTTGCTGTTGCGCGAGTGCGCTCGCACCGGCCAGACCGATACCGGCGGCCGCTGCGGACTTCAGGAAATTACGTCTCATTTTTTGTCTCCTCACGTTGAGTGGCACAGCTTGCTGATGCTGCGTTTCAAGGCAGCTCTCTGATCCTCGTTGTCACGACAGTTGTTATGACAGGCTAGAATGTACGCGCTGCCTGTTTGCGGGGTTAACTAGGGGAAACGCTACTGGCAAGGTGCTTTTATTCCGCCGAAGCTGTTATGACATGAAGCCAAACATACTGATCGGCATCGACATGGGTTCGAGCAGCCTGAAAGCCCTGGCCCTCGAAGCCGGGAGCGGCCGCGCCGTTGCCCTGTCCCGAATGCCATTGCCACACGACCGGCTGCCCGCAGGTGGATGCGAAGTGAGCGCGATAGCCATCCGCTCGGCCCTGACCCACGTGCTGCGCGACGTCGCCCACCAGCTCGGCGCCCGCGTGGCCGAAGTCCGCGCCATCGGCTGCACCGGCCATGGCGCGGGGCTCTATGCGCTCGATGCGCGCAACCAACTCGTGGGCGGACGGGCCGTCGCCTCGACCGACCAGCGGGCCGATGCGCGCGCACGGGCGCTGGCCGCCAGCCACGGCCCGCGCCTGTTCGCCGATATCGGCTGCCAGCCGTGGCCGGGGCAGCCCACGGTGATCGCTGCCGAACTGCTGGGCACCGACGCGGTGCAGCGCGGCGAGGTGCACCGCCTGCTGTTCGCGAAGGACTACCTCGCCTTTTTGCTCACCGGCGAGATCGCGACCGATGCGAGTGACGCAAGCACCGCCGGATTGGTGTCGATTGCCACGGGCACGTGGTCGCAGGCAGCCTTCGATGCCTCAGGCATTGCGGACCTCGGCCCGCGCGCCTTCGGCCCTCTGCTGCCGAGCGGCACGGTGCTCGGCCAGTTGTTGCCCTCCGAGGCGGCGCAATGCGGATTGCCCGCGGGCATTCCCGTCGCGATGGGCGCCATCGACCTGCTCGCCTCGATGACCGCGATCTGCGCCGAAGGGCGCGGGCGCGCGGTGTCGGTGTTCGGCACGTGGTGCGTGAACGCGGTCATCGGGCCGGTGATCGAGCCCAAGCCCGATGTCGCGGCCGTCGTGAACTTCGGCCGCGAGCAACAGCGGCTGTACATGGAAAACAGCCCCTCGTCGATGGCCAACATCGCGTGGCTGGCCGGCGTGCTCGGCCTGCCCGATGCGCGCGCCGTGGTCGATCTTGCAATGTCGATGCCGCTGGGTGCGGGTGGCCTGCGCTTCCTGCCTTTCGTGAATGGCGGAGGCGGCATCACCGCCGGCTTCGTCGGCCTCAAGAGCCACCACACGCGCGGCGACATGGCGCGCGCCGTGGTCGATGCCACGGCCGCGCTGCATGCGCGGCACACCGCGCGTCTGGCGGCATGCGGCCTGCCGGTGTCTGCAACGACCGTGCTCGGCGGCGGCGCGAGCGACGTGCGGCTGGTGCGCCTGCTCGCCGCATTTCTCGGCCGCCCGGTCGAACGCTGCGCCGACGACGAGACCGGCGCGCGCGGCGCCGCGATCTACGCCGCCATGTCGCAGGACATCGACCACGCCGCGCAAGGCTGCGCCTTGCTCGCCCCCTGCGACACCGTCGAGCCCGATGCGCGCGACGCGCAGGCCCACGCCGATTTCAACGCCGGTTTCAATGAACTGATCGACACCATGTCCCCTGTGTTCTCCCATCTGGCAGGGGGTGCGAAATGAGTGCCTGGCAACTGCCTTTCGTGCGTCCTGCTTCGCTGGCGGATCGTCATTTCTCGACCGTGATCGTCGGTGCCGGCATCAATGGCGTTGGCGTGTTCCGCGACCTGTCGCTGCAGCGCGTCGATTGCCTGATCGTCGACAAGGGCGACTTCAGCGCCGGTGCCAGCAGCGCGCCGTCGCGCATGATCCACGGCGGCCTGCGCTACCTGGAAAACGGCAGCTTCTCGCTGGTGGCCGAGGCCACGCGCGAGCGCAACCTGCTGCTGCGCAACGCGCCGCACCTGGTGCAGCCGCTCAAGACCGTGGTGCCGTTGTCGAGCTTCTTCGGCGGCCTGATGAGCAGCGCGCTCAAGTTCTTCGGCCGCACGCCGCCGCAACGCACGCGCGGGCTGCTGGCCGTGGCCGCGGGCCTGCGCCTGTACGACCTGCTGGGCCGCCGCCAGCGCGTGATGCCCAACCACCGCATCAGCCGTGTGCCGCCGACCGACCGCAGCCTGTTCCGTACCGCCGTGCGCTGGACTGCCACTTTCTTCGATGCGTGGATCAGCCACCCCGAGTGGTTGATCCTCGAACTCATCGGCGATGCCTGCCGCGACCAGCCGCGCTCCGCCGCCGCCAACTACTGCCGCGTGATGGGCTGCGCCGGCAACATCCTCACGCTGCGCGACGAGATCACCGGCGCGCTGGTGCGCGTGACGGCCGACACGGTGGTCAATGCCACGGGCGCGTGGCTCGACCGCAGCACGGCGGTGTTGGGCGGTGCAGGCTCGCGCGTGATGGGTACCAAGGGCTCGCACCTGGTGCTCGACCACCCCGCGCTGCGCGATGCGCTCGAAGGCCGCATGGCCTACTTCGAGGCGGTCGACGGGCGGGTGTGCATCGTCTACCCGTTCCTCGACCGCGTGCTGGTGGGCTCCACCGACATCCCGGTGGAAGACCCCGACAAGATCGCGACCGAACCGGCCGAGGTCGACTACCTGCTCGACGTGCTGGGCGAGGTCTTCCCGAACATGGCCTTCGGTCGCGACAACGTGGTCTACACCTACGTCGGCGTGCGGCCGCTCGCGCGCTCCGATGCCGACAAGCCGGGGCAGATTTCGCGCGACCATTCGGTGGTGGTGGACCTGCCCAATGCCACGCGGGACATTCCCATCGTCGGCCTGGTCGGCGGCAAGTGGACGACCTTTCGCGCACTGGCCGAAGAGGCGACGAACGAAGTGCTGCAGCGGCTGGGCCGCCCGCGTACTGCATCGACAGAACTGCTGCCCATTGGCGGCGGCGCCGAATTGCCAGCCGATGCGCAAGCGACAGAGCGCTTTCTCGATCGCATGGTCACGGCCTCTGGCCTGAGCCGTCCGCGTGCGCACGCGTTGTTGCGCCGCTATGGTTCGAAGGCGCTGCCTCTGGCACAGCGACTGGGCGCATCGGGTGACGTGCCGTTGCAGCACGCACCCGACTACTCGGCCGCCGAACTCTCTTACCTGTGCCTTGAAACGGGTGTGGTCCATCTCGACGATCTCGTGATCCGCCGGACCTTGCTCGCGATCCGTGGCCTCGTCACCGATGCCGCGCTGGCCGAGATGGCGAGCATTGCCGCCGAGGCGTTGGGGTGGGATGCGGCCCTGGCGCACAAGGAACTTCAGGCTTGCGCCACCGCCTTGCGTGAACGCCATGGTGTGCGCCTCTCCCCAGTGGCGCCTGAAGCGGCATCTCCTTTCGATGCATCATTGATGACCAGCTCGGCCCTTGGCCAGTCGTGAAATGACACCTTGCTCTTTTGCTCGTCGCGTTGTGTTTGGCGTGAGTCATTCAGGGCGTCACTCACGCCGACACGGTGCTCTTTTTCGCGAATGTCCCCCGCTTCGCTCCTCCTTTATTTCGCGAAAAAGAGCACCGTATCGACGCGAGCGTTGGACGGAGCGGTGGTTGATCGCAGGATCACCAGGAGCGTGCCCCTGTGCGAATGACGTCAGGTGCTCCCCGCAGCGAAATAAAGGAGGAGCGAAGCGGGGGACATTCGCGGAGGGGAGCACCTGGTGTCATTCGCACTCGCCCCGAACAGCAGCGCCAAGAACCAGCAAAGCCGGTCCAAAGAAAAATCCACGACTGCGTGGTGAAACACTGACATGAACTCTCCGACCGACACTCCCATCGTGCTCGACCGCAGCTCCGAATCCCCCCTGTGGGCCCAGTTTCGCGACGCCATCCGCCTGCAGATATTGCAAGGCGTGCTGCCCATCGGCGCCAAGCTGCCTTCGGAGGCAGAGCTGGGCGATCAGTTCGGCATCTCACGCATCGTGGTGCGCGAGGCCCTGGCCGATCTGGTGCGCAACAACCTCATCTACAAGATCAAGGGGCGCGGCGCCTTCGTGTCGGCGCGCGAGCGCGATGAAGATTTCGTCTCGACCGTGCTCGGCTTCTCCGACGAAATGGAGCGCAAGGGCCGCTCGGTGCGCACGCAGATCCTCACGCAGGAACTGCGCGCGCCGACCGCGCAGGAGGCTGCGTCGCTGGGCCTGACCGACGACACCCAGGTCGTTGCACTCAAGCGCCTGCGCAGCGTCGATGGCGAGCTGCGCCTGCTGGTCGAGACCGTGGTGCCCGCCGACCTGGCGCCGGGCCTGCATCGCACGCGCCTGGACGACCGCTCGCTTTATGACGTGCTGCGCCGGCAGTACGGCCTGCGCCTCGTGCGCGCCGAACGCTGGATCGATGCGGTGCTCCCCGATGCCGCGACCTGCGAACTGCTGGCTCTGCCGCAGCCCGAGCCGCTGCTGCGCATCGAATCGATTGCCTACGGTGCCAACGGCCGGCCGCTGGAACACTACCGCGCGCTGCACCGCTGCAAGACCAGCCGCCTGCACGTGCAGACGACGACTTGAACCTGGTTGCGCGTCAGGCCTTGGCGGTGCTGCGCGCGGGCCAGAGCACCGAGGCGATGGCGACCATCATCAGCGCCACCGCCACCCAGTCCTGCCAGTGCACGACTTCACCCAGCCACACCGCGCCGCTGAACACGCCGAGCACCGGAATGAACATCACGCTCAGCGTGGAGGCCACCGGCGGCAGTCCGCGCGCAAGATAGAACCACGCCGCGTGCGCGAAGCCGAAGATCAGCACCGCGTTGTAGCCGATCGATCCCCAGGTCACATTGCCCGGCCAGCGCAATTGCTCGCGCTCGAACAACAGTGACAGCACCGTCATCACCACCGCGGTGAGCGCCGTCATCCAGAACGACAGCGTGAGCGTCGGCAGCCCGATGCGCGTGTGCCGCAGCAACTGCGTGCCCAGAGCCCACGTGGCAGCCGCCACCAGCGCCAGCGCCACATAGCCGGGCCGTCCCGCGAAGTCGGTGAGTTCGTGCCACAGCAGCAGCCCCACGCCGACCGCGCAGGCGCCCACGCCGAGCCACGCGCGTCGCGTGAGCACGGCCGAGAACAGCACGGCCCCGATGACGGCGGAGAACACCGGCATCGTGTAGCCCAGGATCGCCGCGCGCCCGCCCGACAGCGCCTTCACCGCCAGGATGATGCAGGCGTGCCAGACGAACATGTTGGTGGCGCCCAGCCACAGCAGCTCGGGCCAGGCGCTGCGCGGCACGCGAAACGGCACCTTCATCCACACCAGTGCAAGGCCCAGCACCGGCAGGCCCAGCCAGATCGAGATCGCGCGGAAGCCGAGCGGCGGATAGTCCGCCACGCCGAGCTTCATCACCGGCCAGTTGAAACCCCAGGCGAGGGTCAGGAGAACGAGGAGGATGAATTGGCGCGGTGTGAAGGACGGCATGGGCCGCGATTGTGGCGCGGCCCGTGCATTCGTGCAGGCGCTGCTTACAACAGCCGCTTGAGGTAGCGCCCTGTATGGCTCGCCTCATTCGTCGCGATGTCTTCCGGCGTGCCTTCGCCCACCACCATGCCGCCACCGGCACCGCCCTCGGGGCCCATGTCGATCAGCCAGTCGGCGGTCTTGATGACGTCCAGGTTGTGCTCGATCACGACGATGGTGTTGCCTGCGTCGCGCAACTGGTGCAGCACCTTCAGCAGCAGTTCGATGTCGGCGAAGTGCAGGCCCGTGGTCGGCTCGTCGAGGATGTAGAGCGTGCGGCCGGTGTCGCGCTTGCTCAACTCGAGCGCGAGCTTCACGCGCTGCGCTTCGCCGCCCGACAGCGTGGTGGCCGACTGGCCGAGCTTGATGTAGCTCAGGCCCACGTCGAGCAGCGTGCGCAGCTTGCGCTCGATGGTCGGCACGGCTTTCAGGAACTCGTGCGCGGTCTCGACCGTCATCTCGAGAATCTGCGCGATGTTCCTGCCCTTGTACAGAACCTCGAGCGTCTCGCGGTTGTAGCGCTGGCCGTGGCAGACCTCGCAGGGCACGTACACGTCGGGCAGGAAGTGCATCTCGACCTTCACCACGCCGTCGCCCTGGCAGGCCTCGCAGCGTCCGCCCGCCACGTTGAAGCTGAAGCGGCCCGGCCCGTAGCCGCGTTCGCGCGCGGTGTTGGTCTCGGCCATCAGCTCGCGGATGGGCGTGAACAGGCCGGTGTAGGTGGCCGGGTTGCTGCGCGGCGTGCGGCCGATGGGGCTCTGGTCGACGTTGATGACCTTGTCGAAATACTCGATGCCCTCGACCGACTCGTGTGCGGCGGGTTCTTCGTGCGCGCGGTACAGCGTGCGCGCCACGGCCGTGTACAACGTGTCGTTCACCAGCGTCGACTTGCCAGAGCCCGACACGCCGGTCACGCAAGTGAGCAGGCCGACCGGGAAGGCCACGGTCACGTCCTTCAGGTTGTTGCCGGTGGCGCCGACCACGCGGATTTCCTGCAGGTCGGTTTGCGATGCGAGGTGGGCCGCTTCACGCGCGGCACGCCGTTCGGCTGCAGGGCTTGCCGGAAAGCGCGAGGGCTTCTTGCCTTCGTTGAAGGCCGCCTTCTTCACCACCGGCAGCCAGGCGGTGCGGTGCTTGGGCACTTCAATCTTGCGCACGCCCGAGAGGTACTGGCCGGTGAGCGATTCAGGGTTGGCCGACACCTCGGCATAGGTGCCCTGCGCCATCACGCGGCCGCCGTGCACGCCGGCGCCGGGGCCCATGTCGATCACATGGTCGGCGGCGTGGATCATGTCCTCGTCGTGCTCGACCACGATCACGCTGTTGCCGATGTCGCGCAGATGCTTGAGCGTGCCGATCAGGCGGTCGTTGTCGCGCTGGTGCAGGCCGATGCTGGGCTCGTCGAGCACGTACATCACGCCTGTCAGGCCCGAGCCGATCTGCGACGCGAGGCGAATGCGCTGCGCTTCGCCGCCCGAAAGGGTTTCGGCGCTGCGGTCCAGGCTCAGGTAGTTCAGGCCCACGTCGTTGAGGAATTTCAGGCGCAGGCCGATCTCGCGCACCACCTTGTCGGCGATGTCGGCCTTGGCGCCGCGCAGCTTGAGCGTCTGGAACCACGCGAGCGAATCGCGCAGCGTGAGGTGGCTGAGTTCGAAGATCGCCATGCGAGGCGGCTCGCCGCCATCGGCCGGGCGCGCCGACTCATCGACCAGGAACACGTTGCGCGCTTCGCGCCGCAGCCGCGAGCCGCCGCAGTCGGGGCAGGGCTGCAGGTTGCGAAAGCGTGCGAGGTCTTCGCGCACCATCACCGAGTCGGTCTCGCGGTAGCGCCGCGCCATGTTCGGGATGATCCCCTCGAAGGGATGCTTCTTCGTGAGCTTCTTGCCCACGAAGTTGCCCGACTCCATGGTGTAGTTGAACTTGATCTCCTCGGCCGCCGAGCCTTGCAGCACCACCTGCTGCACCGACGCAGGCAGCGACTCGAAGGGCGCGTCGACATCGAACTTGTAGTGCTTGGCGACGCTCTCGATCATGCTGAAGTAGTAGCCGTTGCGGCGGTCCCAGCCCTTGATGGCGCCGCTGGCGATCGACAGCGACGGGAAGGCGACCACGCGCGCGGGGTCGAACACTTCCCGGTGGCCCAGGCCATCGCAGCTCGGGCAGGCGCCCACGGGCGAGTTGAACGAGAACAGGCGCGGCTCCAGCTCCGACAGCGAGTAGTGGCAGACCGGGCAGGCGAACTTGGCGTTGAACAGGTGTTCCTTGTCGGCCACGCCCTCGGCGCCCAGCTCCAGCGCAATGGCGCGGCCTTCGGCCAGCCGCAGCGCGGCCTCGAAGCTCTCTGCCAGGCGCTGCTGCATGTCGGCGCGCGCGCGCAGGCGGTCGATGACGACGTCGATGTCGTGCTTCTCGGTCTTCTTGAGCTTGGGCAGGTCGTTGTATTCGTACGTTTGCCCGTCGACGCGAAAGCGCACGTAGCCCGCAGCCTGCATCTCGGCGAAGAGTTCGACGAACTCGCCTTTCTTCTCGCGCGCCACGGGCGCCAGGATCATCAGCCGGGGCTCGTTGGGCAGGGCCAGCGTGGCGTCGACCATCTGCGAGACCGTCTGCGCCTGCAGCGGCAGGTGGTGGTCGGGGCAGTAGGGCGTGCCGGCGCGGGCATACAGCAGGCGCAGGTAGTCGTGGATCTCGGTCACCGTGCCCACGGTGGAGCGCGGGTTGTGGCTGGTGGCCTTCTGCTCGATGCTGATGGCGGGCGACAGGCCCTCGATCACGTCGACGTCGGGCTTGTCCATGAGCTGCAGGAACTGCCGCGCATAGGCCGAGAGGCTTTCCACGTAGCGGCGCTGCCCTTCGGCATACAGCGTGTCGAAGGCCAGGCTCGATTTGCCCGAGCCCGACAGACCGGTGATGACCACCAGCTTGTTGCGCGGAATGTCGAGATCGACGTTCTTCAGGTTGTGGGTTCGCGCGCCGCGGATGCTGATGCGCTGCTGTGCGAGCACGGCACCGAGGTAGATGTCGCGTTCGCGTTCCGCGTCGCGTGCGCGCTCCGCGCTGTCTTCAGTGGATGTTGAATTCAAAGGGGGCGATCGTCCGAGGGCAACCGGACATGATAGACCGCCCGCGGTTTCAAGGCGAGCGGGCGGGTGCCGGCGGATCGGTGGGAGGCGCTTGCGGCGGGGGCGGATGCACCGGTTCGGCGGTGCCGATGGCCCGGCCGACCATGTGCTCGGCCAGCGTGTCGTACAGCGGCCGGCTGATCATGCGAGAGACCAGGCTGGCCAGCATGGCGGCGGCCATCAGGCTCAGCACCATCGAGTGGCCGTCGACCATCTCCATCACGATGATGAACGCCGTGAGCGGCGCCTGCGTCACCGCGGCCAGGAAGCCGGCCATGCCCATCGCGATGAGGGCCGGCCCCAGGTCGCCATTGGCCAGCCGGGCCACCGCTTCGCCGATGCCCGCGCCGATGGACAGCGAGGGCGCGAAGATCCCGCCCGGCACGCCGCACCATGCCGTGAGCCAGGTGGCGACGAACTTCAGCACGGTGTAAAGCGGCGTCAGCTGGTCGTGGCCCTGCAGCATCTGCTTGACCGCCTCCGAGCCGGCACCGAAGGTGACGCCGCCCGTGACCAGCCCGATCACCGCCACCGCCAGCCCGCCGACCGCCGCGAAGCGCACCGGAAAGCGTGCCCGCCAGCGATTGAAGAGCCCGGGGGCGCCCGTCAGCGAGGCGATCAGCAGCCGCGCGAACAGCCCGCCTGCCGCGCCGCTGAGCAGCGTGACCAGCAGGCCGGGCCCGAGCGCATCCCAGCCCAGCCGGGGCACGCGGATCACGCCGAAATAGCTGGTGTTGCCGAAAGCCGAGACCGCCACCAGGCCCGCCAGCACGATGGCCGTGATGATCAGCCCGCTGGAGCGCGCCTCCAGCCGGCCCGACAGCTCCTCGATGGCGAACACCACGCCCGCCAGCGGCGCATTGAAGGCCGCCGCGATGCCGGCCGCGCCGCCCGCTACCAGCAGCGCGCGCCCGTCGATGGCGGTGTTGGGCGACAGCCAGCGCCGCGCATGCTGCATCACGCCGGCCGCCACCTGGACCGAAGGGCCCTCGCGCCCGATCGACAGCCCGGCCGCGAACCCCGCCACGCCGAGCCCGATCTTGGCCACCGTGAGCCGCAGCGAGGCGAACATGAAGCGCCGCTCTTCGGGCAGCGCAGGATGCAGCGCCGCCTTGATCTGCGGGATGCCCGAGCCGCTGGCGCCGGGGAAAAAGCGCAGCGTGAACCACACGATGCCGGCGGTGATGAGCGGCGTGGTCAGCAGCACGGCCCAGGGCCACGCGCGGTAGAAACGATGGAAGCCGGCGAAGATCCAGTCGCTCGCCAGCGTGAACCCCACCACGAAAAGCCCGGCCGCGATGGCGTAGCCCAGCACGATGGCGCGGTCGAGCCAGACGCGGCCGCTCGACAGCTCGTTGCGCAGGTGCTCGAAAAAGTCGGGTTCGCGGTTCATCGTCAAGGCCCATTCTGGCACCCGCAGGGGGTGCGCCCATTCGGCATCGGGCACAATCGAGGGTTCTCTTCCTCTTCCTCCATCTACTTATCAGGGGCAGTGCATATGGCATCGGTCAATAAAGTCATCGTCGTCGGCAACCTGGGGCGCGACCCCGAAATGCGGACCTTCCCGAGCGGCGATCAGGTCGCAAACGTCACAGTGGCCACCACCGATCGCTGGAAAGACAAGCAAAGCGGCGAAATGCGCGAAGCCACCGAATGGCACCGCATCGTTTTCAACGGCCGCCTGGCCGAAATCGCCGGTCAATACCTGCGCAAGGGCTCGCAGGTCTACGTCGAAGGAAGCCTGCGCACGCGCAAGTGGACCGACAAGGACGGCATCGAAAAATACACCACCGAGATCCGCGCCGACCAGATGCAGATGCTCGGCAGCCGTCAAGGCCAGGGCGGCCCATCGGGCGGTCCTGAAGACGACGGCGGTTACTCGTCGCAAGGTGGCGGCGGTGGCGGCTACTCGCAGGGTGGCGGTGGTGGCGGCAACGGCGGTGGTGGTGGTGGCGGATACGCGCCCCGTGCACCTGCTGCAGCGGCACCGCGCGCTCCGGCGCCGGCTCCACGTCAGGCACCGGCCAAATCGTCGTCGGGCTTCGATGACATGGACGACGATATTCCGTTCTAGAGAATAGTTTTATTCGTTTGTGAACAAAGGCCCTCAACACCAGTGTTGGGGGCCTTTTCTGTTTGTTTACAAAAAACTCGATACTCTCTAAATTGACGTTTCCAGAGTAACTCTGAGATGCGTCAACAAAATACACGGTACGCCGTCCGCTTGATCCTCCTTGAGTCGGGGGAGCGATTACCTATGCTTTGCCTGCGTGACTCGGGCATGCCTCTGTTCGAGCCGACTTTGTACGCCTTGACCGAACTGCGTGCGAGGAATCGATCGAGTTCGACGATCGAACAGGCGCTTCGAAGTGTGATGTTGTTGTACATGACACTCGATCATTTGGGCGTCGATCTGGATGAGCGGTTGAGCCAAGGTCGAATCCTCGACCTCGGAGAGATTGAGGAAGTTGCTCTTTCCTGCCGATCGTCGCTAGATTCGCTTCGTCCGGCTAATGTCAGGAGCGAGGTATCTCGGGAACGAGTCGGCACGCTAGAAGGCCTGCGCATGCGCGCTGGGCCAATGAGCCAAGAGGCTGCCGTTGATCCTGCTACGGCTGCCATCCGCATGAGCTATATACGCAGCTACTTGATTTGGCGTGCAACCGATCAGCTGTTGAAATGGGGTCCGACGCATGTTTCGCATGCCGGCCTACTTAACGTCAGTAAGCTTGTGTCGAATGCAATCGGGGAGCGCACTTTGTCTCCTCGTGGGCGCAATGCGCTGAGGCAACGGGAGGGCATGTCGGCAGAGCCTTTGGCACGCCTGATTGCGGTAATCGACCCGACATCGCCTGCCAACCCTTGGACCGGTTTGCACGCTCGGGAGCGCAACGCGTTGATGCTTAGATGGTTCCTGAGCCTCGGAGTTCGGCGTGGAGAACTTCTGGGAGTGCGTATTTCCGATATTAACTTCCAGTCTCATGAAGTGCTTATCGCTCGAAGGGCCGATACCCCAGACGATCCCAGAAAATTCCAACCCAATACCAAAACCAATGACAGATTGCTTTCACTTGACGATGATCTGGCTTACCAAACTCGCCAATACATCATAGGTCCGAGGCGCGCAGCCAGGGGTGCTCGTCAACACGAGTACCTATTTGTCGCGAATGGTTCGGGTGCGCCACTGACGCTGGATGCACTAAATAAGGTGTTCGTCGGTTTGCGCAAAAAATGTCTCGATCTGCCATCGAACCTCACGCCGCATATGCTGCGGCACACTTGGAATGACCTTTTTTCCGCTCTCATGGACAAACAGAAAGTTCCTGAGGAAACAGAAAAGCGGATGCGCTCACGGCTCATGGGATGGGCGCCCACATCGACGACAGCGGAGACCTATACGCGCCGACATGTACGACGCAGAGCGGATGTCGTTCTGCTCGAGATGCAGAAAGCGTTGCGAACCGGAGAGGCGCATGGGCCGCAGGAAGACTCATCCTCCTCGCGTGATTGAGCCACACGTATTGCGGCTTCCGTTGGCGGTCACCACGCGTGGGGGCGCGAGCTTTGATCCGTCGCAAGACCGGTGGCTTTACAGAGACACCGTAAGGACAGTCAGCATCGACTTCGGTGCTTTTGCCGCCCTATCGGCACAAATGTTGATGTCTTTAAAGGTGCTCTTGATCTGGTACGCGGAAAACAGGTCGCCTAGCTATGTTCAAAACCTTAGTTCGCGGTTTCTGCACTTTGTCCGGTACATGGTCACTGAAGGGAAGCCGACGGTTGATCAGATGACTGATATTGATCTTCTGAATTACAAGGCCTCCCTCACACCGGACATAGCTTGGTATCTAGCGCCTTTGTCGGTGATGGCAAAAAAATGGCACGCACTTGGCTTGCCTGGTGTGACTGAAGTCGCGATGTCCTTCTTGATCGGACTACGCATCAAAGGTAACCCCAAGGGGGTCGCCGTGCTGACCATGGATGCTTTTAGGGGGCCGTACACCAATATCGAACTGGAATCGATCCAGTCCGCTCTCGATGAGTCTTACCGTGCCAGTCGAATTGCAGAGGATATTTACTTGCTTGTCTGGCTATTCATGGCATTGGGCCAGCGCCCTTCGCAATATGCAGCGATGAAGGTCTGCGACGTGATGATTTCGTCCGTACCTGGTGGCGATATCTCATGCATGGTAAATGTGCCAAGGGCTAAGCAGAGGAACGCGCATCCGCGTGTTGAGTTGAAAACACGATCCCTCGTGTCTCAACTCGGGCTACCGCTGCATGCTTACGCTCAAAAGATCAGTCGCCGCTTTGCCGGGATTCTGAAGGATTCAACTCAAGCACCGCTGTTCCCTCGAAAGCAGATTTCCGAGTTGAGCTGCGGTTTTGAGTACCATCACACCTCATCGTCGTTGGCCGAAATGCTACGGCAAGGATTGGATCTTTTGAATGTGAAATCAGAGCGCACGGGAAAGCGAATCCATGTCGCTGCTGTTCGCTTTCGTCGCACCTTCGGCACGAGAGCCGCACAAGAGGGGCACGGCGAACTGGTCATCGCTGAATTGCTGGATCATTCCGATACCCAAAGCGTAGGTGTGTATGTCGCGGCGATCCCCGAAATTGCGGCGCGTATCGACCGCGCGATAGCTCTGACGATGGCACCACTTGCTCAAGCTTTCAAGGGCCGTGTCATTAAGGATGGATCCGAAGCATCGCGCTGCAACGACCCAAGCAGCCACGTCATCGATCTGCGCATCGATCGCAGCGCCAGTCCGATGGGGTCCTGCGGTCAGCATTCGTTTTGTGGCTTCGCTGCCCCCGTCGCTTGCTACACATGTCAGAGCTTTGAACCTTGGCTTGACGGCCCGCACGCGGCCGTGTTGGATCATCTACTTGCGAAACGCGCACAGTTGCTCAATACGACAGATATCAGGGTCGCGAGCATCAACGACCGCACGATCTTGGCCGTTGGGGAAGTAATTCAGCTGTGCGAACGAGCGAAGAGGTCGAGAGATTGATCGATGGCTCAAGTCGCTCATTTCGTCGCGCGTGCGGAGCTTGAGGCCCAAGAAAATCTGGTGAACTTCATACGCGTCTGCCGAGATCGATTGACGGTTTTTGGCCCTTCGCTCTGTTTTGACGACGACATTTGGGACGTGACGGCTACTCTCGATGTCAAAGCAAAAAGTGGGGCGGTCCGTATTGTCTTCAGCAGTTGGAGAAACGCGAAAAACAAAGTGCCGATCCCATTCGACGAACCGTTTCTGTCGTTTGCTAAAGCCTACATGCGCTACCAGCACGCGATGCGGCCCACCATTTCGATAGGTGCTCGGATGGCCGCTTTGCGTGCCCTGCATGAGGCGCTGTCGGAGAACGGCAGCCCAGCCAATCCGACGCTCGCATCTCCGGAGAAATTCGATCGCGCAGCCCAACTGATGCAAGCGAAACTCTCCAAGGGGGCCGCCTATAAGTCAGCCGTACAGCTTGAGATGATTGCCCGATTCCTGCTGAAGAATCAGCTGCTTGCTGTATCGATCTCATGGAAAAACCCGATCCGCAGACCGAGTGACACGGCTCGCGTGGGCAAAGAGTTCGACGAACAACGACGTGCCAAGTTGTTGTCGCCAGCTGCTCTGAAGGCATTGGCCGCCGCATTCAGATTGGCTACCGAGCCCGTGGACATTCTCGTTTCTTCCGTGGCGGCGATCTTGTGCTGTATGCCTGATCGAATTAATGAGGTGCTACACCTCAAAGCCGATTGCGAGATCGAGCAAAAAATTCCATCGACGGGAGAAATGGCACACGGACTTCGGTGGCATCCCTCCAAAGGCGCCGAGCCAATGGTGAAGTGGGTTGTAGCTTCCATGACGGACGTTCTGCGCGAGGCGATAGAGAAAATTCGTAAGCAGACTGATCAAGCTCGGGCGGTTGCGCGGTGGTGCGAGGACCACCCGGGCCAGTTGTACTTGTCCCATGAATTCGAGCACCTACGCAGTCGCAAGCACTTGACGATGGCCGAACTGGCCGACATTTTGTTCCGTGAACCCGTGAATAAAAGTTCGGCGCATACCTGGTGCCGCAGCCGCGGCATTCGCACAATGAAGGTTGATGGTCGGTCGTTGGTTGCCTTCGCTGATGTCGAAGCCGCCGTCTGGTCGTTGCAACCTCGGGGGTTCCCGATTGCGAGTAGGGGACGAGGACTGAAATACAGCGACGCGCTCTGCCTGGTTCTGCGTAACACCCTGCATCCGCAACGCGCAACTTACCGTGGTGTAGTGGAGTTGCTTGACCACGGCGATATCAACAGTCGTTTAGGCGCACGCAGGACATCTGGTATTGCGTCCATCTTCGACAAACTGGGATTGACGGAAGATGACGGGAGCGCAGTGCGCGTTACAACACACCAGTTTCGCCACTATCTGAACACGATTGCGTAAATGGGAGGACTAAGCCAACTCGACATCGCCAAGTGGTCCGGCCGCGCGGACGTAAGTCAGAACAAGGTCTATGACCATCAATCGGACCGCGATGTGCTCGCGCTGGTGCGCGATGCGGTCGGCGATGAGCGACGCATATTTGGCCCTTTGTCGAGATTGCCCAGGGCTGCTCCGATTTCTAGAGGTCAGTTTGCGCAGCTGAAGGTGCCCACTGCTCACACGACCGAGTTCGGATACTGCATCCATGATTTCGCCATGCTCTCGTAGCCGCCGATGTAGACGTCCTCGACCTTGAGCGTCTTCATGAAGCTCTCGGCCTGCGCATTGTGGTACGGGTTGCCGGGCGAGCTCATCGACCCGCGCAGCCCCGCTTCCTGCAGGGCCCTGCGATAGGTTTCACTTGCATATTGCGATCCCCTGTCCGTGTGAAAGATGCAGCCAGCCGGAGGCTGTCGGTCCTGCACTGCAGATCGCAATGCGGCCAGGGCCAGCGTTGTGTCGATGCTGCGCGAGATCGCGTAGCCCACCACCTTGCGGCTACAAGCATCCAGAATCGCCGCCAGATAGCAAAACCCCGATGCGATGCGGATGTAGGTGAAGTCGGCGACCCAGACCACGTTCGGCCGCGTCGGGATGACGTTGCGATACAGGTTCGGGAAGATCGGCGAGTCGTGCTTGCTGCCGGTCGTTCGAACGAATCGCCTGCGAAGCTTGATGCCCAGGCCTTGTGCCCTCATCACGCGTGCGACCCGCTTGTGATTGACCACGTGGCCGCGGCGGCGCAATTCGTGTGTCACGCGCCGGTAGCCGTACCCTGGCACCTCGTCCTGGATGGACCCAATCAACTCGGCGAGCCGGGCGTCTCCCAGATCTTCGCCCACTGCCGTCGACCGGTAGTAGAACGTGCTGCGCGGAAGATCGATCACTTGGCACCCCCGTCGAATGGAGCAGGCTTCGGGCCAGTGACGATTGATAAGTTCTCGTTGTCGCTCACGAGGCGAAGGCGTGGAGTTTTTTTGACAAGGTCGAGCTCCATGGTGAGCTGGCCGACCTTGCGTTCGAGGGCCGCGATCTTGGCCTCGTATTCCGTGATGACCGATGCCTCGGCCTCTTCAGCGCTCAGCTCTCCCCGGTCGTACTGCGTCAGCCAGAGCTGAATCAGGTTGGTCGACAGTGTGTACTTCTTCGCCGCATCGCGCCGGCCGATGGCGCCGCTGCGAATGTCCTGGCACAGCTGAATCTTGAACTCCGGCGCGTGGCGCCGGTATGGACCTCTTGATGACATGACCTTCTCCTGGTTGAAGGCCCAGTCAGCGTATCAGTTCAGAGTTGCCCGGTGGTCCAGCCGCAGGGGGTCACTCCATCCCTGCCTCGAAACTTGAGCAGGCCGCTCGAAACCGCAGGGCATTGCCTGATTCTCGCAAACTCGAGAGGAAGATCTTTGATCTTCCATGGCCTTTTTCGTTCAAACCGAAGGGGAAAGCGGGGTGACATGGTGCAAAAGAGGTCCAAGAATTTAAGCGATACGGACGTTGCCGAAATCGTGGGAATTCTCGATGGTTGGTCTGGAAAGCTCAGTTGGGAATTGTTCGTTCAGGCGATTGAGCGAAAAAAGTTCGCCCTGTACACACGTCAAGCATTGCACAAGCATGAACGCGTCAGACATGCGTTCTCGCTCCGCAAGAGAAGTCTGGCTGGAACAGCGCATTCGGGAAAAGCCGAAGCGAGTTCTCCTGAGCTTGAAGCTGCATTCCAGCGGACGGCGCGCCTAGAAGGTGAGATCGCTCGCTTGAAGGCCGAGAATCAGCAGCTTCTGGAGCAATTTGCTCGCTGGGCCTATAACGCGCGCACTCGCGGACTCGGCAAAGATATTTTGAACCGTTCCTTGCCTGCAGTGAACCGTGACCAAACGCGGCAAAAGCGACTTACGGTTTTGCCGCGGCGCGAAGGCGGCTGAGCACCGGCTCCCATTCGCTCACAGGTGGACTCAGAATGTTCACTGGCTAAGTTGAAGTAATCCAAGGTGCGGGAAACCATCCACACCCACCAACCGGTTGCCCTAGTTCGACTTGTTCGTTAACGTTGCATCTTGGATGATTCCGGCGTTTCCCCTCACTAAGGAGATCTATCTTCACCATTCCAAAACCATTGCCAGCTCCCGACGGCTACGAAAGTTGGCTCCACTACGCGGTTGAGCGCTTTGACACCCGAGAGCCCTGGCTCCAAAGTCTTTTTGAAACCTGGGTCGATGACACTGGAGTCGAACTGGACCGCGCAGACATTCGTGAGTCCGCGCGAATGGAACTGAAGGCCTTGCAAAAGGCCGCTGCATCGGGTTCGTGAACTTGAGTAGCGGACCGTATCCGTAAGCACGCGGCGAACACATCTTGACGATGACTGGCACGGACGGCAGCCGCCCTGTTGTGACTGTGTAGACCTCATCCGCGTTGGTGACACGGGCTCTCCAGTCGTAAGAGCTAGGCGCGTAGGCCTGCGTGGTCTGCGCGGAGACAACGACGCGAAACGCATCGCCGTCCGCGCTCGCGGGAATCTCGAAGCGACGCATCGCGCTGAGCAGTTCATAGCTCAACGCCCACCCGGCCGAGGCCGGATAGTCGGCGAGTCGCCGTGCCCTTGACGGTATCGCCGGGAATGCTGGAGGCGGGTTCGGTGTTGGATGTGTCGATAGCCACGGTCGGGCCTTTGGTCGGTGTTGACCGGACTATCGAAGCGGGAGGCCGATATCAACAAGGCGCGATGTGTCACTTCAACCGCAAGAAGCTCATTCAATAGGCTGGGCCGCTAGTTGGAACTCACCACATGTCACATCGGGTGTGCATGAGATTGTGAGAGAAGTTTCTGGCTCGCATGAGTGCTAAGTCGCTCCAGTCCGACAACTTCAACAACGATAAGTCGACCCCGCTGCGCAGGCCCGCCAACTCATAAAGCTCAATGTCGATCTCGTCCCTCAGATCTTGGTTGCATCCTTCACAGAGCGTGACCAGATTGCTCGAATTCGTTTCCCCACCACGAGAAAACGGTTGAACATGTTGAAGGGTCAGGTTCTCACACGAACTGCATCTCAGGCATCGATTGCCATCGCGCTCGTGAATTCTCTGTTTTTGCTTACCGCGGAGTGTTCGTTTCAGTGTGCCAGGAGAGGCAATCGATACGTCGATGAAAGACCCAAGTGCCGATCTCAAGCATTGGTGCTTTCTAAGCCACTGTGGCATCGCTTCTCGGGCAAACTCGACGCTGACCATCCCCCAGCCGTGGAAGTGCAGCCATTGTCGATACGACGCATCAGAGTCGATGTAGGACGTCTTGAGCCCCATATCCGCGAGGGCGTGTTCAAATCTTTTCTCATCGACGAGCGATGGAACTCGTACTTCATAAGTTGATTTGCTGGCTTCAAAATGTGTGAACGTCGCGAAGTATGCGTAGCCGCCGCAGGCCTGCTTCAGTTCGAATACGTATGCCATACAACAGTGATTCCTCCATCCGGCGCCCTACTTTTAGCCGTAGGAATCGCGGCCTTGGATCGTAGCCTTTGTTTTGAGAGACAGGCGAACTTACCTCACTTCATAGGCCCGGGTTCGACAGCGGAGCGCGGTCACTTCGAAGGCGCCTTAATGATCCTCAGCACCTGTGATGCTCGGAAAGCTCGTAGCGCCGCGAAAGCAGCTTCTTTAAAAAAGATTTGGGATGCGGACATCGAAGGCCGTACTCAGCCCAAGACAGGTGTACCTCTGCATTCGCGGACGGAGAGGAACGCCGGCACCGTCCGTATCTTCGTCGGCGACACCAGGACGGATATGCGCGCAAGTTCTGCGGCACGGTCGAAACCAACATGGTGGGCCGGCTGCCCGTAGCGATACCGCGAACAACCAGTTGGATCTTCCGATGGCGATCGGCCTGATCTTGTTTTGCACCCAATTGTTGTCCGCCGGCAGATCACCGTCGTCGACGTAGCCCCTGAAGACCGCCGCCTGGTCGAGCAGCCGCGTGACGTACTGGCCCGAGATTCCCCAGTCCACCGAGATATTCACGCACTCGTGACTGAAGTCATCGGCCACGGTCAAGCACTTGATGCGCCGTCCCGTGCTCAGGCTGTCACTGACGAAGTCCATGCTCCACACCTCATTGACCGTCTTGGCCAGTTGCAGTGGCACCCGTTCGCTGACGGGGCGCTTGACCTTCTTGCGCTTGCGAACGGCCAGATTGGCAGCGCTGTAGAGACGGCAGGAGTCAGTTTCGCGGGGAGTAGGCGCCGGAAATCCGGCTCATGACGGCATCAAAGTCGAAATCGGCGCGGAAACGCGGCTCGAACTCGCCTTGTTCGCCCGCAAAAACATACTCGGCGCAGACGCAGTCCTCCTCACCTTCGCCGCAATGCGAGCAGCGCGGATTGCAGGCAGCGATCATCTGGTCAATGGCATCCGCCGGTTCATTCGATTCCATCAGCGCATCCTCGGCGCCGTAGTAATCGACCACGAAATCACCGTCGCCGCGCGCGAATCTGCGGATTTGCGCGTCATCCTCGAAATCCCAATCTGTCAATGCCCTGCCAGCCGGGGCGAGTACGGCACTCACATAGTCGAACCGATAGCCATCCAGTAGACACAGAACGCGGCCGTCCTGCTCGAACAGACTCTGGAATGAGATCGGGCCATAGCGGCCTTCCACGTCACGGTATCGCTTGGGATCCAAGCGGATGTGCTTGAGGGCATTGTTGATGGCATCGATGAGCTCGAACTTTCGATCCCCCAGACGCGAACCACCCACAGAGAACAACCCATCGAACTCTCGGACAAAATCGCGCCGGTTCTCGGTAATGCCGTAGGCGTTACGGATGGCGTAGACGTAGTCGACCGCGTGCGCGATAAAGAGGTTCGCCCCGAAGACGTGGTGCAGGGTGGCACGCCGAGCCTTGGCCTCTATCAGCAGGTCGCGCATGGCCGGCTCTAGGATGACTCGCAGGTATTGCCTGTAGTCTTGGCAGGCTCGCCTCACCAGCGAAGAACGTGTGGTCATGTGTGTTGGAAGTTGATGCAGAAGGTCCGTCTCAAATGCGGGCGTGGGCACATCGCATCCGAGACTGGGACTACACCGAGGCAGGGTACCACTAGCTCAGAGCGATGCCATGCCAAGCAATGTGTCGCTCGCTCCACTTTAGTCACCCGCAGTCGCGGCGTGTGGGCGATCACGCCAATTTACGACAGCGTTATCGCAGCCGCAGGCGTTGTTGCATAGGCGGCTGCGTGGGCAAGCGCAGGAACAAGTCCTTGAGAAAAGCGTACGGGTCGAGTTCGTTGAGCTAGGCCGACTGGATCAAGCTCTTGACGGCTGCGGCGCGTTGACCGGTACGAAGGCTTCCGGCGAGCAGCCAGCTGTTACGACCTACGGCAATCGGTCGGATCGCCGCGCCGCTGCTGGGCGCAGCTGAGCCGGTAGGCCAGTCCAGTCAGTCGGCGACAAGGTAACTTCCCGAGAGCCATGTTCCACTATGCATCGGCAACGCCACAGCGTTGTGTTCAACTGTTCGCGAAGCATGCCGCTCACTCACCCAACACGTCGACTCGACCCCGTGACTAGCAATTTCCGTCCACCCAATTCGGTTCAGCCCACCCTCAACGATTTCCAAGATTGCGGGTGGGAAGCTGGCAAGTCTGCAACCGCGGGATACTTCGATTGGTGGAATTTCTTGGCCTCAAAGGCATCGGAGGCGAATCAGGCGGGAGCTTTCTCGAAGTCGAGGATGCTGTGGTTGCTTGCGGATGCTTGCTCGCTGCGGCTCACGCCGGCAAACACCAACGAGCCGTTGAGGGCGACGCAGGTCGACGACTTCCAACAGCCCCGCGGCATCTCGAGCTTCGAACCGTACGCGCAGCTTCTTTCTGAGATCTACCCGCTGATGGACGAGCCGCTTCTGATGGCACGGCTGGCAGATGTCGCCTGGCTTGCCCGGCGTCCGAAGCGAGTACCGTCCGACGCCCTTGAAGCCATCGCTGCATACCGGCGCGCTCCCTTGCACGAAGAAGACTGGTTCATGCGCGACAGCGAGAGCTGCTGGCGCCGCGGCATCACATTGGCTGCGCAACTGAAGGGTCAGGGGGAAACGCAATGGACGGAGATGGGCGAAGCCCTAAGGTCGAAGGTTGAAAGTGACCTCGCACCAGACAGCCGCAGCAATACCGTCATCTCGATGTCGCGCATGCTGTTGGAGCTCGGACTGGCGAGCCCAGACTACCGTCACTTGGCCGAACTGCTTGTCCGGCGCGGCGAGAAGTTGATGTCGGAGGGCGAATTCTTTCAGGCTCGCTTCCATATTTCTGCCGCCAAACAGTTCTTCGCTGCGGTCCAGGATGAGGAGCGCCAGGCGGACATGGCAGTGATTGCCGCACGGACCTACGCGGGCGAGGCGGCAGCGAGAACCACCGGGCTGCACCCTAGCTACGCGGCCGCAACGGAGTTTTATACCGATGCACTTCACGAGCTCTACAGCATCCCCAAAATGCTTCGGCCCGCGCGCGACATCGATTCGGAGCTGCGTCGCCTCTATGGTCTTTTGAGAGAGGCCGGCGCACGATCGATGGACGAGTTTGTTTCTTTTCAAGGCGAGCGAATCAACATCAAGGAGGAAGTCGAGTGCGCTTATCGCGATGTTGGAGATAAGGCGTTCATCGAGGCACTTCGAGTGTTTGCGAGCATCGCCCCCTACACTTCCCGAGCGTCCTCCAAGCAGAGCGTGAAGACGCTGATGGAGCGGGAATTCTTCGGCCGAGTCTTTTCCACCAGCCACCGCGCGAGCGATGGACGCATCATCCAGCGCACGCCTGCGGCGGACGGTTCGGACGGCCATGAAGCCGAGGCTGCCTTGCTTGCGCGCATGGTCCAAGACCATCGAATTCGGATTCGATATCTGACTGCTTCAAGCATCGCGCCGGCACGCGAACAGGTGATAGTTGACCATCTAGTCGATGAAGAAGATCTCTTCAACATCTGCCTTCAGTCGCGCATTGTTCCCAGAGGCCGCGCCTCGCTGGTGGCAAAGGAGTTGAAGGCAGGCTTCGACGGAGATTTTGCGGCGGCGCTGCACCTGCTGATACCACAGCTCGAGAACTTCGTTCGAGTTCATCTGAGCCGCAGAGGCGCCAAAACCGCGAGGCTGGAAACCGACGGTGTTCTGATGGAGCTCGGCCTCAGTACGCTGGTAGCCATAGATGAGATGGAGAGCGTGTTCGGACCAGACCTCACCTTCGAGATTCAGGCGCTGTTCTGCGAACAATCGGGGCCGAACCTTCGAAACGACATGGCCCACGGCCTACTCGATCTCGACGCGGTGCAGAGTGCCGAGAGCATCTACGCTTGGTGGCTCATCTTCAAAATGGTCTTCAACAGCTACTGGATAACAGATGGAAAGCTGCCACCGGACGACACCACTATCCCAGTGAGCAGCGAAATACGCTCTTGAACTCTCATTGGAGTCCTCGACCGATCTCAACAGCGACGGTTGAACACCTCGACAACAGCATCGAGCACAGTTAGCCCAACCCACGTCCGCCTCGAAGGTGCTAGCTCCAAATTTCGACCAGCTCGGCAATCTTCTTCGCGACCACCGGCATCGAGTCCTCCGCCGTGTCCAGACCGCTGCGGGAAGCGAGCATCGGGCTGACATCGCGGAGCGCGGTGTATGTCGTGCCATGCACGATGGGCACGAGCCGGTTACCCGAAAGGAGGGTGGAGAGCTCCTTGTCTGCGACGCCCTCAGCAGGGAGCCGCTTCAGAAGCGCTGGGGTGACCAGAACGAGCCCAATTTTCGAGGCAGCCAAGCCCTTGTCGATTGCACGCATCATGGGCACGCCCAGGCCTAGATCTTTCTCGCTGAACCAGACCTTGACGCCAGCCGCTTCGAGCAAATCGTGCAACTCCTTGGCAGGCCCTTGCCGGTCGTCCCATGCGTGGCACAGGAAGCAATCGCGAAGGTCAGGCACCGCCGCCCGTGCTTCTACCTCTGCACGAACCGGCGTGAGCGATGCCACCTGAGCTGGCGTGTACGAAACCGACGATCCTGGCCGCGACCACTTCGCCCTTGAACCTCCGCTCCCGCTGGACCTGCTACCGCCGCTGCTGTAGCTGCTCCCACCTGACGAATACGACGCGCCGCCACCATAGCCATAGCTGCTGCGGTAACCGCCGCCGTAGCCGTAACCACGGGAACTGCATGCCGGACAGGCGGCGGCTGCAGCCGACGAGCTATGTCCACGTACTGGTGCGGTGCATCTTGCCATTGCGGTGCTTTCGATCGTTGTAACAGCTGATGATAAGCACGGCTTCTCGCGCCGGACCTGGTTAACACTGTGGGAAAGCAGTGAAATTGCCGCCATCCAGTTTCCGCCGGATAGACATGTGTTCAGCGGCAATGTCCGTGCCGAGCCGTTTTTGTTGAACGCGTTAGCTAAATACTTCTTGGTCTGCCATCAGCCGCCACCCGCTGCTCGGCATTGAGAAATTTCTGTTCCAGCTCCTTAATCCTCGGCTCGACTGTGGCAATGACATCTGCTGGCGTATTGAACTGCTTGGCATCGCCGTAAGCAGTGTAGATCTCCAATCCATCGGCAATGAATGGATAGACACCGCGAAGCGCTGGCGTAAACAGTTTCAGACAGAAGCGTAATTCCAGATCGCCTGAGTACCCATATTCATGGACATCACAGCGGAGTCCATACCGAATCCGAAGATCTTTGAAAATCTTCCAGTAGCGTTCGTGCAAGCTCTCGGTCCGGTCGTACAAGTCACGCAGTCGCATCGCGGAGATGTCTCCACCGGCAGTTAGTCCGACATCCTTCAATGTAGTGAGCTGTACGTTAGTGAGGTTGGCGGCCTCCAGCGCACCGCTCTGAAATCCAACCTCGCACAAAAGAATTCCGCGGTCTGCTCCAAGGTCGTGAACGATTGTCCGAAGCCCAAGCACATGGAGCTTGTTCACGGGATTTTTCCAGTACTTGCATTCCACGAGCCAAGTGATGTCGAAGCCAACATGGCGTGATTTCACGACGACGTCGATATCGTGTTTGGTGCGGGCGCCATGCATCGTGACATTCGTCTCGGCCTCCAAGCCCATCGAGCGGAAGAGCTGGGCCGCTTCCTCTTGGTACTTATGCCATTTTTTTACCTTGACCATTGCATCCGGTGTTTGCAGTTTGAAGATGGGAGGGGCACGTCACTATGAAATTATCCAGCGGAAATTTCCGCGATGAACTGCGGTCATCAATGCATGGGCATCGACCAGCGCTACAAAGCGCTTATTTCGTCCTCGGCAAACCATTCAGATTGCTTGATTGCGGCAAGCGCTGCTGCAGGGTTCTTGGCCCAGAGGACCAGAGCGAGGCTTTCTTCAGCTCGGCTGCATGTGACGTAGAGAAGTCGCAGCGTTCTATCGATGGTCGTCTCATTGCCCTCCTCGACGTTCTCTTGGTCGGTTGGGCTCAGCGCCTCGGCTCCGAAGAGCTTGTCGTAGGAGAACTGGTTGCCGCCAGCTTCCTCATCGTCCATGACGACCATGACGTGCTTGAACTCTGAGCCTTTGACAACTTGATGCGTGGCGAGCTCGGCTTCTCCGGCAAGGTAGGCGCGATACCTAGCAATCTCTTGCCAGGGCGCGTTGAAGAGAGCGTGCCATCCGCGCTTTAGCCGGTCTTCCTTTGCTTCCTTGCCTTTGATCTTCGGCTCGGGTGGCGGAGGCGAGGCGTTTCCATATGCCTGGACTAAACGCGAGTCCGCATCGAACAGTCCCCCCTCAAGGACAGGCGACAAGACTTCCCGCACCGTAGCGCCGTCTTTGAACGTGGCGGCGGTGAATCCCATGACTGCGGCGTGAATGTTGTCCAAGGCCACTTGGCGCTCGGCGCTGGTCTGGGGCAGCTTCGCAAGAGCGCCATGGCGGCGCAGCACGTCCATGGCGGCAAACTCGTTCAGCGAGCCATCCGGCTGCAAACACTCGGCAAGCTCCAGCATTGGGCCGAGGACCGGCCGAACCATGGCAGGACCAGTTCGCTCCCCATTGCTTTTGGGCATCGCGGCATCTTTGTCCAGCAGCTCCATCGCGTTGTATGCCTCGAAGAAGTTGCCCCGCTTGGCAGCCAGCTTGTGCTCAAGCGCGAGCGTCTTGTAGCTTCGCACATCCCCCTGCCAAGCTGCGCTGGCAGTCGCGGCCGCCATGGCCTGGGCGCAGCTCACCTCCTTCTCGATCTTTTTGGCCGTATCCGTCTTGGTATCTCCGACAAAGATGCGGACCGTGCCGGCATTCTTCTCCGTCCGCGAATGCTGAGGCACGCCAGTCTTGGGCTGGGTACGGCCCTCGATGTCCGAATCCCAGATCTTGTTGATTAGCTCGACGATGCGTTGCTGGCTGCGATGGTTCATCTGCAGCGCAGGGCGCTCCCAATCCTCGGGCACGTGCGAAGGCAGATCGTCGTGGCCGTCCGGGTAGATACGTTGCCGATGATCGCCTAGGAGACCGAGCGCGATGTGACCCGGGCGGCTTTTCGAAAGTTCGAACAGCGCGTCGAGAACACCCTTCATCGTGTCCTGCGACTCGTCGATGAGGATGAGCGGGTGTCGGTCCTCCAGAATGCGCTGCAGAGTAGGTCGCTCACGAATGAGCCATGCCGCTACTTCCAGGACTTCAGCGTGTGACAGCGCACCTTGTCCGTAGGTGTTCCGGTCCGGGTGATAGATGAACGCCTCCGTCTTGTGGATTTCGTCGGCCTCTGTCTCAAGCTCAGCGTACTTCTCCCGGTCTCTATCCGACTCCCCCTTCTTCTTGCCCATTGCATAGGCCTTGGCTTCTGCAAGTTTCTTGGCATTGCGAGCAAGCAGCGCGTCTCGGATGTCCTCGTCAAAGCCCTTGATGAATTCCCAGCAGAAGGCGTGGATCGTCGATACAGCGGTCAGGTAGTTCTCGCCAAGCCGACCGGTGACGACGGCGGTCGCGTTCTTGGTGTAGGTGATGACGCGAACCGACTGACCACGAGACCGGAGCCGCTCGGCATACTGTCCACCTGCTTCGTGCTCCACCACTCCGGTGAGTCGTCGCAGGACCTCGACCAACGTGCGAGTCTTCCCGGACCCAGCTCCGGCGAAAAGGAAGAAGCTGCGCGGCGGAACCGCGGTGATGTAGCCGCAGATATCCTCGACAACGTGTGCGTCGCGGTCGTTGTCCAGCGGCTGCACTGCGGCGTTCACGGGGTTTCTCCCGCTGTAGCGTTGAGCTGGTCGCCCAACCAAGCAAGCGCGTCAGCGATGTACGTGGGACATGTCAAGGCTTGGCCATTGTTCAGTCGCTCGAAAAGGGTGGCGGCGAAGTCGCCCTTACTGAAGTTCCCGCGCAGCATTGCGTGGAGTTCCATCAGCAATTCAGCGTGCTCAGGGTGATCGAGCACGAGGCCTATTACCTTCCCAAGGGTGCCACGATGGTCTTTTTTCTTGCCGGTGGTGGGGTCCTTTTCGTCATCCAACGCCTTGAACCAGTCGATGTTGGAGAGCACGAGAGCGTCCTCGAACGAGCTGGGCCATTGGTCACTGGCGGCCGCAATGGGTAGCTGCCATGCGAAGCGGACCTTGACACCGGAGTCAGAGGTCCACTCCAGTTGAGCGGTCAATGGCTTTGCATAGGCTTGGAAGTCCGGCAACTTTGGATGCCATGCGGTCAACGTGTCGTTCCCGCATTCCAGACCCGCTTGGCCTGCAATGTGCACCGCCGCCCGCACGATGCGCCCTCTCGCATTCTTGGTCGGCAGCACAGGGTCCAAATCGGTGATGACGGCCGTTGGAATTCCCAGCCGCTCCACCAGCGGCCTGAGCCGGTGCGCATGGCTGCCTCCGATGTCGAGAAACGACACGTACTTCTTGGCGAGCTTGGGGAAGTCCCGCTCGATGAATAGCGGCACGAGCATCCGCTCCGCGGTGCCCTCCACGAAGACGGCCGCATCAGCAAAGAGCAGGTCCGTGTGTTGGACCTGAAAGTAGCGCTCGGCGAACGTCCTGGTCTGGATGTCGTCACCGAAGGCGTCGCCAAGATTGATGACCTCCGTGCTGGGCTTGACTCCCGCGCCGGTACTTGCCACCCGCTTTACATATCGCAGCCTCGTGAAGCTGTCGCCATGGGCCAGATGGCTTGAATGAGTGCTGATGAGCAACTGGCTACGAAGGTAGCTATGCACCGGCTCTTTGGGGCGAATGAGCCCGTGGGCGTTCGCCGAGAAGCTGCGCTGTACTTGCACGTGAAGGTGCGCTTCAGGCTCCTCAACCATCACGAGGTGAACTGCGGCTGGAGTGCCCTGCGGTGGATTGAGACGTGCAGCACGGAACGACACAAGCATGAAGCTCAGGGACTGAAGATTCTGATAACCCAGCCCGATGGAGTGTTCAGGCAACGATTCGTCTACCTCACTCTTGTCTAGACGATACTGAACCGCAGTACTGTGCGCCAGAAGATCAGCGGTCTGGATACGGGTGCGGAAGTAGATCTGTTGAGGGTCATGCATGCCCGGATATCCCAAAACCTCCACGTCCTCCATCGCCGGTTGGAGCGCCTTATAAATCGAGTCGTCGAGTTCGGCTTGAGCTTTAGCGATGGCCTCGACCAAGTCCTCCCGATGACCGTGGCCGGTCGGCGCGACATTCAAGTGTTGCCGAGCAAATTTCAGGAGCTGGCTCGAGAACATTCCGGGTCGAGTGTTGGCCGACTCAGACCGCGACTCGTCTTCCTCGGCGCCGAGTCCGCGCTGAGCCGGAACAAAATCCACCCGGATGAGCTTGCGTAGGAAAGACAGCTCGACCGGCTGCGAACCGAGTGGCAGATGCTGCAGGTCACGACGCTTCTTGTCCGCCAGGGGCCCCTTCGCAGGATCAAGGCGGTATGCAGCGATGCGGCGCAGGTCGGCAGAGTTCCGGAGCCAGTAATCAAGCAGGTCCATCGGCCATGCATGGCCATCTTTCGCAAGCTTCCGCACGGGAGCGCGCGCTTCACGGTATCGCCAAGCCAGCTTGCGAAGTTCGTCCGCAGCTGCCACGGGCTCCAACCGAACCCGCACCCCAACTGCACCTCCCGACCACTTCAACGACGTAATGAACGGAGCGACATGGTTGTACGCCCCTTCCTTTGCATCGAACCAAAGGTCGATAAATGGCATGCAAGCCATGAGCTCGTGATACTGGTTCTCCCACTTTTCGACATCCTTGGATTCGGTCGTGGGATCCTCGTCGAGCGCTTCCCAGAATTCACCCAACTTACGCAACTTCGCCCACTGCGAAAGACTGATGTCGAAAGAGCGAAATCCGGGCGCCTCGCTCAGGAAGTTTCGAAGGACGGTGAGTAGAGAAGTTTTGCCGCTGTTGTTGGCGCCAACCAGGATCGTGGTGGACTCGTCGAGCTCAAGGCGGGTCCTACCGAGGCGTCGGAAGTTGCTGACCTCGACACAGGCGAGCTGAATTGGTGAAGCGCAGGGAAGTGCGGCTGTTGCGGTGGGTGGTGCGGCGGACGCGCTCGGTGTGGGCCCTGCGGCTGGGTGGGCGACGGGAGGGGGAGCAGAAATCTTGTGCGTAATCATCGTGCCTGCCTTCTATGCGACCGCCTGTCTGTCGGCGGCGAGTATGTCGTAGCTGCGCCCCCGGCGCGGTGAACGGATGTTCAATGGATTTGAGCATGCCGACACCTATCCATATGGACCTGCGAAGACCAGCACCTCAGCCGATGAATTGCTGCGCCTCAGCACGAACGCATTGCGTCGTAAGCGTACGGGCAACACAGTCTTGACGTGACGAACGTCAGGCAGTGGATGTCGTGGGCTGCCAGCGAAGCGACAGCAACTCGCTGACTATGTTTGGCGCTTCGTTGAGCCGAGTTCACTAAACCTGTCGATTTCTGGTCGCACGCGTCCCCGATGGACCTTCGAGATCGGTGGGCGGTTCAGCCGCTAGGAGTTATGCGCTGCCCGGGGCAGGGTTCTATATGCCGGCTTCAGTGGCCAGTTCGGCGACTGATATTCCAATGCCAGAAGCGATACGAACCACGACCATAAGGCCGGGGTTTTGAGTTCCGCGCTCGATGCTACTCATGTAAGAGCGATCCACTTGGCTGAGGTGCGCCAACTCCTCTTGTGATATCCCACGAGCTTTCCGGGTGGCGCGAATGGCCATGCCCAACGCAACAAGCGCAGGATCCAGCGCGTGTTTGGGCGAAGGCATCGGCATGGACAAAATCGTCTCCGAATGCATACGATCACACCACGGATGATCTTCCACATAAAATTGCTTATGTTTCGCACTGATGATCGTTTTGAGGTGTATGTGCCACCGTTCCTTGAGGACGACGAGGCTGGCGCTCGGCAGTTCCAACTGGTTGAGCAGTGCTTCAACGTTCCACTCTGGCACATTCAGGTTCTTCCCAGAAAGGGAGCGGAGGACGATTTCCAGCGATGGAGTTGTTACTTGGCCGCTCGTGCGTGCGACGCATTGGGTGTCTTGCTCGGCCAGAAATGGGAGCAAGCGAAACTCCACGTCGTCTTACCGCAGTACATGACTCGCACAGGCTCTATCGCAATGACGAGGTGCACCGCTTTGTGGGAATGTGAGGTGAGCGAAGACGAAGGTCGAATCGCTTGGTTATTCGAAACCAATGCCGGTTCATTCGTAGATCCCCAATTCGATTTTCTTGATCCTGCCCGCGTGAAGAGGGTCGCGGCTAGGTGGACAGAGTCTGAAAGCCAGGGGCTATAAACGCTGTGGTGAAAATTCTTTGCTCGTGTCGTGTCGTGTCGTGTCGTGTCGTGTCGTGTCGAGGCGAGGCGAGGCGAGGCGAGGCGAGGCGAGGCGATAACTCTAGGGATCGACGGTTGCCGAGAGCCGGTCGGGCTTCAGGTCGCTTCCCGTAACCCCCTTCAAAAAAGTAAACAAGTCTTCCGAAAAATAGGAAGATGTTTGCAAATAGAACGGGAAGTTCGCAGGAAACAAGTCGAAATCCATTCGAAGGCTTCTCATTTGTTTACGAAAAAGGTCGTCATAACCGTACTGAAAAACGGTTGATTCGTCTGTGATCAAAGGCCTCCAGCACCTGTGCTGGGGGCCTTTTTCTTTACCGCTCAGCCTTCGCGCTCGGGCCACCGATGCCGCGTGCCCCCCGAGCGCCGGTCCGCCTTCTCCACGACGGCACCCTGTGCGATCAGCTCGCTCCCACGCTGCTCGAGATGCCGCAGGCACCGCAGAAAGATCTCCAGCTCCGCAGGGTCGATGCCCGCCAGCAGATCGGTGTTGAGCGCCGCGATCCGGGGAAACAGCTTGCCGAAGAGCTGCTGACCCGAAGGGCTCAAACGCACGTGGACCTCGCGCCGGTCCTGCGCATCCTGCCGCCGTTCCACCAGCTTCTTGTCGACCAGGCTGCGCAGTCCGCGCGAGGTGCGCACCCGGTCCAGTTGCAGATGCGCGGCGAGCGTCGATGACGTCACCTCGCCCTCTTGCGCGAGGGTGCCGATCATTCCCCACTCGCGGCGCGTGATGCCGAAGCCTCCTTCGACCAGCCGGGTCGCCATGCCGCTGCCGGCGCGCGCGGCACGTGACAGCCGGTACATCAGCAAGTCGTCCAGGGAACGGGGCGCGCGCAACGCTGCTGCATCGGGAAAGGATTGCATACGGATGGGTTCAGAAGGGCCGGGAATGTGGTTCGCTCGCCTCGGCGCACAGGTGATGGATTAGATCAACTGTTTGTGGCGTACGTATAACTCAGTAACAAGTTTCCACAAGCAGCAACAGGTTCGGCAGGCGATTTTCGCCGTGCAGGAAGCGCGCCTGCCTGTTCACCACCACCACACCGCCCGCAGGAGATCCGATGGTTGCATTCCTTTCCCGGCGCAAGCTCATGGCATGGGGCATGGCCCTTGCCGCTTGCGCACCCGTGGCCCATGCCCAGGCACCCGCGCTGGACGGCCCGCTGAGCCTCGTGGTCGGCTACGCCCCCGGCGGCAGCACCGACCGCATCGCGCGCCTGATCGCGGAGCGGCTGACGCCGAAGCTCGGCGTGGCTGTGACCGTCGAGAACCGTCCCGGCGAAGGTGGCCGGCTCGCGGCCAAGGAGGTCAAGCGCGCGCCTGCCGGGCAGAACGTGCTGATGCTCGGCAACCCCGCGGTGATGGTGGTCGCGCCGCTCGTGTTCAAGGACGCGGGCTACGACCCCGACAAGGACTTCGTGCCCGTGTCGCAGGTCAGCAGCTACGACTTCGCGCTGGCGGTGGGCAACAAGCTGCAGCTCGACCGCGCGATGTTCCTGGTCGGGCGGCTCTGGGCGCATCCGGAAGAAGCGGTCTTCGGCGTGCCTGCCACCGGCAGCCTGCCTCACTTCTTCGGCCTGATGGTGGGCGATGCCTTGAGCGTGCAGCCGCAGATCAAGGGCTATGGCGGATCGGCGCCATTGTCGGCCGATCTGATCGGCGGCAGCCTGCCGATTGCCATCGACACGCTCGACTCGGTCTATGCCCAGCACGTGGCCGGCAAGATCCGCATCCTGGCTGTGTCGGGCAAGAAGCGCGCGAGCTTCGCGCCCGGTATTCCGACCTTCCGCGAAGCCGGCATGAAGATCGATGCCGATGGCTGGAACACCTTCTTCGCACCCAGTGCGATGGCGCCCGCGAAGGTGCAACTGCTGGCCAACGCGATCCACGATGTGATGAAAGACCCGGGGCTGCAGAAGGCGGCCGACGCGCTCTACATCACGCCCGTGGTCAGTACCGCTGCGGAGACCGCGCAGATGCTCAAGGCCTATCGCCAGCAATGGGAGCCGGTGGTGCGCCGCTCGGGCTTTCAACCCTGACCCTGAGCCTCCAGTCGTTCAGCTCGCAAGCGCCCGCATCTGCGCAATGAGATCGGCCTTGCCCTCGAAGCCGATGCCCGGCAGCGGCGGCAGCGTGACGTAGCCGTTGTCCACCTTCACGCCATCGGGGAAGCCGCCGTAGGGCTGGAACAGGTCGGGGTAGCTCTCGTTGCCGCCGAGCCCGAGGCCGGCCGCAATTGCCAGCGACATCTGGTGGCCGCCGTGCGGAATGCAGCGCGAGGGCGACCAGCCGTGCGCCTTGAGCATGTCGAGCGTGCGCAGGTACTCGACCAGCCCGTAGCTGAGTGCGCAGTCGAACTGCAGCCAGTCGCGGTCGGGCCGCATGCCGCCGTGGCGAATCAGGTTGCGTGCGTCCTGCATCGAGAACAGGTTCTCGCCCGTGGCCATCGGGCCCGCATACACCTCGCCCAATTTCGCCTGCAGTTCGTAGTCGAGCGGATCGCCGGCCTCCTCGTACCAGAACAACGGGTACTGCGACAGCGCGCGGCCGTAGTCGATGGCGGTGGGCAGGTCGAAGCGGCCATTGGCGTCCACCGCCAGTTGCTGGCCGGGGCCCAGGAGCTTGAGCACCGACTCGATGCGTTCGCAATCTTCCGCGAGCGAGGCGCCACCGATCTTCATCTTCACCACCGAGTAGCCGCGCTCCAGGTAGCTGGTCATCTCGCGTTGCAGCCCTTCCAGCCCCTTGCCCGGGTGGTAGTAGCCGCCGGCCGCATAAACGAACACGCGCGGGTTGGGCGTGCCGTTGCCGTAGCGCTCGGCCAGCAACTGGTAGAGCGGCTTGCCTGCGATCTTGGCGACCGCGTCCCACACGGCCATGTCGATGGTGCCCACGGCCACCGAGCGCTCGCCGTGGCCGCCGGGCTTCTCGTTGATCATCATGCGGGCCCAGATCTTGTGCGCATCGAGGTTGTCGCCCGTCTCGTCGACGAGCGAGGCCGGATCGGCTTCCAGCAGGCGCGGCAGGAAGCGCTCGCGGATCAGTCCGCCCTGGCCGTAGCGGCCGTTGGAGTTGAAGCCGTAGCCGATCACCGGCCGGCCGTCGCGGACCACATCGGTGACAACCGCCACCAGGCTCAGGGTCATCTTCGAGAAGTCGATGTAGGCGTTGCGGATGTCCGACTTGATGGGGCGCGTGGACTCGCGGATGTCGACGATTTTCATGGTCTGTCTGTGGTGGGAAAAAAGAGAAAAAAGAAGAAATTCAGCGGTGCAGCGACGCACCGCCGCAGATGGCGATGTCCTGCCCGGTGATGGCGGCAGCGGATGTGGAAAGCAGGAAGCCGACGAGCGCGGCGATTTCCTCCGGCTGGATCAGCCGGCCGATGGGCGGCAGGCGCGGTGCGCTGCCCGCGCGCGCGGGGTCTTGCAGCATCGAGGTCTGCGTCGCGCCGGGCGACACCACGTTGATCGTCACGCCCCGGTCGGCAACTTCCGCCGCCCAGCTTCGCGCGAGCGCGATCAACGCGGCTTTGGTCGCGGCGTATTGTCCGCGCCCGGGCATGCCTTGCGCGACGCGGCTGCCGACGAACACCACGCGACCACCGGTGCCGCGTGCGGCCATCGCGGGCACGAGGGCATCGGCCAGCCGGGTGGCGGCATCGACGTGCAGGCGCCACATCAGTTCGCCGCCCGCATGGTCGAGCCGGCCCAGCGGCCCCACGCGCAGCACGCCGGCCGCATGCACCAGCGCGTCGACGTTCCCAGGCGCGGTCGTGGCGCGCGCGATGTCCTCGGCCTGCGACAGGTCCACCGTTGCATGCGCGAAGCCTGCCTGCGACAGCAGCGTCGGCGCCGCGAGATCGAGCCCGCTCACGCGCCAGCCCTGCGCCAGCAGGTGCGACGCGATGGCGCGGCCGATGCCGCCGCTGCTGCCCGTCACGACGGCATGCGGTGCGGTGTCGTCATTCGACATGAATGCCGCCTTCCACAATGATCTTCTTCGAGCGCGCCATGTCGGCCGCCTGGAACTTCACGAAGTCGTCGACGCTGCCCGGCGTGAGCAGCAGGCCTTGCGCGTTGAGCGTCTCGCGCATGTCGGTGCCCAACGCCTTGTTGACCTCGGCATTCAGCCGTTGCGTGATGGCGGGCGGCAGCTTCGCCGGGCCCCACAGTCCGTACCAGCTATAGAACTCGTAGCCCGGAATGCTTTCGGCCACCGTGGGCACGTTCGGCAGGCTCGTGGCGCGCGTGGCCGAGGTGACGGCAATCACCTTCACCATGCCGCTCTTTTGGTACTGCAGCGAGCCGAGGATGGGGTCGATGAAGCCGTCGATCTGCCCGCCGATCAAATCCTGGAAGGCTGGCGCGGTGCCCTTGTACGGCACGATCAGGTAGTCGAGCCCGCCGCCCGCGCGCTTGAGCAGTTCGGTCGACAGGTGGCCCGCCGAGCCGATCGAGCCCACCGCGAAAGTCATCTTGCCCGGATGCGCCTTCGCATAGGCAATGAGCGACTTCACGTCGGTCACCGGCAGGTTCTTGTTGATGGCCACCGACAGCGGCGCTTTTGCGACCAGCGCCACCGGCGCGAAGTCCTTCACCACGTCGTAGGGCACGGACTTCATCGTCATCGGCGCGGTCGTGAAGGTCGAGGCGTTGAACAGCAGCGTGTAGCCATCCGCCGGGGCCTTCGACACCACGTCGGCGCCGATGATGCCGTTGCCACCGGCCCGGTTCTCGACGATGAAGGTCTGGCCCGTCTGCTCGCCGAGCTTCTGTGCCAGCAGGCGGCCGATGGTGTCCAGCGTGCCGCCCGGCGGAAACGGGATCACCATGCGCACCGGCCGGCTCGGCCAGGTCTGCTGGGCAAAGCCCGGGGACGCAGCGGCCAGTGCGAGGGCCATCAGCGTGGCCTGCGCGGCGCGCAGGAAATGGTGGCGTTGCATGTCTCTTGTCTCCTTGTGGTTATGGGAAAGGCCCGGCGGTGCTGCCGGGCGGGCGCTCAGCGCCTGGACAGGCCGGCCTGCTGCACGGCCGCGTGCAGCGCTTGCATCTCGCGCGCGTTGGGCGCCTCGGTCGGCGGGCGCACCGTGGCGTTGTCGAGCACGCCGGCCAGGTACATGCCGCCCTTCATGCGCGCATGCGCTTCGCCGGTCGGTTCGCCGCCGCCGTAGACGGCATCCTTGAGCGGCGTGATGAGTGCCTGCACCGCCATCGCCTTTTTCAGGTCACCGGCCTTCACCGCATTCCACAGGTCGATGATGAGTTGCGGGATGAAGGTCGCGAAGCCGACCAGCGCACCGTCGACGCCTTGCACCATCGAAGCCAGCAGATATTCGTCGTGGCAGGTGAGGATCGCTTTGGACGCATCGGCCTCGCGGATCGCCTGGATGTCGCGGGCGTACTTGTTCATGTCGCGCTGCCCGACCTTGAAGGCCTGCAGGTAGGGCAGGCGGGCCAGGTCGGCCAGGAGCTGCGAAGAGTACGAGGCGCGCGTCCATGCCGGGTACACGTGGCAGACCAGGTCCAGTTCGGGCGCGGCACGGTGGATGGCGTCGAAGTACTGCAGCGCATGCCCCGGCGTGAAGCCGAAGCGCAGCCAGTGGTGGGGCGGCATCACGTCGAGCGCCACAGCGCCGGCGGCCTGCGCGGCACGCGCATGCTCGGCGGCTTCGGCCAGGCCTTCGCACACGATCGACGAGATCACCGGCATGCGGCCGCGCAACTCGTCCGCAACGATGCGGGTCACTTCGGCGCGCTCGGCCGGGGTCAGCGAAAACACTTCGCCGGTGTGGCCGTTGGTCATGATCGCCACCACGCCGTCATGGCCCGCCAGCCACGAAGCCAGCTTGCGCAGGGCCGGCTCGTCGATGCGGTGGTCGGCGGTGAAGGGGCAGGAAATGGCGGGAATGATCCCGCGATAATTCGCGATGGAAGGCATGCTGTGTCTCCGTTGTGGTTCGAGGTGCAGGAATGCGTGCATCTTTTGCTGGCGGGGTGCGAACCGTCCAATACTCGAATCGCATACAACTATTCAAACCACCAACCGCGCTGCGCATGGGCCCCGGCAACCGACCTCTGGACATCGAATGGCTGGAAGATTTCCTGGCCCTGGCCGAGACCGGCAATTTCTCTCGCGCGGCACAGGCACGCTCCATCGCCCAGCCTGCGTTCAGCCGTCATATCCGTGCGCTGGAGGAATGGGTGGGCGTCGACCTGTTCGACCGCAGCGCGCACCCGACCGCATTGACGGCGGCGGGCAAGCGCTTTCAGCCGCTGCTGCAGGAGGTGCTGGCCGGCCTTGAAGCTGCCCGCATCAAGGCAAAGGCCGCGCATGACCTGGCTGCCGCGAGCCTGAGCTTCGCGGCCACGCACGTGCTGTCGCTCACCTTCTTTCCGCGCTGGCTGGGACGCATCGAAGCCCGGCTGACCCTGGGCCCGATCCAGACCATTTCAGACAGCTCCCTGGCCTGCGAAGACCTGATGCTGCAGCGTCGCGTGCAGTTCGTGCTGTGCCACGGCCACGCCGACGCGCCGGGCCGGCTGGACGATGCGCAGTACCCGATGCAACGCCTGAGCGACGACGTGCTGGTGCCGGTCGCGGCGCCCGATGCGAACAGAGCGCCGCTGCACGCGCTCGGCACCGGTCAGGCACCGTCGGTGCTGGCGTACAGCGAAGCATCGGGGCTGGGGCGGATCATGCGGTCGATCCAGGACAGCGAGTTCGGCAAGGACTTCGCGCCTTCGCTGTCGGTGGTCTTCACCGCGCACCACGCAGCGCTGCTCCGCACGATGGCGCTCGAAGGGCGCGGCCTGGCGTGGCTGCCGATGAGCCTGGTGGCGGAGGACCTGCGCCACGGCACGCTGGTGGATGCCGGCGCGGGCGCGTGGCGAGTGCCGGTGGACATCCGGCTGTACCGACAGGCCGCGCACATGGCGCCGGTGGCCGAGGCGCTGTGGCAGTTGGTCAGTGGCGGCGGCGCGTCACGCGACTGAGAGAAACAGACAGGCTCAGTTGGCGCAGCGCGCTTCGAGCGCATCGAGAAAAGACCGGTCCCAGCATCCTTCCTTCATGGCCTGTATCGTGCGCGCCTCCGTCTCCAGGTGCGCGCGGGCCTTCTCGATCAGCCATTCGGCATCGCCGGGCGCGAAGGCCATCAGGCCGTCCTGGTCGCCGACCACGATGTCGCCGGGGTTCACCACCATGCCGCCCACCGACACGGGCACGTTGATCTCGCCGGGGCCGTCCTTGTACGGGCCGCGGTGGTTCACGCCACGCGCATACACCGGGAAGGCGCGCTCGCGGATCTCGGCCACGTCGCGGATCGCGCCGTCGAGCACCACGCCCACGGTGCCGATGGTCGCGGCATAGAACGACAGGATGCCGCCGATCACCGCGTTCGTCACATCGCCGCCCGCATCGATCACGAGCACGTCGCCGGGTCGGCAGAACTCGAAGGCCCGCATCATCGTGAAGTTGTCGCCCCCGCGCGTCTTCACGGTGACCGCCGTGCCGGCCATGGTCTTGTGCCCGGGGCGGTGGTAGGGCTGCAGGCCCACGCTGCCGATGTTGCGGTGCATGTTGTCGCTGAGCGCGGCGACCGGAATGTCGTGCAGCGCGGCGACGATGGCCGGCGCGACTTGCGGGGCCGACGGGTTCTTGCGGATGGCTTTGTAGGGCATGGGAGTTGTCCTCGGGTGTTCGGGTGGGTGCGTCAGCGCAGTGCGACCACGGCACGCGCAATGCGCGTGCAGCCTTCTTCCAGCGTCTCGATCGACGTGGCAATGGAAAGGCGGAAGTAGGGCGACAAGCCGTACGCTGTGCCCGCGACCACGGCCACGCCTTCGCTTTCGAGCAGGTACATCACCACGTCGCCGTCTTCGTCCAGCCGCTTGCCTTGTGGTGTGGTCTTGCCGATGAGGCCGCCGCAGTCGATGTACAGATAGAAGGCGCCGGGCGGCGTGGCGCAGCTCAGGCCGGGGATGTCGTTGATGAGCGCCAGCGTGCGGTCGCGCCGTTGCTTGTACACGGCCACGCTCTCGGCCACGAAGCGCTGGTCGCCATTGAGCGCGGCCGCCGCGGCCGCCTGGCTCACCGAGCAGCAGTTGCCGGTGGACTGCGACAACAGCGTGTCCAGCGCCTTGATCAAATCGGCCGGCCCGGCCGCATAGCCGATGCGCCAGCCCGTCATCGCATAGGTCTTGGAGACGCCGTTCACGATCAGCGTGCGCTCGCGCAGTGCGGGCGCCTCCACGAGCAGGTGCGGCGTCGCCTCGCCGTCGAAACGGATGTGCTCGTAGATCTCGTCGGTCATCACCATCACGTGCGGATGGCGTTCCAGCACCTCGGCCAGCGCGCGGTACTCGGCACCCGTGTAGCTGGCGCCGGTCGGGTTGCTCGGCGAGTTGATCAGCAACCAGCGCGTGCGCGGCGTGATGGCGGCTTCGAGTTGCGCGGGCGTCAACTTGAAGCCATGCGCTTCGGGGCATGCCACGGTGACCGGCGTGCCTTCGCAGGCCAGCACCATGTCGGGGTACGACACCCAGTAGGGCGCGGGAATGATCACTTCGTCGCCCGGCTCCAGCGTGACCGCGAAGGCGTTGTAGATCGCGCTCTTGGCGCCGCTGGTGGCAATGATCTCGTTCATCGCGTAGTGCAGGCCGTTCTCGCGCTCGAGCTTGGCGGCAATCGCCTGGCGCAGCTCCACCGTGCCGGCCATCAGGGTGTAGCGCGTTGCGCCCTTCTCGATGGCGGTGGCTGCGGCCTGTCGGATGTGGGGCGGCGTGTCGAAGTCGGGTTCGCCCACCACGAGGTTGACGATCGACTTGCCCTGCCTGCGCAGCTCGTTGGCGCGGTCGGCGGCAGAGGTGCTGGGCGAGGGCTTGATGCGCCGCACGCGGGCGGCAATGCGGGAGAGCGTCACTTGTCTTCCTGGGTTGGGGATTGCACGAACCGAACGGTACGCACATCGCTCCCGCGAGGCCAAGACAAGATTGCTCTGGCTGGATAGGCGCAACTTATGGTGAGCCCCGATAGCCGCCCCAGGGGAGCGATGCTAGGCTCGGCTTTTGCTTGGGGACAAGGCGTGAACCTGCGACGCCTCAAATATTTCGTGAAGATCGTGGACATCGGCAGCCTGACGCAGGCGGCCGAGGTTCTTTTCATCGCCCAGCCCGCGCTGAGCCAGCAACTGGCCACGCTCGAGGGCGAGGTGCGCCAGCAATTGCTCGTGCGCACCAAGCGCGGCGTGACGCCCACCGAGGCCGGCAAGGTGCTGTACCGCCACGCGCAGATCATCCTGCGCCAATGCGAGCAGGCCCGCGTCGACATGGAAGCGGCCGGCGAAGGGCTGTCGGGCCAGGTGTCGGTGGGGCTTGCGCCCGGCACTGCCGCCTCCGCGCTTTCGCTGCCGCTGCTGCGCACCGTGCGTGCGCGCCACCCTGGCATCCTGCTCTACCTGAACGAGAACTACGGCACCACGCTGAGCGAACTCATCATGAACGGCCGCATGGACCTGGCCGTGCTCTACGGCGACAAGGCCATCCACGGCCTGAGCTTCCTGCCGCTGCTCAAGGAGCCGCTGTTCCTGGTCGGGCCGGCATCGATGCCGGCACCCTCGCAGCCGGTGAAGCTGGCCGACCTGCGCGACATCGAGCTCTTCCTGCCGCGCCCCTACAACGTGGTGCGCAAGCTGGTCGACGCGGCCTTCGTGCGCGCGGGCATGGTGCCGCGCGTGGTGGCCGAGATCGAGTCGGCCTTCACGCTGACCGCGGCCATTGCCGACGGGCTGGGCGCCACCATCCTGCCGGCGTCGATGGCGCGCGAAGTGGTGGCGTCCTGCGGTGCCTGGCAGTTCCAGATCGTCGATCCGATCATCGAGGCACCGCTGGCGCTGTGCCAGTCCGACCACCTGCCGCTGTCGGAGCCGGCGCAGGCGGTGAAAAGCATCCTGCTGGAGCTGGTGGTCGACCTGGCCGGCACCTTCGCGGCCACGCCCGAACCGGAGCTGGCCGCGCTGTCGTAACGCGCTGTCATAAGCCGGCCTTATCCCGGCACAGTCATTCCGTCTTGGGCTTTGTGCCCCTGGCCCGTTACCTTTCATGTCTGCCGTTATGCGTTCGCGGAACGCGTCGGTCACCAAGGATGTTCTGTCGCCACAGACAGGCCCGGCATGAAGCAGGAACAGATCAAGACGCTCATCGACGCACTCGCCGCTTCGGACCTCGCGGAGCTGGAATACAGCGAAGACGGCAGCACGCTGCGGCTGGTGAAGCAATCGGCGTTGACGGCCGCGCCCGTGGTGCGCAGCCCGGCGGTCGTGCGAAGGGCGCCTGCTGCGGTGTCCTCGCAACCGACGCCGACCGCTGCGGCCGAATGCCTCGCGCCGCTCTACGGCGTGGTGCACCTGCAGCCCGCACCCGGCGAGCCGCCCTTCGTGCAGCCGGGGCAGGGGGTCGAAGCCGGCCAGCTGCTCTGCGTGATCGAGGCCATGAAGATGTTCAACGAAGTCCGCGCCGAAGCCGCTGCCACCGTGCAGGCCGTGCTGGTGCATTCGGGCCAGGAAGTGGATGCAGGGCAGCCCCTGTTCCGCTTCGGCTGAGGGCGCGGCGCAATGTTCGATACCGTCCTCATTGCCAACCGCGGCGAAATCGCGCTGCGCATCCTGCGGGCCTGCCGCGGCCTGGGCCTCAAGACCGTGGCCGTGCATTCCGAGGCCGACCGCGAGGCGAGCTACGTCGCGCAGGCCGACCAGTCGCTGTGCATCGGGCCGTCGGCGCCGGGGCAGAGCTACCTGAACCAGTCTGCGATCCTGTTCGCTGCCGAAGTCAGCGGCGCGCAGGCCATTCATCCGGGCTACGGCTTCCTGTCGGAGAACGCGGGCTTTGCCGCGCGCGTCGAACAGGCCGGCCTTGTCTTCATCGGCCCCAGCGCCGCCTGCATCCGCACCATGGGCGACAAGGTCTCGGCCAAGCGCGCGATGCGCAAGGCCGGCGTGCCCTGCGTGCCGGGGCCTGACGAAGGGCTGCCGCAAGACCCGGCCGCCATCCAGGCCATTGCGCGCGAGATCGGCTACCCCGTGATCGTCAAGGCCGCCGGCGGCGGCGGCGGGCGCGGCATGCGCGTGGTGCGCGACGAAGCGGCATTGCTGGACGCGATGGCGCTGACGCGCGAGGAAGCGCGCCAGGCCTTCGGCAACCCCGAGGTATACATCGAGAAATTCTTGCTGCATCCGCGCCATGTCGAGATCCAGGTGCTGGCCGACAGCCACGGCAACGCGGTGTGGCTGGGCAGCCGCGATTGTTCGCTGCAGCGCCGCCACCAGAAGGTGATCGAGGAAGCACCCGCGCCCGGCATCGACGACGCACTGATGGCCGAAGTGGGCGAGCGTTGCGCGGCCGCCTGTCGGCAGATCGGCTACTGCGGTGTCGGCACCTTCGAGTTCCTCTATGAGAAGGGCGCCTTCTATTTCATCGAGATGAACACCCGCCTGCAGGTCGAGCATCCGGTGACCGAGATGACCACCGGCATCGACATCGTGCAGCAGCAGTTGCGCATGGCGCGCGGCGAACGTCTTGCGCTGACGCAGCGCGAGGTGCGCTGCCAGGGACATGCGATCGAGTGCCGCATCAACGCCGAGAACCCGGACACCTTCGCGCCCGCGCCCGGACGCATCACCGGCTGGCAAGTGCCGGGCGGCTTCGGCGTGCGCGTCGATTCACATGCCAATGCCGGCTATCGCGTGCCGCCTTACTACGACTCCATGATCGCCAAGCTGATCGTGCACGGCAGCACCCGCACCGATGCGCTCGACCGCATGCGCCTGGCGCTCGCCGAGATGCGCGTCGAAGGCATCGCGACCAACGTGCCCCTGCACCGCGAACTGCTGCGTGACGAAGGCTTTGCCGTCGGCGGCGTGGACATCCATCACCTCGAACGCTGGCTGCAGCAAAGGAGCGCTGCGTGATTGCATCCCGACCATCGATCAGCCTCCTGGGCACGACCGCGCTGCTCTTCGAGGCACCCGGCGAGATGAACCTCGTCTCGCAGCAGCGCATCTGGGCGCTGGCGCGCGAGACCCAGGCCTGGCCCGAGATGCGCGAAGCCGTGCCGGGCATGAACAACCTGATGCTGACCTTCCTGCACCCGCCGCGCGGCCTCGACGCGCTCGAGGCCCTGCAGGAGCGCCTGCGAGATGCATGGGACGCGGCCGTCGCTGTGCCGCGCGAAGGCCGCGTGGTCGAGCTCCCCGTGGTCTACGGCGGCGAGGGCGGCCCGCACATGGCCGACGTGGTGGCGCACACCGGCCTGAGCGTCGAACAGATCGTCGAGTTGCACAGCGCACCGCTCTACCCGGTGTATGCGCTCGGCAGCCACCCCGGCTATTGCTACCTGGGCGGCATGGACGCGCGCATCGCCACGCCGCGCCGCAAGGTGCCGGTGCTGAGCATTCCGGGCGGCGCGGTGTCCATCGGCGGCGCGCAGACCGGCGTGTCGGCCTCGGCCGGGCCCAGCGGCTGGAACACCATCGGCAGCACCGCGATGTCCTTCTTCGATCCGGCGCAGGACCCGCCCGCGATGCTGCAGCCGGGCGACATGATCCGTTTTCGCGTGGAGGGCATCGTCCGATGATCGAAGTGCTTTCTTCGGCCGCGCTGGCCACCGTGCAGGACCTGGGGCGCACCGGCAGCCTGCGCTGGGGTGTCGGCACCTCGGGTGCCATGGACAACCTGTCGCTCGCGGCCGGCAACCTGCTGCTGGGCAACGCGCTCGGCGCGGCCGCCATCGAAGTGCCGGTGTTTCCCTTCAAGGTGCGTTTCGACGAAGACTGCGCCTTCGCGCTGACCGGCGCCGATTGCGCGGCCCGGCTGGACGACCAGCCGCTGCTGCCCTGGTGGGTGCACCAGGCGCGGGCCGGGCAGGTGCTCACACTGGGCTTGCCGCAAGGCGGCGCGCAGCGCGGCAGCCGCGCCATGCTGTGCCTGGCCGGCGGTGTCGATGTGCCCGAAGTGCTGGGCTCGCGCAGCACCCAGTTGCGCGGCGCCTTCGGCGGTCATGAAGGTCGCGCGTTGCGCCGCGGCGACCTGCTGCGCGCCGCTGGCGCGGGCACGGCGTGCAAGACCGGCTTCGGCCTCGTGCCGCCCGCGCTTGTGTTGCCGTTGCAGCGAGATGGCGTGGCCGCTGTGCGCGTGCTGCCGGCGGCGGAGTACATGGGGTTCGAGCCCGCATCGCGTGCTGCCTTCTGGTCGAGCGAATGGAAGATCACCGCGCAGAGCGACCGCTACGGCTACCGCCTCGAAGGCGAAGCGCTGCGCCCCATCGCGCCGATGGAACTGCGTTCGCACGGCATCGTGCCGGGCGTGATCCAGGTGCCGCACAGCGGGCAGCCGATCATCCAGATGCGCGATGCCCAGCCCTCGGGCGGCTATCCCAAGTTCGGCACCGTGATCGAGGCCGACATGTGGCGGCTCGGCCAGGCACCCATCGGCAGCCGCATGCGCTTCATCGAAACCACGTGGGACGCAGCATTGGCCGCGCTCGACGAAGTGCGCGCCTGGCTCGACAAGGCAGCGCGCATGGTGGAACTGCACCGCGGCGCGCCCGTGGCAAGGCGCTGACATGCAGAGCGTTGCGCTGCAAGCCAGCCAATTCGCCGCGTGGCTGGCCGATACCGACATCGGCCTGCTCGAACTGCACACGCCGCAAGGCACGCTGCGCCTCGGGCGGCGAGGCAACGACATCGTGGAACTGCCCGTCGAGGTGACCGAGGCCGAGACGGTGTCGGTACGCGCCCCCTCGATCGGCGTATTCCTGCACAGCCATCCCTTGGCAGGCGCGCCGCTGGTTCGCATCGGGGAGAACGTGCTCACCGGGCAAACCGTCGGCCTGCTGCAGATCGGCCCGCTGCTGCTGCCGGTGACCACGGCCGATGCCGGCGAGATCGCCGCGATGTGCGTGGCCCACGGCCTTCCTGTCGGCTACGGCACGCCGCTGATCGAACAGCATCCCCTCTGACACGCAAGGACATCCCATGGACATCGATCTCAACGCGGACCTGGGCGAAGGCTTCGGCCCCTGGCGCATGGGCGAGGACGAGGCGTTGCTGGACATCGTTTCTTCCGCCAACGTGGCCTGCGGTTTCCATGCGGGCGATCCGGTCATCATGGACCGCACCGTGCGCATGGCACGCGCCCGTGGCGTCGACGTGGGCGCGCATGTGGGCTTTCCCGACCTTCTCGGGTTCGGCCGCCGGCCGATGCAGATCGAGCCGAAGGAGCTGGTGGCCTATGTGCTCTATCAGCTGAGCGCGCTGGAAGGCATGGCGCGCACCGCCGGCCATCGCATGACGCACATGAGTTTTCATGGCGCGCTCGGCAACATGGCCGCGGCCGACGCCGCGCTCGCCGAGCCACTGGTGCGCGCCGTGGCGGACTTCGATCCCTCGCTCATCGTCAGTTCTTCCGCCAGCCGCGCCATCGAGGATGCGGCCGCGCGCTGCGGCCTGCGCGTGCGCACTACCTTCCTGGCCGACCGCGCCTGCGACGACGACGGCCTGCTCGTGCCGCGCAAGCTGCCCGATTCGGTGATCCACGACCGCGATACGGTGCTGGCGCGCGTGCACCAGTTGCTGCAAGAGGGCACGGTCACGAGCTACACCGGCAGGAAGATTCCGATGCGCGTGCATTCGATCTTGCTGCACGGCGACACGCCCGGCGCCGTGGACCTGGCCCGCGCCGTGCGTGGCGTGGTCGAGAAGGTGGGGCGGGTGGTGCCCATTTCCAGGCAGTCGGGCTGACGGGTCCGAGGCTCGCCATACCGGGCATGAACATGGTGCTTACCCTTGGTCATATGCACCGATCCCGGGCGACATAAGGGCGGCTTATCGCTCCACAGTCAAACGGTCTTGGCGCCGCGAACAGGCGCTCGATACAGTGAATTCCAGGCAGTCGATCTGCCGTTTCAACGAAAGAAATCAACATGCCGTTTTCCGACTACAAGACCGCGCTGGTGACGGGGGCCTCCTCGGGCATCGGCGCCGCCGTTGTCGAGCGCCTGTGCAAGGAAGGCCTGAAGGTCCATGCATTGGCGCGCAGCGCCGACAAGCTGGCCGAACTGGCCGCGCGCACCGGCTGCATTCCGCACGCCATCGACGTGAGCGACCTCGCGGGCATCACCCGCCTCACGCAAGAGATCGAATTCGACGTGCTGGTCAACAACGCCGGCGTGGACCGGCCTGGCTCCATCCTCAAGGCCGATGCCGAGGGCATCGACCTGCTGGTGGACGTGAACCTGCGCGCCGTGCTGCACCTGTGCCGGCTCGTGGTGCCCGGCATGGCCGCGCGCGACCGGGGCCATGTGGTCAACATCAGTTCCATTGCCGCGGCGTACAACTTCGGCGGCAACAGCACCTACCACGCGACCAAGGCGGCCGTGAGCATGCTGTCGCGCCAGCTGCGCATCGACGTCTTCGGCAAGCGCGTGCGCGTCACCGAAATCTGCCCCGGCCGCGTGGCCACCGACATCTTTGCGCACGTGCACGGCGACTCCGAAGAGACCCACAAGCGCTTCGTCGAAGGCTACGAGCTGCCGCGGGCCGAGGACATCGCGAACGCGATTGCCTTTGCCATCGCGGCGCCCATCGCGGTCAACGTGGGCCACATGGAAATCACGCCCACGCTGCAGGTGCCCGGCGGCCTCTCGACCGCACGCCCCGAAGCGCCGCAGGCCTGACGGCTCCCCACGCCACGCCAAGGAACAGCGCATGAAGGACTTCGACCTGCTGGCGATCCTGCTGAAGCCGGAGTTCGGTGCGATGCTGCTGCACGGCCTGCTGGAAACGCTGAAGATCGCGGCCGGTTCCTGGCTGCTGGCGATGGCCATGGCCGTCGTGCTGCTGGTCGTGCGGCTCACGCCCAACCGCGTGGCCGGCCGGGTGGTGGCTGGCTATGTCTCTTACCACCGCAACGTGCCGACGCTGGTGCAACTCATGCTCTGGTACTTCGGCATCTTCAGCCTGCTGCCCGATGCGCTGCAGGGCTGGCTGTCGGTGCACAACGCCGAGACCCTCCTTTCGATCGTCGCGCTCGGCCTTTGCCAGGCCGCCTACTTCAGCGAAGACATGCGCTCGGGCCTGCGCTCGATTCCGGCCGGGCAGGCCGAGGCCGCGCGCGCCCTGGGCCATGGCTACATCGGCTCGATGCGCCACGTGATGCTGCCGCAGGCGATTCGCAACGCGGTGCCCGCGCTGGTCAACCACAGCGTGTCGCTCTTCAAGAACAGCAGCCTGGCCATGGCCATTGGCGTGGCGGAGCTGACGCATGCGGTGAAGGAGATCGAGAGCCAGAGCTTTCGCACCTTCGAGGCCTACAGCGTGGCAACGGTGCTGTATCTCGTGTGCTCGCTGCTCATCATGGCCGTGGGCGGCTGGCTGTCGCGGCGCTATCGCATCGTCGGGGCGAGGTAAGCCAGCCATGTACAGCATCTACGAAATCCTTCGCGACAACTGGCTGCTGCTGCTCGTCGGCCAGTACCCCAGCGGGCCGCTCGGCGGCATCGTCGCCACGCTGATCCTGTCGGTACTGGGCATCGTGCTGGCGTTTCCGCTGTCGGTGCTGCTGGCGCTCGCGCGGCTGTCGCCCTGGCGCCTGCTGCGCTGGCCGGCCACCGTGCTGGTGTACGTGGTGCGCGGCGTGCCGCTGCTGATGGTGATCCTGTGGGTCTACTTCCTGGTGCCCATCCTCATCGGGCGCGACGTGTCGGGCTTCACCACCATGCTGTGCACGCTGGTGATCTACGAAGGCGCCTACCTGTCGGAAGTGGTGCGGGCCGGCATCCAGGCACTGCCCAAGGGCCAGACCGAGGCGGCACGCGCGCTCGGCCACAGCCACCTGGGCACGATGTGGTTCGTGATCCTGCCGCAGGCGCTCTACAACATGCTGCCCAGCATGCTGAGCCAGTTCATCTCCACCATCAAGGAGACCACGCTGGGCTACGTCATCAACGTGCAGGAACTCACCTTCGCGGCCAACCAGATCAACAACCAGCTGCTGACCAAGCCGTTCCAGGTGTTCTTCATCCTGGCGATGACCTACTACGTCGTCTGCTTCAGCCTGACGCAGCTCGCGCAGTGGCTGGAGCGGCGCATCGCCCACAAGCGGCTCGGCGCGACTTCCGTGAAGACGCCCGAAGCCGGCGTTTCGCTGCCGCCGCCTCCGGTGGTGGTGAACCGGTGAGGCCGCGCCAGACGGCCATCGACAACAAGACCAGGAGACAGATCCATGAACCCCGTTCCACACCCCGCAGGGGATGACACCATGATCCTGTTCTCCAACATCAACAAGTGGTACGGCGATTACCAGGCGCTTGCCGACGTCAACGCCGAAGTGAAGAAGGGCGAGGTCGTGGTGGTCTGCGGGCCTTCGGGCTCCGGCAAGTCCACGCTGATCCGCACCGTCAACCGGCTGGAGGAAGTGAAGTCGGGGCAACTGCTGTTCGACGGCCACGACATCCACGCGCGCATGAGCAGCGTGGCGCTCAACAAGCTGCGCAGCCGCATCGGCTTCGTGTTCCAGAGCTTCAACCTGTTTCCGCATCTGTCGGTGCTGGAGAACATCATGCTGTCGCCCATGCGCGTGCTGGGCGTGAAGCGGGCCGAGGCAAAGGCAAGGGCGGCGCAGCTGCTCGAGCGTGTGGGCCTGTCGAACAAGGCCGGCGCGTACCCGGCCCAGTTGTCGGGCGGCCAGCAGCAGCGCGTGGCAATTGCCCGCGCGCTCGCCATGGAGCCGCCGGCAATGCTGTTCGACGAGCCCACCAGCGCGCTCGACCCCGAGATGGTGGGCGAGGTGCTGTCGGTGATGCGCAGCCTGGCCAACGACGGCATGACCATGATGTGCGTCACGCACGAAATGAACTTCGCCCGCGAGGTGGCCGACCGCGTCTGGTTCATGGACGCGGGCCGCATTCTCGAAAAGGCCGACCCCGAGACCTTTTTCAGCAGCCCGCAGCATCCGCGCGCGCAGCGCTTCCTGTCGGACTTGCGCGCGCACTGAGTCTTCGTTTTTTCTTCCTCGCATTCCTCCAGGAGTTCCCCATGTCGAACAGAACCGCTTTCCGTCTCGGCGCCATCGGCGCCTGTCTTTGCGCCATGTCTTTCGTGGCGCATGCCGACCAGTGGAGCGACATCAGCCAGCGCAAGGAACTGCGCTGCGGGACCTTCGCGGATGTGCCGCCGTTCGCGGCACCCGATCCGAAGACGCGCGAGATGGTGGGTCACGACGTCGACCTGTGCCATGCGTTGGCCAAGGAACTGGGCCTGACTGCCAAGGTCACGCCGCTGTCGGTGGAGGCGCGCGTGCCCGAAGTGAAGCTCGGCCGCGTCGACGTGACCATTGCCAACCTGGCCTACACCAAGAGCCGCGGCGAGCAGATCCAGTTCAGCGACCCGTACTACGTGGCCAAGGAAATGCTGGCGGTGAAGGCGTCCGACCCCGGCACCGCCAAGGCCGACTTCAAGGGCAAGCGCCTGAGCTCGACCAAGGGCTCGACGTCGGAAATGTCGATCAAGATGAACGGCTCGGAGCCGGTGACCTTCCAGGACACGGGCTCGGCCTTCATGGCGGTGCAGCAGAACAAGTCGGTCGGCATGGTGGCCAACACCATGACCATCACCAAGCTGGTCAATCAGTCGAAGACCGATGGCGTGGCGCTGAAGATGATCAAGGAGCCGATGGTGCTGCAGCCCGTCGGCATCGGCATGAAGAAGGACGAGCCGGTGCTGCTGGCAAAGGTGAACACGGCGCTCTATGCGCTGGAGAAATCGGGCGAGCTCGACAGGCTCTGGGCGAAGTGGCTCGGCCCGAACACCGAATACAAGATGGTGCGCGAAGAGAAGGTCACGCCGCTGGCCGACCTCAAGTTCGAACTGCTGCCCTGATCGTCAGACCGCCGAGACGGCGGCGGCACCCGACACGCCGCCAGACCAGACCGGCGGCGTCTTCACGATCGACGTGAGCGAAGGCTCGGCCGGGCGCAGGGTCGACAGGTCGGGGCGCGGCCGGCGCAGTTGCGCATCGCCGGCGAACGCCTTTTCCATCGCATGTGCCGCACCCAGCACCTGGTGGTCGGTCCTGAAGCCGCCCACGATCTGCAGGCCGAAGGGCATGCCCGCGTGGTCCACACCGCACGGCAGCGAGATCGCCGGATGCGTCGTCAGCGTGACCACGTAGGTCAGTGCCAGCCAGCGGTAGTAGTTCGCCTGCTTCTCGCCGTTGATGGTGTCGGCATAGAGCTGCGTCCACGGAAAGGGCGTCACCGGCGTGGTGGGCGAGAGCACGAGGTCGTAGTCGGCAAAGGTCGACTGGAATCGCTTGATGAGGCGCGTCTGCTCGGCCTGCGCCCAGGCGCTGTCGAGCAGGCTCATCCGCGCGCCCATTTCGTAGTTGGCGCGAGAGTTGGGCCCCAGGCTGTTCGGGTCGCGCTCGTAGGCAGCATGCATGCCCGCCACGAAGGCTTCGGCACGCAGCACGTCGAAGCAGCGGTGTGCTTCGCCAAGGTCGAGACTGATTTCATCGCAGCGCCGGAACAGGTGCTGCATCGCATCCATCTTGCGGCGCATCGTGGCGCGGATGCAGTCGTCCACCGCGCAGATGCCGAAGTCGTCGGTCCATGCCACGCGCAGCCGGCTGAGGTCGACGTCGAGCGGCTTGAGGAACGACAGCGGGTCCAGCGGGTAGCTCAACGGATCGCCCGCATGCATGCCGGCCGATGCCGCCATCTGCAGGCAGGCGTCTTCCACGGTGCGACCCATCGGACCGACGACGGAGATCGGTGTCCAGCCCAGCAGTTTTCGCACGCTCGGCACGATGCCCGGCGAAGGCCGGAAGCCGACCACGCCGCACATGGCCGCTGGAATGCGCAAGGAGCCGCCGGTGTCGGAGCCGGTGCACACCGGCAGCATGTCGCAGGCGAGGGCGGCCGCTGAACCACCGGAGGAGCCGCCGGCATTCAGGTTCGGATCGAAAGGGTTGCCGGTGGCGCCCCACACGTCGTTGCGCGAGTTGGCACCCGCGCCCATCTCGGGCACGTTGGTCTTGCCCGCCACGATGGCGCCGGCCTTGCGAAGTCGGGCCACCAGTTCGATGTCTTCCTGCGGCACGTGGTCGCGGTAGATCGACGAACCCCAGGTGGTGAGCAAACCCTCTGTGGGTTCGAGGTCCTTCACGCCGAGGGGCAGCCCGTGCAGCAGCCCCAGCGGGTCGCCCTGCATGACGGCAGCTTCCGCAGCCTCGGCCTCGGTCCTGGCGCGGTCGAAGCAGGTCGCGGTCACGGCGTTGACGAAGGGGTTCACCTGCTCGATGCGCGCGATGCAGGCTTGCAGCAGCTCGACCGGCGAGATCGCCTTGCTGCCGATCAGGCGGCGCAGTTCGACGGCGGATTGTTCGACGAGTTCTGTGGTGTTGGGCATGCGTGTCTTGTCTGCGTGTTCGCGGTTCAGTCGGCGGTGATGCCGGCGCGGGCCGCGACGGCACGCATCAGCGGCAATTCCCTGTTGATCAGTTCGCTCGCCGCGGCGGCATTGCTGTAGGCCGGCTCCAGGCCCTGGGCGTTCAGCTTGGCCCGCGTGTCGGGGTCGGCCATGGTGGCGGCCAGTGCCTTTTCGAGCCGGGCCTTGGTGTCGGCGGGCAGGCCCTTCGGCGCGGCCAGCATCAGCCAGGTGTCCATGTCGATGTCGGCATAGCCGCTCTCGGCCATGGTGGGCACGTCGGGCAGCAGGCTGGAGCGCCTGGCCGTGGTGAGGGCAATGGCCTTGATCTTGCCGCTCTTGAGCTGCGGGATGGCGGCGCTCACGGTGTCGATGCTGAAGGCAACCTGCCCGCCCATCAGGTCGGTCATGGCCGGCGCGCTGCCCTTGTAGGGAACGTGCGTCATCTTCAGGCCCGCCGCGTGCAGGATGGTCTCGCCCGCGAACTGCGCGGTGGTGCCGGTGCCGAACGAGGCGTAGGAATATTTTCCGGGCGATGCCTTCACGTAGTCCACGAACTGCCTGACGGTCTGCACCGGCACCGCGCTGTTCGCAAGCAGGACGAGCCCCGTGCGGCCGGCAATGCCGATCGGCTCGAAGCCCTTGACCGGGTCGTACGGAAGACTGGCGCGGATCGCGGGGTTGACGGTGAAGGTGGTGCCCGAACTCACGAGCAGCGTGTAGCCGTCCGGCGTCGCCTTCGAAACGTAGCTGGCGCCGATGATCGTTCCGGCGCCGGCACGGTTCTCGATGACGACGGGCTGGCCAAGCTCCTTGCCCAGCCGCTGGGCAATGATTCGTCCGTTCACATCGGTCGCGCCGCCCGGCGGAAAGGGGATCACGAGCGTGACCGGCCGCGATGGAAAACCGGACTCCGAGGCAGCGGCAAAAACCGGCGAGAGCCCAAGGCAGAACGTCAGCGCCAAGCCGAGCAACGGGGGGAGTTTCTTCATGCGGGGTGCTCCTGAGAAAACTCATCCTAGGAGCGGGACTCGGCTGCCACAAGCGCAATGTTTAGAATTGTGGATTGCCAAAATGGCAATCCACACGGCGCGTTGCCTGCGGTGCCGCCAACAGAAATTTCATGCGACTTCATGCCCTGCAAGAGACCGCGGTCCGCTACTTTCTCGAGGTGGTGAAAGCCGGCTCGGTGAAGGACGCGGCGCTCAAGCTCAATGTCGCGCCCTCGGCCGTGAGCCGGCAGGTGGCACGACTGGAGCGCGAACTCGACACGCTGCTGTTCGAGCGCCACGCGCGCGGCATGGTGCCCAATGCGGCTGGCGAACTGCTGGCGGCGCATGCCAGGCGAACGCAACAAGACATCGAGCGGGTCGCGAGCGACATCGCAGGCTTGCGCGGCCTGCGCAGCGGGCATGTGCGCGTGGCGAGCACCGAGGGCTTTGCCTTCGACTTCCTGCCGACGCTGATTGCCCGCTTTCGCGACAAGCACCAGGGAATCCGTTTTCACCTGGAGGTCTGCTCGCCCGGCGAGATATCCCGGCGGATTCGTGACGGCGAAGCGGATGTGGGGATCACCTTGAGCGCGGTGTCCGAGCCCGGCATCAAGATCGAGCTGCGCCATCCCAGCCCCATCCTGGCGGTGATGGCGAAGAACCATCCGCTGGCGGCGCAACGACAACTGTCTCTGCGGCAGGTGGTGGCCTATCCGCTGGGACTGCCGTTGCAAGACAGCTCGCTCAGGCAGTTGTTCGACATCAGCTGCAGCAGGCAGGGGCTGCAGTACGTCCAGGCCATGTCCAGCAACCACGCGAATGCGCTGGTGAGCTTTGCGGCCGCGGGTGGCGGCAGCATCGCCTTCTATGGTGCGCTGTCGCTGCGCACGCGCCTTCAGACCAAGGCGCTGGTCGCCATTCCACTGAAGGACCGGGAGATGAACGAGCGCCACCTGGAGGTCGAGACGCTGGCTGGCCGGTCGCTGCCGGATGCGGGGAAGGCGTTCGTGCAGTTCCTGACCGATGCCATCAAGGCTGCTGCCTGATGGCCCGTCGAATCAATCGACCCGGATATTGCGCGCACGCACCAGCGCGCTGACCCGGCCGGTTTCCTCCCGCACGAATTTCGAGAACGCCTCGGGCGTCGTGCCGGCGGGTTCCAGACCGAGCTGAAGCAGCTTCTGCCGCACCTTGGGTTCGTCGACCGCCGCCTGCACCGCCTTGCCGAGCTTCTGCACGATGTCGGGCGGCGTGCCCTTGGGAAGAAACACGCCGTTCCATTCGACGACGTTGTAGCCCGGCAGGCCCGACTCGGCGAGCGTCGGTGTGTCCGGCAAGGCGGGCACGCGCCGGGCCGAACTCACGGCCAGCGCACGCAGCTTGCCCGACTGCACGTAGCCGAGGGTCGATGCCGCGTTGCCGAAGTAGGCCGACACCTGCTCGCCCATCACGTCGGTCAGCGCGGGCGCGCCGCCCTTGTAGGGCACATGCATCAGGTTGATCTTCGCCTGCTCGTTCAGCGCTTCACCGGCAAGGTGCGAGCCGGTGCCGCCGCCCGCCGAGGCAAAGCTCAGCTTGCCGGGGTTCTTGCGCGCGAAGTCCAGGAACTGCGCCACCGTCCTGTACGGCGCGGTGGCGGGCACCACGAGGATCTGCGGCGCGGTGGCCACCAGCGACACCGGAATGAAGTCCTTCGCCGCGTCGAAGGGCAGCTTGCGCAGCGACGGATTGACCGAGAACGCCGACGCGTCGTAGAGCACCGTGTAGCCATCGCCCGGCGCCTTGGCCACATTGTCGGCACCGATCACGCCGCCCGCGCCGGGTTTGTTGTCGATGATGATCTGCTGGCCCAGCGCCATGCTCATCTGCTGCGCGACGATGCGCGCGGTGTTGTCGGCACCGCCGCCCGCGGCGTACGGCACCACCATGCGGATCGGCTTGTCGGGCCATGCGGCCCAGCCCAGCAGCGGCATGCAGGCGGCCAGCGCCGCGATCGATGCCAGGACGCGTCTTCTTCTCTTCATTCGGATGTCTCGTTCGTTCTTTGTGGTTTCAGGAAAAGTCGTAGAGCCGCGCCGGGTTGTCGACCAGCACGCGGTGGCGCGTGGCCGCATCGGGCACCCACTGGCTCAGCAGGTCGAACAGCACCGCGTCGTCGGGCTTGGTCACGGGCTCCGTCGGGTGTGGCCAGTCGCTGCCCCACACCACGCGCTCGGGTGCCTGTCGTACCCAGGCCTGCGCGATAGCGGTCGTGTCGGCATAGCCGCCTGCGGCGCCAGTCTTCGAGTCGAGGTAGGCGCCCGACAGCTTGATCCACGCGTGGCCGTTGTCGCGCAGCCGGCTGACGACGCCGAACGCGGGATGCGATGGCGCATCGGGCAACGGCAGCCGCGCGAGATGGTCGAAGACGACGGTGCAGGGCAGGCGCGACAGCAAGGCCGCGTGCGCCGCGATCTGGTCGGCGCTCCAGTGCAGTTGCACATGCCAGCCCAGCGCGTGCACGCGTTGCGCCAGGGGCTCGACCATGGCGAAATCGGTCGCCGCATGCGTGGGCGTGTAGAGCGTGAAGCGGATGCCGCGAATGCCGCCCGCGTGCAGGCGTTCGAGTTCGGCATCGGTCACTTCGGGCCGGACGACCGCGATGCCTCGCGCTTGCGTCGGGCCGAGCGATTGGATGGCCGCCAGTGTCACGCTGTTGTCGGTGCCGTGGACGCGCGGCTGCACGACGACCGTGCGCTGTGTGCCGATGCGCTGCTGCAGCAGGCGGTAGTCGTCGACGGTGGCGCCGTCGACCATGGCATCCGGTGAGCCGAACTGCGCGAAGCGGCGGTCGTAGACATGCATGTGCGCGTCGCAGGCACCCGCCGGCGCCACGCTGACGGGCTTGTGCGTGCCGCTGCTGTGCGGATACGCGGCGCTCATGTTCATGGGGCCTTGCGCGTCGCCAGCACCGCATCGGTGTGCTGCCCCAACGTCGGAGCGGCAAAGGGCTCGGGGCCGGGCGTGCGGCCGAACTGCACCGGGCGGGTGAAGCCGCGGTAGGTGCCGAGCGTGGGGTGCGCGAAAGTCGCCACCATGTCTTCGGCCAGCACCTGCTCGTTGTCGAACATGTCCTCAACCGTGCGCGCGGCCGAGCAGGGCACGTCTTCGCCGAACAGCGCCTCCCATTCGAGCGCGGTGCGCGTGGCCAGCGCGGCGCGCAGCCTCGGCACGATCTCGGCGAAATGCTGCGCGCGCTTGCGCACCGAGTCGTAGCGCTCGTCGGCCGCGAGTTCGGGCAAGCCGACCTTGGCGCACAGCGCCTGCCAGAAATGCGGCGTGTTGGCCGAGATGTAGAGGTAGCCCTCGCGGGTGGGGTGCAGGCCGGTGATGCCGCCCGAGCGCATGTCGCGCCCCACGTCCTTCGGCTCGCCCTCGGCCCACACCATGCGGGCCGACTGCATCGTGAGTGCGGAGCGCAGCAGTGACACGCCGACGTACTGGCCCTGGCCGCTCTTCTCGCGCTCGTACAGCGCGGAGGCCACGCCGGCAGCCACCAGCGCGGCCGCGTAGTAGTCGACCACCGAGCCGTAGAGAATCTCGGGCGCTTCGCCGCGCTTGCCTTGCAGCACGCACATGCCGGTCATGGTCTGCAGCACCTGGTCGTAGCCCGCCTTCTCGCGCAGCGGCCCGGTCTCGCCGTAGCCGGTGACGCTGCAATAGATCAGGCGCGGGTTGACGGTCTTCAATTGGTCGTATGCGATGCCCAACCGGGGCGGCACGCTGGGCCGGAAGTTGTGCACCAGCACGTCGGCCGTGCGCACCAGCGCCATCAGTGCGGCGAGGTCGTCCGCATTCTTCAGGTCGAGCACCGCGCCGAGCTTGCTGCGGTTGACGCCGATGAACGCGCGGCTCTCGGCTTCCAGCGTCGACGGGTACTTGCGCAGGTTGTCGCCGGTGGGTGGCTCGATCTTGATGACTTCCGCACCCTGGTCGGCCAGCAGCGAGCAGCCGTACGGGCCCGCGATGTAGGCGCTCAGATCGAGCACGCGCAGGCCGCTCAACGGCCCGGCCGGGCCGCTGCGCGCAGGCAGGCGTGTGTGGTCGTCGGGGGCGTCGAGGCTCATGGATCGTTCTTTCTATCTATCTTCAGTCGGCGGTGATGTTCTGTTGCCGGGCCAGCGTCTTCCATCGCGCCACGTCATCGGCGATGACGGTGCCGAACTGCGCCGGCGTGAGCGGCGTGGCAATGGCGCCTTCGCGCAGGAAGTTGGCAGTGATGGCGGGCTTGGCCAGGATGCGGTTGACGGCGCTGTTGAGTTTGGCGACCACATCGGGCGGCGTGCCGGCAGGCGCCAGCAGGCCCCACCAGAGTTCGAATTCGTAGCCCGGCACCGCAGTGGACATCGGCGTGAGTTCGGGTGCGATCGGGCTGGCCTTCAGGCTCGTGATGCCGACGGCGCGCAGCTTGCCTGCACGCACCATCGGCAGCAGCGATGGGCCGCTGGAGACCAGCAACTGCGTCTGGTTGCCGATCAGGTCGGTCACGGCCGGGCCCATGCCCTTGTAGGGGATGTGCGCGATCTGCAGGTCGCCCACCTTGGCCTTGAGCAGCTCGGTGCCGAACTGGTTGACGCTGCCGGAGCCCGACGACGCGTAGTTGTATTGACCCGGCTTGGCCTTGATGGCGGCGATCAGCTCGGCCGGCGTCTTCGCCGGAAAGTCGTTGTTGACCGCGACGATGAACGGACCCTTGGCGAACATGGCCACGGGTGCGAATCCCTTGACCGGATCGAACGGCAATTTCGACTGCACGGCCGCGTTGGTCGTCATGCTCGAAGACACCGCCACCAGCAGGTAGCCATCGGGCGTGGCCTTGGCGACCTGCGCGGTGCCGGTGTTGCCGCTCGCGCCGGGGCGGTTGTCGATGATCACCGGCTGCTTGAGTTCGTCTCCCAGTTCCTTGGCCACCTGGCGCGCGAAGGTGTCGTTCGAGCCGCCCGCCGGGTAGGGCACGACGATGGTGATGGCCTTGGCGGGGTAGGCGGCCTGCGCGAAGGCGTTGCCGCCTGGCAGGCAGCCGGCGGTGAGCGTGGCCACCGCGAGCCCGAGCGCGCGCAGTCGATGGGATGAGGGAATGTGCATGTGTCTTGTCTCCTGGTTTTTTTCTTGAAGCGAGAGGCTCAGCCCGGCAGCAGGCCGAGGCTGCGCGCGCTCGCGACGATGGCGCGCGCGCGGATCACGAACGGGATGTCGATCATTTTTCCGTCCACGACATAGGCGCCCACGCCTTTCGCGTCGGCGTCGCGGGCGGCCTCGACCACCTTGCATGCGTGCGCGATTTCTTCGTCGGTCGGGCGGAACACCTCGTTGGCGATCGCGATCTGGCTCGGATGGATGCAGGTCTTTCCCAGAAAGCCGAGGTTGCGCGACAGCATGGCCTCGGCGCGGAATCCTTCGGCGTCGCGGATGTCGGCGAAGGCGCCGTCGTAGGCGTAGATGCCTGCTTCGCCGGCGGCGATGCGCATCGCGAACATCGCCTGCTGGATGGCAGCCGGCTCGCGTCGTGCAATGCCCAGCGGCTCGAACAGGTCGCCCAGGCCCAGTTGCAAACCTGCCACGCGCGAATGGGCCATTGCGAGCTGCGACGCCGTGCGCAAGGCAGCGGGCGTCTCGATGTTCAGCAGCAGGCCGACGGGCGCGTGCACGCCGTTGGCGTGTTCGGCGCGCTCGATCGCTTCGACCGCGGCGCGCACATGCGCGGGGCTTGCCGGCTTCGGCAGGTTGATCAGGTGCACGCCGGGCTGGACCGCCGCTGCCACGTCGCGCTCGAAGTGCGGTGTGTCCATGGCGTTGACGCGAACGATCAGCGTCTTGCCCGATGCGACGGCCTCACTGCCTTGCAGCAGTTGTCGCACGGTGTTGCGTGCCTCGTCCTTGCGCGGCTCGGAGACCGCGTCTTCCAGGTCGAGGCAGATGCCATCGGCCGCGCTGCCCAATGCCTTGGCGAACAACTCGGGGCGCGTTCCGGGAACGAACAGTTTGCTTCTCATGCACCGCAGTGTGTGCAGTTCATGAGATTAGAAAAACATATGCTCTCTATGATCAGATGATAGGAAATATATCTTCATGGAAACGACCTACCTGCACAGCTTTCTCCTGGTGGTGGAATCGGGCTCGATGTCGGAGGCCGCTCGCCGACTCGACCTGACGCCGGCGGCGGTGGCCCAGCAGATCCGCACGCTGGAGCGCGAACTCAATGCGCCGTTGCTGGCGCGCGCCGGCCGCACGGTGCAACCCACCGAGGCGGGGCATCAGCTGGTGCAGCGTGCGCGCAATCTGCTGCGGGAGGTGGGCGACATCAAGGCGCTGCTGGGCAGCGACGCGGCGGGTGGTGAACTGCTCATCGGCACCATCAACACGGCCATCCACAGCCTGTTGCCGGACATCCTCGCGCGCTTCGTGAAGACGCACCCGGGCGCCAAGGTCTTCCTGCAATCGGGCACGACGGCCACGCTCTACAAGGCGGTACAGCAGGGCGAGCTCGACGCGGCCGTGTGCCTCTACCCGCCCTATGTGCTCGCCAAGACCTTCGACTGGTCGTTGCTGCGCGAAGAGCCGCTGGTGCTGCTGGTGCCGAGCCGTCTTGCGCGGCGCGATCCGCATGAGCTGCTGAGAACGTCGCCGCTCATCCGCTACGACCGCAACCTCGGCGGTGGCAAGCAGGCCGACCGTTATCTGCGCGCCGCGGGCATCGTGCCGCAGGAGCGCTTCGAACTCAGTTCGCTGCTGGCCATCGCGATGATGGTCGACCGGGGCCTGGGCGTCTCGCTGGTGCCCGACATCGCATCGCCGCTCCTGGAAGGCCAGCGCGTGACGAAGATCCAGTTGCCGCTGCCGTCGGAACCGCGGCGCTTCGGCATCCTGTGGCAGCGTGCGTCGCCGCGCCTGCGGTTGATCCAGGGCTTTGTCGAAAGCGCCGAGATCGTTGTCTCCGCGAAGGGGCCGGCGCGCAGGTGAGGCCGCGGCGATCGCCCTGCGGACTGAAGGGAAGACAACAGGCATCCATCCGCAGCCATGAGGTCTTTTGTATAATTGAGAACGGTTCTTATTAACTTCTGACTGCGGCTTGACCGGCTGCCTGGGAATGCCATGTCGGCCGCCGAGTTCGCGTTGCAGCATCAAGTGAAGGCGTTGTACAGCGACCATCACGGGTGGCTGCATGCGTGGCTGCGCCGGAAGCTGGGCTGCTCGCACAACGCCGCCGACCTTGCACACGACACCTTCGTGCGCGTGCTGAGCAAGCAGGAGCCCGTGGCGCCCGCCGAGCCCCGCGCGTACCTGGCGACCATCGCCCACGGGCTGGTGGTCGACTTCCACCGGCGTCGCGCGCTCGAGCGGGCCTACCTCGACACGCTGGCCGCGCTGCCCGAACCGCAGATGCCCTCGCTCGAAGCACGCGCCATCGTGCTCGAAGCCCTCACGGCCATCGACGCCATGCTCGATGGCATGAAGCCGGCCGTGCGGCAGGCCTTCATCCTTTCGCAGCTCGACGGACTCACCTACGCCGAGATCGCCAGGCGCCTGGGCGTGACGGTGCGCACGGTCAACAACTACATGCTCAAGGCGATCGAGCACTGCTACCTGCTGGCGCCGTGAGAACGCAGCAGCCCGAATTGGCGGCCAACGCGCGCGACATCCGCCCGCCAGCCCGCACCGAACTCGAAGTGCGCAAGGAGGCGGTTGCCTGGTACGCGCGCCTGTGCTCGGGCGATGCACTGGAGGCAGACGAGGCCGCGTGGCAACGCTGGCACCAACAGCACCCCGATCACCAGCGGGCCTGGCAACGGCTCGAATCGATCCAGGCCACCCTGCGGCGCGTACCCGGGCCCATCGCCGCATCCACGCTGCGCGCGGCCCGGCCCGACCGGCGCAATGTGTTGCGCGGCATCGGCGTCGTGGCATCGGGCGGTGCGCTGGCGTACCTCTCGTGGCAAGCGACCGACGTGCAAGGCGGCTGGCGTTCGTGGCTGGCCGACCATCGCACGGGCACCGGCGAGCAGCAGTCCGTCGAGTTGGCAGACGGCTCGAAGCTGCTGCTGAACACGCGCACATCCGTCGATGTGGCAATGAGCGCTTCGAGCCGGCTCGTCCGGCTGCGGGAGGGCGAGATCCTGGTCGAGACCGCGAAGCACCGAGGGCTGCGCACCGCTGCGCAGGCGGACACGCGGCCTTTCGTGGTCGAGACCGAAGGCGGCCGCATCGTCGCGCTCGGCACCCGCTTCACGGTTCGGCGCGATGGCGACCGGACGGCCGTGACCGTGCTGGAAGACGCCGTCGAGATCCGCGCCTTCGAAGCGTCCGGTCAGGCCATCGTGCTGCGCGCCGGCCAGCAGGTCGACTTCGTTCGTGGCCGCATCGACGCGCCCCGGCCGGCCGATCCCGCTTCCGCCGAATGGGCGCAGGGCAGCCTCGTGGTGAACGACTGGCGGCTGGGCGACGTGGTGGCCGAGCTGTCGCGCTACCGCCGCGGCCGGCTCGCCTGCGACCCCGCGGTGGAGGACATCCGGGTATCGGGCGCATTCCCGGTCCAGGACACCGACAAGGCGCTGGCGGTGATCGCCCGCTCGTTCCCGGTGCGTGTGTCCGCCATGACGCGCTACTGGGTCACGCTGGGCCCGCTCTGAGCTTGCGGGCGCATCGCATCCGTTCGCTTTCTTCCAAATTCTTTTCGTTCCGGCTTTCATCTTTTTCGATCTCGTTCGGCCTACCAGAGAAGACGCCATACACCGAACCCTGTGCCGAAGGAGAACCTGAATGTCCGAGAACCCGTCACGCCGCGATCGCGCGCGTGAACCCTTTGCTCTCTTGCCCACTGCGCATGCCGTGCACAAGGCCCTGCTGTGCCTGTTCGCCGCCGTGGCCCTGCCCGCCGCGGCATGGGCTGCCGAGCCCGCTGCCGGCCCTGCGGCAACGCGTGCGCAGAACCAGCCCGCCAAGACCTACCGCATCGATGCGGGCCCGCTGTCGTCGGTGTTGGGGCGCTTCGCGGCCGCCGCCGGCGTGGCACTGTCGTTCGACCCTGCCAGCACCCGCACGCTGAATTCCGGTGGCATCCAGGGCAGCTACACGGTGCAGGCGGGCTTTGCCGCCCTGTTGGCCGGCACCGGGCTCGAAGCCGTGGAAGGCGGTGTGGGCGAGTTCACCTTGCGCAAGGCCGTGCCGGCGCCGCAAGCGGCCGCATCCAACAGCGAGGCCGATACCGAAGCAGACGGCACCCTGCCCGCCGTGCGCGTGGTGGCTCGCGCCGCGCCCGCGCCTTCCGATGCGGACGACCGCTACCAGCCGACGCCCGATGCATCGACCCTGCGCACCACCGCGCCGGCGCTCGACATTCCGCAGGTGGTCAATGTGGTGCCGGCCCAGGTGATCCGCGACCAGCGTCCGCGCAACATCGACGATGCACTGGCGAACGTCAGCGGCATCAACCAGGGCAACACCCTGGCCAGCACGCAGGACACCATCATGAAGCGCGGTTTCGGTGGCAACCGCGACGGATCGATCATGCACAACGGCATGCCGCTGGTGCAGGGCCGCGGCATGAACGCGGCGGCCGAGAGCGTCGAAGTACTCAAGGGGCCGTCGTCGCTGCTGTACGGGATCATGGACCCGGGCGGCGTGATCAACGTGGTCAGCAAGAAGCCGCAACTGCGCCAGCGCACGGCGGTGTCGCTGCTCGGCTCGGGCTATGCGAACGGCCGAACCGGCACCGGCGCCACGCTCGACACCACCGGCCCCATCGGCGAGAACGGGCTGGCCTACCGGCTGATCGTCGATCACGTCGACGAAGACTACTGGCGCAACTTCGGCACGCACCGCGAGACCCTCGTCGCGCCGTCGCTCGCCTGGTATGGCGACGACACGCAGGCCGTGCTCTGGTATGAGTACCGCAAGTACGTCACGCCCTTCGACCGTGGCACCGCGCTCGACCCGCGCACCCAGCGCCCGCTGAATCTTCCGAAGACGCAGCGGCTCGATGAGCCGTTCAACGAGATGCGCGGCGAAACCCACCTGGGCCAGCTCTCGGTCGACCACCAGTTCGGCGGCGGCTGGGCCGGCCACCTGAACCTCAGCTACAACCGCGAGACCTACGACGCCAACCAGCTGCGCGTGAACGGCCTGAACGCCACGCGCGGCACGCTCACCCGCAGCAACGACGCGACGCACGGCGCCCTGAGCACCGACAGCTACGGCACCGCCTATGTCGACGGCAGCGTCCAGCTGGCGGGCATGCGGCACGACCTGCAGTTCGGCGTGGACGCCGAGTACCGCAAGATCTACCGCGCCGACCTGCTGCGCCAGGCCACCACGCGCACCTTCAGCTACCTGTTCCCGATGTACGGCCTCGAGCTGCCTTCGAGCACCGTGTCGGCCAGCGACAGCGACCAGACCGACAAGCTCCACAACCAGTCGCTGTTCTTCCAGGACTCGATCCACCTGAGCGACAAGTGGATCGCCGTCGCCGCCTTGCGCTACCAGGCGTGGACGCAGACAGCGGGGCGCGGCCGGCCGTTCAAGGTCAACACCGACACCGATGGTTCCAAGGTGCTGCCGCGCGTCGGGCTGGTCTACAAGTGGAGCGACACCGTGTCGCTGTACGGCAGCTACACGCAGTCGCTCAAGCCGGCATCGACCATCGCGCCGCTGTCGAGCGGCTTCGTCCTCGACTCGGCGGTGCAGCCGGAAACCGCCAAGTCGTGGGAGTTCGGCGCCAAGCTCGACATGCCGGGCGGCGTCACCGGCACTGTGGCGCTGTTCGACATCCACAAGAAGAACGTGCTCGTGTCGCAGTTCAACGACGTGACCAAGCTGACCGACTGGCGCACCTCGGGCGCCGCGCGCTCGCGTGGCCTCGAAATCGACTTCGCGGGCCAGCTCGGCAAGCGCTGGAGCGCCATCGGCAGCTATGCCTTTGTCGATGCGAAGACCACCCAGGACCCGCTGTACGCGGGCAACCGGCTCTGGAACGTGGCACGCCAGACCGCCTCGATCTCGGCCGTGTACGACGCCGGCCAGGTGTTCGGCGGCGAAGGTCGGCTGCGCCTGGGTGCGGGTGCGCGCTACGTCGGCAAGCGCGCGGGCGACTCCGCCAACAGCTTCGAGCTGCCGGCCTACACCACGGTCGATGCTTTCGCCACGTACGACACGCGCATGTACGGGCGCAAGGTGAAGTTCCAGCTCAATGTGAAGAACCTGTTCGACAAGACCTACTACCCGTCGGCGGTCAATACCTACTTCATCTCGGTGGGCGATGCGCGCCAGGTGTCGCTGTTGACCACCTTCGAGTTCTGACATGGAAACCTGCTTTTCCGTTCGTCTCGTTGTGCGTTTTGAGCGCTGCTGTTGTTCAGGGCGACGCTCACGCCGACACGGTGCTCTTTTTCGCGAATGTCCCCCGCTTCGCTCCTCCTTTATTTCGCGAAAAAGAGCCCCGTATCGACGTGAGCGCTCAGAGCGGTTGTTGATCGGCGATCACCAGCAGCGTGCCCAGGTGCGAATGGCACCGGGTGCTCCCCGCAGCGAAATAAAGGAGGAGCGAAGCGGGGGACATTCGCACAGGGGAGCACCCGGTGTCATTCGCACTCGCCCTGAACAGCAGCGTCCCTAACAAAAGCACCACGATCAATCATGCATATCTCACGCCGAACCGCCTCCTTCCTCATCGCATGCGGCCTGCTGGCCGGCCTGCATGCCGCACAGGCGGCCGAACCCGCTGCGGCCACCGCAGGCAAAGGGCGCAAGGTCGTGCTGCTGGTGCAGCGCGACGGACCGAACCTGCCGGTCGATGAAAAGATCCGGCAGCACCTCGAATCGCGCGGCTACGTCGTCACGCTGCAGGACCAGTCGGCCAACCCCGCAGTGGCGACCGGCTCGGACCTCGTCGTCATCTCGTCCACCGTCGCAGCCAAGGACGTGAGCGGCGCGTGGCGCCAGTTGCCCGTGCCCTTGCTCACCTGGGAGAACGACCTGCTGGACGACCTCGCGATGACCGGCAAGCGGCACGACATCGACTTCGGCGAAGCCCCCAAGGAGCGCTACCTCTGGATCGTGAACGCCCCGCATCCGATGGCCGCGGGGCTCGCCGCCGGCGTGAACAACGTCTACGTCAAGCAGGCGGCCATGAGCTGGGGCAAGCCCGGCCTTGGCGCCACCACCATCGCCACGCTCTACGGCCAGCCCGAGAAGGCGGCGATCTTCGGCTACGAGAAAGGCGCGACGATGGACTACGAGTCGCTCGCCCCGGCGCGCCGGGTGATGTTCTTCCTGGACAACGACACCTTCGCCAACCTCGCGCCCTCGGGGCGGCAACTGTTCGACGCGGCGATCGATTGGGCCGTGGGTGCGCGATAAATGAAATTCCCGGGACTGCGCCAGATCTGGTTCCAGTTGCATTGGCTGATCGGCATCACGGCCGGCACGGTGCTGGTCGTGATCGGCCTGAGCGGCGCGGTCCTTTCGTTTCATGAAGAGCTGCTCGATGCGATGAATCCGGGCGGGCGCGAAGTGCCCGTGCAGGCCGCGCGCATGCTCACGCCGCCGCAACTGCTCGGCGCCGTGCGGCAAGTCTTCGGCGAACGGCAGGTCGGCACGCTCACCGTGTTCGCGGCACCGGGCGCCGCGGCCCGCGTCATCTTCGCGCCACCCAAGGGCGAGCGGCGCGGCGAGACCGTCTACCTCGATCCGTATTCGGGCGCCGCACTCCCGCCACTCGTGGGCGCGGATTTTTTCGAGTGGGTCGAGGAACTGCATCGGTGGCTGCTGCTGCCGCGCGAGCAGGGCAAGACGACGGCCGGCGTGCTGGCCGGTGGCCTGTTGCTGCTGTCGCTCTCGGGCCTGTACCTGCGATGGCCGCGCCGGCCGCTCGACTGGCGCGCATGGTTTACCTTCGACACAGCCCTCAAGGGCCGTTCCTTCTTGTGGGGCCTGCATTCGGTGCTCGGTACCTGCGCGCTGCTGATGTACCTGGTGCTCACCACCACCGGCATGTACTGGGCCTTCGATGCATTGCGCGATACCGTCGACATGATGGTGGGCGGCGCGCGAACGGCCGCGCGTCCGGCGGCCGATGCGGCGGCACCGCGCGTGCGCAATATGGCGCGCGCGGACGCTGGCGCGGTCGACATCGCGCCGGCATGGACCGCCTTCGAGCAACTTGCCAAGGAGAGCGGTGGATGGAGCCAGGCGATCCTGCGCGTGCCTTCCGGCGCCACGCCGTCGGTGCTCTTCACCTGGCTCGACGCCGATCCGCCGCACGACCGCGCGCGCAACCGCACGACGGTTCAGTTGCCCGATGGCAAGGTCACACAGGACGAGCGCTACGCGTCCAATCGCAGGGCGGGCGCTTCCTGGCGACGATCTACCCGCTTCACATGGGCACCTACTTCGGCCTGCCCGGACGCATCGCGATGATGTTGGCGTCGCTGATGCTGCCGGTGTTCGCGGTCACGGGCTGGATGCTGTACCTCGACCGGCGGCGCAAGAAGCGCGTGGTGCGCGCCGAGCGTGCGGCGCTTGGCGCGGGGCTCCGGTCCGACGACGGCGCAGCGCCCGAGCGCGTGCTGCTGGCCTTCGCCAGCCAGTCGGGCACGGCCGAAGGCATCGCGTTGCGCAGTGCCGCCGCGCTGCAGGCCGCCGGCGTTGCCGTCACGCTGGCATCGCTGGCGCGGCTCGATGCGCAGCAGTTGCGCGACCACCAGCGTGTGCTGATCGTCGCGAGCAGCTTCGGCGAAGGCGGCCCGCCCGACATGGCGCGGCGCTTTGCGCAGCAGCTCTCGCAACTTGGCGATGCGGTGCTTTCGCATCTGCACTACGGCCTGCTGGCGCTGGGCGACCGGCACTACCTGTGCTTTTGCGGCTTCGGCCACACGCTCGACCAGTCGTTGGTCGCGGCCGGTGCGCGGGCGATGTTCCCGATGATCGAAGTGGACAACGGCGATGCGGGCGCGCTCGCGGCGTGGCGGCACAAGCTCGGCGTACTGGCTGGTGCAGGCGGTGACCGTATCGCCGATCTGCCGGTGCCAGAGGACGACGAGGCACCCTTTGCCAACTGGACGCTGTCGGCACGCCGCCTGCTCAATCCGGACAGCATCGGCACACCGCTGTATGACATCGAACTCACGCCGGCGCATGGCGAGCTGCCTTCATGGCAGCCGGGTGCATTGGTCGAACTGCTGCCGCGCCTGCACGACGCCCAGTCGCGTGCCGACAAGCCGGCGCCATTGGCGCCTCGCCGTTACTCCATTGCATCGATGCCCAGGGAAGGGCGCGTGCGCCTGCTGGTGCGTCAGGCGCGCCATGCGTCGGGGCTTGGCATCGCCTCCGGCTGGCTCACCGCGCATGCGCTGCAGGGCGCGGACATCGAGCTTCGCCTGCTGCGCAATCCGGGTTTCGAGCTTGTCGAAGGCGACGTGCCCTGCATCTTCATCGGCAATGGCTCGGGCTATGCCGGCTTGCGCGGGCACCTGGGCGAGCGCATCGCGCGCGGGCATCGGCGCAACTGGCTGCTGTTCGGTGAACGGCAACGGGCGCACGATGCCTTCTTCATGGACGAAGTGGCGCAATGGCGCACGCAAGGGTTGATCGAACGCATCGACCTGGCCTTTTCGCGCGACCAGCCCGCCCGCATCTATGTGCAGGACCGGCTGCGCGAGGCGGCCGAGGTTCTGCGGCACTGGATCGGCGACGGCGCGGTGCTCTATGTCTGCGGCAGCCTGGCCGGCATGGCCGCGGGTGTCGATGCGGTGCTCGAAGAGGTGCTGGGGCGTGCCGCGCTCGACGATCTCATCGCCGAAGGCCGTTACCGCCGCGACGTGTACTGAATCGGGCATCGGCCGATATCCGCAGCGGCGCGGTATGGCATCCGCGCGAAATTCCCGCGCGGGCGCTGCATCGCCTAGCATCCGGCGATGGTCATGCCCCTCACCTTCGCCGTCTTGTTCTTCGCAGGCTCCGCCGCATGACCGATCCACTCCCCCGTCTGCGGATCAGGCAACTGCGTACCCGAAGCGGTGGGCTCATCGACCTGGACGTGGCAGCGGGCGAATGCATCTGCATCCTCGGCAAGTCCGGCTCGGGCAAGAGCGTCTTCCTGCGATTGATCGCGGACATGGACCCGGGGGAGGGCGCCGTCGCGCTCGATGGCATCGACCGCAATGCCGGCTCGGGCCCCGAATGGCGGCGCCGCGTGATCTACCAGGCGGCGGAGCCCGCATGGTGGGCGCCCACGGCGGCCGGGCACTTTCCTGACGGCATCAATGAGCAGTTGGCGGGCTGGCTGGCGGACCTGGGCCTGTCGCACGACCTGCTCGCCACCGACATCGCGCGCCTGTCCACGGGCGAGCGCCAGCGCCTGGCGCTCCTGCGTTCGCTGGCGCGGCAACCGGCCGTGCTGCTGCTCGACGAGCCGACAGCCTCGCTCGACGCCACGACCACGCTCGCCGTCGAGGCGCTGCTGTCGCGCCAGCTCGCGGCGGGCCTTGCGATCCTGATGGTGACCCACTCGCAGGAGCAGGCGGTGCGCATGGGCCACAGGCGCTTCGAGATGGCGCAAGGCCAGTTGGGGCCCACGGCATGACCACCATTCACCTCGACGCCACCGACCTCGTGCTTGCCACGCTGTTGGTGCTGCTGAACGCCGGCGCTTCGCTCATGCTGCACCTGCAACTGCATCGCCAGGTGCTGTGGGCTGCAACGCGCATGGTGGTGCAGCTTCTGCTGGTGGGGCTGGTGCTGCGTTTCGTCTTCAGCGCGGCATCGCCGGTGGCGACGCTCACCATCGTCATCCTGATGATCCTGGCCGCTGCGCGCGAGGTGGCGGTGCGGCCTGCGTGGCGCCTGAAGGGCGGGGGCAACTTCCGCATCGGCGCGGCGGCGGTCGGCGTGTCGAGCGTGGCGACCGTGGTGCTGGCGCTGATGACGGCGATCCGCCCGCAGCCCTGGTACGACCCGCGCTACGCCATTCCATTGATGGGCATCGTGCTGGGCAGCGTGCTCAATTCGGCCAGCCTCGGGCTCGACAGTTTCTTCGAGGGCGTGACCAAGGGCCGCGCCGGCATCGAGGCGCAGCTGGCGCTGGGCTCGACCATCCACCAGTCGCTCGCGGAGCTGATCCGCTCGTCGATTCGCCGGGGGATGATCCCGATCATCAACCAGATGTCGGCGGCCGGCGTCATCACGCTGCCGGGCATCATGACCGGCCAGTTGCTGGCGGGCATGGACCCGATCGAGGCTGCGAAGTACCAGATCCTGCTGCTGTTCTTGCTGACCGGCGCGGGCGGCCTGGCGGCAGCCGGCGCGGTCTACATGGCCGCGCGGTCGATGACCGACGAGCGCCAGCGGCTGCGCTCGGACCGATTGAGCTGAGCGCCTATTTCATCCTCGCGCGCAGCAGCGCACGGCCGATGAGTCCGCCGATCCCCGCTCCCACAGCCGAGATGGTGTAGATCTCTCCGTCTCCAAGGTTCACACCGGGCAGGATGAACTTCAGGAGCGCGGCCACGAGAAAGAAGCCGAAGAATGCGCCGACACCGCTGTACATGCGGGCGTCCAGCGCGCCGGTTGTCTTCCGGTAGCTGTCCGAATGGCCCACGGCTTCCTGGATCAGCGTGGTGCGGCATTGGAAGCAGCGCACGTCCGTCGCCGAATTGAGATGGTTGCAGACGGGGCACTGCACGAAGCAACCTCAGCCCGCCAGGCCCACGAACACGTTCTGCACGTCGTCGTTCGCATCGATGGCGGCCAGGAACACTTCGACTTCTTCCAGGTCTTCGGCGCTCAGGCTTGCCGGATCGACCGGGTTCTTGGGCTTGTAGCCCAGCTTGGCCGCCAACACGGTGAAACCATGGGTCGGCAACGCGCGGCTCACCAGGTCCAGGTCGGTCGGGTCGGTCAGGAAGACGGTGGCGTTGCCTTCGCCGGCCGGCTCGAAGTCTTGCGCGCCCGCTTCGATGGCTGCCACTTCGGGGTCGGCACCGGCGCCGGTGGGCTCGGCTTCGATCATGCCGACGTGGTCGAAGTCCCACGACACCGATCCCGAAGTGCCCAACTGGCCCTTGCGGAACAGCACGCGCATTTCAGGCGCGGTGCGGTTCACGTTGTCGGTCAGGCACTCGACCATCACCGGCACGCGGTGCGGCGCGAAGCCTTCGTAGATCACGTGCTCGAAATGCACCGCTTCGCCCGTGAGGCCCGCGCCCTTCTTGATGGCCCGGTCCAGCGTCTCCTTGGGCATCGACACCTTGCGTGCCTGCTCCACCACCAGCCGCAGGCGCGAGTTGGAGGCCGGGTCGGCGCCGTTGCGCGCGGCGATCATGATTTCCTTGGCGAGTTTGCCGAACAGCCGGCCCTTGGCATTGGCCGCCAGATCCTTGTGTTTTGCTTTCCATTGCGCGCCCATGTCTGATTCCTTGAGGTGTGTGTTGCGGCCTTGTCTGGCTCTCGGCAGAAGGGCTGGATGACCGGTTTGGGGCGACTACTGTAGCTGGAGCGCGACCCGGAGGGAAACCGGGCGCGCGCTCAGCGCGCCAGCACGGCCTTGATGGCCTCGATGGCCAGTTCCTCGTCTTCCACCAGCGGCTGGTAGAGCGCGTACGAAAGCTGGCCGTCGTTGACCTGTTTGTGCAGGAACGCGAGGAGGCGCCACGGGTCCGGATCGGGCTTGTCGAAGTCGAAATCGATGCCGCCGACGTCCGGCGTCTTGAAGATGTCCACGCCCACGCCGTGTGTCTTGATGAACCATGCGGTGCCCGGCACTTGGCGCGTGCCCCGGTTCTCGCGGCGAAGGATGTCCTGCGCATGTTCGAGCTTGAACGCATGCACCAGAAGCTGATTCGCCCAGGCGATATGGGCGTACCAGAGCGGCAGCAGGTGGCCGGCGAGGACTTCGTGGGCGGGGTGCGGTGTGTCGTCGGGCATGAAGGCGGTCCGTCGCGATGGCTGCGGTAGGCGGATTCTGCCGTGACCCCGCGCGACCCCCGCGCGACAGTGATCGGCCAGATGGCTGTCGATACTTGGCACATGCACACACAGCCCCTGTTCTCGGTCGAGCCGCGCCATGAGCTTCTGCAGCTGATGTGTGCCTATCCTCTGGCCACACTGTTCACCGTCGCGGACGGCGGTGTGATGGACGCGAACCTGTTGCCGCTGGAGGTGTGCGACCTCGGCCCGCACGGAACGCTCCGGGGGCATGTCGCCAGAAGCCATTCGCTGTGGCAAAGCGTCGTGGACGGCAGCAGCGTGACCGTCGTTTTCCAGGGGCCGAACGCCTACATTTCGCCGCGCTGGTACGTCAACGGGCAACGCAGCGGCCGGCTGGCGCCAAGCTGGAACTATGTCGCGGTGCAGGCCCAGGGGCCGTTGCGCTTCATCGACGACCCGGCCTGGGTGCTGTCGCATCTGGCTTCGCTGACCGCATCGCAAGAGGCGGGGCGTGCCGAACCCTGGTCCCTGAGTGACGCGTCACCGGAGTTCGCCGAGAGCGCGTCGCAGCGGCTGGTGGGTTTCGAGATCGAACTCCAGTCGCTGACCGGCAAGCGCTTCTTGTCGCAGCAGCGCACCGAAGCCGACCGGCGCAGCGTGATCGCGCAACTCGAACGCGAAACGTCGCCTGCGGCGCATGCACTGGCGGCGTTGATCGTGCCCTGAACGTTGTTCGCGCGCATCGGCTTGCGCGTTGCGCCGCCATGCCGCGCGGCAAGGTAGCGCAGGATGCTGTGCGACTCCCACACGACGGTGCCGTCCGCATCGGGGATGACCGGGGCGTGGCCGTGCGGGTTTATCGCCAGAAACTCCGGCGTGTCGAGCAGCCACAAGACCTTCCGCACGTTGAACGTACTGGGGCGTCCCTAGACGGTGAGTGGGTGTCAGGCGGCGTACAGGGCCTTCTCCAACGCCGCTTCCAGCGCTTCCAGGGCCACGCGCGCGCCGCCCTCGATGTTGCCCATGCCGCGAATGCAATCGATCCTGACGACAAGGGTGCTTCGCGGCTGATCGCCGGGGTACTTGCGCAGATCCAGCCGCACCAGCGAATCGCTCTCCCATGCCGAGCGCTCGGCGGACCAGCTCTCGCTCGCGAATTTGAAGAAGGTGCGGTCCGTGTGGGTGTCCACGATCTCGGGCAGGCAGACCCAGTGTGTGTTGCGCGCCTCCCAGGGCGCGATGCGAACGATGTACCGGCCGTCCGGAGAGGTCGACTGGATGGCAGTTTCCACGGGGATGTTCCTTGCAGTCATGACGCGGGCCTGAATCCCGGCAGCGCATGCATGCGCTGCCGCAGCGCCTCGATGAAGGCCGTGACGCGAGCCGGACGATACAGCCCCGGCGCCAGCGCCACGTGCACGCCGATGGGCTCCAGCCACCAGTTCGGCAGCACGCGCTTCAGGCGGCCGGCCTGCATGTCTTCATGGCACATCCACGGCGCGGCGGCGCCGATGCCCGCGCCGTTGAGGATCGCGCGGTAGCTCGCGAGCAGGCTGTCGGTGCGGATTGGCGTGTCCAGCGGCACGATGCGTGAACGGCCGCCGCGGTCGATGAGGCGCACATTGCCCATCACGTACGGCATGAGGCCCACGCAGGGCATTTGCGGCAGCCGGGCCAGCGTGACCGGTCCGAGGCGCTTGAGCAGGGCGGGCGTGGCGATCAGCACGCGCTCCATGCGGCCCAGCGGGCGGCAGACCAGGCCGGGGTCGCGCACTTCGCCCACGCACACCCAGCATTCCGCGCCGGACGCGGCAAGGTCGACCACGCGATCGGTCAGCGTGAGTTCCACGCGCAATTGCGGATGGGCGGCGCGCAGGTCGGTCACCGCATCGGTGAGAAAGCCGGTGCCGTAGCCCGACGGGCCGATCACGCGCAGCGTGCCTTCGGGCCGGCTCTGGCCGCCCGAGAGCCGTTGCGACAGGCCCGACCAGCGGTCGGTCAGGTCGTGGGCCTCGGCCAGCAGCGAGCGGCCTTCGTCGGTGAGCGAGAAGTTGGCGGTGGTGCGGATCGCCAGCTTGCAGCCCAGCAGGCGCTCCAGCTCCAGCAGGCGCCGGCTCACCGTGGGCTGGGTGGTGCCGAGCAGGCGCGCCGCCTTGCTGAGCGATCCGCTCTCGCCGATCCTGATGAAGGTGTCGAGCAGGTCGAGCCGGTCGTGGGTGTTCTTCATGCGTGATACGTATAGCACTTCATCGTCTCATACGTCTACCCATCATGGCGAGGTCTGCCTATCGTCGGGCCGTTCAAGACACGTGAATGGAAATCCCCCGATGAGCGCCACCACCACAGACACCGCCCGCACCGTTGGCGACACGCCCAAGGGCGGCACCGTGCTCGGCTTCTATGCCACGAAGGGCACGCCCCGGCCGCCGCGCATCGCGCGCGGCGAGGGCATCTACCTGTGGGACGCCAACGGCCGGCGCTATCTCGACGCCACGGCCGGCGCGGTGGTCGCCAACATCGGGCACGGCAATCCACGGGTGCTGGCCGCGATGCAGGCACAGGCCGCGAAGGTGACCTTCGCCTATCCACGCTTTTTCGAGAGCGAGCACAGCATCGAGCTGGCGGACCGCGTGTGCGCGTTGGCGGGCGAGGGTTTCGACCGCGCCTTTTTCGTGTCGGGCGGCTCGGAGGCCAACGAGTCGGCGATCAAGCTGGCGCGCCAGTACGCGGTGGTGACCGGCCAGCCGCGCCGCGCCAAGGTCATTTCGCGCGACCCCAGCTATCACGGCTCGACGCTCGGCGCGCTGGCCGTGACCGGCGACGCCCACACGCAATCGCTCTATGGCGCGATGGTGCGCGAGATGCCGAAGGTGCCGGCGCCGCTGTCCTACCGCGTGCCCACGGGGCACACCGTCGAGTCGCACGCGATGGCCTGCGCCGATGCGCTGGAGGCCACCATCCTGCGCGAAGGGCCGGACACCGTGCTGGCCTTCATCCTCGAACCGATCGGTGGTTTGTCCACCGGCGCGGTGGTCTCGTCCGCCGCCTACTTCGAGCGCATCCGCCAGATCTGCGACCGGCACGGCGTGCTGCTGATCTACGACGAGATCATGAGCGGCGCGGGCCGAACCGGCGCCTTTCTCGCGGCGCATCACTGGGCCGGTGCGCGCCCCGACCTCGTGACGCTGGCCAAGGGCCTGGCGGCGGGCTACACGCCGCTGGGCGCGTTGCTTGCGCCCAACCGCATCGTCGATGCGATCGCCAACAGCGGCGGCTTCGTGCACGGCCACACCTACTTCACCAACCCGCTGTCGTGCGCGGTGGCGAATGCGGTCGTCGGCGAGGTGATCGAACACAAGCTCGTGGCCCGTGCGCACGACATGGGCGAGCTGCTGATGGCCCGCCTGCGCGAGGTGGCCGAACGCTCGCCCATCGTCGGCGACGTGCGCGGCAAGGGCTTTTTCACCGCCATCGAGCTGGTGGCCGACAAGGCGACGCGGCGCCAGTTGCCGGCGAGCTTCAATGCGCCGGCGCGGCTGACCGAGCACGGCCTGAAGCACGGCATCGCGCTCTACAACCGGCGCGCCAACCTGGGCGCCTTCGGCGATTTCCAGATGATCACGCCGCCGCTGACCATCACCGCGCAGGAGATCGACGAACTCGTCGACCTGCTGGAACGCTCGCTGCGCGACCTGGCCGACGAAGTTGCGGCCAAGGGGCTGGCAGTGGCTTCGGCCGCGTGACGAAAGCCGTGTCGATGCAGCAGCAACAACAACCGCTCCCGCCTCACCGCAGCCTGCACGTGCCGGGCGTGCACGGCTACACCGACCGCAAGAGCGTGGCCGCCGGCGAGGTGGTGCGTTTTCACGTCAGCAGCGACGTGCCGTACACACTCTCTGTGTGCCAGCTCGGCCCCGATGTCGAGGAGCGTTCGGCCGACACCGTGCTGCATGCCTTCGCGCCCTCGGCGCCGCGCGTGCAGCCGATCCACCCCGGCTCCTATGTGCGCGTGGAGCGCGGGCTCGACCAGCCGCTGCGGTCGGTCACGCTGGAGTGCTGGGTCCAGCCGTGGAGCGTGGGAACGCGCCAGAGCGTGATGGGTCAGTACGACTTGCCCGGGGCCTGCGGCTACGGCCTCTTCATCGACGAGGCCGGGCGCGCGGTCTTCTATCTCGGCGACGGCGGCGCCTTCCGTGCCGACGGCGAGCTTGCCGGTGGCGCGCTCGTGCCCCGGCGCTGGCACCACATCGTTGCCACCTGGGATGGGCGTGCCACGGTGCTGTGGCTCGATGGCGTGGTGGTGGCGCGTGGCACGTGGACCGGTCCGCTGCAACCGGGCTGCGCACCGCTGCGCCTGGGCAGCAGCGGTGTCGACGGCCTTGCGGATGCATTCCTCGAAGGCGATCTCGTCATGCCCGCGATCTACGCGCATGCGCTGCAGGCCGGCGAGGTGCGCGAGCGCTTTGCCGACCGTGGCCTGCACACCGCCCGCGGCCGTGGCGTGCTCGCCTGCTGGCCCCTGCGCGAGGAGCGCGGCGACGTGGTGGCCGACGCCAGCGGCCACCAGCGCACCGGCCGCATCGTCAACCACGGCACCTGGATGATCGTCGGCCCGGCCTTCGAGCCGCATCGGGTGGACGAGTTTTCCGACAACGGCTACGACCCGCTGGCCGACCCCACGCGCGGCCATGGGCTGCGCCTGGCCAGCGACGATCTGTATGACTGCCGCTGGCCGGAGAGCCATGCCTTCCGTATTCCCGCCAGCGCGAAGTCCGGTGTCTACGTGGGCCGCGTGCGCTTCATGCTGGACGGGCAGGCGGCCGACTACGACATCAGCTTCATCGTGCGCCGCGCCGCGCATCAGGCCCCCGCGCCGGTGCTGGTGCTGTGCGCCACCAACAGCTGGCTGGCCTATGCGAGCACGCCCTTCGCCCGGAACGGGGTGGCCGATCCGGTGTGGCCGCGCCGCTCGGCCGGCCTGGAGAACAGCCACCCCGACGCGCCGGCCTACAGCAGCTACACCTACCACCGCGGCGGCCAGCCCACCTACCAGGTCGGCCTGCGCATGCCCTGGCCCAACGCCAGCCCCAATGCGCTGTACGACCCGGCCGATGCGGGCTTTTGCCAGTGGACGCGGCTGGAGCGCCGCCTGCACGTGTGGCTCGACCAGGCCGGCTACGCCTTCGACGTGGTGAGCGACCTCGACCTGCACCGCGATCCGGGGCTGCTGAAGGCCTACAAGACCGTCGTCATCAACGGCCACAGCGAGTACTGGTCGCTGCCGGCCTGCGACGGGCTCGACCACTACCTGTCGGGCGGCGGCACGGCCATCGTGCTCTCGGGCAACACCATGTACCTGCGCGTGAGCTACAACGAAGACGGCACCGTGATGGAGCAGCGCAAGGTGCTCGGCCCGAACGACAAGGACAGCGAGGAGGCCGCCAAGGTCCGCCCGCCCGCCGGCCCGTTCGGCGAGCAGTACCACAGCCAGGACTGGGCGCGCGGCGGGCAGTTCAGGCAGGCCGGCCGCTCGTGCGCCGAACTCATCGGGCTGGAGTCCGCGGGCTGGGCTTTTGCCGACGGGGACGACTTCGGCGTGTATCACGCCACGCTGCCGCGGCACTTCCTGTTCTCGCAGCCGCATGCGCTGAACCTGCGCGAAGGCTCGACCTTCGGCCATGCGCCGGGCGGCGGCCTGCCGCGTGCCATCGGCCACGAATGGGACCTGAGCGTGGCGACGCTGCGCCGCATGACGCACGCGCTGCCGTCCGGCCAGTGCCTGCCCGAAGCGCAGCGCGGCATCGAGGTGATCGCGCAGGGGCGCCGGCCGAAGCCGGGCCGCCTTGATGCCTACCTCGACTACTTCTCGAACGTGACCGAATCGCTCGACGGCCTGTCGGCCGAGATGATCTATTGGGAGCGCCCGCAGGGCGGTCGCGTGTTCAACGCCGGCGCCGTCGGCGCGAGCTGGGTGCTCGGCGTCGATCCCTGTTTCGAAGGGGTGCTGCGCAATGTGCTGCATCACTTCGGTGTCTCGCCCGTCGCGGGCCAACCGGTTCATCCACCCCTGGAGCACGCAGCACCATGAGCACCCTGGCACCCCACACCGCTTCCGCCGTTCCCGACCCCGTTGCCCGGCAAAGCACGGTGCGGGTGATCACGGCCATCTCCATCGGCAATGCGCTGGAGTGGTTCGAGATCGTGATCTACGGCTTTCTTGCCGTGACGATCTCCAAGCTGTTCTTCCCCGCGGAGAACGACTCGGTGTCGCTGCTCATCACGCTGGGCACCTTCGGCGTGACCTTCGTGATGCGGCCGGTCGGCTCGCTGGTGCTCGGCGCGTATGCCGACGCGGCGGGGCGCAAGAAAGCGCTGACGCTGTCGATGGCGATCATGCTGTGCGGCACGCTGCTGATCGCGGTGTCGCCGACCTTCGCGCAGGTCGGGCTCTGGGCGCCGGCGCTCATCATTGCCGCGCGCCTGCTGCAGGGCTTTGCGGCCGGCGGCGAGTTCGGCAGCGCCACCGCACTGTTGGCCGAACAGGACCCGCAGCGGCGCGGTTTCTTTTCCAGCTGGCAGTTCGCCAGCCAGGGCATCACCACCTTCCTGGCGGCGGGCTTCGGCATGGGGCTGAACGCGCTGCTCACGCCCGAGCAGCTGCTGTCGTGGGGCTGGCGCATTCCGTTCTTCTTCGGCCTGCTGATCGGCCCGGCCGGGCTGTACATCCGGCGCCATCTCGACGAAGGGCTGGAGTTCAAGCGCGCGGCGCAAGAGGCCACGCCGGTGCGCACCACGCTGGTCGACCAGCGCGGCCGCACGCTCGCAGCCATGGGGCTCATCATCCTGGCGACCATCGTGGCGTACACGGGCTTGTTCATGCCCACCTTCGCGGTGCGGCAACTGGGGTTGCCGGCGTCGATGGCCTTTGCGGGCACCTTCTGGTTCGGGGTGCTGCAGTTCCTGCTGGTGCCGGTCTTCGGAAGCCTGTCGGACAGGGTGGGGCGCATCGTCATCATGCGCAGTGCGGCACTCGTGATGCTGGTGATGATCGTGCCGCTGTTCTACCTGCTGGTGAACCACCCGTCGGTGCCTGCGCTGATGCTGGCGCTCACGGCCATGGGGGCGGTGGCTTCCGCTTACTGGGGGCCGATCTCGGCCGCGATGTCCGAGCTGTTTCCGGCCGCCACGCGCGGCACCGGGCTGTCGGTGAGCTACAGCTTCGGCGTGGCGATCTTCGGCGGCTTCGCGCCCTTCATCAGCGCATGGCTGATCACGGCCACGGGCAGCAAGATCGCGCCGGCGTTCTACGTGGCCTTCGGCGTGGTGGTGAGCCTGGTGGCGTTGCGCGCGGCGCGACGCTACGGCGTCAAGTGATGGCGCGGCGCCAACAGACCGCAGTTTTTTCCAAGTCCTGTGAGCACGGCCCGCCTATGCTCCGGTCATTCCCCCACCCCCCGGAATCGAATGACCACCATGCAGACCCATGACGCACGGCAGCAGCAGACAGACATCTTCCATCGCTTGCACAGCGGCCCTGAGCCGCTGGTGCTGGTGAATGCGTGGGACGCGGCCAGCGCGCGCATCGTCGAGCGTGCCGGCGCACGGGCCATCGGCACGACCAGCGCGGGCATGGCGTGGTCGCTGGGCTACGCGGACGGTGAGCGCATGCCGGTCGGCGAACTGCTCGCGGCCTGCGCGCGCATCTGCCGCGTGGCGAGCGTGCCGGTGACGGTCGACATCGAACGCGGCTTCGGCGACAGCACGCAGGCGGTGTGCGACCTTGTGTGCGCGCTGATCGACATGGGCGCGGCCGGCATCAACATCGAAGACGGTGTGCTGCCGGGCACGCGCCAACTGGCGCCGCCGGAGATCCTGTGCGAGCGCATCGGCGCGCTGCGCCAACTGGACGCGCGCTTTTTCATCAACGCGCGCACCGACACCCACTTCGTCGCCAACGACGACCCCGCCGCGCGCTACCAGGACACGCTGCGCCGCGCACGGCTCTATGCATCGGCGGGCGCCGACGGCATCTTCGTGCCGGGCATGACCAGCCTCGAAGAAATCGCGGGCCTTGCGGACGCGGTGGCGCTGCCTGTGAACGTTTATGCGGGCCATACCAAGGCGCCGGCGGTCGATGTGCTCGCCAATGCGGGTGCACGGCGCATCAGCCTCGGTTGCGGTCCTTTGCAGGCGGTGCTCGGCGTGCTTGGACGCATCGCCACGGAAGCACTCGACGACAAGACGCACAACGCCGGCTTTCGCACGATGAGCGGCGAGATGCTTCCGGCTGGCGAAATCAACGCACTCTTTCCCGCCACCGCCTGATCTCTCTGTCGGGAGGGCGCAAGCCGCCGCGGTGGGTTCGGGTACAGTGGCGGCCCCTTGCCGCAGCCGACATCCACCGCCCCCCTTTCCCCGCACAGCATTCGCCTCGAGGCGGTCACGCTGGTGCGCGGCAACCAGCACGTCTTCGAGGGGCTGACGCTCCATCTGCAGGAGGCGCGCATTGGGCTGGTCGGCGACAACGGGGCGGGCAAGAGCAGCCTGTTCCGCCTCATCAGCGGGCTCGACCAGCCGCAGCAGGGGCGCGTCGTGGTGCATGGCTGCGACACGCAGACCGACCGGCGGCAGTTGTCGCAGCACGTGGGGCTGATGTTCCAGAACCCCGACGACCAGATCATTTTTCCGACCGTGGCCGAAGAGCTGGCTTTCAGTCTCACGGCGCGCGGTGAAACGCGGCAGGCGGCGCGGCAGCGGGCGCGCGAGTTCCTCGCGGAGCGCGGGCTCGACGCGTGGGCCGGGCGCGCCATCGGCGAGCTGAGCCAGGGGCAGCGCCAGCAGGTGTGCCTTCTCGCGCTGCAGATCAGCCAGCCGGCCACGCTGCTGCTGGACGAGCCCTTTGCCAGCCTCGACCTGCTGAGCCAGGCGCGATTGGCGGCGCAACTCGACGCCACCGACCAGCAGATCGTCTTGTCGACGCACCTGCTCGACCATGTGCACGACTTCGAGCGCGTGCTGTGGCTGGAGCAGGGCAAGGTGCGCGCCGACGGGCCCGGTCGCGAGGTCTGCGAGGCCTATGCCGCGAACGTGCGCGAGCGCGCCAGTGCGCAGCGGGGCGCGCATGCGTAGCCTCTATTCGGAACAGCAAACCTGGATGCACGCGATCGCGGCGTGGATCAAGCTCGCAGTCCTGTCGGTGTGCGGCACGCTGCTGGTACTGGTCGAGAGGCCCGTTCACCTGGCCATTGCCTGCGCGGTGGTGCTGCTGATCTTCGCGTCGCTCGGGCGTCCCGCATGGCGCCGCGTGCGCATGCTGGTCGGCGTGGCCATTGCAGGCGGGTTGATCGTCGGCTTTCACTGGGCGCTGGGCACGACGCCGCTGGGCGTGGCCAGTGCCTTGCGCCTTGCCAGCGCGGCCACGCTCGCGCTGATGCTGACGCTGACCACGCGCTTCGAAGACCTGCTGGCGGTGCTCGAAACCCTGATGCATCCACTGCAGCGCTTCGGCGTGCCGACCGAGCGGATCGCGCTCGGCCTTGGCCTGATGCTGCGTTTCGCCGAAAATTTCTATGTGCAGTGGCAGCGCCTGGACGATGCCTACCGCGCCCGTGCGGGGCATGGCGGTGGCCTGCGGCTGTTGGCGCCGTTGACCATCCGCACGCTGCAGACTGCGGAGCGCGTGGCCGATGCGCTGGCCGCGCGGCTGGGCCGCTGATTCCGAACCCTCTTTCTTTCTTCTTTCCTTCCTGGAACGAGACTCCCATGACCACCACCGGCTCTCTCACTTCGTCCCGTTCCCTGTCGTACATCGCGCTGTTCGCGGCGCTGATGGCGGTGTTCGGACTGATCCCCAAGATCGACCTGCCGTTCGGCGTGCCGATCACGCTGCAGTCGCTGGGCGTGATGCTCGCCGGCTGCCTGCTGGGGCCGCGACGCGGGTTCCTGGCCATCGCGCTGTTCCTGCTTGCGGTGGCGTTGGGCCTGCCCCTGCTGCCGGGTGGGCGCGGCGGGCTGAGCGTGTTCGTGGCGCCGGCTTCGGGCTTCCTGTTCGGCTGGATGTTCGGCGCCTTCACCTGCGGCCTGCTGATGCGCCGCATGGCCGGCGCGACGGGCACCGGGCTGCTGGCGGCGGCCTTCGTCGCGTCGCTGGTCGGCGGGATCGTGGTGGTCTATGCCTTCGGCATCGTCGGGCTCTCGTGGATCGCCCACATGTCGCTGTCGCAGGCGGCGCTGGCCATGCTGGTCTTCATTCCCGGCGACCTGATCAAGTGCGGCATCTGCGCGATGCTCGTGCAGACGGTGATGCGCGGCATGCCCGGCTGGCGGCTCGACCGCGATTGACTCGCCCTTGGGCTACGCGTTGCGCCGCTTGAAGGTGGTGGCCGACAGATAGTCTTTGCGTGGGCCGTGCACCGTGTGCCGGATCACGAAGGAGCCGTCGCCCAGAAAGCGATAGCTGCTGTCGTAGGTGTCGGGCGTGCACAGGTGCGTGGCCGATCCGGCGAGCGCGTCGCCGTCGCGCACGATCACGATGCCGTGAAAGAGACGCGGTGGCTGCTCGGCGAAGGAGACGGCGAAACCGCCCGGGGCGCGCTCGAAGAGGTATTCGCGGTGGCCGTCGAACTCCTTGCCGTCGGCCAGACGGATCCGGCCTTCCTCGCGGTACTTCAACGCGCCTGTTTCGAGCCGCGTGAACGTGGCGGTGCCGGTCATGGCGGCCTGGCCTTCGATGGTCCGGTCCAGGTCCCAGGCGCCTTCCAGGCCGTCGAAGACGGTGTCCGGGGTGCCCCAGGGCGCAAAGGGGGCGAATGAAGGGGCTGGCGCGTTCATGCCGGCACTCTACGACAAGCCCTCATCTCCCTCTTTGACACATGATTGTTTCCAAGGCGTGAACACCGCGGTTCTGTTTGCTAAGGGTTTTTACTTAGATGGAGGCGCACAATTCATCCACAGACCGGCCCCCAAGCCGATCTGGATGAACAGGGCCCCGAGCGCGGTGGCCGCCCCCCGAGGGACGGCAACCCACCCAAGACCGGTTCGAAATCATCCAAGTGCAAAAACAATTGAACTGAACTGAAGGAAATCCAAATGACCGCCTCGAAGCTCCTCTCCGCTGTTGCCGTTGCCCTGCTGGCTGTTGCTGGTTCTGCCCACGCCGAAACCTATGACGGCGTGCATCAACTGACCTCGGCCGCCAGCCGCGCCGATGTCTCCAGCCAGGCCGTGGTTGCAGCGCACAGCGCCAACCCCTACGCCACCGGTGCCAATTCCGGCCCGGCCCAAGTGTTCGTGTCGTCGACCAGCCGTGCGGCTGTCCGCTCTGAAGCCGTTGCCGCCGCACACAGCGCCGATCCGTACGCCGAAGGCGCATCGTCGGGCGTGGCCCCGGTCGTTGCCAGCACGGTGGACCGTGCCACGGTGCGTGCCGCAGCCCGCGCTGCTGCTCGCGGCGACGCACTGCCGCTGTAATCCTCGCAAGCAACGCCTCGCTTCGGCGAGCGCCGCTCTGAAAAGCCGGGCCATGCCAACGCATGGCCCGGTTTTTTTTCGTGCGCCGTCCCGCTCATGACGGGCTCACATTGCCTCCGTATCATGGTTCGGCATGGAACCTCTAGCCCTCAATCCCCGCCAGACCGCCCTTATTTCTATCGACCTGCAACACAGCAATGTGGGTCGCCAGCTTGCGCCGCATGCCGCCGCCGACGTGGTGCAACGGAGCAAGCGCATCGCGGATGCACTGCGCGCGGCGGGTGGCACCGTCGTCTGGGTGCGCGTCGATGTCACGGCGCTGCTGAGCCTGCCGGCGGATGCATCCATCAGCCGGCCACCGGGATCGCCCGTGCCGCCGCCCGAGTTCTCGCAACTGGTGCCCGAGCTGCAGGTGCAGGACGGCGATGTGCTGATCACCAAGCGCCAGTGGGGCGCGTTCTACGGCACGGACCTCGACCAGCAACTGCGCCGTCGCGGCATCAAGACGCTGGTGATGAGCGGCATCGCAACCAACTTCGGCGTCGACTCGACGGCGCGCGCTGCCTTCGACCGGGGCTACGAACTGGTGTTCGTGGAAGACGCGATGAGCTCGCTGGCGGCCGAGCTGCACCACTTCGCGAACAAGGAGCTGTTCCCGCGCATGGGCCGCGTGCGTTCGACGGACGCGCTCGTGGCGGCCATCGGCTCTCGCTGATTCAGCGGGCAGGCAGCAGCCGCAGGCCGGCAACGAAAAAGGGCAAGTCGTCGTCGGCGGCCGGGTCGTGCAGCTCGACGGACCATTGTGCTGCGCCACCGCTGTGCGCGGGGCTCGCGCAAAGCTCGCAGGCATAGACCAGCCGGTCGGCCCGCGCGTCGTCGCGATGGGCAACAGCCTCGTCGCAGCACTCGTCCGACCGCACCCCTTCGCCACCCGGCCCGCCGCTGGCAGCAGCGCGCCGTATCAGCCGCATGACGATGCGCTCGGGCGCCACCGTGCGTTCGCCGGCCCGCGCCAGCGGCACCGTCGCGCGCAGGCGCAGCTCGAGCGGCTCGCCGATGCGAAAGCCTTCGCCCCGCTCCAGCGACATGTTCTCCAGCGCCACGCGCACGCGGCGCCCCTCGCGCAGACGCTTCACGACGAACATCACCGTCAACACCGAGAAGGTGGCGAACACCGGCAGTCCGATCACCATCCAGAGCCATTGCCAGCCGCCGGCCAGCGCCCAGGTCATCGCCTGGAAGCCGAACACCGCGAAGAACGTCAGCACCGCGAGCGCGATCAGCCACGCCACCCAGTCGGAGGCCGACTGCGGCGTGCGTTCGGTGGCCTGCGGCGCATTGGAAGTCCACTCGGTGGGCTCCCCGCTTGCAGGCGCGATCAGGTCGAAGGATGAATGGCGGGAAGGCATGGAAGGCGCCGAGCATAGCCATTCGCGAAGCGGCACCATGCCGGTGCAGCTTGTCGGCCCAAACCCGCGCCAACCGGCCGTGCGGCAGAGGCCGCCTTCGCCAAAAGGCGCATTGCCTTGCCATCGGGCATCCTTCATGATGGCGACGCGGAAGGGATGGCCGCAAGACCTCATGCTTTCGCATTACTGCGCCAATGTGGTGCAGTCGGGCGAAAATACGAAGGCGCTCCCGCCGTAGAAAAGAAAGCATGATCCGTCGCCGTTGACGCGGCAACCCCATACGCATGGCCCTCACTCTCGACCCCGAAGACACGCGCGGACGCATCCACGATCTCGTGTGGAGCGGCTTCTATCCCGACGCCGATGTCGAATGGATGATCACCGACGAGTACCTCGATCCCGACGAGCTCACGGCCGAAGACCGTGCCTGGGTCAAGGCAGAGGCCGAGCGCGCCTGCGCCGCCAAGCACACCGCTGAGCGCGACTGGCCCGCACAGACCGAGTACGACCGGCTCGATGCCGTCTTCGTGCAGTTGCGCGGCGAAAAGATCATTGCGCTGCACCGCGCGGGCAACACGCTGTCCGATGGCCATGACGACGTGCGCGAGCACTGGCGCGCCGCGGGCCGTCTGGCCTCGGGCATTCGCGGCTGCTGCTTCTATCACTCGCAAGACCTCGACACGGCGGTGCGCACCGGCCGCCTGCACCTTGCATTCAGCGGCGGCATGATTCCCGAAATCGAGCAACGCGAAGCCAACACCATCGTGGTCGGGCACCGCATCGTCGAGCTGCTGCGCGCAGCCGGCTTCGACGCGACGTGGAGCGGCAACATCAACGAGCGCATCGAAGCCGATCTCGGCCAATGGCGCAAGCGAGGCCCCTCCGCGTGAGCGTGCAGGCCTGGCAGCCGCCGCGCCGCATCGACGCCATCGATTTCTGGCTGCGCTCGCGGCTGCTGGCCACGGCCCACGCACTGCGCGAGACGCTGCGGCCCTCGGCCCGGCGCTGGCATGGCGGCGATCACGCACTGGCCGATGCGCCGGTGCTCGCGCAATACCGCACACCCTTGTGGTCGGACGGGCGCGCGGACGAATTCCCATTGGTGGCCGGCAAGGTGCACAACCTGCGCGTGGCCCGCCGCGCCTTCGACGCCATCGAGGTGCCGGCCGGCGAACTGCTGAGCTTCTGGCGCCAGTTGGGGCGGCCGAGCGCATGGCGCGGTTTCGTCGTGGGCCGCGAGTTGCGCGGTGGCTGCGTGGTGCCGACGCTGGCCGGTGGCCTGTGCCAGTTGTCGAATGCACTCGCCACGGTGGCGGTGCGTGCCGGCTTCGAGCTGGTCGAGCGGCATGGGCACACGGCGCGCATCGAGCAGGCCGGACCCGTCACCGACGATGCCATCGATGCGACGGTGTTCTGGAACTACGTCGACCTCAAGCTGCGCGCCAAACACGCATGGCGGCTCGAAGTGGAGCTGACCGCCACCGAACTGGTGCTGCGCATCCGCGCACGTTCGCCGCTGGCGATGCCGGGTGCAGCAGTCATGTTGCGGAGATCCGGCGAAGGGAGTGCCGCGTTGCCGCTGGCGCGCGGCTGTCTGAGCTGTGACCAGACAGCCTGCTTTCGCCACCGCCCACCGGTCGATGTGGCGCCGCAAGGCCGCACTGCCGTGCTGCTCGATGCATGGACACCGGAGTTCGCGCGCTACCTGGGGGCGAATCACCCCGGCGCGGACCGCATGCAGCCGGTGCCGTTGCGGCTGGCGTTCTGGCGCGCATCCACTGTCGGATGGCACCGGGAGCCCGTGCCCGAAGGCGCAGCGCCCGCGCAATCGCCATGGGCTGCGAGCCTGCGCCGCGCGCTGTGGCAACGACTCTGGGCGCGGCACGCGGGCCGGCGACAGGCCAGCCTGATCGATGGGCAGCGCTGGCTGGCGCTGGCTTTCGCCGCGCGCCTGAAGCCCGAACACACGCAACTGGTGGTCGAGCAGGCGCTGTTGCCGCATCTGCAGCGGGCTGGTGCGCTCGACGGTCGTCATGTCACCGTGCTGGCCAGCGCATTGCCCATCGCCGTGATCGAACGCAGGCTCGATGCCGCGTCCCAACGCTGGCCCGGCGATGCCACGCTGAGCGACTTTCGCGCCGATCCCGCGCTCGTGCGGGCCGAGGCAATCGCGCTGGCCCGTGCAGCGGCTGTTGTCACGCCTCACGCGGAGGTCGCACAGCAACTCGCCGAGTCGGCGCCGCAAGCCACGTTGTCACGGCTCGACTGGGGGCTGCCCCGCGTCAAACCCATCGGGGTCGAACGCGAAGACCCACCGCTCATCGTCTTCGCCGCGAGTGCATTGGCACGCAAGGGCGCGCGCGAACTGGCCGCTGCGCTGCAAGGCTGGCCGTGCCGGCTGCGCGTGCTGGGCTCGCCGTCCGACGACACGCAATTGTGGCAAGGCATCGACCCTGTCGAGCACATGGACTGGCAGGGCGATGGATTGGCCGGCGCCAGCGTCGTCGTGCTGCCCGCGCACATCGAGCATGCGCCGCGCGCGCTCCTGCGTGCCGTGGCGGCCGGCCTGCCCGTGGTGGCCTCGACCGCCTGCGGCCTCGCCGCATTGCCAGGCGTGCGTGAAGTCGCGGCCGGCGATGTGGAAGCCATGCGCACCGCGCTGCGGGCTGCCTGCAACACCTGACGGGAGAAAAAATGGCATCGATCGAACAGGCCCGCGCGGCCCTGGCTCCCCACGGCGCGTTGGCGTCACAAACGGCCGCAGAGCATTGGCGCGGTGACATTCCATTGCCGCCCGTCATCGCAACGTTCTACGAACAGATCGGCCCGCTCGGCGAGTGGATCAACGAGCGTGTGGGCCATGCGGGCCTCGAGGTCCCGAACGTCGGCAACCCCTTCAGCATTCCGCCGCTCGCGCGCCTGTGGCAGTTGCAGGCCGGCTACCGCTGGCACGGCATCACCGGCGAGCGCATCGCCGACTGGCCCGACCATTGGCTGGTGGTGGCCGACCAGGGGGCGGACCCGTTCATCTTCGACTTGCGCACGGGCGCGATCCAGTTCGCGCGACATGGCGCGGGCACATGGCAGGACGACGAGCCGATCTTTGCCGACATCTTCCAGATGGCCGCCTGCCTGGGCACCATCGGCCAGTTCGTGGACGAGGCCGGCGACGAGCTTTTGCTGGACGACGACAGCGTCGATCCGGCGCAGCGCGCGCGCCTGGTGAAGCGGCTCGCTCCGCTGCTCGGCGATACCGCCACGGCCGAAGCCATCCTGGACGATTTCGGCTGGTAGCGCGGGCCGCCGCGGCAGGAAACGGGGTGCAGGGAGAATCGCAGGCAAAACAAGAAACCGGAAGCGCTTCATGACCATCGATCTCCAGACGCTCAAGTGCGGCGAATGCGGCAGCAGCGTGCTCAAGCGCACCGGCCTCAATGAATACACCTGCGACCACTGCGGCTCCGTCACGCTGGTCGAGGACAACGTGTCCGACCGTCTCGAGCGTGTGCTCGACCAGGTCAAGAACGAAGCAGGCCGGCGCCTGGCGGCCGAGGAAGCGCTCAGGCAGAAGCTGATGTTGCGCAAAGTCGGCATCGGCGTGATCGTCGTGCTGGGCGTTGTGCTGGTGGGGCGGGTCATCGAAGTGTTCCTCGAATCGCGCAATCCGCCCGGTGCGCAGCCGGTGGTTGCCGCCGTCGTCGATCGCACCATTCCGGCGGACGGCCTGAAGCTCGGCGAACCGAAGCAGGTGCTGGTGGGCAGCGGCAGCTCGGCGGTGCCCAAGCTGCTGGTGGTGGCGCGCAACGAGACCGGCAAGCCGCTCTCACGCGCAGGCATCCGCGCCACTTATTACGACGGCGAAACCCGGCTCGACGAGCGCAGCGAGATGGTGCCGATCGCCGTGCTCGAACCCGGCGAGAGCACACCGGCGTTGATCGACATGCCCAGCGGCAAGAACATCACGCGGCAGGACCTGCGGGTGCAGAAGCTGTCCGAGCCCTACAACGCGGTCGAGGGACCGCGCATGACCTTCGCGCGCGTGCGGCTGGTGCAGCAGGGCGATCGCGTGCGACTGGTGGGCCGCGTTGCCAACACGCGCAAGGACGCGGCCATGATCGGCGGCATCGAGGTGCTGGCCACGCTGTACGACGATGCCGGCCAGGTGATCGGCTTCGGCCACGGCTACGGGCAATCGAACGAACTCAAGCCCGGCGCGCACACCTCGGTAGACCTGAGCATCGCCCGCTTCGGCCGCGCGGCGGCGATCGCGGCGTGGGACTACCGCATCGGCTACAGCACCATCGAGACCTCGGGCGCGCGCACGGCGGTGCTGAGCACCGACCGCGTGATCCGCACCACCGGCGCGCCGGAGCGCTTCAACCCCGAACTGCGCCTGGGCACCGAAGACCTGCTGGCCGACGACAGCGAGCGCTTCGATGCCAAACAACTCGAATTGCTGCCGTTGATCGACGGGCGCAACAACATCCAGCAGCGGCTGTTTTTGACCGAACTCGTGAACCGCAGCCCTGACGCGGTGGCCATCGCGCCGGGCGGCGTGATCTCGCGCTTCAGCGGCAGCAAGGCCGACGGCACCACCAATATCTCGGGGCTGGCGTACCTGTATCCGGGCGAGCGCTTCCCGATCTTCCTGGAGCCGGAAGACATGGAGCGCATCACCGATACCCGCATCGAGTGGAAGCCGATGCGCCGCGCCGCCATGCCGGGGCCGCGCATGCCGCTGGAAGTGAAGGTGACGGGCACCAAGGCCGAGACCGGCAGCGTGCTGCTCAACTTCAGCCAGCGCTTTACCTACAAGAGCGTGGAGGTCAAGGGCAGCGTGAAGAATCCGGGCACGAACATCGTCGGCAAGGTGCGGTTGTGGGTCAGCCTGCGCGACCGCAGCGGGCAGCTCACCGGCTTCAAGCTGGTCGAGAACCTGCCGGCCATCGCACCCGGCGAGAGCGTGCCCTTCCAGGTGGACGTGGAGCAGAACGGCCGCGACTTGGCCAGCGTGACGACGCTATACCAAACCGAATAGCCCCTCGGGCAACGGCGTTGGGCGGTTCGCGCCATGATCGCGCCCATGATTCCGTTATCGATCCTCGACCTTTCCCCGATCATTGAGGGCAGCAATGCCGCACAGTCGTTCCGCAACTCGCTCTCGCTCGCGCAGCATGGCGAGAAGCTCGGCTACACGCGCTACTGGCTGGCGGAGCACCACGGCATGCCGGGCATCGCGAGCGCGGCCACGGCGGTGTTGCTGTCGTACGTGGGAGCGGGCACTTCGACCATCCGCATCGGCGCCGGCGGCGTGATGCTGCCGAACCATTCGCCGCTGGTGATCGCCGAGCAGTTCGGCACGCTGGAGTCGCTGTACCCGGGGCGCATCGACCTGGGCCTGGGGCGTGCGCCCGGCTCCGACCAGCGCACCGCGCGTGCGCTGCGCCGCAACCTCGAATCGGATTCCGACCAGTTCCCGCAGGACGTGATCGAGCTGATGGACTTCATGTCGAAGGCGCCGCAACAACCCGTGCGGGCCGTGCCCGGCGAGGGGCTGGAAGTGCCGGTGTGGATCCTCGGCTCCAGCACCTTCGGCGCGCAACTGGCGGCGCACCTGGGGCTGCCCTACGCCTTTGCCTCGCACTTCGCGCCGCAGCAGATCATGCAGGCCATCCAGATCTACCGCGAGACCTTCAAGCCCTCGGCGCAACTGAAAAAGCCGTACGTGATGCTGGGCTTCAACGTGTTCGCGGCCGACACCGACGAAGAGGCCGAGTTTCGCGCCACCTCGTGGCAGCAGGCCTTCGTGAACCTGCGCAGCGGCCGGCCCGGTCGCCTGCCGCCGCCGGTCGAGAACTACCGCCAGAAGGTGGGTCCGGCAGAGAACGCGCTACTCGACTCGGTGCTGTCGTGCTCTGCGGTGGGTTCGGTGGAGACGGTGAAGAAGGGCGTGGAAGCGTTCGTTGAGCGCACCGGCGCCGACGAACTCATGATCACCTCGCAGGTGTTCGACCACGCGGCCCGGCTGCGCTCCTACGAGCTGCTGGCCGGGGCGTTCAAGTCATAAGCAGGAGCTAAGCCCGCTTGCGGGCTTCCTCGTCCACGAGGTCCTTCTTCGACAGCTTGCCGACCGCCGTCTTCGGCAACTCGGCGCGCAATTCCAGCGCGCCGATCATCTCGTGCTTGCCCAGGCGGTCTTTCAAAAACAGCTTGAGCGCATCGAGCGTCAGTTCGGGCGCGCCTTCCTTCAGCTTGACGAAGGCTTTGGGCGACTGGCCGCGGTAGTCGTCAGGCACGCCGATCACGCAGACCTCGGCCACTGCCGGGTGCTCGTACACGGCTTCTTCCAGCACGCGCGGGTACACGTTGTAGCCGCCGCACAGCAGCATGTCCTTGGTGCGGTCGACGATGTAGAGGTAGCCGTCGGCGTCCATCTTCGCGACGTCGCCGCTGCGAAAGTAGCCGTCGGGCGTCATCGACTCGGCCGTGGCCTTGGGGTTGTTCCAGTAGCCCTTCATCACATTCGGGCCCTTGATGCACAGCTCGCCCGCTTCGCCGAACGCCGCCACGTCCTTCGACGGGTCGTCCAGGCTCACGAGCTTGATGCGCACCTGCGGCAGCGGCATGCCGCACGAGCCCGCCTTGCGCACGCCGCGCGCGGGCGTGAAGGTGCCCACCGGCGAGGTCTCGGTCATGCCCCAGCCTTCGTTGAGGTGGCAGCCGGTGAGCGCGAAGAAACGCTGCTCCACTTCCACCGGCAACGGCGCACCGCCCGAGCCGCAGAACTTGAGCGAGCGCAAATCCATTTCCTTGGCCTTGGGGTGCGACAGGATGGCCGTGTACATCGTCGGCACGCCGGGGAACACGCTGATCTTGCTGGCGGCCAGTTCGTTCATCACGGCATCGACATCGAAGCGCGTGTGCAGCACCAGCGCGGCGCCCAGGCGCACGCCGAGCAGCATGGCGGCGCTCAGCGCGAAGATGTGGAACAGCGGCAGCACGACCAGGAAGCGTTCGGCGCCTTCGGCGAGGATCGGCGGCTCGCCGCGTGTCGACTCGTAGTACTGCGCAGAAGCCGAGCTCAGGTTGGCGTGCGTGAGCATTGCGCCTTTGGGCAGGCCGGTGGTGCCGCCGGTGTACTGCAGCACCACGATTTCTTCCGCGAGATCGCCCAGGGGATAGGTTCGATGCGGACCTTCGCTCTTGAGCAGATCGCTGAAGCGCACATGCCGGTCGTCCGTTGGCACCGTGGCAATCTGGCCTGCGCCCTGCAACTGGGCTTGCACCTTGTCGCCAGCTGCGCCGTAGTCGCCCAGGCTGCCGACCACCAGCTTCTGCAGGCGCGAGTTGTCCAGCAGCCGCGCCATCAGCGGGTAGAGATTGACGAGGTCCAGCGTGATCAGGATGTCGGTGCGGCTGTCCTCGATCTTGTGGGCCAGCACGCGCTCGGCGTCGAGCGGCGAATAGTTCACCACCGTGCCGCCGGCCTTGAGCACGGCGAAGAAGGCGATCGGGTAATGGGGCGTGTTCGGCAGGTACAGGCCGACGTGCACACCGTGCTTCACGCCCAGGTCCTGCAGCGCCTTGGCGGCGCGCTCGACCGCCGCGCCCAGCTGCGCGTAGGTGATGACCTGGCCCATGAACTCGACGGCGGAGTGATCGGGCCAGCGCGCGACGGCTTCGTCGAGCATCTGCTGCACCGGCTTGACGGGCAGTTCGGCATCCCAGCGCATGCCTGGCGGGTAGGCGCGTGTCCAGGGGGTGTTGTCGCCAGAGGGGGCGGAGGAAGAAGAGGTGGCCATGCGTTGTCTCCGCTGTGCTGTTGCAAATCGCGCGGGCGGGTCTGTGCCGCCCTTCGAGGGCACTGTAGCGCCGGGTCTTTCCGCTGTGGCCCCTTGCCTGACATGCAGGCGACACGGGTTTTCCCGATTTCCCACACGCGGGAAGCCCTTACCCCGAGGCTGGGACAATGGCGGGCTTATGGCAAAGCAACGGATCGTGGTGGGACTGAGCGGCGGAGTGGACTCCGCGGTGACCGCGCACCTGCTCAAGCAGCAGGGGCACGAGGTGGTCGGCATCTTCATGAAGAACTGGGAAGACGACGACGACAGCGAATATTGCTCGTCGAACATCGACTTCGTGGACGCCGCCAGCGTGGCCGACGTGCTGGGCATCGAGATCGAGCACGTCAACTTCGCGGCCGACTACAAGGACCGCGTGTTCGCCGAGTTCCTGCGCGAGTACAAGGCCGGCCGCACGCCGAACCCCGATGTGCTGTGCAACGCCGAGATCAAGTTCAAGGCCTTCCTCGACCATGCGATGCGCCTGGGTGCCGAGAAGATCGCCACCGGGCACTACGCGCGCGTTCGGTTGAACGAAGCCACCGGCAAGCACGAACTGCTCAAGGGGCTCGATGCATCCAAGGACCAGAGCTACTTCCTGCACCGCCTGAACCAGGCGCAGTTGTCCAAGACGCTGTTCCCGGTCGGCGAACTGCACAAGAGCGAGGTACGCCGCATCGCGGAAGAAATCGGCCTGCCCAACGCGAAGAAGAAGGACTCGACCGGCATCTGCTTCATCGGCGAGCGGCCATTTCGCGATTTCCTGAACCGCTACATCTCCAAGGAACCGGGTCCGATCAAGGACGACCGGGGCCGCAAGCTGGGCGAGCACCAGGGGCTGAGCTTCTACACGCTGGGCCAGCGGCAGGGGCTGGGCATCGGCGGTGTCAAGGAGAAGGGCGCGCAGCGCGGCTCGGGCGACCACTCGCCCTGGTTCGTGGCGCGCAAGGACATCGAGAAAAACACGCTCTGGGTGGTGCAGGGACACGACCATCCGTGGCTGCTGTCGTCCGCGCTGAAGGCCGACGATGCGAGCTGGGTGGCGGACGAAGCGCCCGTGCCGGGCAGCTATGGATCGAAGGCGCGCTACCGGCAGGCCGATGCGGCCTGCGACATGGGCGTCGGCGAGGCGGGCGCGGGGTTCAGCCTGCGCTTCGGCGAGCCGCAATGGGCGGTCACGCCGGGGCAGTCGGCGGTGCTCTACGACGGCGAACGCTGCCTCGGGGGCGGCGTCATCGTCTGACCGGCGGGACCGACCGCACCGATTCGTCGATGTGGAACAGTTCGAGCGGGTAGCGCTTGCCGGCGAGGTAATCCTCGATGCATTGCAGCAGCAGCGGGCTGCGATGCCGCGCGACGCTGGCGCGAATCTCGGCCAGCGTCATCCACACGGTGCGCACGATGCCTTCGTCGAGCGCGCGGCCTTCTTCCAATGCGCCGAGCGTGCCGGTGAAGGCGAAGCGCATGTAGGTAATGTCTTCGCCCCGTTCGCCCCGTTCGGCCTGTGGCCGGGCGCGCGCCATATAGACGCCGATGAGTGCCGTTGGCGTGAAATGGTGGGCGGTTTCTTCCAGGGTCTCGCGTGCGCAGCCCTCGGCGGGGGATTCGCCGGGGTCCAGGTGCCCCGCAGGCGTGTTGAGCTTGAGGCCATCGTCGGCATGCTCCTCGACCAGCAGGAAGCGTCCATCCCGTTCGATCACCGCGGCCACGGTGACGTTGGGTTTCCAGCGTGCGGATTTGGAAGTAGCCATTGATTGGGAGCCTGTCTATCGCAGCACGTAGCCGCTGAAGCGCCAGATGCGGTCGCTGTCGAGGTGGAAGCTCACGAGTTCGCGCAGGGTGTGCTCGGGTTTGCCGGTGAAGCGGGTTTCGTATTCGATGCTGACGTACTGGCCGGCCGTGTCGCCGTCGGGGTCGGTCACCACCTGGCGATTGATGGCCACCCAGGTGCGTTGCCGGGGCGCCCCGAGTGGTGCGCGGCTCCCGGCGACCTTGTCCGTGAAGTCGGCGCGCGTCACGCGCTTGCGGGCGGCGGCGGTGGCGCCGTCCCAGAGTTCGCCAGCCTTGCCCTGGTCGATCATCTGGATCGCCTGCATGCCGCCCCGGACCATGTCGCTGGCCTCGATGTCCTGCGCGGCGGCCGGACCGAACCAACTCCAAAGCAGCGCGACGGCGAGCAGCAGCCTGATCTTGCGGGGCATTCGTCTCATTCCTTTGAGGGTCAGGGGACGCCCGAAGAGCAGTCTCCGGGCGGCAGAGCCGTTGGAGACTGTAGCGTGCAGGAGATTCCCCAAAGCTTGGGGCACCCAGCAGGCCTACCGCGTGCCGGCCTTGGGGAGTGCGTCCGCCTCGATCGTTTCCAGGCGGTATCCCAGGCCATAGATGGCCAGCAGCAGGAAGCCGTTGGCGGGCCGCAGATCGAGCTTGGTTCTCAGGCGTGAGATATGGGTGTCGAGCGAGCGTGACAGTGCCTCGATGCCAAGCCCCCAGACGGCCTCGTGCAGATGCTCCCGCGAAAGCAGCCGTCCGAGGTTCTGGAACAGGAACAGCGCGAGTTCGTACTCGCGGTTCTTCAGCTCGACCGGCGCGCCCCGGACCTTCAGCACGCGCGAGGGCGGATAGAAGTGGTAGGGGCCGAAGACCAGTTCGGACTCGTGCTGGGCGGGGTAGGACCGGCGCAGCAAGGCCCTGACGCGCGCTTCGAGCTCGCCCGCACGGATCGGCTTGGCCATGAAGTCGTCGGCGCCGGCATTGAGGCCTTCGACCATGTCGGCTTCGTCGCGCCTGTCCGTCACGAAAAGAATGGGAAGGCGGCTCTTGAGCTCCTGCCGGATGGTCTTCACCACGTCCGGCCCCGCCATGTCGGGCAGGCTCCAGTCCAGGATAAGCAGGTCGAAGGTCTGCCGGCGCAGCGCCTGCAACAGCGCTCGTCCTTCGGTGTAGAGGTGGCACTCGTGCCCGAGCCCCACCATGGTTTGATTGATCAGCCGGAGCTGATCCGGGCCATCGTCCAGTACGGCAATTCGCATTCCATCCCCTTTTCCTCCCCGCGCCAGCCTCAGTGAGCTGGCGATCTAAGTGAAGTGTATCTATCTGCGACGGACGTAAGAATTGTAAATTGCAACTAATGCACGCAAATCAAGTTTTTCACGCGAGTAGTGCGGACAATTGGCGTCAATTGGATACAAATGAAGATTTTGTTGGGCAGCCGTTGGCGGAGTGTTATCAACAATTGAGTGCTGGACACGCGACATCACGCACGGTCTCGCCGGGTATGTCCCAGGCTCGCTGGCCTCCTCCGAAGGAGGCGTAAATTTTCAAATTCGCTACAAATTAGATAGCTAGATCCGTAGCATCCACCGGCGCTCCCGAGCCAGAGGGCGTGGGCATTTCGGCGACAGCAAGCCTCTGTAATCTTGCTGTAAGCTCTGCCCGCATTCCGTGTGCCCCCTTGCCCTGAGGAGATCTCTATGCTGATAGGCGTGCCTGCCGAGACACTGGCTGGCGAAACCCGAGTGGCCGTTACACCTGAAACGGTGAAAAAACTCCTGGCCTCAGGGCACACCGTTCGTGTGCAGTCGGGCGCCGGCGTCGCTGCCAGCGTGACCGATGCGGCTTACCAGGCTGCGGGTGCAGAGATCACCGATCAGGCGGGGGCGTTGTCCGCCGACATGGTCCTCAAAGTGCGCACGCCCACCGATGCCGAAGCTGCGCTCCTGAAATCGGGCGCCGTCGTCATCGGCATGCTCAATCCTTTTGACGCCACCGGCCTGCAACGCCTGGCTGGCGCGGGCGTCGCCGGCTTCGCTCTGGAAGCCGCGCCGCGCACCACGCGGGCCCAGAGCATGGACGTCCTCTCGTCGCAAGCCAACATCGCCGGCTACAAGGCCGTGATGATCGCGGCCGACAAATACCAGCGCTTCTTCCCGATGCTCATGACCGCAGCCGGCACCGTGAAGGCTGCGCGCGTCGTCATCCTCGGCGTCGGTGTCGCCGGCCTGCAGGCCATTGCAACGGCCAAGCGCCTGGGCGCTGTCATCGAAGCCTCCGACGTGCGCCCGAGCGTCAAGGAACAGATCGAATCGCTGGGTGGCAAGTTCATCGAGGTGTCCTACGACACCGATGAGGAAAAAGAAGCCGCAGTCGGCGTCGGCGGCTATGCCAAGCCGATGCCTCCGAGCTGGCTCGCGCGCCAGCAGATCGAAGTCGCCAAGCGCGTGGCGCTGGCCGACATCGTCATCAGCACCGCGCTCATTCCCGGCCGCGCCGCGCCGACGCTCATCACCGAGGACATGGTCAAGGCCATGAAGCCGGGCTCGGTGATCGTCGACATTGCCGCTGGCAAGGGCCCCGACGGCGTGGGCGGCAACTGCCCGCTGTCGGAAGCCGACAAGACCGTGGTCAAGCATGGTGTGACCATCGTGGGCGAAACGAATCTCGCGGCGCTCGTGGCGGCCGATGCCTCGGCGCTCTATGCGCGCAACGTGCTCGACTTCCTCAAGCTGATCGTCACCAAGGAGGGCGCGCTGAAGATCGACCTCGAGGACGACATCGTCGCTGCCTGCCGCGTCACGCAAGACGGCCAGGTCACCCGTAAATAAGCGAACAAGCGAAAACGCGAGGAGCACAAGCGCCATGGATCCCGTTTCCCATACCGTCATCAACCTGATCATCTTCGTGCTGGCCATCTACGTCGGCTACCACGTGGTCTGGACCGTCACCCCCGCGCTGCACACGCCGCTGATGGCGGTGACCAACGCGATCTCCGCCATCGTCATCGTGGGTGCCATGCTGGCGGCCGCGCTCACCACCACGCCGCTGGGCAAGACCATGGGCGTGCTGGCCGTGGCGCTGGCGGCGGTGAACGTCTTCGGCGGCTTCCTGGTCACCCGGCGGATGCTGGAGATGTTCAAGAAGAAGGAAAAGAAGGCTGCACCGAAGGCAGAAGAGGGAGTCGCCAAGTGAGCATGAACCTCGTCACGCTGCTGTACCTCGTTGCCAGCGTCTGCTTCATCCAGGCCCTCAAGGGCCTGAGCCATCCCACCACCTCGATCCGCGGCAACCTCTTCGGCATGACCGGCATGGCGATCGCCGTGCTGACGACCATCGCGCTGATCCACGGACTGACGCGTTCGCTCAACGTCGACTTCGGCACCGGCATCGCCTATGTGCTGGCCGCCGTGGTGGTCGGTGGCGGCCTGGGTGCCTTCATGGCCAACAAGGTCGAGATGACCAAGATGCCCGAGCTGGTCGCCTTCATGCACAGCATGATCGGCCTGGCGGCGGTGTTCATCGGCGTGGCCGCCGTGGCCGAGCCCTGGGCCTTCGGCATCACCGCCCAGCCGGTGGCCGCGCTGATCGGTGCCGTCACGCCCGATGGCGCCGTCCTGCTGGACGGCTTCGTGCGCTACGGCATTCCCTACGGCAACCGGCTCGAACTGTTCCTGGGCGCGGCCATTGGCGCTGTCACCTTCAGCGGCTCGGTCATCGCCTTCGGCAAGTTGTCGGGCAAGTACAAGTTCCGCTTGTTCCAGGGCGCGCCGGTGCAGTTCAAGGGCCAGCACATGCTGAACCTGGTGCTCGGCCTGCTGACCGTGGCACTCGGCCTGCTGTTCGTTGCAACCGAAAGCTGGACCGCCTTCTTCGCGATGCTGGCGCTGGCCTTCGTGATGGGCGTGCTCATCATCATCCCGATCGGCGGCGCGGACATGCCGGTGGTGGTGTCGATGCTCAACAGCTACTCGGGTTGGGCGGCAGCGGGCATTGGCTTCAGCCTGAACAATGCGATGCTGATCGTGGCCGGTTCGCTGGTGGGCAGCTCGGGTGCGATCCTGAGCTACATCATGTGCAAGGCGATGAACCGCTCGTTCTTCAATGTGATCCTGGGCGGCTTCGGCGGCGAGGCGGCCACGGCCACCAGCGGTGCCAAGGAGCAGCGCCCGGTGAAGACCGGCAGCGCCGACGATGCGGCCTTCGTGCTGGGCAATGCCGAGACCGTGATCATCGTGCCGGGCTATGGCCTTGCCGTGGCACGCGCGCAGCACGCGGTGAAGGAGCTGGCGCAAAAGCTCACCGACAAGGGCATCACCGTCAAGTACGCGATTCACCCGGTGGCGGGCCGCATGCCTGGCCACATGAACGTGCTGCTGGCCGAAGCCGAAGTGCCCTACGACCAGGTGTTCGAGATGGAGGACATCAACGGCGAGTTCGGCCAGGCCGACGTGGCCATCATCCTGGGTGCCAACGACGTGGTGAACCCGGCCGCCCACACCAAGGGCAGCCCGATCTACGGCATGCCCATTCTGGAGGCCTACAAGGCCAAGACCGTGATCGTGAACAAGCGCTCCATGGCCGCGGGTTATGCCGGCCTGGACAACGAGCTCTTCTACATGGACAAGACCATGATGGTTTTTGGCGATGCCAAGAAAGTAGTAGAAGATATGGGCAAGGCCATCGAATAGGCCGAAGGTGCGTGCCCGCGATGCGGGCGAGTTCCTGGCGGCGCCACTTCGTGCGCCGTTTTCGTTTTCAACTGTCCGACTCCCGGAGGAGACAAATCCATGACCGACCGTCCCTGGCTCAGCAGCTACCCGCAGGGTGTGCCCGCCGATATCGATGCCTCGCAGTACCCCTCGCTGGTTGCGCTCATGGAAGAGAGCTTCAAGAAGTACGCCGACCGCACGGCCTACAGCTTCATGGGCAAGGACATCAGCTACGCCGAGACCGACAAGCAGAGCAAGGCCTTCGCGGGCTATCTTCAGGGGCTCGGCCTGGTCAAGGGCGACCGCGTCGCCGCGATGATGCCCAACTGCCCGCAGTACCCGATCGCGGTGGCGGGCATCCTGCGCGCCGGTTTGATCCTGGTCAACGTGAACCCGCTGTACACGCCGCGCGAACTCGAGCACCAGCTCAAGGACTCGGGCGCCAAGGCCATCATCATCATGGAGAACTTCGGCACCACGCTGCAGCAATGCATCGCGGCCACGCCGATCAAGCACATCGTGCTGGCCTCCGTGGGCGACCGCCTCGGCTTCCTCAAGGGCGCGCTCGTCAACTACGTGGTGCGCAACGTCAAGAAGCTCGTGCCGCACTTCAGTCTGCCGGGCGCGGTGCGCTTCAACGACGCGCTCGACAAGGGCGCCAGCCGCACGCCGCAGCCCGTGGTCATCGGCCCGGACGACGTGGCCGTGCTGCAGTACACCGGCGGCACCACGGGCGTGTCGAAGGGCGCCGTGCTGCTGCATCGCAACGTGATCGCTAACGTGCTGCAGTCCGAAGCCTGGAACGGCCCGGCCATGGACAAGGTGCCAGCCAACGAACAGCCCACCAGCGTGTGCGCGCTGCCGCTGTATCACATCTTCGCGTTCACGGTCGGCATGATGCTGAACATGCGCACGGGCGGCAAGCTGATCCTGATCCCGAATCCGCGCGACATCGCAGGCGTGCTCAAGGAGCTGTCCAAGCACACGATCCACAGCCTCCCGGCCGTCAACACGCTGTTCAACGGGCTGGCGAACCACCCCGACTTCAACACCGTCAACTGGAAGAACCTGAAGATCTCGGTGGGTGGCGGCATGGCCGTGCAGGCCGCGGTGGCCAAGCTCTGGCTCGAGAAAACCGGCTGCCCGATCTGCGAAGGCTATGGCCTGTCGGAGACCTCGCCGTCGACCACCTGCAACCCGACCAACAGCACCGCCTACACCGGCACCATCGGCCTGCCGCTGCCGAACACCTGGCTCAAGCTGCTCGACGACGAAGGCAACGAAGTGCCGATGGGCGAGCGCGGCGAAATCGCAATCAAGGGTCCGCAGGTGATGGCCGGCTACTGGCAGCGCCCCGACGAAACCGCGAAGGTCATGACGCCCGACGGCTACTTCAAGAGCGGCGACATCGGCGTGGTCGACGAGCGCGGCTACTTCAAGGTGGTCGACCGCAAGAAGGACATGATCCTGGTCTCGGGCTTCAACGTGTACCCGAACGAGATCGAAGACGTGGTTGCACTGATTCCGGGCGTGCTCGAATGCGCGGCCGTCGGCATACCCGACGAGAAGACCGGCGAAGCCGTGAAGCTCGTGATCGTCAAGAAAGATCCCTCGCTCACCGAAGCACAAGTGCGCGAATACTGCAGAGCAAACCTTACGGGTTACAAGCAGCCGCGAATCGTAGAGTTTCGTACCGACATGCCGAAGACACCGGTCGGCAAGATCCTTCGCCGCGAGCTGCGAGACACGAAGAAGTAAGGGTTCGGCCCGGGTAGGGCCACGGCATCGATCTTGCATATTCGCGGGTCGATGTTTCGATTCATTCTGACCCGTGTGAGCTTGCTGGTGCCGACCTTCATCGGCATGACACTGCTCGCCTTCTTTCTCATCCGGCTCGTGCCGGGTGATCCCATTGAAACCATGGCTGGCGAGCGCGGGATCGATCCCGCACGCCATGCCGAGCTGCGCACCGCCTACGGCTTCGACAAGCCGGTGATCGTGCAGTACGGCATCTACATCGGCCGCGTGCTGCATGGCGACCTGGGCAAGTCGCTGATCACGCAGGACACGGTGATGAGCGAGTTCCTCGCGCTCTTCCCGGCCACGGTCGAGCTCGCGGTCTGCGCCATTCTTTTCGCGCTGCTGCTCGGGTTGCCGGCCGGCATCCTCGCGGCGGTGCGGCGCAATTCCATCTTCGATCACGGCGTCATGGCCACATCGCTGACCGGCTACTCGATGCCGATCTTCTGGTGGGGGCTGCTGCTGATCCTGTTCTTCTCGGTGCAGCTCGGATGGACGCCGGTGTCGGGGCGCATCGCGGTGCAGTACTTCATCGAGCCCGAAACCGGCTTCCTGCTGATCGATTCGCTGCGCGCGGGCGACATCGATGCCTTCTGGTCGGCGCTGCATCACCTGATTCTTCCGGCCATCGTGCTGGGCACCGTGCCGCTCGCCGTCATTGCGCGCATGACACGCTCGGCCATGCTCGAAGTGCTCGGCGAAGACTACATCCGCACCGCGCGCGCCAAGGGTCTGTCGCGCTTTCGCGTGGTCGGGCTGCATGCGCTGCGCAATGCGCTGATCCCGGTCGTCACTGTCATCGGGCTGCAGGTGGGCGTGCTGTTCACCGGCGCGATCCTCACCGAGACCATCTTCTCCTGGCCCGGTGTCGGCAAGTGGCTCATCGAGGCCATTGGCCGCCGCGACTATCCGGTGCTGCAGGGCGGCATGCTGCTGCTCGGGGCCATCGTGATGATCGTCAACCTGCTCGTCGACGTGATGTACGGCGTCATCAACCCGCGCATCCGGCGCTGAACACATGGCGACGACACACACCATTTCCCCGAGCGCAAGTCCTGCGCCTCCCGGCCCCTGGCGCGAGTTCTGGACGGCCTTCTCGGCCAACCGCGGCGCGGTCATCGGGCTCGTCATCATCGCCTTGCTGCTGCTGGTCGCGCTGTTCGCGCCGTGGATCGCGCCGCATGCGCCGAACGAAACCAACAGCGCGGTTTTCCTGCTGCCGCCGGCGTGGCAGAAGGGCGGCAGCTTCAGCTACCTGCTGGGCACCGATGCGATCGGGCGCGACATTCTTTCGCGCCTGATGTATGGCGCGCGGCTCTCGTTGTCGATCGGTGTCGCGGTGGTGGTGCTGTCGGTGATCGTGGGCGTGGTGCTCGGGCTCATCGCAGGCTTTTTCCGCGGCATGCTCGAGATCGCGATCATGCGGCTGATGGACATCGTGCTCACGCTGCCGAGCCTGCTGCTCGCCATCGTGATCGTCGCGATCCTCGGGCCGGGGCTGATCAACGCGATGCTCGCGGTGGCGATCGTGGTGCTGCCGCACTATGTGCGCATCACGCGCGCCGCCGTCATTGCCGAGGTCTCGCGCGACTACGTGACCGCCGCGCGCGTCAGCGGCGCCGGCACGCTGCGCCTGATGTTCCGCGAGGTGCTGCCCAACTGCGCCGCACCGCTGATCGTGCAGGCTTCGCTCGGCATCTCGACGGCCATCCTCGATGCGGCCGCGCTCGGCTTTCTCGGCCTCGGTGCGCAACCACCGTCGCCCGAGTGGGGAACCATGCTGGCCGATGCGCGCGAGTTCGTGCTGCGCGCGTGGTGGGTCGTCACCTTCCCGGGCCTCGCGATCCTCATGGCCGTGCTGGCCTTCAATCTGCTGGGCGACGGGCTGCGCGATGCGCTCGACCCCAAGCTCAAGCGCTGAAGCAAAGGAAAGAACAGATGCCTTTGCTTGAAATAAAAGACCTGCACGTCGAGTTCCCTACGCAGGGCGGCGTGCTGCACGCGGTCGATGGCGTGAGCCTCAGGCTCGACGAGGGCGAAGTGCTCGGCATCGTCGGCGAATCGGGCTCGGGCAAGAGCGTCACGATGATGGCGCTGATGGGCCTCGTCGGCTACCCCGGCCGCGTGCGCGCGGACCACATGCGCTTCGCGGGCAAGGAGCTGCTCGGCGTCTCCGACAAGGTGCGCCGCTCGCTGGTCGGCAAGGAGGTCGCGATGATCTTCCAGGAGCCGACCACCAGCCTCAACCCCTGCTTCACCATCGGCTTCCAGTTGATGGAAACGCTGCGGCTGCACCTGAAGCTCGACAGGCGCGATGCGAAGCGGCGCGCGACCCAGCTGCTCGAGCAGGTCGGCATTCCCGCTGCGTCGTCGCGCCTGGGCAGCTATCCGCATCAGCTCTCGGGCGGCATGAACCAGCGTGTGATGATCGCCATGGCCATCGCCTGCAACCCGCGCCTGCTGATCGCCGACGAGCCGACCACCGCACTCGACGTCACCATCCAGGCGCAGATCCTCGACCTCTTGCGCGACCTGCAGAAAGAGCGTGGCATGGCGCTCGTGCTCATCACGCACAACATGGGTGTGGTCAGCGAAATGGCGCAGCGCATCGCCGTGATGTACGCGGGGCAACTGATGGAGCACCAGCGCGTCGACCGCCTCTTCGCGTCGCCGCAGCATCCCTACACCGAGGCGCTGCTCGCGGCGTTGCCCGAACGCGCCGCGCCCGAGGGGCGGCTCGCCACCATCAGCGGCATGGTGCCGGGCGTGCACGACCGGCCCGCCGGTTGCCTGTTCGCGCCGCGCTGTGCCTACGTCACCGAGCGCGCCTGCCATGTGCGGCCCGCGTTGCGCGAATGGCAGGAGGCCGAGGTGCGTTGCCACTTCCCGCTCGGTGAGCCCGGGCGCCTGGCGGCCATCGAGAAAGACCCGCCACGGCAATCGGTGGCAGAGGCCTTGCCATGAGCGCAGTGCCGAATGACGTCGTGGTGGAGGCGAGCAACCTCCAGCGCACTTATGAAATCCGGCGCGGGCTGTTCCGCGCGCCTTCGCAACTGCGCGCCGTGGGTGACATCTCCTTTCGCATCGAGCGCGGCCGCACGCTGGCCGTGGTCGGCGAGTCGGGTTGCGGCAAGTCGACGCTGGCGCGCATGGTGGCGCTGATCGAGAAGCCGACGGCAGGGCAGCTCACGCTGGTCGGCGCCGATGCGGTGAACCAGGCGTCGGCGCAGAAGCGCGAACTGCGCCAGGCCGTGCAACTGGTGTTCCAGAACCCCTATGGCTCGCTCAATCCGCGCAAGAAGATCTCGGCGGTGCTCGAAGACCCGCTGGCGATCAACACCACGCTGAGCAAGCCGGAGCGTGCCGCGAAGGCGCGCGAGATGCTCGCGCGCGTGGGCCTGCGGCCCGAGTACGCCAACCGCTATCCGCACATGTTCTCCGGCGGCCAGCGCCAGCGCATCGCAATTGCGCGTGCGCTCATGCTGTCGCCGCGCCTGCTGGTGGCCGACGAGCCGGTGTCGGCGCTCGACGTGTCGATCCAGGCGCAGGTGCTGAACCTGCTGGCCGACCTGCAGGCCGAGTTGGGCCTGGCCTACCTCTTCATCTCGCACGACCTCGGCGTGGTGCGCCACATCGCGCACGACGTGCTCGTGATGTACCTCGGCCATGCGGTGGAGCAGGGCCCCAAGTCGCGCATCTTCGCGCGGCCACTGCATCCCTACACGCAGGCGCTGCTGGCATCGACGCCCGGGCTCAGCAGCCAGCGCATCGTGCTCAAGGGCGAGTTGCCGTCGCCACTGAATCCGCCCTCGGGCTGTGTCTTCAGCACGCGCTGTCCGCATGTTGCGCCGCGCTGCCGCGAAGAGCGCCCGTTGCCGCGCATGCTCGACGAGCGGCTGGTGGCCTGCCACTTCTCGGAACAGTTCCTCGACGGCGCGGCCCCGGTGCGCGCCGATGTCCCTTCGCCCGCCATCTCGATGGCGACGAATCCCTAGCAACCTGCTTTTTCAACCGTGTCCCAAGGAGTCCCCATGAAGACCCAGCCCACCGTTTCGCGCCGCTCACGAAAGCTGGCGCTTCTGGCACCGACAGCGCTTGCGGCCCTTACCCTGGCCTGTGGCGTCGTGTCTGCCAAGACGCTGGTGTATTGCGCAGAAGGCAGCCCGGAGAATTTCTATCCGGGCATGAACACCACCGGCACTTCGTTCGACGTGACCACGCAGGTCTACAACACCATCGTCGAGTTCGAGCGCGGCGGCACCAAGGTCGTGCCGGGCCTGGCCGAAAAATGGGACATCTCGCCCGACGGCACGGTCTACACCTTCCACCTGCGCAAGGGCGTGAAGTGGCACACCACCAGCAAGAGCTTCAAGCCCACGCGCGACTTCAACGCCGACGACTTCATCTTCATGATCGACCGGCAGTGGAAGGAGAGCGACCCCTTCTTCAAGGTCACGAGCCAGAACCACTCGTACTTCAACGACATGGGCATGCCCAAGCTGCTGAAGTCGGTGGACCGCATCGATGACTACACCGTCAAGATCACGCTGAACCAGGCCGAGGCGCCGTTCCTTGCGAACCTGGCCATGCAATACGCAGGCATCCAGTCGAAGGAATACGCCATTGCCATGCTCAAGGCCGGCACGCCCGAGAAGGTCGACCAGGACCCGATCGGCACCGGCCCCTTCTATCTTGTGCAGTACCAGAAGGACGCGATCATCCGCTTCAAGGCCTTCCCGCAGTACTGGGGCGGCAAGGCCAAGATCGACGACCTCGTGTTCGCGATCACGCCCGATGCCTCGGTGCGCTGGGCCAAGCTGCAAAAGGGCGAGTGCCATGTGATGCCCTACCCGAACCCGGCCGACCTCGACGCGATCCGCAAGGACCCGAACGTGCAGGTGCTGGAGCAGCCCGGCCTGAACGTGGGCTACCTGTCGTTCAACACCACGAAGAAGCCGTTCGACGACGTGCGCGTGCGCAAGGCCGTCAGCATGGCGATCAACAAGAAGGCCATCATCGACGGCGTGTACCTGACGACCGGCGTGGCCGCGAAGAACCCGATCCCGCCGAGCATGTGGTCCTACAACGACGCGGTGAAGGACGACCCGTACGACCCCGAGGCCGCCAAGAAGCTGCTGGCGCAGGCCGGCTTCCCCGACGGTTTCACGACCGACCTGTGGGCCATGCCTGTGCAGCGTCCGTACAACCCGAACGCCAAGCGCATCGCCGAGCTGATGCAGGCCGACCTGGCCAAGATCAACGTGAAGGCCGAGATCAAGAGCTTCGAGTGGGGCGAGTACCGCAAGCGCCTGCAGGCCGGCGAGCACCAGATGGGCATGATGGGCTGGACCGGCGACAACGGCGACCCGGACAACTTCCTCTACACGCTGCTGGGCTGCGCTTCGGCCAAGTCGGCCAGCGGCAGCAACGTGTCGAAGTTCTGCTACCAGCCGTATGAAGACCTCGTGGTGAAGGCCAAGAGCACGACCAAGCAAGCCGACCGCGATGCGCTCTACAAGAAGGCGCAAGTCATTTTCAAGGAGCAGGCGCCGTGGTTCACCATCGCTCACGCAGTGCAGTTGAAGCCGGTGCGCAAGGAAGTGATCGACTTCAAGCTGAGCCCCTTCGGCCGTCACACCTTCTACGGCGTGGACATGAAGTGATGGACGTGGCCGCATGAGTGGTGTCGCACCCGTCGCCATCGTGGCGGCCATGCACGAGGAACTGAGAGCGTTGCTCGCGCAGATGCCTGACGAGCAGCGTGTTCGTGTGGCCGGGCGCGACTTCTGGGTGGGCCATCTGCAGGGCCAGCCCGTGGTCGCGGTGCTGTCGCGCATCGGCAAGGTCGCTGCGGCGGTGACGGCCACGGTGCTGCTGGAGCGCTTCGGCGTGCGCGCGATCGTGTTCACCGGCGTGGCGGGTGGCCTGGCACCCGGTGTGAACGTCGGCGACGTGGTCGTTGCAACCGAGCTGCTGCAGCACGACATGGACGCCTCGCCGCTTTTCCCCAAACACGAGGTGCCGCTGATGGGCATGGCGCGCTTTGTGGCCGACGCGGCCATCGGCAACGCGCTGTCGGCCGTGGCGGCCGATGTGCTGCGCGACCCGGTGGCCTTGATCGGCCAGCAAGCCGTCGACGAGTTCAGCCTTCGGCAGCCCAGGGTGCACCGTGGCCTGCTGGTGAGTGGCGACCGTTTCGTATCGACCACGGCAGAGAGCGCAGCCTTGCAGCGCGATCTGCCCGATGCGCTCGCGGTCGAGATGGAAGGCGCGGCAATGGCACAGGTGTGCCACGACTACGGCGTGCCGTTCGCCGCGATGCGCACGATTTCAGACCGTGCCGACGATGCCGCGCACGGCGACTTCGCGCGCTTCGTGGTGGAGGTGGCGAGCCGCTACAGCCTCGCGCTGGTCGGCGCGTGGCTCGCCACGCTGCCTGCCGAGACCCCGGCTACTTGAGCCAGCCGCGCCGGCGGAAGTACCACATCGGCCCCAGCGCGCTCGCCGCCATCAGCACGAGGGCGTATGGATAGCCCATGGACCAGTCCAGCTCGGGCATGAACTTGAAGTTCATGCCGTAGATGCTCGCGATCAGCGTGGGCGGCAGCAGCGCCACGCTGGCCACCGAGAAGATCTTGATGGTCTTGTTCTGGTTGATGTTGATGAAACCGACGGTCGCATCCATCAGGAAGTTGATCTTGTCGAACAGGAAGGCCGTGTGGTTGTCCAGCGACTCGATGTCGCGCAGGATCTGCCGCGCTTCTTCGAACTGCTCGGCATTGAGCATCTTGCTGCGCATCATGAAGCTGACCGCGCGGCGCGTGTCCATCACGTTGCGGCGGATGCGGCCGTTCAAGTCTTCCTGCCGCGCGATGAGGCCGAGCACCTCGCCGGCCAGCTCGTCGGTGACGTTGCCCGAGAGCACTTTCTTGCCGGCCACTTCGAGTTCGTCGTAGATGTTCTCCAGCGTGTCGGCCGAGTATTCGGCGTCCGCGTCGAACAGCTTGAGCATCACTTCCTTGGCGTCTTCGATCAGCCCCGGTGCACGGCGTGCGCGCATGCGCAGCAGACGGAACACGGGCACGTCTTCGTCATGGATCGAGAACAGCACGCCGCGGCTGCGCAGGTCGGTGTTGTGCTGGTTGAGGATGAAGGCGACGCGCACGGTGCGCGGGTCTTCGTCGTCGTCGATCAGGAAGTCGGAGCGGATGTGCAGCTCGCCGTTGTCTTCCTCGTAGAAGCGGGCGGACTCCTCGATGTCCTCGTCCATCGCATCTTCGGGAATCGAGAGGCCGTAGTACTGCTTGATCCAGCGCTTTTCTTCGAGCGTGGGCGATTCGAGGTCGACCCAGATCGGCTGGAACTTGGAGAGCTCTTCGAGCGCCTCGATCTCTTCCTGGACGAGGCGGCCGTTGGCGAGCGTAAAGATATTGAGCATGGGCTCACTCCCGGGGATGACTGAACGATGGGCGAGGGAGGGGCGCTTTCAATTCCCGGGCCCGACGTGAGCGATCAGGCCGTCCGAAAGGGAGTTGAAAGCTGCCGAGACGGGGCGGTTTCCATGGGGACAGTCTCCAGTTGCAGCGAGGCGCGATTATGTCACTGGCCATTGGATGGCATCGAGGGTGGACTGGACAGGCATACAGTAAAGTCGCGCCCATGCAGACTGCTGCGCTCCCCGTTTTTTCCACCACCGCGACGACCCAGTCCGAGCGTCTTGCCGCGGCGCTGGCAACGCTCAATGAAGCGCAGCGCGCGGCGGTCGAGCATGGGGTGGGCGCGGCCGTGGGTGGCGACCATCGCCCGCTGCTCGTGATTGCCGGCGCGGGCTCCGGCAAGACCAGCACGCTGGCGCATCGGGTGGCGCATCTGATCGCGGGTGGCGTCGATCCGCAACGACTGCTGCTGCTGACTTTCTCGCGCCGTGCCGCGCAGGAAATGGGGCGCCGTGCGGGCCAGGTGCTGGGGCGGGTGCTCGGCCTGCAATCGGCGGTGCCGCCTGCGCTGCAATGGGCTGGCACCTTTCACGGCATCGGCGCGCGGCTGCTGCGCGAGTACGCACCGCAGATCGGCCTGGACGAGAACTTCACCATCCACGACCGGGGCGATGCCGAAGACCTGATGGGGCTGGTGCGGCACGAGCTGGGCCTGTCGTCCACCGTCAATCGTTTCCCGCGCAAGGGCACCTGCCTGTCGATCTACTCGCGCTGCGTCAACACCCGCGCGCCGCTGGCCGAGGTGCTCAAGGAATCCTTTCCCTGGTGCGACGAATGGGAGGCCGAACTCAAGAAACTGTTCGGTGGCTACGTGGAGGCCAAGCAGCAGCAGAACGTGCTCGACTACGACGACCTGCTGCTCTACTGGGCCGAGATGGTCGCCGAGCCCACGCTGGCCGCGCAGATCGGCGCGCGCTTCGACCATGTGCTGGTCGACGAATACCAGGACACCAACCTGCTGCAGGCCTCGATCCTGCTGGCGCTCAAGCCCGATGGCCGTGGCGTGACGGTGGTGGGCGACGACGCGCAGTCGATCTATTCGTTTCGCGGCGCGACGGTGCGCAACATCCTCGACTTTCCCTCGCAGTTCACGCAGGCGGCGCGCTTGGTCACGCTGGAGCGCAACTACCGTTCGACGCAGCCGATCCTCGATGTGTCGAACCGTGTGATCGCGCATGCGGCCGAGCGGCACGCCAAGACGCTCTGGACCGACAAGCCCTCGGCCGGCAAGCCGCTGCTGGTGCTCGTGCCCGACGATGCGGGGCAGGCGCGCTGGGTGGCCGACAAGGTGCTCGCGCATCGCGAGGGCGGGCTGGCGCTGAAGTCGCAGGCGGTGCTGTTCCGCACCTCGGCGCACAGCGCGGGGCTCGAACTCGAACTGGCGCGGCGCAACATCCCCTTCATGAAATATGGCGGCCTCAAGTTCCTGGAGGCCTCGCATGTGAAAGACCTGCTCGCGGTGCTGCGCTTTGCCCAGAACCCGCGCGGGCGCATGGCGGGCTTTCGCGTGACGCAGTTGATTCCGGGCATCGGGCCTGTCACCGGCACGCGGCTGCTCGATGCGATGGACCAGGCGGCCGATCCTGTCGCAGCGGTGCGCGATTTCGTGCCGCCGTCTGCAGCACGCGCGCAATGGGCTGACTTCGTAAAAGCCTATGCCGCGCTGCGTGCGCCTTCACTGACATGGCCGGCCGATGTGGAACTGGCGATGGACTGGTATCAGCCGCATCTGGAGCGGCTGTACGAGGACACCTCCGGCGTGCGCCGTGCCGACGTCGAGCAGCTTGCACGGCTTGCCGCCGGCTATGGTTCGCGCGAGAGCTTCCTCACCGAACTCACGCTCGATCCGCCCGAAGCCACCAGCGATCGCCCCGGGCCGCCGCTGCTCGACGAGGACTTCCTGATCCTCTCGACCATCCATTCGGCCAAGGGGCAGGAATGGAGTTCGGTGCATGTGCTCAACGTGGTCGACGGCTGCATGCCGGCCGACGTGGCGCAGGGCGCGCACGAACTCGAAGAAGAGCGCCGGCTGCTCTACGTGGCGATGACGCGGGCGCGTGACCATCTGCACCTGCTGGTGCCGCAGCGCTTCTACATCCCGCAGCAGGCGGCGCGCGGTGACCGGCATCTGTACGCGAACCGCACGCGCTTCATTCCCGACGCCGATCTCGCGGGCTTCGAGCAGCAGGCCTGGCCGCCTGCGCCGGTGTTGCCTCCCGCGGTGCCGCCGCCGGCCGCCGTGATCGACCTGCGCAACCGCATGCGCGCCGCTTGGCGCTGAGCGAGCCGGCCCTTCGGGCTGCATGGTCACCGCCGCACGCCAGCGCAAACACTTGCTTTCAAAGCGCCGCAGCGGCTGCCCTGCTGGCGTTGTCCGCTATGGATTGAATAGCGGATCATGCGGCGCTTTGCGCGCCCCGCACCCCCGGGCAACTCGGGTATTGCAATACCGTGACAGCTTGGGCATAGTGAATCGACCGACCCTTCTTTCCTCTTCTTCCCTTCCTCTCCCTCTCCCCCCGATTCACTGTTTCGCCGGCCACGCTCCATTCCGGAGCGGGGTCATTTCCCCAACCGTTAATTCCAGGAGGTCATTCATGAATTTGACGATCAGCGGTCATCACCTCGACGTCACACCTGCCTTGCGCACCTACGTCACGAGCAAGCTGGACCGGATCACACGGCACTTCGACCAGGTGGTCGATGTGAAGGTGATCCTCACGGTGGAAAAGCAGAAGGAAAAGGAACGCCGCCAAAGGGCGGAATGCAACATCCACGTCAAGGGCAATGACATGTTCGCGGAGTCGAGCCACGCTGATCTCTACGCTGCGGTCGATGAACTGGTCGACAAGCTCGACCGGCAGGTGGTGCGTCACAAGGACCGCCTGCAGGATCACCATCACGCGGCGCCCAAGCGCCTGATGTAAGAGCCCCGGGGGCTCAAGCCACGAGCCGCCTTCGGGCGGCTTTTTGTTTTCCGACTGTCGTGCTGGGGCTTTGCAAGTCCCTACGAGGCGTACGAGGCCTCAAGGCAACATGTAAACAAAAAGTAGATAGGGGGACTGGGGGTTTTTACCAAGCGGGTGCATAATCGCGCCCGCTCTGCACCCACCATGAATCGCCTCGCGTCCATCCTGCCGCCCGCTCAAGTGCTCGTGAGCGTTGACGCCACCAGCAAAAAACGTGCTTTTGAAGAAGCCGGCTTGCTGTTCGAAAGCCTTCACGGCCTGGGCCGTGCCCTCATCACCGACAGCCTGTTTGCGCGCGAGCGCCTCGGCTCCACCGGTCTGGGCCATGGTGTTGCCATTCCGCATGGCCGCATCAAGGGCCTGAAGGCACCGATGGCCGCGGTGTTCCAGCTGGCCAATCCGATCGGCTTCGATGCCCCGGACGAACAGCCGGTGGCACTGCTGATCTTCCTGCTGGTGCCGGAAGCCGCCACGCAGAAGCACCTCGAAATCCTCTCTGAAATCGCCGAGTTGCTGAGCGACGCCAGCCTGCGCGAACAGATCAAGTCCAGCACCGATGCGGCCGTTCTGCACGGCCTCATCGCCGGCTGGCAGTCGACCCAAGTCGCCTGAGCGCATGCGTTGGCACACGCAGCTGCTGCTAAGCTGCGTTGCTGCTGCCTTCGTCAATCACAAGAAAATGCCGGCGCGTGAGTGCCGTCTCCTGAACGCATGAAGCCGACCGTCATCAGCGCCGATGCCATGTTCGAGGAGTTCCGCGGGTCGCTCCGCTGGGAATGGCTCGCAGGGCTCGGTGCTTCAGAGCGCCAGTTCGACCCCGAAGTCATCAGCCGTGCCCAGTCGGCCGCCGATCTGGTCGGTTACCTCAATTACATCCACCCGTACCGCGTGCAGATCCTGGGCGCGCGCGAGGTGGCCTACCTGACGCGCGGCAGCCAGGAAGACTGCGCCCGCCGCATCGCCCGCATCGTCACGCTGGAGCCACCGATGCTGGTGCTGGCCGACGGCCAGACGCCGCCCGACGAACTGCTGTCGATCTGCGAGCGCGCCCAACTGCCGCTGTTTGCCACGCGCGAGTCGTCGGCCTTCGTGATCGACCTGCTGCGCGCCTACCTGTCCAAGCACTTCGCCGAGCGCACCTCGATGCACGGCGTGTTCATGGACATCCTGGGCATGGGCGTGATGATCACGGGCGAGTCGGGCCTGGGCAAGAGCGAGCTGGGCCTGGAGCTGATCTCGCGCGGCAACGGCCTCGTGGCCGACGACGCGGTCGATCTTTACCGCATCAACCAGAACACGATCGAAGGGCGTTGCCCCGACCTGCTGCTGAACCTGCTGGAAGTGCGAGGCATCGGCCTGCTGGACATCCGCGCGATCTTCGGCGAGACGGCGGTGCGCCGGAAGATGCGCCTGAAGCTCATCGTGCACCTCGTGCGGCGCGACAGCTTCGAGCGCGACTACGAGCGCATGCCGTCGGCGCCGCTCACGCAAGACGTGTTGGGCATCCCGGTGCGCAAAGTCATCATTCAGGTGGTGGCGGGGCGCAATATCGCCGTGCTGGTCGAGGCGGCCGTGCGCAACTCGATCCTGCAGCTGCGCGGCATCGACACCTATGCGGATTTTGTGGCGCGCCACCACAAGGCGATGGAAAACGGGCGCGACGGCGACTGACGCCGTCTTTCTGGCAGCTCAGCGCTTCTTGACGCAGTCGCCGCAGAGGCCATAGAGCGACATGGCGTGGTCCTGCAGGATCCAGCCCTTGTCTTTGGCGATCATCTGCTGGCGGCGTTCGATCTCGGCGTCGTAGAACTCCTCGACCTTACCGCACGAGGTGCAGATCAGGTGGTCGTGGTGCGTGCCTTCATTCAGCTCGTAGACCGCCTTGCCGCTTTCGAAGTGGCTGCGCTCCAGGATGCCGGCTTGCTCGAACTGCGTCAGCACCCGGTACACCGTCGCCAGGCCGATGTCCGAATGTTCGTTGAGCAGCACGCGAAACACGTCTTCGGCCGTCATGTGCCGTTGGCTGCCGGTCTGGAAGATTTCGAGAATCTTCAGGCGTGGCAGTGTGGCCTTCAGGCCGGTATTCTTGAGTTCGTCGATATTGGCCATGTTGGTTCCTGCGCCCTGGGCTGCGGCAAAGGCCCTGAAAAGGGTCAGCCGCTACAATGGCCGATCATATCGCTACCCCCTTTCCTCCCATGCCTGCCATTCTCCAACGCCGTCCCTGGCTGCTGGTTGCTGCCGTCGCCGCGACGCTCCTCCTGGGTGCCTGCAGCAGTTTCAGCGATCGCACGCGTGGCGCACTGTCGTCCATCACCCCTTACAAAGTCGAAGTGGTGCAGGGCAATTTCGTGTCGAAGGAACAGGTCGCGGTGCTCAAGCCCGGCATGTCCCGCCAGCAAGTGCGTGAAGTCCTTGGCACCTCGCTGCTGAGCGACGTGTTCCACACCAATCGCTGGGACTACGTCTTCACCATCCGCCGCCAGGGCGTCGAGCCGCAAGAGCGCCACCTGACCGTGTTCTTCAACGGCGAACTGATGGACCGCTTCGAGGGCGACGAAATGCCCAGCGAAGAAGACTTCGTCGCCACGCTCGACACCCGCAAGAAAACCGGCAAGGTGCCGCCGCTCGAAGCCTCCGAAGACGATCTGAAGAAATACGCGCCCGCCAAGGACGACAAGAGCGACAAGGCCGATGCCGCCGCTTCTGCCAGCCTGCCGCCGTTGCCCGCAGCCTACCCCCCGCTCGAAGCCGCGCGCTGAGCGCACCAGCAGCGGGCGGCGCCCGCCGAGTCAGGCGGCGTCCGTCCCGTGTCCATGAATGCCAGTGGCCTCATGGCCATTCTGAAGACTGAATCCGCGTGACTGAATCCATTTCTTCCTCTTCTTCTTCCCCCGCATCGCGCCGCGTCGCGATCGCCGGGGCTTCGGGCCGCATGGGCCACATGCTGATCGAAGCCGTGCGCAATGCGCCGGACTGCCGCCTCGCCGGCGCGCTCGACATCGCTGGCAACCCGGCCCTCGGCACCGATGCCGGCGCCTTCCTGGGTTTCGATAGCGGCGTGCCCATCGTCTCCGACCTGCGCACGGGCCTGAAAGACGCGCAGGTGCTCATCGACTTCACCCGCCCCGAAGGCACGCTCGCGCACCTCGCAGTGTGCCGCGAACTGGGTGTGCAGGCGGTGATCGGCACCACCGGCTTCAGCGATGCGCAAAAAGCCGAGATCGCCGAGATCGCGAAAGACATCGCCATCATGATGGCACCCAACATGAGCGTGGGCGTCAACGTCACCCTCAAGCTGCTCGAGATGGCGGCCAAGGCCATGTCGACCGGCTACGACATCGAGATCATCGAGGCGCATCACCGTTTCAAGGTCGATGCGCCTTCGGGCACCGCGCTCAAGATGGGCGAAGTGATCGCCGACGCTTTGGGCCGCGACCTGAAGGAATGCGCCGTCTACGCCCGCGAAGGCATCACGGGCGAGCGCGACCCCTCGACCATCGGCTTCTCGGCCATCCGCGGCGGCGACATCGTGGGCGACCACACGGTGCTGTTCGCGGGCATCGGCGAGCGCATCGAGATCACCCACAAGTCATCGAGCCGCGTCACCTATGCGCAGGGCGCCTTGCGCGCAGTGCATTTCCTGGGCGGCCAGAAAGCGGGCCTGTTCGACATGTTCGACGTGCTCGGCCTGCGTTGATCCGCCGATAAAAAGGACCGCCGATGAGCGTGCTCGAACTGCTGACCCATGGCGACGGCGTCAGCCGTGCGGTGGCGGCGCTGCTGCTGGCGATGTCGATCGCGAGCTGGGTCGTGATCCTCTGGAAAGCCTGGCTGCTGCGCGGCGGCACGCGCGACGTGCTGCGCAGCATTGCCGCGTTCTGGCAGTCGTCCACGCTGGCCGACGCCGAGCAGAAGCTCAAGACCTTCGACCGCGCGATGCTCGTCTCGCCCACCGTGTCTGCCATCAAGAGCGCAGCCACCGCTTCGGCAGGCGGCACTCTGGGCGCCACGGGCGACCGCAACCAGCAACTCACCCGCGTCCTGCGCGACGCCTTGCACGGCGCGCTGCGGCGCCTGCAGGCAGGGCAGATCCTTCTTGCCACGGTCGGCGCCACCGCGCCCTTCGTCGGTTTGCTCGGCACCGTCTGGGGCATCTATCGTGCGCTGTCGGGCATCGCAGGGCAGACCGGCGGCTTCACCATCGACAAGGTGGCCGGGCCGGTTGGCGAGGCGCTGGTCATGACGGCCTTCGGCCTGGCGGTCGCCATTCCGGCCGTGCTGGCCTACAACGTGTTCGGCCGCGTCATCGGCCGCATCGAAGCCGAACTCGAAGGCTTCGCGCACGACCTGCTCGGCAGCTTCGGCGAAGCCCCGAAGCCCGCCGCACCGCCGCCAGCGCGGCCGATGCCGGTCTGAGCCGGCAAGACACACAACACGCGCAGCACACCAACCATGGCCTTCGGTCGCACTTCACTGGGCAGTAGCGCTGGCGGCGGCGGGCGTGCGATGGGCGCGGGTGCGCAGCGGCCGCTGTCCGACATCAATGTCACGCCGCTGGTCGACGTGATGCTGGTGCTGCTGGTGATCTTCATCATCACCGCGCCGCTGATGGCCAGCTCGATCAAGCTCGACCTGCCGCAGACCGATGCGGGCCAGCCCAATGACGCGCCGAAGTTCGTGAGCCTTTCCGTCGATGCCTCGGGCAAGGTTTTCCTCAACGACCAGGCTGTGACCGACGAAGAACTGGCGACGCGCCTGGAAAAAGCCGCTACCGACAGCAAGGACACAGAGGTGCAGTTGCGCGCCGACCAGACCGTGCCATACGGCAAGGTGGTCACGCTGATGGGTATTGCGAACAAGGCGGGGCTCAGTCGCATCGGCTTTGTGACCGAGGCCGAAGCGGCCCCCGAAAAGCCCCGCTGACCCTGTCTTGGTCTTGCCCCTTCCCCCTCCGGGGGAAGGTTGGGATGGGGGCTGCCCCCGCATCTGATGCTGCAATGACGTTGACGCCGTCGTGCCCCCACCCCGGCCCTCCCCCGGGAGGGGAGGGAGAAATACCGAAGTCCAAAGACTCAGCCCAGCACCACTGGCTTGGTGTGCCAGATCTCATGCGCGTACTGCGCAATCGTGCGGTCCGATGAAAACGCCCCCATCCCCGCCACATTCAGAACGGCCATCCGCGTCCACGCATCCGAGTCGCGGTACAGCGCATCCACCTCGGCCTGCTTCGCGACGTAGCTCGCATAGTCCGCCAGCAGCAGGTAATGGTCGCCCCAGTTCACCAGCGCGTCGTAGATGCCCTGGTAGCGCGCAGGCTCGGCGGCAGAGAACGCCCCGTCGCGGATCGCATCGAGCACACGCTTGAGTTCCGCGTTCTCTTCGTAGATGTCGCGCGGCTGGTAGCCCCGTGCGCGGATGTCCGCCACCTCCGGCGTCGTGTTGCCGAAGATGAAGATGTTCTCCGGCCCCACGTTCTCGCGCATCTCCACGTTGGCCCCGTCCAGCGTGCCGATGGTGAGCGCGCCGTTGAGCGCGAACTTCATGTTGCCGGTGCCCGAGGCCTCGGTGCCCGCGGTGGAAATCTGCTCCGACAGGTCGGCCGCCGGCATGATGATCTCGGCCAGGCTCACGCTGTAGTTCGGCAAGAACACCACCTTGAGCAGCTTGCCCACCCGCGCGTCGGCGTTGATGGTGCTCGCCACGTCATTGATGAGCCGGATCACCAGCTTGGCCATGGCATAGGCCGAAGCCGCCTTGCCCGCGAACACCACCACGCGCGGCACGATGTCGATGGGCGTGCCGGCGGCCTGTGCATCGAGGATGCGGTGATACCGCGCCACCACATGCAGCACGTTGAGCAATTGCCGCTTGTATTCGTGGATGCGCTTGACCTGCACGTCGAACATCGCGTCCGTGTCGATGTCGATCTTCAGGTGCTGCTCGACCCAGTTGGCCAGCCGCAGCTTGTTCTCGCGCTTGGCATGGCGAAACGCACGCACGAAGGCCGGCTGCGCGGCCATCGGCTTGAGCGCTTCGAGCTGCGACAGGTCGCGTCGCCAGCCCTTGCCGATGCGCTGGTCGAGCAGCGCGGCCAGCGGCGGGTTGGCCTGCGCCAGCCAGCGACGCGGGGTGACGCCGTTGGTCTTGTTGTTGAAGCGCTCGGGAAAGATCTTGTCGAAGTCGACAAAGATCGACTGCTTCATCAGCTCCGAATGCAGCCCCGACACGCCGTTGATCGAATGGCTCGCCAGCACCGCCACGTAGGCCATGCGCACGCGCCGCTCGCCCGCTTCGTCGACCAGCGACAGCCGGCGCATCAGCTCGACGTCGTTGCCGACCTTCTGCGTCACCGCGGCCAGGAACTTCGCGTTCATGTCGTAGATGATCTGCAAGTGCCGCGGCAATATGCGCCCCAGCATCTCGACCGGCCAGGTCTCCAGCGCCTCGTGCATCAGCGTGTGGTTGGTGTAGCTGAACACCTTCTGCGTGTGCGCCCACGCGATGTCCCAGTCGAGGCCGTGCTCGTCGAGCAGCAGGCGCATGAGCTCGGGCACCGCGAGCACCGGGTGCGTGTCGTTCAGGTGAATGCTGACCTTTTCCGACAGCTGGTCGAAGGTCTTGTGGTTGCGCAGGTAGCGCCGCAGCAGGTCCTGCACGCTCGCGCTGCAGAAAAAGTACTCTTGGTGCAGCCGCAGCTCGCGACCCGAGGGCGTGGAGTCGTCGGGGTAGAGCACGCGCGAGACGTTCTCCGACTGGTTCTTGCTTTCCACCGCGCCCATGTAGTTGCCGCGATTGAAGGCCGACAGGTCGATCTCTTCGGTGGCGCGCGCCGACCACAGCCGCAGCGTGTTGGTGGCCTGCGTGCCGTAGCCCGGAATGATGGTGTCGTAGGCCACGGCCAGCACGTCGTGCGTGTCGACCCAGTCGGCCGCGCCGTACGGTGCGTTGATGCCTTCGCGCTTTTGCACATGGCCGCCGAAGCGCACGCGGTAGTTGACCTCGGGCCGCTGGAACTCCCACGGGTTGCCGCGCGTGAGCCAGTAGTCGGGTGTCTCGACCTGCTGGCCATCGACGATGCGCTGGCGGAACATGCCGTATTCGTAGCGGATGCCGTAACCCATGCCAGGCACGCCGAGCGTGGCCATCGAATCGAGAAAACACGCAGCGAGCCGACCCAGGCCACCATTGCCCAGCGCCGCGTCGGGCTCACGCTCGGCCAGCGCGTCCATGTCGACGCCGAAGTCGGCCAGCGCCTCGCGCACGGTGTCGAACAGGTCCACGGCCAGCAGCGCATTGGTGAAGGTGCGCCCGATCAGGAACTCCATCGAGAGGTAGTAGACGCGCTTGAGGTCCTGCGCGTAGTTGGCGCGCGTGGTCATCATCCAGCGCTCGACCAACTGGTCGCGCACGGCCTGCGAGGTGGCGTTGAGCCAGTCGTCCTGGCTGGCCGCGACGGGGTCCTTGCCGACCGCGTAGATCAGCTTGTTGGCCACGGCGCGCTTGAAGGCCGCGACGTCGCGGTCGGGGTGGTCGTAGGCGAAGTCTTTGATCGTCATGGTGGGCGTTCTCGGGGTGAGTGGTGTTTGCTGGCTGCTTGGGTTTTCAGGCGCTGCTGTTCAAGACGGGTTCATTCGGGGCGAGTGCGAATGACACCGGGAGCTCCCCTGTGCGAATGTCCCCCGCTTCGCTCCTCCTTTATTTCGCTGCGGGGAGCACCCGGCGTCATTCGCACATGGACACGCTGCTGGTGTACCGCTGATCAACGACTGCTCTGTCCAACGCTCACGTCGATACGGGGCTCTTTTTCGCGAAATAAAGGAGGAGCGAAGCGGGGGACATTCGCGAAAAAGAGCACCGTGTCGGCGTGAGCGACGCCCTGAACAGCAGTGCCCTGAAGAGCGCACGCCAAACACAATGCGACGAACAGAAAGGCAACCGGTCATCCCAGTGCCTGCCGATAAACGTCGATGTACTGCGCCGCCGCAGTGCCCCAGTCGGCCGGCCGCCGCATGGCATTGCCTCGCACGCGGCGCCAGTCGGGCGCGCGGTCATACAGCGCGAAGGCGCGGCGCAGGGCGCGTGCGTAGTCGGCATCGTCGAAATGGTCGAACACAAAGCCGGTGGCCTCGCCGCTGGCCATGTCTTCCAGCGTGCTGTCGACCACCGTGTCGGCCAGCCCGCCGACGCGGCGCACCAGCGGCAGGCTGCCGTACTTCAGGCCGTACATCTGCGTGAGGCCGCAGGGCTCGAAGAGCGACGGCACCAGCGTCACGTCGCCGGCACCGAAGAGCTGATGCGCAAGAGCCTCGTCGTAGCCGATGGTGACGCTGACCGACTGCGGCGCAGCCGCCGCGCGCTGGCGAAAGGCTTCTTCGAGCCATGCTTCACCGCTGCCAAGCAGCGCCAACTGGCCGCCCTGTGCCAGCAGCGCGTCGATGCCGCCAAGCACCAGATGCAGGCCCTTCTGCTCGGTAAGTCGGCTCACGACGATGAACAGCGGCGCATCCGGCCGCTCGGCCAGCCCGAGCTGGTGCTGCAGCACCGACTTGCAGCGCGCCTTGCCCGCCATGTGGCGCCCTTCGGGCGTGTGATAGCCCTGCACCAGCGCGGCGTCGGTTGCGGGGTTCCAGACCTGGTCGTCGACCGCGTTGAGGATGCCGCTGAGCACGCTGCTGCGCTGGCGCAGCAGCCCGTCGAGCCCGACGCCCTGTTCGGGCGTCTGGATCTCCAGCGCGTACGTCGGGCTCACCGTGGTCAACCGGTCGGCGAAGTAGAGCCCGCCCTTCATGAACGACACCTGCCCGTGGTACTCGAGTCCGTTCATGTGGAAAGCGGGACCGGGCAGGCCCAGCTCGGCGAAGTGCCAGGGCGCGAACACGCCCTGGTAGGCCAAGTTGTGCACGGTGAACACGCTGCCCACATGCGGCCGGCCGGCCTGCCGCGCGAAGGCAAGGTACGCGGGGGCCAACGCCGCATGCCAGTCGTGGGCGTGCACCACCTCGGGCTGCCAGTCGGGGTCCAGGCCCTGCGCGAGTTGTGCCGCAGCCCAGCCGAGCAGGGCGAAGCGGCGGTGGTTGTCGTTGTAGGGCTGGCGCGTCGTTTCCTCGTAGGGGTTGCCGGGGCGGTCATAGAGCGCCGGTGCATCGATCACATAGGCCGGGATCGGCGGCGCGCCGTCGATGGCGATGTGGCCGACGCGCAAGCCAAAGCGATCGCCCCACGGCGCCGTGAATTCGGCCAGCGGGACCAGATCGCGCACGCCGGCCACGATGGCCGGAAAGCCCGGCAGCAGCACGCGCGCGTCCTGCCCTTGGGCCATGAGCGCGATGGGCAGGGCGCCGGCGATGTCCGCCAGGCCGCCGGTCTTGAGCAGGGGAAAGATTTCGGCGCTGACCTGGAGGATTCGCATCGTGGGTCGTCGCGGCCTCAGGCTGCCAATCGTTTGAGCATTTCGCGCGTGACCAGCACCACGCCGTTTTCGGTGCGCTCGAAGCGCGCGGCATCGGCTGCGGCGTCCTCGCCGATCACCATGTCGTCCGGTATGACACAGGCGCGGTCGATCACCACCTTGCTGAGCCGGGCGCCTCGGCCGACTTCCACGTCGGGCAGCAGCACGGCTTCGTTGATCTCGCAGAAGGAATGGATGCGCACGCCCGAGAACAGCACCGAGCTGCTGACCTTGGAGCCCGAGACGATGCAGCCGCCCGACACGATGGTGTTGACCGTCATGCCGTGCTTGCCCTCGCGGTCGAGCACGAACTTGGCCGGTGGCAGTTGCCGCTGGTAGGTCCAGATGGGCCAGTCGGTGTCATAGATGTCGAGCTCCGGGGTGATCGAGGCCAGGTCGAGGTTGGCCGCCCAGAATGCATCAATCGTGCCCACGTCCCGCCAGTAGGCCTTGGCGCCCGGCCCGCGGGAAGCCCGCGTGACGCACGACATGGTGAAGGGATGGGCCAGCGCACGCCCCTGCGCCACGGCCCGCGGAATGATGTCCTTGCCGAAGTCGTGGCTCGAATCGGGGTTGACGCTGTCTTCCTCCAGCAGCTGGTAGAGGTATTCGGAGTCGAACACGTAGATGCCCATGCTCGCCAGCGCCAGGTCGGGGTGGCCGGGCATGGCGGGCGGGTCGGCCGGCTTTTCGAGGAAGGCCGTGATCTGGCGCCCGTCGTCGACGGCCATCACGCCGAAGGCCGTGGCTTCCATGCGCGGCACCTCGATGCAGCCGACCGTGCAGCCCAGGCCGCGCTCGGCATGGTCTTTCACCATGATCGAGTAGTCCATCTTGTAGATGTGGTCGCCGGCCAGCACCACCACGTAGTCGTGCTTGGTGGAGCGGGTCTGGATGATGTCCAGGTTCTGGAACACCGCGTCGGCCGTGCCGCGGTACCAGTGCTCGTCGCCCACGCGCTGTTGCGCGGGCAGCACGTCGACCATTTCGTTCAGTTCGGCCCGCAGGAAGCTCCAGCCGCGCTGCAGATGGCGCATGAGCGAATGCGACTTGTACTGCGTGACCACCGCCATGCGCCGGATGCCGGAGTTCAGGCAGTTCGACAGCGCGAAATCGATGATGCGGAACTTGCCGCCGAAGTACACGGCCGGCTTGGCGCGCCGGTCGGTCAGCTGCTTGAGGCGGGAGCCCCTGCCGCCGGCCAGCACCAGGGCGATGGTGCGGCGGACCAGTTGATGAGCCTGCAGGGGTTCCTGCGTGGTGTGCTGCTTGTCCATCCTGTGTCTCCGTTCGTTCGTTGGAATCCGTCGTCAGAGTTTCTGCATCGAGACTAGCACCGCGGCGTGAGGCTGGCTCCTACGTTCTTGCAATCAAGAGGCTCGAAAAGGGGACTTGTGCCGTGCCATCGAGCGCCTGTGGCGCGCCGCCCGCATCGAGCCCGGGATCGGTGGCAAGGCAGCCGTGCCACGCACCCGCCGGCAGGTTGAAGGACACCGTCTCCGCACCCGCATTCAGCATCACCAGCCATGCGCCCTGTTTGTCGTTGTCGCCCTCGCTCGTTGCAGCATTCCCGAAGAGGATTGCAAGGGTCGTGCCCAGGCGCCAGTCGTCCGGTGTCATCGGCTCGCCATCGGGGCGAAGCCAGCGGATGCCGGGCGCTGTTCCCGGCGGTGGTTCGGCGGGCCACCAATGCGTGCTGCGCAAGGCGGGCGCTTCACGGCGCAGGGCCGCGAGCCGGGCCACGAAGGCGCTCATCTGTGCCGCGTCGCCGGACGGGTCGGATGCGCCGACCCATGCCAGCCAGGTGGTCTCGTTGTCCTGGCAATAGGCGTTGTTGTTGCCCTGCTGGCTGTGCCCCAGTTCGTCGCCCGCCAGCAGCATGGGCGTGCCCTGCGAGAGCATCAGCGTGGCCAGCAGCGCGCGCCGCAGACGAAGACGCAATGCGAGCACCGCAGGGCCGTCGCTTGCGCCTTCGACGCCGCAGTTGTTGCTCAGGTTGTGGGCATGCCCATCGCGGTTGTTCTCGCCGTTGGCGAGGTTGTGGCGTTCTTCAAAACTCACGAGGTCGCGCAGCGTGAAGCCATCGTGCGCGGTGATGAAGTTGATGCTGGCAGTCGGCGCGCGGCCGTGGTGCGCGAACTGCGCGCTCGAAGCCGTGAAGCGGTGCGCGAAGTCGCCAAGGTCTGCCTTGTCGTCATGCTCCTGCCGCAGCCAGAAGCCGCGCTGCGTGTCGCGGAAGCGGTCGTTCCATTCGAGCCAGCCCGGCGGGAATTCACCGAGGCGATAGCCACCGGGGCCGATGTCCCACGGCTCCGCGATCAGCAGCGTGCGCGACAACACCGGGTCTTGCGCGATCGCCGCGAAGAACGGCGCACGCGGATCGAAGCCGGTGGCCGCGCCGCGCCCCAGCACCGGCGCAAGGTCGAAGCGAAAGCCATCGACGCCCATCTCGCAAGCCCAGTAGCGCAGGCTGTCCATCACGAGCTGCAGCACGCGGGGCTCGCCAAGGTTCAGGCAGTTGCCGGTGCCGGCCCAGTTTTCGTAGAGCGCGCGGTCGTCTTCGCGCAGGTGGTAGTACAAGGCGTTGTCGATGCCACGCATTGAGAGTGTGGGGCCGACCTCGTCGCTCTCGGCGCTGTGGTTGTAGACCACGTCGATCACCAGCTCCATGCCGCGCGCATGCATCGCATCGGCCATCGCGCGGAATTCGCTCGCGGGCGTGGTGCCGGGGCGCCCGCTCCAGTAGCGCACCTCGGGCGCGAACCAGCCGATGGTGTTGTAGCCCCAGTAGTTGCTCAGGCCCATCGCCAGCAGCCGCTGCTCGTCGGCGCGGTGCTGCACGGGCATGAGGCTCAGCGTGGTGACGCCAAGGCGCTGCAGGTGGTCGAGCACCGCAGGCTCGCCGAGGCCGGCATAGGTGCCGCGCAGCGCAGCCGGCACGCCCGGATGCAACCGCGTCTGGCCGCGAACGTGCAACTCGTAAAGCACGCGCTCGCCGGCGGCGATGCGCGCGTGTCCCGGTGGTGTCGTCGTCGTGCCCGTGGCCGCCACCACGCGCCCCTTGAGCGCGACGCTTCCGTTGTCCCGCGCATCCCGCTGATCCGGCCGGGCAGGGTCATGCCCCAGAAACAGCGCGCTCCCGTCATAGCGCCCCACGATCTCCCGCGCATACGGATCGAGCAGCAGCTTCGCAGGGTTGAAGCGTTGCCCCTCATGCGGTGCCCACGGACCCTGAACGCGATAGCCATAGACCAGCCCCGCCCGCCCACTGGGCAACAGCCCATGCCAGACCCCATCGGTGCACGCGGGCAGCCGCAGGCGTTGTTGTTCATGCGCCCCCGTCCCATCGAAGAGGCAGAGTTCAACAGCCTCCGCACCAGGCGCAACCAGCGCAAAGTTGACGCCGCTCGACGAAGGCGACGCCCCCAGCGGAAAGGGCGTCCCAATACTCAGCATGACCCAAACGCGGAGGAACAGAACACCACCGTGCCCACGGCGGCGGGTGCTGCATGCCTGGTCGGCCGTTGAGGCACCGCCGAGCAGCGCAGCGACAGGCGGATCAGGGCTCGCCCTTGTTTGAGCGAAGCGAGTTTGGGCGAGACCCCGCCTGTCGTGAGCAGCGCAGGGCAGCCCGAAGGGCCGGTGACGTCGGTCGACCGGGCATGCAGCACCCGTCGCCGCGCCCCCGTCGACCGAACAAAAGGGCCGCCCGAATTCAAACCAACACCCACATCACAGTCCCCAACGGCGGCACGCTCACGGACACAGAGTCCGTCTTCCCATGCCAAGGCACAGCAGAACTCTCGACGATCCCGTTGCCGACACCGCTCCCGCCATACACAGCGTTATCCGTATTGATGATCTCGCGATAAGCCCCCGCCACAGGAACCCCCAGCCGATACGAATGCCGAGGCAAAGGCGTGAAGTTGCACACCGCAATCACGAACGACCCGTCGCGCGCCCGCCGGACAAAGGCAAACACCGACTGGTCCGCATCGTCATGCACGATCCACTCGAACCCCGCAGCCTCGTTGTCCAGCTCGTGCAGCGCGGGAAAGTGCCGGTACACGTTGTTCAGGTCGCGCACCAGCCGCCGAACCCCTTGATGCGGTGCATGTTCCAGCAGATGCCAGTCCAGCCCACGGTCCGCATCCCACTCGGAAAACTGCGCGAACTCGCCGCCCATGAACAACAGCTTCTTCCCCGGATACGCCCAGAGATAGCCATACAGGTTGCGCAGGCCCGCGAACTTCTGCCACTCGTCGCCCGGCATGCGCCCGATCATCGAGCCCTTGCCGTGCACCACCTCGTCGTGCGACAGCGGCAGCACGAAGTTCTCGGTGTGCGCGTACATCAGGCCGAACGTGATCTGCTGGTGATGGTGCTTGCGATACACCGGGTCGGTGCCCGCATACGCCAGCGTGTCGTTCATCCAGCCCATGTTCCACTTGTAGTGAAAGCCCAGACCGCCGTCTTCCGGCGGCCGCGTCACGCCCGGAAAACTCGTCGACTCTTCGGCCAGCGTCACCGCGCCCGGTCGCTCCGTGCCCACCACGCGGTTCATGCGGCGCAGGAATTCAATCGCTTCCAGGTTCTCGCGCCCGCCGATCGAATTCGGTATCCACTCGCCTGCCTTGCGGCTGTAGTCGCGGTACAGCATCGATGCCACCGCATCCACCCGCAGGCCGTCCACGCCATAGCGCTCCAGCCAGTACAGCGCATTGCCGACCAGGTAGTTGCGCACCTCCGTGCGCGCGTAATTGAAGATCAGCGTCTGCCAGTCGTTGTGAAAACCCTCGCGCGGATCGGCGTACTCGTACAGCGCCGTGCCGTCGAAGCGACCCAGGCCGTGCGCGTCCGTGGGAAAGTGCGCGGGCACCCAGTCGAGGATCACGCCCAGTCCGGCCGCATGCGCGGCTTCGACGAAATGGCGAAAGTCGCCCGGCGTGCCGAAGCGCGAGGTCGGCGCATACAGCCCGATCGGCTGGTAACCCCACGACCCGTCGAAAGGATGCTCGCTGATCGGCAGCAGCTCGATGTGCGTGAAACCCATGTCCCGCGCATACGGCACCAGCGTGTCGGCCAGCTCGCGGTAGTCCAGCCATTCGTGGCCGTTCTTGCGGCGCCACGAACCCAGGTGCACCTCGTAGATGCTGATCGGCGCATGGCGTTCGTTGGCCTGCGCGCGGCCCTCGGGCATGGCCACCGGCGCGGGCAGCGGCGCCACGACACAGGCGGTATCGGGCCGCATTTGCGACGAGAAGGCAAAGGGGTCGGCCTTGCGCAGCACCTCGCCCTGCGCGGAAAGAATCTCGAACTCGTAGGCGTCGCCGGTGGCCACGTGCGGCGCGAAGATTTCCCACACACCGCACTCGCGGCGCAGCCGCATCATGTGGCGCCGGCCGTCCCAGTTGTTGAAGTCGCCGACCACCGACACCCGCCGCGCATTCGGCGCCCAGACCGCGAAGGCCACGCCCTTGACGCCGTCGATCTCGCGCAGATGCGCGCCCAGCCGTTCCCAGGGCCGCAGATGCGTGCCCTCGGCCAGCAACCACACGTCGGTGTCGCCGAGCACGAACGGAAAACGGTACGGGTCCTGCAGCCGCGAACTGTGCGTGCCCCAGTCGACCTGGAACGAATAGCCCAGCCGGGCCTCCGCCGCCGGCACCAGCGCGCTGAACACGTCGGAGTCTTCCAGCCGCGTGAGCATCGCCAGCGGCCAGCCGGTGCGCGAATGCATCACCGCCACGCTCTGCGCGCCGGGCATCAGGGCGCGCACCACCAGTCCTTCGCGCGTCTCGTGGGGGCCGAGCACGGCGAAGGGATCACCATGCTCGGCGCGCATCAGCGCGCGGACTTCGGATTCGGGCAGCAGAAGCTTCTGGGGCATGGTGATCAGACTTGTCCTTCGCCGGCAGGTTCACCGAGGAAGACACCGTATGGCGCCAGCACCAGCATGCGCCTTTCGCTTTCAGCCTGCACTGTGGTGGTTGATGCGAGCGGTTGTTGGCCGGCGAGCGGCACCAGCCCATCGGGCAAGGGCATCGACACCGGCTCGCTCCCCAGGTTGAAGATCGCCTGCAGCGACTGGCTGCCATCGCGCCGCTCGAACCGCAGCAGCGGCTCGGGCGCATCGAAAAAAACGATGTCACCGGTGCGCAGCAGCGGCTGCGTGCGGCGCCAGTGCAGCAGTGCCTGGCTGAAGGCCAGCATCGAGGCGGCGTCGCCGGCCTGTCGTTCGACGGCCAGCGGCAGGTGCGGGCCGAACATCGGCAGCCATGGCGTGCCGGTGGTGAAGCCGCCATTCGGCGCGTCTGTGGTCCAGGGCATCGGCGTGCGGCAACCGTCACGCCCCTTGAACTCGGGCCAGAAGGCGCGGCCGTATGGGTCTTGCAGCAGCTCGAACGGCACCTCGGCTTCGGGCAGGCCCAGCTCCTCGCCCTGGTAGATGCTGGCGCTGCCGCGCAGCGTGAGCAGCAGGGTCAGCCAGAGCCGGTCGCGCCGCGTGTCGGCGGGGGCTCCGTCGCTCCAGCGCGTGGCGACGCGCGGCACATCATGGTTCGACACCGCCCAGCAGCCCCAGCCATCTGTGGCCGCCAAGGCATGGTCAAGCGCCTCGACCTGATGGCGCAGGTGCTTCGCGCTGTGGTCGGCGGTCAGCAGGCTGAAGCTGTAGGCCAGGTGCAGGCGTTTGCCGCGTTCCGTGTACTGCGCCATGACGGGCGGCGCGTTCTCGTCGCCGACCTCGCCCAGCGCCACCGCGCCGAACCCGTCGAGCAACTGACGCAGGCGCTCGAGAAACACCAGGTTCTCGGGCTGGCTCTTGTCATGCAGGTGCTGCTGCATTGCATAGGGGTTGTCGACGCGCACCGTGCTGACCTCGCCCTGCGATTCGACCGAGGCGGGCGGGTTGTCGCGCAGCAGCGCGTCGTGGAACTGGTGGTTGCAGGCGTCGAAGCGAAAGCCGTCGACGCCGCGCTCGCACCAGAAGCGCACCTCGCCCAGCAGCGCGTCCTGCACGGCGGGGCAATGGAAGTTGAGGTCGGGCTGTTCGGTGAGAAAGCTGTGCAGGTAGTACTGGCGCCGGCGCGAATCCCATTGCCAGGCCGAGCCGCCGAAGACCGAGAGCCAGTTGCTGGGCGGCGTGCCGTCGGGCTTGGGGTCGGCCCAGACGTACCAGTCGGCCTTGGGGTTGTCGCGGCTGGAGCGGCTTTCGACGAACCACGCATGTTGGTCGGAGGTGTGCGAGAGCACCTGGTCGATGATGAGCTTCAGCCCCAGCGCATGCATGCGCGCCAGCATCGCGTCGAAGTCGGCCAGCGTGCCGAACATCGGGTCGACCGCGCGGTAGTCGGCCACGTCGTAGCCGAAGTCCTTCATGGGCGAGCGGAAGAAGGGCGAGACCCAGATCGCGTCGACCCCGAGGCTGGCCACGTGGTGGAGCCGGGCGGTGATGCCGGGCAGGTCGCCGATGCCGTCGCCGTTGCTGTCCATGAAGCTGCGCGGATAGATCTGGTAGATCACCGCGCCACGCCACCATTCGCTGTTGCTGCTATTGCTGCTGCCCATGCCTGCCCCTGTGGTCGGAATTCATTGTGGCATGCGAAATCCGGGCCAGTGATACGGGCTTGCCGGCGTGCAAGCGGCTTGAAGGCCCGCGAAGCTTTCTACACTGGGCGCCGCTTCCGCTTTTCAAAATGACATCAGATTCCGCTTCTTCCCTCGCCGCGCTCGAAGCGCGGCTCGCCCAGGACCTCGAATACCTCGGCTGGCCTGGCCGTCAATGGATGCCCGCGCGGCAGATCGCTGGCGAGGCGGTACTGGACGTGGTCGTCATCGGTGGGGGGCAGGCTGGTCTGGCCGCATCGGTCGCGCTGGCGCAGCAGGGCATTCGCGCCATCGTGTTCGACCGTTCGCCCTCCGGCAGCGAAGGCCCGTGGGCGACCACGGCCCGCATGGAGACGCTGCGCTCGCCCAAGGAACTGACCGGCCCCGCGCTGGGCCTGCCGGCATTGACCTTCCGCGCGTGGTTCGAGGCCCAGTTCGGCCTCGAAGCCTGGACGGCCCTGGACAAGATCCCGCGCCTGCAGTGGATGGACTACCTGGTCTGGTATCGCCGCGTGATGGGCGTGGACGTGCGCAACGACACCACCGTCACCGGCATGCATCCGTTGCCCGATGCGACGGCCGTTCGTCTCGACCTGCGCACGCCGGAGGGCCTGCGCAGCGTGCTGGCGCGCCGCGTCGTCCTGGCCACCGGCCGCGACGGTCTCGGCGGCCCGGCCATTCCCGCCTTCGTGAATGCCCTGCCGCGCTCGAAATGGGCGCATTCTTCCGACGAGATGGATTACGGCCAGTTGCGCGGCCTGCGCGTGGGCGTGGTCGGCGCGGGCTCCTCGGCCATGGACAGCGCGGGCACCGCGCTGGAAGCCGGCGCGCACAGTGTCGAGCTGCTGATCCGCCGGCCCGACCTGCCACGCGTCAACAAGGGCAAGGGCGCCGGCGTGCCGGGGCTCACGCAGGGCCACTACGACCTGCCCGACGAACTGAAGTGGCGCATCCGTCACTACATCAATGTGGCGAACGTGCCGCCGCCGCACGGCAGCACGCTGCGGGTGTCGGTTCATCCGAACGCCTTCTTCAATTTCGGCTGTCCGATCCTGTCGGTCACGCCCGAGGGCGAGGCCATGCGCGTGTCGACGCCCAAGGGCGACTTCGTGTTCGACTTCCTGATCGTCTCGACCGGCTTCAAGGTCGATTGGGCCCATCGCCCCGAGTTCGACGGCATCGCGTCGCACGTGCGGACCTGGAAAGACCGCTTCGTGCCCGCCCCCGGCGACGAAGACCAGGAACTGGCCGACTCGCCCGACCTCGGGCCGGTCTTCGAGTTCCAGCAGCGCGTCCGGGGCGCGTGCCCGGGGCTCGATCGCATCCATTGTTTTTGCTACCCGGCGGCGCTGTCGCACGGCACGGTGTCGGGCGACATCCCCGCCATCAGCGAAGGTGCCAAGCGGCTGGCCAGAGGCATCGCCAGCCTGTTCTACCGCGAAGACTTCGACTACCACTACGCCAACCTCGAGGCCTACAGCGAGCCGGAACTGTTCGGCGACGAATGGGTGCCCGCGCTGCCGCCGTCCGAACGAGACTGAACTTCATGACAAACACCACCGATTCATCTCTCGCCGTCGATGTGCTCGACGCCGCCGTGCCCTTGGCACCGGACCAGCCGACCTGGGCGCTGCGCCGTCAGCGCGACAAGGTCGTCGCCGCGACGCAGGGCAGCTACGACGCGATGTTCGCTCCGACGGTCGAAGGCCTGTCGGTCGCCGAGCGCCTGCTCGTCGCATTGCATGCCTGCCGCGTGTCGAAGGCCGGCAACCTGGCCGCGCACTATCGCGAACGGCTCGTGGCCGAGGGCGCGGACAGCGCCGTGATTGCCGCCGTCGACGGCGGAAAGCCGGCGGCGGATGCACGCCTTGGTGCGGTGCTGGCCTTCACCGGCAAGTTGATCGAACGTCCCATCGAAGGGGACAGGGCGGCGGTCCAGTCGCTCGCAGACTGCGGTCTGTCGACGCCGGCGCTCGTGGCGCTGAGCCAGCTCATCGCGTTCCTGTCGTACCAGATCCGCGTCGCCGCGGGCCTGCAGGCGCTGGCTGCGGCGGAGGTGTCGGCATGACGCTCCCGATCCGCATCAAGGGCTTCACCAACGAGGTGCTGACATGGAAGCCATGGCTGGCCACGGTGAATGTCGACACCGCCACGCCGGCCCAACTGGCGGCGCTGGACGAGATGAGCCCGCAGGCGCGCACCTCGCCGTACTTTCTGGTGCTCGCGCACCAGCCCGAGATATTGCTGCAGCGCTCGATCGCCTTCAACGCGATCATGTTCGCGCCGGGCGGCATGCCGCGCGCGGAGCGCGAGCTGGGCGCCACGGTGGAGTCGCGCGTCAACGGCTGCGTGTATTGCGCCTCGGTGCATGCGCAGCGTTTCGAGCAACTGGCCAAGCGCAACGACGTGATTTCTCAGGTGTTCGAGGAGCCGACGTCCGCCGGCACCACGCCGCGCGAGAAGGCCATCGTCGCGTTCTCGGTCAAGCTGGGTGCCGAGCCGGACAAGGTGTCGGCCGAGGACGTCCGCGAATTGAAGGAGGTCGGGCTGAGCGAGCTGGAAATTCTCGACCTGATCCACTCGGTGGCGCTGTTCGCCTGGGCCAACCGGTTGATGCTCAATCTCGGCGAGCCGGTCTTCCCGGCACCCGCCGCGCTGTAGCTACAGGCGGCCGAGCAGCCCGGCGACGGTTTCGTTCGCCAGGCCCAGCGGCGCCAGCAGGTCGTTCTCGCGCCGGAAGTCGATGCCGTTGACCAGCGAGGCGGCGTCCACGATGGTGCGCGTGGCGGGCGTCGGCACGCCGGCGATGGCGCCCAGCGCCTCGATGAACACGAGGCCGTAGGGCATGTCCTCGGTCACGAAGCGGGTGTCGATGTCGACGGGCCCGGGCGGGCCGCCGCGCTTGGCGTGCAGTTCGGCCGCGATGTCCTCGAGCCGCGTGGATGCGGTGCCGAAGGAGCGCGCGAAGTGCTCCTCGATGGGGCCGACCTCGATGCCGAAGGCCCGGGCCACGGCACGCCGCTCCAGGTCCAGCGCCTCGATCGCGCGGGACACGCCCGGCGTCATGCAGTGGTACTGCGGCCAGTTCTCGGCGCGCTCGATGCGCGTCCAGTTGAAGATCGCGAGCGGGCCGTGCGATTGCGGATTGACGTTGGCCAGGGCGCTGGCGAGCGCGCTGTCCTGCGCGAAGAAGCCGTCGCCGAACAACTCGGTGCACAGCGCAACTGCCTGCGCAACGTGCGCGCCCGGAAGGGCGGACACCCCCACGGCCTTGCGCCGCGTCATGACCTTGACCTGCGTGCCGGATGCGCGGCGCGCGGTCAGCACGGTCGTGCCGAAACTGGCGACGGTCAGCCGCTTGCCGGCGCGCCGGGCGCTTTCGTAAAGATAGAGCGATGACAGCGATGCCATCGAGCTGACGATGACCGTCTGCCCGTCGCGGATGAAGGGCAGCAGCGCATCCATCACATGCCGGTGGCCGTTGACGGGCAGGGCGAGCAGCAGCACGTCCGAGGCGCGGCACAGCTGCGCCGGGTCGTCGGCCACTTCGACCGTCACGTTGCAAGGCTGGACGCCGCTGGCTTCCAGCGCCTGCGTGCGCAGGGCCTCGGCGCCCTGGCCGCCCGGCGACCAGAGCGTGACGGCGTGGCCTGCGTGTCGCAACCAGGCCGCACTGGCCAGCGCAATGGCGCCGGTGCCTGCGATGCCGACCCGGGGAATCTTCTTCGTGGTCTCAGTCAACTTTGATGCTGCCCTGCTTGATCACCTTGGCCCAGCGCTGGCTGTCCTCGGTGATCACCTTGCCCAGCGCCGCCGCGTTGCCGCAGGTATTGACCGCGCCCAGTTGGGCAAAGCGCTGTTTCGTTTCCGGCAGGTTGCACACCTCGACCAGCGCGGCGGAGAGTTTCTCGACGCTCGCGGCCGGCATGCGCGCGGGCGCCATCACGCCGACCCAGACTGGCACTTCCATGCCGGGCAGGCCGGTCGCGTCGCCGACGGTCGGGGCCGTGCCCATGCTGGGCAGGGCCACACGGGAGAAGGTGCCGAGCACGCGCGCCTTGCCGCTGACGACCATCGGCTCGATCGACGCCACGCTGGTGACGATCAGCGCCACCTGTCCGCCGAGCAGGTCGGTCAGCGCCGGCGCGGCGCCGCGGTAGGGCACGTGCAGCAGGTTCACGCCGCTCGCCTGGGCCAGCAGCGCACCCGTCAGGTGCGACACCGTGCCGTTGCCGGTCGAGGCGTAGGTCACTTGCCCCGGCTTGGCCTTGGCGTCGCGCAGCACGTCGGCCAGCGTCTTGTAGGGGCTTTCGCTGCGCACGGACACCGTCATGGGCGTGTCGCCGACCAGTGCCACGGGCACCAGGTCGTGCACCGGGTCGTAAGGCAGCTTGGTTTGAAGATGGGGCGCGATGGTGATGGCGCCGCCCGTAGCCAGCAGCACGGTGGCCCCGTCGGTCGCCTTGGCCACCGCATCGGCGGCCACAATGCCGCCGGCGCCGGCCTTGTTGTCGATGATCACGGGGGCGCCGAGCTTGTCGGTGAGCTTGGCGCCCAGGTAACGGGCGATCACGTCCTGCGCGCCGCCCGAAGCGAAGGGCACGACGATGCGCAGGGGCTTGTCGTTGTGCTGGGCCCACAGGGGCATGGCGGCGAGGCCGGCGGCGGCCGCAAGGCCCAGGGCGAGGTGTTTCAGGCGCAATTTCATGGCATTCCAGGCGGTGCGAAAACATGCCCAAGGGCAAGCAGTTACCCGCGCAACATGCAGGTTACGTGCCCCGAGTCTAGGGTCAGCGGGCCGGGGCTTCGCCCGGGCGCGATAATCCGCCTTCCCCGGCCACCCCGCGCCGGGCTCTTGCCGAGCCGACATGAACCCCAGCTACAAACCCAGCGACGTCGAGTCCGCTGCCCAGGCGCAATGGAGCGCCGCCGATGCCTATCGCGTCACCGAAGACGCGAGCCGCAAGAAGTACTACGCCTGCTCGATGCTGCCGTACCCGAGCGGCAAGCTGCACATGGGCCATGTGCGCAACTACACGATCAACGACATGCTCACGCGCTACCTGCGCATGAGCGGCTACAACGTGCTGATGCCCATGGGCTGGGACGCCTTCGGCCTGCCGGCCGAGAACGCGGCGCTCAAGAACGGCGTGCCTCCCGCCAAGTGGACCTACGAGAACATCGCCTACATGAAGGGCCAGCTCCAGGCCATGGGCCTGGCCATCGACTGGAGCCGCGAGATCGCCACCTGCGATCCGAGCTACTACAAGTGGAACCAGTGGCTGTTCCTGAAGATGCTCGAAAAGGGCATTGCCTACCGCAAGACCCAGGTCGTGAACTGGGACCCGGTCGACCAGACCGTGCTGGCCAACGAGCAGGTGATCGACGGCAAGGGCTGGCGCACCGGCGCCACGGTCGAGCGCCGCGAGATCCCGGGCTACTACCTGAAGATCAGCGACTACGCCGAAGAACTGCTCGAGCACACCCAGCACAAGCTGCCGGGCTGGCCCGAGCGCGTCAAGCTGATGCAGGAAAACTGGATCGGCAAGAGCGAAGGCCTGCGCTTCGCCTTCCCCCATGACATCAAGGGTGCCGACGGCAAGCTGATCCAGGACGGCCGCATGTACGTCTTCACGACGCGTGCCGACACCATCATGGGCGTGACCTTTTGCGCCGTGGCCCCCGAGCACCCGCTGGCCGCGCACGCCGCCACGCGCGACCCCAAGGTCGCGGCCTTCATCGAAGAGTGCAAGAACGGTGGCACCACCGAGGCTGAACTCGCCACGCAAGAGAAAAAGGGCGTGCCTACCGGCCTGACCGTGACGCACCCGATCACCGAGGAGCAGGTGCCCGTGTGGGTCGGCAACTACGTGCTGATCGGCTACGGCGACGGCGCCGTGATGGGCGTGCCCGCGCACGACGAGCGCGACTTCGCCTTCGCCAACAAGTACGGCATCGAGATCATCCAGGTCGTGCTGGTCGACGACGAGCCGCACTTCGACTATCACAAGTGGCAGGACTGGTACGGCGACAAGCAACGCGGCGTGACCATCAATTCCGACAACTTCAGCGGCATGACCTACAAGGAGGCCGTGGCCGCCGTGGCGCATGCGCTGGGCCAGAAGGGCCTGGGCGAGCTGCAGACCACCTGGCGCCTGCGCGACTGGGGCGTGAGCCGCCAGCGCTACTGGGGCACGCCGATCCCGATCATCCATTGCGATGAACACGGCGCGGTGCCGGTGCCCGAGAAAGACCTGCCGGTGGTGCTGCCCACCGACTGCGTGCCCGATGGCTCGGGCAATCCGCTGAACAAGCATGAAGGCTTCCACGCCGGTGTCGTCTGCCCCGTCTGCGGCAAGCCCGCGCGGCGCGAGACCGACACCATGGACACCTTCGTGGATTCGTCGTGGTACTTCATGCGCTATTGCGACCCGAAGAACGACGAAGCCATGGTGGCCGGCGGCGCCGACTACTGGATGCCGATGGACCAGTACATCGGCGGCATCGAGCACGCCATCCTGCATTTGCTGTACGCGCGTTTCTGGACCAAGGTGATGCGCGACTTGGGCCTGGTGAAGGCCGACGAGCCCTTCAGCAAGCTGCTGACGCAGGGCATGGTGCTCAACCACATCTTCTACAAGCGCAACGAAAAGGGCGGCAAGGACTACTTTCCGCCCACCGAAGTCACGACGGTGCTCGACGCGCAGGGCCGCATCACCGGCGGCACCACCGCCGACGGCACGAAGGTCGAGTACGGCGGCGTCGGCAAGATGGGCAAGAGCGAACGCAACGGCGTCGATCCGCAGGACCTGATCGAGAAGTACGGCGCCGACACCGCACGCCTGTACACCATGTTCACCGCGCCGCCGGAAGCCACGCTCGAGTGGAACGACGCGGCCGTGGAAGGCAGCTACCGCTTCCTGCGCCGGGTATGGAATTTCGGCGCGGCACAGGCGGATGTCCAGCCCGTGCCGGCCGGTGGCCAGACCTTCGGCAAGTCCGCCCAGGCGCTGCGCCGCGAGGTGCACACGGTGCTGCGCCAGGTCGACTACGACTACCAGCGCATGCAATACAACACGGTGGTGTCGGGCGCGATGAAGCTGCTCAATGCGCTCGAAGGCTTCAAGCCCGATGGCAGCAGGGGCGATGCGGCCGCGCTGCGCGAGGGCTTCGGCATCCTGCTGCGCTGCCTGTATCCGGCCACGCCGCACATCGCCCAGCAACTCTGGAACGAACTCGGCTACGACAAGACCTTCGGCGGCCTGCTCGATGCGGCCTGGCCGACGGTCGACGTCGGCGCGCTCCAGCAGGACGAGATCGAGCTGATGCTGCAGGTCAACGGCAAGCTGCGCGGCAAGTTGCTCGTGCCCGCCGGCGCCTCCAAGGACGAGATCGAGAAGCTGGCGCTCGCCTGCGACGACTTCGTCAATTTCGCCGAAGGCGCGCCGCCCAAGCGCGTGATCGTGGTTCCCGGCCGTCTGGTCAATGTGGTCCTTTGAACGACTCAAGCATGAACACACGCAATGTCTCGCTGCCGCGCCGCGGCTTTCTCCTCGGCCTCACGGTGGCGGGTGCCTCCCTGGGTTTGGCCGGCTGCGGCTTCGAGCTGCGCAAGGCGCCGGTCTTCGCGTTCAAGACGCTGTCGTTGACGGGCAACACGGCCATGATCAACCAGCTTCGGCGCGAGTTCCGGGCCACGGGCACCGTGACGCTGGTGACGCCCGAGGAAGCCAAGACAGCCGATGCGGTGCTTGAAATCCTCGGTGAAGACCGCGACCGCCTGATCATCTCGACCAATTCGCAGGGCCTGCTGCGCGAGCTGCAACTGCGCCTGCGCGTTCGCTTCCGGCTGCACACGCCAGGCGGCAAGGACCTGCTGCCGGCCTCCGAGGTCTCGCAGACGCGCGACCTGAGCTACAACGAAACCAATGCGCTGGCCAAGGAAGGCGAAGCCGAACTGCTGTTCCGCGACATGCAGGCCGACATCGCCCAACAGGTGATGCGCCGCCTGGCGGCCGTGAAAGAACTCTAGGCCACGGCCCTCGCGATTCCATGCAACTTGCCAGTGCCCAACTCGGTGCCCACCTGCAGAAGGGCCTGAAGCCGCTCTACACGATCCACGGCGACGAGCCCCTGCTCGCGCAGGAAGCGGCCGATGCCATTCGCGCCGCCGCGCGTACGCAGGGCTACACCGAGCGCAGCTCCTACACCGTGGCCGGCGCGCATTTCGACTGGAGCGCCGTGCTTGCGGCGGGCGGCTCGCTCTCGCTGTTCGCCGACAAGCAGATCGTCGAGATCCGCATTCCCTCGGGCAAGCCCGGCAAGGACGGCAGCATCGCCTTGCAGCAGATGGCCGAAGGCGCGCCCGGCAACGACAGCACGCTCACGCTGGTGATGCTGCCGCGCCTGGACAAGGCCACGCGCACCGGCGCGTGGTTCTCGGCGCTCGAGAACAACGGCGTGAGCATCCAGGTCGACCCCATCGAGCGCGCGGCGCTGCCGCAATGGATCGCGCAGCGCCTCGGGCTGCAGGGCCAGCGCGTGATGCCCGGCGACGAAGGCCAGCGCACGCTGCAGTTCTTTGCCGACCGCGTCGAAGGCAATCTGCTGGCCGCGCACCAGGAAATCCAGAAGCTCGCGCTGCTGCATCCGGCCGGCGAATTGAGCTGGGAGCAGGTCGAGGGCGCGGTCAACAACGTGGCGCGCTACGACGTCTTCAAACTCTCCGAAGCCGTGCTCGCCGGCAACCCGCAGCGCGTGGCGCGCATGCTCGACGGCCTGCAGGCCGAGGGCGAGGCCGAAGTGCTGGTGCACTACACGATTGCCGAAGACATCCGCGCCCTGAAGCGCGTGAAAGACGCCATGGCTTCTGGCCGCCCGCTGCCGATGGCGCTGCGCGAAAACCGCATCTGGGGCCCGCGCGAGCGTGCCTTCGAGCGCGTGTTGCCGCGGCTGGACGACCGCATGCTGACCCGGCTGCTGCGCGCCGCGCACCTGGTGGACGGCATCTGCAAGGGGTTGAAGCAGCCCGACTGGCCCGCCAGCGGCTGGCAGGCTTTGCAGCGGCTGGCGCTGATGCTGTGCCGTGCCTGCAGCAGCGCACCGGTTGGCACGCGCCGCGCCTGATCCTGGCGGCTGGAGGCGCCAAAAAGCCTCTGTCAGCCGGGCCACAGGTCGGCGTGGGAAAATGCCGACATGAATGCGTTCAACGTCAGCGAGCACATGCAGACCCTGGGTCTGCAAGCCAAAGCCGCTGCTTTCCTCATGGCCCGTGCGGATGCAGCTACCAAAAACAGAGCATTGAAGGCGCTGGCCCGGCGCCTGCGCGACGCCGGCCCGGTGCTGTCCGTCGCCAATCAGAAAGACCTGGAGCGCGCCACCGCCGCCGGCCTCTCGGCGCCGATGGTCGACCGGCTCAAGCTCACGCCCAAGGTCATCGAGACCGTCGCCCTCGGCTGCGAGCAGCTGGCCGGCATGGCCGATGTGATCGGCGAAATCATCGGCATGAAGCAGCAGCCCAGCGGCATCCGCGTGGGCCAGATGCGCGTGCCGATCGGCGTCTTCGGCATGATCTACGAGAGCCGTCCCAACGTGACCATCGAGGCTGCGAGCCTCGCGATCAAGAGCGGCAACGCCGCCATCCTGCGCGGCGGCTCGGAAGCCATCGAGTCGAACAAGGCGCTGGCGCTGCTGGTGTCCGAGGCACTGGCCGAAGCCGGCCTGCCGGTCGAGGCGGTGCAACTGGTGCAGACCACCGACCGCGAGGCGGTGGGCCAGCTCATCGCCATGCCCGAGTTCGTAGACGTGATCATTCCGCGCGGTGGCAAGGGCCTGATCGAGCGCATCAGCCGCGACGCCAAGGTGCCGGTCATCAAGCACCTGGACGGCAACTGCCATGTCTACGTGGACGACACGGCCGAGTTCGACATGGCGCTGCGCATCGTCGACAACGCCAAGACCCAGAAGTACAGCCCTTGCAACGCCGCCGAAGGCCTGCTGGTGTCGGCTTCTGTGGCCGATGATTTCCTGCCCGAGATCGCCGCCATCTTCGCGGCCAAGGGCGTGGAAATGCGCTGCGATCCGGCGGCGGCCGCCATCCTGCGTGCCGACGCTGCGCTCGATCCGAAGGCCCGGGTGATCGATGCGGTCGAGTCCGACTGGTCCGAGGAATATCTCGCCGCCGTCATCAGCATCAAGGTCGTGGCTGGCGTCGATGAAGCCATCGCGCACATCAACCGCTATTCGAGCCACCACACCGATGCCATCGTCACGCGCGACCATGTGCATGCGCAGCGCTTTTTGCGCGAGGTCGATTCGGCCAGCGTCATGGTCAATGCGAGCACACGCTTCGCCGATGGCTTCGAGTTCGGGCTGGGCGCTGAAATCGGCATCAGCACCGACAAGTTCCACGCGCGCGGCCCGGTCGGCATCGAAGGGCTGACGTCGCTCAAGTATGTGGTGCTCGGTCAAGGCGAAGTGCGGACCTGATGCGCGCCCCTTCGGTCTTGTCATTGGGGCGGCCACCCCCAAATCCTACAATTCCGCTCCACCTCTAAGTACAAATCCAAGAAGGCCGCCGCATGGTTCCGCATCTCGTCACTGCCCTGACCGGCCCGATCAACGAACTGGAGCAGCGGGTACTCGACTCGATGCCAGCCATCGAGCGCTGGTTCCGGCTCGAATGGATGGAGCACACGCCGCCGTTCTACAGCGCCGTCGACATCCGCAACGCGGGCTTCAAGCTGGCGCCGGTCGACACCAATCTGTTCCCGGGTGGCTGGAACAACCTCACCAAAGAGATGCTGCCGCTGGCGGTGCAGGCCGCGCAGGCGGCCATCGAGAAGATCTGTCCGGAGGCGCGCAACCTGCTCGTCATTCCGGAAAACCACTCGAAAAACACCTTTTATCTCGCCAACGTCGCGCAACTCGTGCGTATCTTCCACATGGCGGGGCTCAATGTGCGCGTTGGCTCGATCGATCCGGCGATCAAGTCGCCCAAGAAGATCGAGTTGCCGAACGGTGACACCGTGACGCTGGAGCCGGTGGTGCGCAGCAAGCGTCGCCTGGGCCTGAAGAACTTCGATCCCTGCACGATTCTTCTCAACAACGAGCTTTCTGCAGGAACGCCCGGCATCCTCGAGGATCTCCACGAGCAGTACCTGCTGCCGCCGCTGCATGCAGGCTGGTCGGTGCGCCGCAAGAGCAACCATCTGCACAGCTATGAAGAGCTGTCCAAGCGCTTCGGCAAGCTGCTGGGCATCGACCCCTGGCTCATCAACCCGATCTACGCGCGCGCCGAAGGCGTCGACGTGGCCGAGGGCCGTGGCATCGACGTGCTGACCAGCCATGTCGACGCGGTGCTGACCAAGGTGCGCCGCAAGTACAAGGAATACGGCATCAACGAGAAGCCCTTCGTGGTCGTCAAGGGCGGCCACAGCGGCAGCGGCAGCCCGGGCGTGATCACCGTGCGCGACGCCAAGGACGTCGAGACGCTGATCGGCAAGTCGCGTACCAGCACGTCCTCTGCCGCGAAGACCGGCGCCGGCAGGGACCTGCGCGAGCCGACCGAGCTGATCGTCCAGGAAGGCGTGCTCACCAACGAGCGCGTGCACAACGGCGTGGCCGAGCCGGTCGTCTACATGATGGACCGCTACGTGGTCGGCGGCTTCTACCGCGTGCATGCCGAGCGCGCCGCCGACGAAAACCTCAAGCTGCCCGACGCCAGCTTCGTGCCGCTGGCTTTTTCCGAGAGCGCGCACATGCCGCAGCCTGGCGCCAAGCCCGGCGCGAGCGCGCCGAACCGCTTCTACATGTATGGCGTGGTCGGCCGGCTGGCCATGGTGGCGGCCAGCTACGAGATGGAAGCGACCGATCCGGACGCTGAAATCTACGAATGATTGAAGGGGCACGTTGCGGCGGCGGCGCGCAACGGCAAAATAGCGGCCCCACATCAAAGGAAACAAAAGGGCGGAGGGGATGCGTGGCGGGCGAGAGTCCGCTGCCATAGGTCCCCGGCGTGTCTGACGCGTCGATCAAGCAGCCAGCCCTTTTCCATCGACTTCGTGTCAGCCCCCAAATCTCTCTCAGCCGGCCTGATCGTCGGCGCCATCGGCGTTGTCTATGGCGACATCGGCACCAGCGTGCTGTATGCGGTCAAGGAAGTGTTCGGCCACGGCCATGTGCCGTTCACGGTCGAAAACGTCTACGGCATCCTTTCGATGTTCTTCTGGACATTGACCGTCATCGTCTCCATCAAGTACGTGGTGCTGGTGCTGCGGGCCGACAACGAAGGCGAGGGCGGCCTGGTCGCCATGCTCGCTCTGGCCTCGCGGGCGGTGGCCGACAAGCCCAGGCTGCGCCATCTGCTGCTGGTGGTCGGCATCTTCGGCACATCGCTCTTCTATGGCGACGGGGTCATCACCCCGGCGATCTCGGTGCTGTCGGCGGTCGAGGGCCTGGAGGTGGTGTCGCCGCACTTCACGCACTACGTGATCCCGATCACCCTGGTCGTGCTGTTCTGCCTGTTCGCGGTGCAAAAGCGCGGCACCGCGGGCATCGGCAAATTCTTCGGCCCGATCACGCTGGCGTGGTTCGCAGCGATCGCGGTGCTGGGCGTGTGGCAGATCCTGCACCACCCTGAAATCATCAAGGCGCTGAACCCCTGGTATGCGCTGAAGTTCATCTGGAGCAACCCGGGAACGAGCTTCATCCTGCTCGGTGCCATGGTGCTGTGCGTGACCGGGGCCGAGGCGCTGTATGCCGACCTGGGCCACTTCGGCAAGCAACCGATCCGCATCGCGTGGTTCTCGGTCGTCATGCCGGCCCTGACGCTCAACTACCTCGGCCAGGGCGCGCTGCTGCTGGAGAACCCCGAGGCCGTGAAGAACCCCTTCTTCATGATGGCGCCCGAATGGGCACTGATACCGCTGGTGATGCTGGCCACGGCGTCCACGGTGATCGCGTCGCAGGCGCTCATCACCGGAGCGTTCAGCGTCACACGCCAGGTCATCCAGCTGGGCTACCTGCCGCGCCTGAACATCGAGCACACCAGCGTGCGCACGGCGGGGCAGATCTACATTCCTTTGGTCAACTGGGGCCTGTTCGTGGCCATCGTGCTGGCGGTCGTGATGTTCCGCACCTCGAGCAGCCTGGCCGCGGCCTACGGCATTGCGGTGACCACCGACATGCTGATCACCACGATCCTGACCTTCTTCGTGATCCGCTACGCGTGGAAGCTGCCGTTGGCACTGTGCATCGCATCGACCGCGGTCTTCTTCGTGGTCGACTTCCTGTTCTTCGCGTCGAACCTGCTCAAGCTGTTCGAGGGCGGCTGGTTCCCGCTGATGATCGGCGGCTTCGTGTTCACGCTGATGATCACCTGGAAGGAAGGCCGGCGCCTGATGGGCGAGGCGCAGCACGCCGATGCGATCGACCTGAAGTCCTTTCTTGCCTCGGTGTTCGTGAGCCCGCCGGCGCGCGTCGACGGCACTGCGGTGTTTCTCACGGCTGAGCCCGGCACGGTGCCCAACGCGCTGCTGCACAACCTGAAGCACAACAAGGTGCTGCACGAGCAGAACATGTTCGTCACCGTGCGCAACCACGAGGTGCCCTGGATCCCGATGGACAAGCGCATCGAGATCGAGGCGCTCGGTCACCATTGCTGGCAGATCATGGTGCACTACGGCTTCAAGAACGACATCGATCTGCCGCGTGCGCTCGAACATGCGCGCATGCGCGGCTGCCAGCTGGAGCCGATGACGACCAGCTACTTCCTGTCGCGCGACGTCGTGATCCCGACGCTCGGCAGCGGCATGGCGCCGTGGCGCGAGAAGCTGTTCGCGCAGATGCACCACAACGCGAGCGGGGCGGCTGCGTTCCTGGGGTTGCCGAACAATGCGGTGGTCGAACTGGGCTCGAAGATCGAGATCTGACGGCGGCGGCACAATCGCCGGATGTCGTTCTTCAAAGACCTGAGCCTTTCGGCTTTCACCGCGGGCTTCGTCGCCGTGCTCGTGGGTTTCACGAGTTCGGTGGCCATCGTGTTCCAGGCCGCGCAGGCCTTCGGCGCCACGCCGGAGATGGCGGCTTCCTGGATGTGGGCACTGGGCATCGGCATGGGGCTGGCTTCGGCGCTGCCCTCGCTCTGGTGGAAGAAGCCCGTGATGATTGCCTGGAGCACGCCCGGCGCGGCGGTGCTGGCTGTTGCCGGCATGGGCTACGGCATGGGCGAGGCGGTGGGCGCATTCATCGTGTGCGCGGTGCTGATCGTGCTCGCGGGCGCCACCGGATGGTTCGAGCGGGTGATGAACAAGATCCCGATGGCGATTGCCTCCGCATTGCTTGCCGGCGTGCTCGCGCGCTTCGGCCTGTCGGCCTTCACCGCGGCGCAGACCGCGTTGCCATTGGTGCTGCTGATGCTCGGCACCTACCTCGTCGCCAAGCGGTTCGTGCCGCGCTACGCGGTGCCGCTGACGCTGCTCGTGGCCATCGTCTTCGTGGCGGCGCGCGGCCAGCTGGCGTGGTCCTCCGTGCACTTCACGCTCACCTGGCCGGTGTTCACGATGCCGGTCTTCAGCTGGCAGGCCATCGTCAGCCTGTCGCTGCCGTTGTTTGTCGTGACCATGGCCTCGCAGAACCTGCCGGGTGTGGCTGCGATCCGCGCGAGTGGGTACAGCGACCTGCCGGTCAGCAAGCTCATCACCATCAGCGGCCTTGCGACGCTGGTGCTCGCGCCTTTCGGCGCGTTCGCGCTGAACCTGAGCGCGATCACAGCCGCCATGTGCATGGGCCGCGAAGCCCATGAAGACCCGGCGCGACGCTACACCGCGGCCGTGAGCTGCGGCGCCCTCTACGTGGTGATCGGGCTCTTTGGCGCGGCGGTCACGGGGCTGCTCACGGCCTTCCCGAAGGAACTGGTTGCGTGCATCGCAGGGCTGGCATTGCTGGGCACCATCGGCGGCGGGCTGGCCGCAGCGGTGCGCGACGAGTCGCACCGCGAGGCGGCGCTGATCACCTTCCTGGTCACGCTGTCAGGCGTCACGCTCGTGGGCATCGGCTCGGCATTCTGGGGCGTGGTGGCCGGTGCCATCGCGCTCGCCGTGCAGCACATCGGGCGCGCATCCCTTGCGGAAAAGGCCCCGGTCGGCAAGGGCATCGCCGCTTCCGGCAACATCGCGCCAGACACACACGTGGCCGCCGCTCCCGGCGCCGGAAAGAACGCCTGATGAAAAACATCCTCTTCGTTGCCGACCCGCTCGATCAGTTCAAAATCTACAAGGACACGACCTTCTCGATGATGCGCGAGGCGCAGCGCCGCGGTCACCGCATCGCGGCGTGCCTGCCGCAGGACATCCAGTGGAAGTCGGGCGGCTTGGTCACGGCCGTGGTGCAGCAGATCACGCTGACCGGCGACAGCAAGAATTGGTACCACGTCGACATCACGGAGTCGAAGGCGCTGAAGGACTTCGATGCGGTGCTCATGCGCAAGGACCCGCCTTTCGATGCCGAGTACATCTACTCGACACACCTGCTGCAGCAGGCCGAGCGCGAAGGCGCGCACGTGGTCAATTCGCCGCGCGCGTTGCGCGACCACCCCGAAAAGCTGGCGATCATGGAGTTTCCGCAGTTCGTCACGCCGACGCTGGTCACGCGCAGCGCGCAGGCCGTGCGCGACTTTCATGCGGAGCACGGCGACATCATCCTGAAGCCGCTCGACGGCATGGGCGGCATGGGCATCTTCCGGGTGAAGCAGGACGCGCTGAACCTGGGCTCCATCGTCGAGACGCTCAACAAGGACGGCGCCGAGACCATCATGGTGCAGCGCTTCGTGCCCGAGGTGGTGCAGGGCGACAAGCGCATCCTGATCATCGCGGGCGAGCCGGCGCCCTTCGTGCTGGCGCGCATTCCGCAGGGCACCGAGGTGCGCGGCAATCTGGCCGCCGGCGGCAAGGGCGTGGCTCAGCCTCTGACCGCGCGCAACCGCGAGATCGCCGAAGCCGTGGGCCGGGTGCTCGCGCCGCGCGGGCTGCTGCTGATCGGGCTCGACGTGATCGGCGACTCGGTCACCGAGATCAACGTGACCAGCCCGACCTGCTTCCAGGAAATCACCGAACAGACCGGCTTCGACGTGCCGGCCATGTTCATCGATGCGCTGGAAGCGCATCTGGCCGGCGCATAGCGCCGGCCGGTTCAAGGCATCAGAAGTCCATCGACGCCGACACCGTGAAGGTGCGCGGCGCGCTCAGCACCAGGTAGCCGGAGCCAGGGTAGCCGCCGACCGAGGACCAGTAGTTGCGGTCGGCCACGTTCTCGATGCGCGCGCGCAGCGTCAGCAGCTTGCCGCGCACTTCGGTCACATAGCGCGCGCCCAGGTCCAGGCGCGTCCAGCCCGGCACGCGCAGGGTGTTGGTGGCGTTCGCGTAGCTCGATCCGCTCGTCACCACGCGGCCGTCGAGCGAGAGGCCCCGCACGCCCGGCACGTCCCACTCGACGCCGATGCTGCCCTGCACCTTGGGCACGCCGATGACGCGCTTGCCGTCGGTCGTGCTGCTGCCGGTGTCCTTTTGCTTGGCGTCCAGCAATGTCAGGCCGCCGAGCAGGCGCACGCCTTTGGTGACCTGGCCGAAGACGCTGAGTTCGGCGCCTTGATGGCGGTCCTTGCCGGCTGAAGAGAAGTAGTTGTTCTCGATGTAGGCGCGTGGCTTCTCGGTGGAGAACAGGGCAAGGGTTCCGCCCACTTGGCCGGCGTCGTACTTGATGCCGATTTCCTTCTGCTTGGACACATAGGGGCGCAATTGCTGGCCGGCGTTGAGCACCGGCTGGCCGCCGGACTGCGCGGGCGCGGTGTCGCCCTGCGCCAGTCCTTCGATGTAGTTCGCATAGACCGACAGCTCGTTGCTGGCCTTGAACACGATGCCTGCCATCGGGCTCGTGCGGCTCTGGTCGTAGGAGGTGATGGTGCCGCCGGCGGCAGTCTGCTTGCCGTTGCTCACGATCCGGTAGCTGATATCGCTGGTCTCGAGCGTCTGGCGGCGCACGCCGAGCGTCAGGCGCAGGCGGTCGTCCATGAACGACAGCGTGTCGCCGATCGCCAGGCTCTTGAGTGTCGTCGTGCCGTTGAGCGCCGGGTTGGCGAGGTCGTTGCCCAGATAGGTCAGCGCCGGCTGGAGGTAGCCGCGCGGGTAGTAGATGTTGCTGTTGAGCGTGCCGCCGGTGCCCAGCCCCAGGCCGTAGGCGTTCTTCTTCTGAAGATCGAAATAGGAATAGCCGATCACCCACTCGTGGCCGACGCTGCCGGTGCGCAGCTTTCCGCGCAGGCCGAGCTCGGCCGTCTTGACCCGGTCTTCGCGCGTGTTGTCGAAGCGGCTGGTGGTGAAAGCGCCGGTCGATCCGTTGGATACCGTGGGGCCAGCGAGCGAATTGTTCTCGTAGCTGCTGCGTGCGCCGGCTGCGGCCCAGGCGGTGATGTCGGGCGTGATGTCGTACTCGCCGCGCACGGAGCCGAAGGTGTCGCGTTCGTAGGAATAGGTCCAGGGCTGCGAGAAGTTCGTGTCGTTGTCGGGCGCCTTCGGCACCACGGTGACGCCGCTGCCCAGCGTCACATTGGGACGCGTGTTGCGCAGGCGGTGCTCCTGATGGCCGATGTCGGCCGAAATGCGCGCGTCGCGGCTGCGCCAGTCGAGGCCGACCGACAGCACGTCGAGTTTGACGCCTTCGCCATCCACGGCCGTTCCGCCATCGCGATGCGCGGCGTTCAGGCGCACGCCCAGGCTCTGGTCGGGGCCGAAGCGGCGCGCGATGTCGGTCGCGACATAAGACTGCGAACCGCTGGCGGTGCCGACCGTGACCTGGGTGAGCGGATCGTTCGGCGCGCGCTTGGGCAGCAGGTTGATGTTGCCGCCGATGCCACCGCCCGTGGGCGTGGCACCGTTCAGGAACGCGCTCGCGCCGCGGAACACTTCCACGCGCTCGAAGAGCTCGGACGAGATGTACTGGCGTGGGAGCAGGCCGTAGAGGCCGTTGTAGGCGATGTCGTCGGAGTTGACGATGAAGCCGCGGATGAAATACGACTCCTGGAAGTTGCCGAAGCCGCGCGCCACGCGCACCGTCGGATCGTTCTGCAGCACGTCGGCCACGCTGCGGGCCTGCTGGTTCTGGATCAGCTCATTCGTGTAGCTGGTGCTCGAGAACGGCGTGCTCATCATGTCCTGGTTGCCCAGGATGCCGACCCGGCCGCCCCGTGCCACCTGGCCGCCTGCGTAAGGCTTGGTCAGGCCTTCGGCCGATGCGTCGGCGCTGGCTTCCACGGTGACGGTGGACAGCGTGCCGCTCGATGCCGCTGCCGGCTCGGCCGGCGGTGTTTGCGCCATGGCCGTCAGGGCGTTGAGGGCGAGCAGCGACGCGGCCACGGTGGGCCGGAGATGGAAGAAGGGGACGGACATGGACGGTTCGTAAGATGCAAATGAGAACCGTTATTGTTCTCTGTTTGCGTCGAACCGCTGATACTTTCTTGCACTGTTGCAAAAATGTGTCAGCCAAAAAGGCTACATGCGATCTTCAGGGGGTGGAGCGCTGCCCGTCCACGAACACAAGCAGTTCGCCCGGTGCAAAGGGTGTCCAGGTCTCGTTGGTGGTCAGTGGCGCGGTCACGACCACGGCCACGCGGTCGGTGGGCGTGGTGTGTTGCGCGAAGTCGATCGCCAGGTCTTCGTCGGAGAGTTGCGCGGTGACGAAGGGGTGCTGGCGCTCCACGTACCAGAGGTTCGTCGAGGCATGCGCCCACAGCGCCTGACCGTTGGACAGCATGAAGTTGAAAGTGCCGTGGCTCGCAAGCTGCGGCGCCAGTTCGCGCAGCGTGAGCGTCAACTCTTCGACGCTCGGCACGCCCGCATGCGACTTGGCCAGCTCCTGCATCAGCCAGCAGAAGGCATGTTCGCTGTCGGTGTTGCCGACCGGGTGAAAGTTGCCGTGCAGGCGCGGGCGGAAATCCTTCAGGTCGCCGTTGTGGGCAAACACCCAGTAGCGGCCCCACAGCTCGCGCACGAAGGGGTGGCAGTTCTGCAGATTGACCTCGCCCTGCGTCGCCTTGCGGATGTGCGCAATGACGTTGCGGCTCTGGATCGGGTAGCGCCGGATCAGCTCCGCCACCGGCGATTCGCACGCCGGCTGGTGATCGACGAAGTGGCGCAGCCCGCGGTCTTCAAAGAACGCGATGCCCCAGCCGTCGGCGTGATGGTCCGTGCGGCCGCCGCGCTGCGCGAACCCCGTGAAGCTGAAGGTCACATCGGTCGGCGTGTTGCAGTTCATCCCTAGCAATTGGCACATGGCAGCGATTAGACCGCGATTCCCGCAGGCCCCCGCCGCCGATGCCGCTTATCCGACCTTTTCGCGCTGCAGCGCTTCAGCGCAGGAACTTGCCTTCCTTGGTCACCCGCACCATCTCGATGAAGCGCGAGCCCGTGTTGCTGGCGCCGGTGAAGTCGATCTCCATGTTGCCCACGCGCAGCTTCATGGCCTTGAGCGTGGCGTGCAGCTTCGTGCGCGTCAGTTCGCGGCCCGTGCGGCGCAGCGCCTCGATCATTACCAGCGCATTGACATAGCCCTCATAGCTCAGGTAGCCCACGTCGACCTTGGCGCGCTCGGCCAGTTGGCGGTAGTCGCGCGCCACCGCATCGACCTCGCTCCACGGGTACGGAACGATCTGCGAGATGGCCAGCCCGCTGGTCTTGTCGCCCACCAGCTTGGCCGTGACGTCGCCCGGCACGATCGACATGCCGTAGAACATCTGGCGGCCGCCCGCCGCCCACGCGCTCTTCATCACCTCGCCGCCGATGCCGCCGCCCAGGTACATGATCACCGCCTGCGCCTTGCTGTCCGCGAGCGCCTTGCCGGCGGCCTCGTTGGTCGAGCCGTCGCCCTTCACCGGCACGGCCGCCGCCGGCTTCAGTTGCAGCGCGGTCAACGCCGACTCGACGAGCTTGGCCACTTCGGCGCCGCCCGGGTTGTCAAGGTACGCCACGCCGATGCGCGACACGCCGATGGTCGTCAGGTGTTGCACCAGCGCCTGCGCTTCACGCGCGAAGGTGGCACGCACGAAGTACCCCGAGCCGTTGACCTTGTCGCGCGCCGAGTCCGACACCGCATAGCCGCCCACCATCGGCGCGCCGCTCTGGTTCAGCACCTTGGCCGCCGCGGCGGTGGTGCCCGAACCCACGCAGCCGAAGAAGGCGAACGCATGGTGCTCGCCCAGCAGCTTCTCGTAATTGGCAACGGCCTTCTCGGGCACCAGCTCGTCGTCCAGCGAGACCAGCTTGATCTTGCGGCCCGACAGCCCGCCCTGTGCGTTGACCGCGTCGAAGGCCAGCCCTGCGCCAGCCATCACCACCTTGATCGGCGCCCCGAGCGGGCCGCTCAGGATGCCGGTGTGGCCGAGCACGATTTCGCCATCGCTCACGCCACTCTCCGCGGCAATGGCGGACGACAAGGGGCTGAGCCCGGCCATGGCCGCAGCCGAGGCGGCAAGAAAATTTCTGCGGTGCATGGGGAACCCGTTTCGCGATATCGATACAACTGATAACAATTGAATGCGAAAGCGACCCTCCCCACCGGCGGTGGTTTACCCCGTGTTGCGCGCCGTCCTCTTTGGGCTTTCGCGCAGTTGCCACGCGGCACAGACGGCCAGCGCACACAGCCCCGCCAGCATCGCGAACACTTCGTCGAACGCCGCCAGCCGCGCCGGGCTGCTCATCGGGTTGGCGAGCGAATCGCCATGCGCTGCAAGCCGCCACTCCAGCACGATGGCGCACAGGCTCACGCCGGCAGCCCCGCCCAGCATGCGCACGAAGTTGATGGCGCTCGCGCCCTGCGGAATCAGCGGCTTGGCCAGCGGCCGCATCGAGCCGAGGTTGAGCGACGGCAGGATGAACCCCAACCCGATGCGCCCGATGATCGCGAAGGCCACCAGCAGCCAGAGCGCGCTGTCGAGCCGCAGCAGCATCATCAGCGTGAACGAGGTGGCCAGCAGCACGAGTCCGATGGTGACCAGCACCCAGGTCGGATGCCGGTCGGCCAGCCGGCCCACGCCCGCGATGGTCACCGCCAGCACGATGCCCGCCGGCAGCAGGATCGTGCCCACATGCGAGGCCGACAGGTGCAGCCCGACCTGCATGTACACCGGCAGCAGGTAGGTCGAGCCGAACAGCGCCGTGCCGTAGATGAACGCCACCACGCTGCCCATCGCGAACTGCCGGTACTGGAACAGCGCGAGGTTCATCAGCGGCGTGCCGCCCGAGGCCGCGAGCCGCCGTTGCCACCACACGAAGGCCGAGAAAGCCGCCAGCGCGCCGGCCAGCAGCAGGGCTGCCTGCAGGGGCGAATCGCCGCGCAACTCGACCAGCCCGTTCAGCAGACACAGCGTGCCGACCGTGCCCAGCGCCAGTCCGCGCCCGTCGAGCCCGCCGCCGCGCACGGCTGCCACGCCACCGGGCGCCGTGGTCGGCACGAACTTGTAGGCCAGCCACAGCGAGGCCAGGCAGAACGGCACCACCATGAAGAAGATCGAGCGCCAGCCGAACAGATCGACCAGCACGCCGCCGATGCTCGGCCCGATGGCCGGCGCCAGCACCACGCCCATGCCGAAGATGCCGCTCGCGCGCCCCTGCTCGTGCGGCTCGAAGGCGCGCAGGATGATGATGGCCGGAATGGGCTGCACCACGCCCGCCGCCAGCCCTTCGGCCACGCGCGCGAACAGCACCAGAGAAAAGTTGTTGGCCAGCCCGCCCACGATGCCGCCCAGCAGAAGCAGCAACATCGTGCCCACATAGGTGCGCCGGTAGCCGTAGCGCGACAGCAGCCAGGGCGTGGTGAGCATCGACACCGTCATCGCCACCATGAAGCCCGAACTCACCCATTGCGCGCGCTCCTGCCCGAGCGAGAAGTGATGGCTCATGCCGGGGATCGCCACGTTCACGATGGTCGAGGACATGATCGATGCCATCGTCCCCACCATCACCGACAGCAGCAGGTACCAGCGATAGCGTTCGCCATAGCGCTGGCGCAGCGTGCCGATGGAAGGCGGGGCCGGCGTGATCGCGGCTTCGGATGTCTGTGGGGAGGTCATGGGGCGGCGGAATGTCTCGGGGTCCGTCGTCCTACAAGCATATCGGTGTTTGCGCGGCGAAGGGCGCATCGGGCGGTCGCACAATGCAGCGGCTGTCCCCTTCGCGTCAAGCGCCGTACAACGACATGGACTCTCCATTGAACGAACAAGCCAACGGCCCGCTCGACGGTCCCGCCGGCAACACCGAGCCGGAGGCCGCGCCCACGCTCGCGACCGAGCTTGCCGCGCCGACCGTCAGCCGTGCCTACCGCTGCCAGTGCGGCCGCCCCGTGTTCCTGCGCAACAGCGAATGCCTGGCCTGCCACACGCCCCTGGGCTACGTGATCGATCGCCTCGGCGTCATGCCGCTCGCACCGGCCGTGGACGGAGGCGCGCTGCCCGACACCTTCACCGTCTTCGGCGATCCGCACGGCCCCACGTACCGCCGCTGCGCCAACCTCATGACCCCCGCCGCCTGCAGCTGGATGGTGCCGGCGCCGCGCGAGGGCGAGACGATTCCCGTCGACACCCAGGGCCTGGCGCCCGGCTACTGCCTGGCATGCAGCGTCACGCGCACCATTCCCGATCTCTCGGTGGAGAGCAACGGCGAACTCTGGCGCAAGCTCGAAACCGCCAAGCGCCGATTGATCTCGCAACTGCTCGCGCTCGGCCTGCCGGTGGTGAGCCGCCATGCCGACCCGGTGCACGGCCTGGCTTTCGACTTCCTCAGCAACATGCCGGGCGGCCCGCACGTGATGACGGGCCACGAGCACGGCGTGATCACCCTCAACGCGGAAGAAGCCGAGGACGCCGTGCGCGAGCGCATCCGCGCCGAAATGCGCGAGCCCTACCGCACACTGCTCGGCCACTTCCGCCACGAGATCGGCCACTACTACTGGGACCTGCTGGTGCTGCCCACGCCGTGGATCGACGACTTCCGCGCGCTCTTCGGCGACGACCGTGCCGACTACGCCGCCGCACTGCAGACGCACTATGAGCAGGGACCGCCACCCGACTGGGCCGATCGCTTCGTCAGCAGCTATGCCAGCACGCATCCGTGGGAAGACTGGGCAGAGACCTGGGCCCACTACCTGCACATGGCCGACACGGCCGACACTGCGATGAGCTTCGGTGTCGATGCCACCACCGTGGAGCTGGCGAGCGACCTCTTCACCGTCGATGACCTCTGGCAGCCCGAGCATCCAGATGCCGCGAAATTCCTTGACTTCATCAACGGCTGGGTGCTGCTGACCAACGTGCTGAACGAGCTGTCGCGCAGCATGGGTCAGCCCGACTACTACCCCTTCGTGCTGCCGCGCGCGGCAGTGGGCAAGCTGCAGTTCATCCATGGCGTGATCACCGGGCAGCGGTACGGCTCCGCGCCGACGATGGTGATGGCCAGCGACGTGGTGGCGCCAGCCCCCGAGCCCGTCGAGCAGCAGCCTGCCCCCGATCAACAGGTGCAGACCCAGTCGCAGTCGCAGGGGACTGGTCAGTCCTGAGCGGGCGCGGCGCCCGCGGCACAGCGGGCACAGATGCAGGACATGCCCCGCATGGTCTCCGGCAGATTGGTCAGCGGCGCATTGCTGAAGTCGGCCTGCATGCACCAGCAGGGCGGCTGCACCTGGCCCGTCTCGCGCTCGATCTCCATCGCGCAGCGGTTCAACTCGCCGCACAGCGGGCAGCGCGTGGTGTCGATGATCGCAGCGGTCGTTGTCATCACGCGATCTTGAAAGCCGGCAGCTTCTTCGCCACCGCCACGTTCTGCAGCGTCACGTAGACCGGCAGACCATCGCGGTAGGCGGGATAGTCCTCGCCTTCGATCAGCGGCAGCAGGTAGCGCCTGCACTTCTCGGTGATGCCGTAGCCGTCGTCCGAGATGAAATCGCGCGGCATCGGCTTCTCGACATTCGCCACCGATTCGAGCGGCGCGCTGCCCAGGCGATAGGCATACGGCACATCGGAGATGCGCTCGATGGTCGGCATCACCGCGTTGCGGCCTTCGAGTGCCAGCTCCACCGCGCGCTGGCCCAGCTCGTAGGCCTGCTTCACGTCGGTGGCCGAGGCGATGTGGCGCGCGGCCCGTTGCAGATAGTCGGCCACGGCCCAGTGGAACTTGTGGCCCAGCGCGTCCTTGACCATCTGCGCCACCACCGGCGCCGCGCCGCCAAGCTGCGCATGGCCGAAGGCATCGCGGGTGCCCTGCTCGGCCAGGAAGGTGCCGTCGGGGTGATGGCAGCCTTCGGACACCACCACCGAGCAGTAGCCGTGCTGCTTCACCAACTCGTCGACGCGCGCGATGAAGCGCGGCTTGTCGAATTCGATCTCGGGGAACAGCACCACCACCGGAATGCCGTGGTCGGCCGCCAGCCCACCGGCTGCCGCGATCCAGCCCGCATGCCGCCCCATCACTTCGAGCACGAACACCTTGGTCGAGGTGGCCGCCATCGAGCGCACGTCGAACGAGGCTTCCAGCGTGGACACCGCCACGTACTTCGCGACCGAGCCGAAACCGGGGCAGCAGTCGGTCAGCGGCAGGTCGTTGTCGATGGTCTTGGGCACATGGATCGCCTGCAGCGGATAGCCCAGCGACTGCGACAACTGGCTCACCTTGAAGCAGGTGTCGGCCGAATCGCCGCCGCCGTTGTAGAAGAAATAGCCGATGCCGTGTGCCTTGAACACCTCGATCAGCCGCTCGTACTCGCGCCGGTTCTTCTCGAGCGACTTGAGCTTGTAGCGGCACGAGCCGAACGCGCCGGAGGGCGTGGAGCGCAATGCAGCAATGGCTTCCGCCGATTCGGCGCCGGTGTCGATCAGCTCCTCGGTCAGCGCACCGATGATGCCGTTGCGCCCGGCGTAGAGCCTGCCGATGCGGTCAGGGTGCCGGCGCGCCGTTTCGATCACGCCGCAGGCCGACGCGTTGATGACCGAGGTGACACCGCCCGACTGGGCGTAGAAGGCGTTGAGGATGGCGGTGCTCATTGGGCAATCTCCGTGCTGTGGCGCGACGGTCATCGCCCTGGGGGCATCCAGGGCGCATGGCGGCAACGCTTCGCGGGAGGGCCATTCTGGCGCAATCGCCAGCCGCAGGCCAATGGCCGATCGATCGATCCCGCGCGATTACAGTTCGTTTCTGCACGCTGCGCACGAGGGCGTGCGCGCATGGCGCGCAACCGGAGCCGCGCCATTCCCCTGGGCAACAGACACACAACTTTTCAGGAGTCCGCGCGTGAGCATCTTTTCCCGTTTCTTTGGCCGCACGGACGAACCAGGCGATGCCGGTGCGCTGGTGGCCAACCCCGACCTCGAGGACCCTATTGCGCTGACGGTCGTGTTCGCGGATGCGCTGGCCATCGATGTCGCTGCATTCGCGCAGGCATTGCGCGCCTACCACCCCTCCACCGGCGACGCGCGCTGCGAGATCGCGGAAGAAGCCGGCACCTTTCTTGCGCTGGCGGGCTGGAAGAAACACGTGGTACGGATGGTCGGCTTCGACGCGCCGATGCCGGGCGAATCGGTCGAGGTTTGCGTCGCGCCAGCGCACTATCCGCAAGAACTCAAGGCCCGGGTTCGCGCGCACCGCAGCCACGTCATCCTCTACTACGCGGGCTACGAGGCCTCGGTGCTCGAACAGTACGTGGCCCTCGCGACCGTGGCCGGCGCACTGGCCCGCCTCGGTGCGCTGGCGGTGCTGAACGAATCGGCCCGCACCTCGTTGCCGGCCGGCGTGTTCGACGCCGAGAACGAAGGCGACAGCATCGAACTGCTGCGGCACTTCGACCTGCCGGCCCTGTACTGCGGCTTCGTCAAGTACGAGGTCGAAGGCGTGCAGGGCGTCTGGATGCGCACCTATGGCGCGCATCACTTCGGCCATCCCGATTTCGCCGCGCTGGCCGAGGGCCACCACGAAGGCCAGAAGTACTTCGATGTGTTCGGCAATGTCCTGCGCTACCTGATCGACAGCGGCGCCGAGATGGGCGCGGGCCACACCATGCAGGTCGGTGAAGACAAGTTCATGCGACTGCGTGCACCGCTCGCAACGGAGTACTTTCTCGATGGCCCCGACGCCGTGCTGGTAGCTGAATTGATCGGCGCCGACGAGGTCAATTCGCGCCCGCATTGACCCCGCGATCCGTCGCGTTGAGTCCCGTTCAGCGGCTCTCGAAAACCGGCGGGCGCTTCTGCATGAACGCGCTCACGCCTTCGCGAAAGCTCGGGCGGTCGATCAGCTCGCGCTGTCGCTCGCTCTCGTAGTGCAACTGCTCCTTCAGCGTGTGGCGTTCCGAGGCCTCGAAGGCTTCGCGGGCCTCCACCACCGCGTGCGCCGGCAGGCTCGCCAGGCGCTGCGCGATCCTGCGGGCTTCTTCGAGCAGTTGCTCGTCGTCCACGCAGGCCCAGATCAGTCCCCATTGCACGGCACGCCCGGCCCCCACACGCTCGTCGAGCAGCGCCATGCCCATGGCGCGCGCCCTGCCGGCGCGGCGCGGAATGGCCCAGGTGCAGCCCAGGTCCGGCACGATGCCCAGCTTGGGCAGGAAGGGCAGGTAGAAGTAGGCGCTGCGCGCCGCGATCGTCACGTCCGCTGCGAGCGCCAGGCCGACGCCCGCGCCGGCCGCTGGTCCGTTGACGGCAGCCACCACCGGAATCGGCAGTGTGCGCAGCGTTTCGATCAGCGGGTTGCTGAGCGTCTGCATGTTTTCGGCCGCTTGCGTGCCGAGCGACTTGCCCGCTTCGTTGGGCGCCATCGCGCTCAGGTCGGCGCCCACGCAGAAGGCCTTGCCGGCGCCGGTCAGGATCACGGCGCGCACCGCGTGGTCGTCGCGGATGCGCTCCAGCGTTTCCTTCAGCTCGACCTGCAGCCCATGCGCGATCGGGTTGAGCTTGGCCGGCAGGTTCAGCGTGAGCGTGGCGATGCCGTCGGCCAGTTCGTAGAGGACGTATTGCGGCGTGGTCATCAGAGCCTTTCGACGATGGTCACGTTGGCCATGCCGCCGCCTTCGCACATGGTCTGCAGGCCGTAGCGCTTGCCGCGCTGGCCCAGTGCGTGGATCAGCGTGGTCATGAGCTTGGTGCCCGAGGCGCCCAGCGGATGGCCCAGCGCGATCGCGCCGCCGTTCACGTTGAGCCGCGCCGGGTCGGCACCCAGCGCCTGCAGCCATGCGATGGGCACGGGCGCGAAGGCTTCGTTGACTTCGTAGAGGTCGATGTCCTCGATGCGCATGCCGGCCTTCTTCAACGCGCGCTGCGTGGCGGGCAGCGGTGCCTCCAGCATGATGATCGGGTCGTGCCCCATCACGCTCATGTGGTGGATGCGCGCAAGGGGCTTTGCGCCCAGCGCCTTCAGGCCGCGTTCGTTCACCACCAGCACGCCGCTCGCGCCATCGCAGATCTGGCTCGCTGTGGCGGCGGTGCAGCGTCCGCCCTCGGCAATCAGCTTGACGCCCGCGATGCCTTCCAGCGTTGCATCGAAGCGGATGCCTTCGTCCACCGTGTGCTGCTCGCCCGTGCCCGTGCCGTCGGCCAGCAGGATCTCGATGGGCACGATCTCTTCGTTGAACGCACCCACGCGGCTCGCAGCGATGGCGCGGTGGTGGCTTTCGAGCGCGTAGCGATCGAGCATGTCCTTCTCGATGCCGTAGTTGCGCGCGATCATCTCGGCGCCGGTGAACTGGCTGAACTCCACGCCGGGGTAGCGCTTCTTCATCGCCGGGCTCATGTAGGTGCCCAGGCCGGCCTTGGCCGGCAGCACGTTGGGCGTGAACATCGGCACGCGCGTCATGCTCTCGACGCCGCCTGCGATCACCGCGTCCATGCTGCCCGACATCACGGCCTGCGCCGCGAAATGCAGCGCCTGCTGCGACGAGCCGCACTGCCGGTCGACCGAAGTGCCCGGCACCGATTCAGGCAGCTTCGACGCCAGCACCGCGTTGCGCGCGATGTTGGTCGCCTGCTCGCCGACCTGGCTCACGCAGCCGAGGATCACGTCTTCCACCGCCGCAGGGTCGATGCCGCTGCGCGCCACCAGCGCATCGATCACCTGCGCCGCCAGATCCGCGGGATGCCAGCCCGCGAGCTTGCCGCCACGCCGCCCGCCCGCCGTGCGTGCGGCGGCCACGATGTATGCCTCTGCCATGTTCATGTCCTTCTCAAAAAGAAAACAGCGTCAATCGTGCGCCCAAAGCAAAAAGCCGCCCGTCACAACGGCGGCATTCAGTTTCGGCAAGTCCATGGCATCGAGGGTCGATGCCGGTGGCACTCAGGTCAAGCCGGGGACAACCCGTGGGGCAGAAGTCGCCAAGGCGACCACTGGCGCACGGGCTTGGGCAGCGGCATTGCAGCCGGTTGTGCATCGGACACGGTGATGCACGAGGATTCCAGCGCCGACACCAGCACGCGCCGGTGCTCGGTGCCCTCGAAGCGCTCGCCGGGTGTCAGCACGATGTCGCGCGGATCGCGGTCGAGCGTGACCCAGACCGAGCCGCTGCGGCATTCGATGCCCACGCCGGCACCATCGGGCACCGCAAAGATGGACCGGGTCTGCAGGCTGAGGTGAAAACGGGAAGAGGGGTTCCGGGTGCTCATGACAAGCTCCATTGCATTCGTGATACGAATGAATATAGTGAGCCGGCTCCTCCTTTACACGCGGTCATTTGGAACTCGTTGCATGCATCCAGAGAATGCGAAAGCCCTTGGCGCCGTGGGTGGCGAACTGCCACCGCTCGAACTGCTGCGCAGTTTCGAGGCGGCTGCGCGGCGGCTCAGTTTCACGCTGGCGGCCGGCGAGTTGCACCTGACGCAATCGGCCGTGAGCCGGCAGATGCAGCAGCTCGAAGCCAGCCTGGGCGTGCCGCTGTTCGAGCGCCACCATCGCGCGCTGTCGCTCACCGAAGCGGGCGGCGTCATGCAAAGGGCCGTGACCGACAGTCTGGAGCGCCTGCGCGATGCCACGGCGCGCGTGCGTGCCAGCTCCGCGCCGCGCCAGGTGGCGATCACCACCACGCCGGGCTTTGCATCGCTGTGGCTCATTCCCAAGCTGGCGCGCTTCACCGGCACGCACCCGCAGGTCGATGTGCGCGTGTCGGCCACGCTCGACGTGCTCGACCTGGAAAGCAGCCGCATCGACCTGGCGGTACGCTTCGCGCCCATCGGCCGTGGTGTCGGCCCGGCGCTGTTCGAGGAATCGGTGGTGCCGCTGTGCTCGCCGCAACTCGCTGCAACCCTGCGCAAGCCGTCGGACCTTGCCAACTTCACGCTGCTGACCGTCGAATACCCGGACCACAGCGAAGCCCCCACTGTCGATTGGGAACCCTGGCTCAAGGTGATGGGGCTGGACGACCTGCGCATGAAGAGCACGCTGCGCTTCACGCAATACGCCGATGCGGTGGCGGCCGCCGTGGCGGGCCAGGGCGTGGTGATCGGCCGGTTGCCGCTGCTGCGCGAGCTGGTGCGCGAAGGCCGGCTGGTGGCACCGCTGGGCGAGGGCGCCGCATCGCGTCGCGCCTACTTCGTCGAAACTTCGAAGCGCGCTGCGAACAACCGCGACGCGCTCGACTTCGCGCAATGGCTGCGCGACGAAGCGGACGCGGCGCAGCGGACCTGATGAAGGCCCGCCGCGCCGTTGCCGCGCTGCAGAAAGATCAACCCGGCAGCAGCACCTTGTTGACCACGTGGATCACGCCGTTCGACTGGTACACGTTGGCAATCGTCACCATCGCGGTGCCGCCCTTGGCGTCGGTCACCCACACGTTGCCGCCGCTCATCGTCGCGGTCAGCGTGCCGCCGCTGGCGGTCTTCAGCACGGCCTTGCCACCGCCTGCGTTGATCGCGCTCATCAGCGCCGGGCCGTCCATGCGGCCGGGCACCACGTGGTACGTCAGCACCTTGGTCAGCGTGGGCTTGTTCTCGGGCTTGAGCAGCGTGTCGACCGTGCCGGCCGGCAGTGCGGCGAAGGCTTCGTTGGTCGGCGCGAACACGGTGAACGGGCCCGGGCTCTTGAGCGTATCGACCAGGCCTGCGGCCTTGACGGCGGCGACCAGCGTGGTGTGGTCCTTCGAGTTCACGGCGTTGTCGACGATGTCCTTCGTCGGGTACATCGCGGCGCCGCCGACCATCGGGTTCGACGACATGCCGCTGCCGCTCATGCCCATGCCGCCCGCGCAAGCGCCGAGCAGGACCGAAACGCCGACTGCAATCATGAGTTTTTTCATTGAAGGCTCCTGGAAAGAATGGTTCTTGAGGTGTCTGTGGAAACCGCCAACAGCTCGGGGGCGCGATGCGCTTGAATCGAATACGGCGCCTGTTCGCGTTTGGATTCGCACCCGTCGACGGATTTGTTGCGCGTCGGCTTTGCGCCACAGCGCTGGGTGGAGTGCTTGCGCATCGCATGCGCGCTCGCCACAATCCGCCCTTCGTTTTTCAGCAACAGTTTTTCTCTCCTCGCCTGGCGACGACCAACCTCCCGGGCGACAACACACATCAATGAACCGTTTTCTGAACACCTGACCCGCACACCGACCGCCCCGGCCGGATGTGCATCCACGCATCCGCCGAGGCCCATCGACAAAGGCCCCGCGCAGCCATTCGCCGGGGCCTTTTTGTTTTTGGAGTGTGCGCACATGAGTGCTCAACGGAAGGCCCGCGACGACGAGAAGCGTCTGGGCCGGTTTTACTTTTCGGTGCCGGCAACGGCACCTCGCAATCCCGTGGTGGCCGCGATGGCACGCCGCGAATCGAGCCAGGGCGCAGGGCGCCATCTGCGCACGCACCGTGCGGAACGGCGTGCGCAGAAGGTGGCTTTGCAGAAGGCTGCACGCAGCCTGGTGGGGAGGGGCGACGATGCGTGACGATATGGACAAGGTCATCGTCGAGCGGCCGCGAACCGGTTGGCGCGTGCAGGGCGATGGGCGCATCTGGCGCAACAGCAAGGAGGCGGGCTCGCACCTGGGCATGAGGCGCGGCTACAAGCACAGGAAGTGGCTCAACGAGAACCTCGCGCCGCTCAAGCGCTGGCTGCACAAGCAGGTGCACCGGCCGTGGGACAAGGTGTATGCGGAACTCTGCAGCGGCATCGACCGTCGCAGCACGGTGCAGGCGCACATCTTCGAGCACATCGATCAGTTCGTCGAACGCGAGGCGGTGATGCGCGACGGCGAGGTGTGGGTGCGATCGCGCTGGTGGAGCGACGGCAGTCGCGCGCCGTTGCACGAAGCCCCACATGTGGCGTTGTTCGTGCACCCGGGCACGGGCATCCTGCTGCCCAACCGCCGTCTTGCTCAAGCGCTGCAGTGGGCTCGGGGCGAGAGTGCCGAGCGGCGTGGCAAGAAGGCGCATGCATCCTTCCACGTGATTGACCAGGTCACCCAATGGCATTGCGTGAATGGCGACTGGTTTGAAGTCACGCTTGCACCTTCGCCGCCGATGAAGGCGCCGGGGGTCTGGGAGAAGCGCTACGACGTGCTGCGGCGGTGTTGGGTGACGAACTCCAGCGCCTGTGGCCGGCCAGCCTTTGGTGTGTCCAGCAATCAGGCGATGTACGGACAACCGTATGTCTATGCCGCAGCCAAGCGCCAGTTGAGCCGCCGCGAAGTGCGGGCGCGTCTCGGCGACGGGGCCTGAGGTGCGCGCGTCTAACCATCAAGCTCGCGCTTGATCGACGCATTGCCGATCTTCTTTCGGCACAGCAGCCGGCGCGCGCCCGGCCCCACGGCCATGCCCAGGTCGAGCAGCAGCGCATCGCGCAAGCGGGCCGCCCCGTGGCGCAGCGACTTGTCGAGCGCATCGACCCTGGCGAACAGTTCGTCGAAGGGATCGCTGCCGTCGTTGCTGTCGATGCCATCGGGTCGCGGCCCCTTGGCATAGGCCTTCACCAGCAGTTCTTCTTCCAAGCCCGGTGTCGATGCGAAGAGCGTCGCGTGCGCCGCGATCCATGCGCGCATCGCTGCCACATTCACCGTGGCCGCATAGGTGCGCATGGCCGTTTCGCGATAGCTGTCGCCGAAGCCCTTGGTCTCTTCGCACAGGCGCAGTGCCGCATCGAGGCCTTGCCGCGCGGCCACCTGCTCGACCAGCAACTCGCGCGCATCGAGCAGCGTGTGGCGTTCCTTGCGCTGTTCGGATTTCTTGTGCTTGCGCAGAAAGTTATCGACATCGCCACGACGCGCGTATTCCATCAGCAGCACGCGGTCGGCCCGATGGGCCATGTCGGGGCGCAGGCGCGGCGTGATCTCCTGCTCGACGCGCGCCATCTCGCCTTCGATCGCGAGATCGGCTGCAATGTGCAGCAGCAGATGGTCGCGCAGGATGTCGTCGTCCACCTGCAGCGTCCAGGCCAGCATCTCGCTGGCGTCGAGGCCGGCCGTGTCGAACAGGACTTCGATGCGATCCTTCCAGCTCAGGCTGTCGCCGCTGCGGTTGCCTCGCAGCTGGTACATCATGCCGGCCCACGGCGTGCGATAGCCGCGATGGCCCAGGTAGCCGCAACCCAGCCCCTTGCCCGCGTAGGGCTCGGCAGCGAGCGCGTCGATCAGCGGCTGGATTTCAACGGCCAGCGCATCGAGCTGTGCTTTCTGCTCGGCGCTCGGGGAATAGCCGAAGGTGTTGTCGAGGGCGATCGCGTGAAGGCAGCGGGTGAGCGCGTTGTGAATGCGAGGGTTCATCGCCACGATGATAGAAGCGCGTCGTTGCCCGCACAGGACGAGCATCACGAGCGCGATGGCACCGGAACTGGCTCGCCCTGGCCGTCTGTCGGTCGTCTATCACACCTGCATAATTCCTGAAGAACTCCCTCAGAGCGCTGCATTGCCAACTTCCGACAACTCCCATGTTCGCGCGACGACGCCAACTCGCGCAAAGGCCGCACCTTCCACGCGCCCTCTTTTCGGGCGGGTGCGCGAGATTCTGGAGGCCGCGCGTGAGGGTGTAGCTCGGACAGTCAACACGACGCAGGTTGCCGCCAATTGGTTGATCGGGCGCGAGATCGTCGAGGAAGAACAGCGCGGGCAGCGGCGCGCCGGCTATGGCGCAAAGCTACTTGCCGAGCTGTCCGCTCGCTTGAACACGGAATTCGGTCGCGGCTACTCGGTGGACAACCTTGAGGCGTTCCGGCAGTTCTATCTTGACTACCCGCAATTGATTTCCGAGACGATGCCTCGGAAATTTCCCGCGGCTCAAGTGTTGCCCCTGCAGCCGATTTCCGCGACACCGTCTCGGAAATCGACAACCGAGCCGGACTGGCTGCCCGGTGCGCTGCATCCTTCTCTTTCCTGGAGTCACTACCGACAGCTCTTGCGCGTGACACGGCTGGAAGCACGCGCTTTCTATGAGATTGAGGCGATCCGAAATGCATGGTCGGTGCGCGAGTTGCAGCGCCAGACGGCGAGCCTGTTGTATGACCGCCTGGCGAAGAGCAAGGACAAGAAGGGCTTGATGCGGCTGGCAACGCACGGGCAGGAGGTGACACAGCCTCTCGATGCATTGAAAGACCCGGTGGTGATCGAATTCCTCGGGCTGCCCGAATCCCCGAGGCTCGTGGAGTCGGCGTTGGAGCAGGCGTTGATCGACAACCTGCAGACCTTTCTTCTCGAGCTGGGCAAAGGCTTCGCATTCGTGTCACGGCAGGAGCGCATCACGATCGATGGCGACCATTTCTATATCGACCTGGTTTTCTATCACGCGGTGCTGAAATGCTATGTACTGATCGACCTCAAGGTTGGCAAGCTGACTCACGCTGACCTCGGGCAAATCCAGTTCTACGTGAACTACTACGATCGCGAGCGTCGCACCGAAGGCGACAACCCGACATTGGGCGTCATTCTGTGCCCCGACAAGAACGATGCAGTGGTGAAGTACACCTTGGGCGAGCAACAGGAACGCAACATCTTCGCCAGCCGCTATCAGTTGCATTTGCCGACCGAGCAGGAACTCGAGCGGGAATTGCGCCGCGAAATTCGCCAACTGTCGACGGCAGCGCCAGCCCGCGCACCCGCAAAAAAGAAGGCGAAACGAGGCGCATAAAAAGAAGACGGCACCGGAAGGTGCTGCGTGGTGCTTCGGTCAAAGAACGGCTGATGCAGTATCAGAGCGTTCATGCGCGCGCGGCAGCACAAGGAACGCGAGCGTCCCCGCCGCCAGCATCCCCGCCACCGTGAGGAACACCGCGCGAAACGGCTCGACGCCATGCGCCACCGCCCACGACGCGGCCACGCCCGTCGTCCATTGCATCAACGACACGCCCAGGAACATCGCCATGTTCATCAGCGCCATCGCGCGCCCCGTCATGGCGGCTGGGTAGCCATTCTTGGTGTACGCGTACTGCAGCACGCTGTAGCCGGAGAGAAGGCCGTAGATGATCGGCAGGCCGATATCGACCACACGCGAATGCGTCAGCGCCATCGCCGCGAACATCAGCGCGCCGGCGCAGGCGCAGCCCATCATCCAGCGGGGGCGCCGCGTGGCGCCCGGGTCCATGCGGCCGAACAGCATCGGGCTGATCATGCCGGTGACGGTCATCACCAGCGCCACGTTGCCGCTGGCGACGAGCGACAGGCCGTGGCGGTCGTGCAGCACCGGCCCGAGCCACAGGCCGCGCAGCGTGATGAAGGCCGCATACGAGACGCAGGCAAAGCACAGCAGGCCCAGCGTGTGCGGCATCGCAAACAGCGGAAGCAGTTCGCGCACGGCCTTGCGCAGCGACTGGCGTTCGGTCGGCGCCGACTGCGGCGCTGCGTCCACCGCGCGCGCCGGTTCGCGCACGCGCCAGAAGATGACGATCCACGAGAGCACCGCGAACGCGGCCAGCACCGCATAGCCGGCGCGCCAGGAGGCGGCCTCGATCAGCAGCGCCAGCGGCGTGCCGGTGAACACGATGCCCAGGCCGGCCATGCTCATCACCAGCCCCGACATCGCGGTGAAGCGCGAGGCGTCGAAGTGCCGCGCGATGAACACCGTGCAGGCCAGGAACGCCGGCGCGCAGCCGACGCCGATCAGCGCCTGCCCGAGCAGCAGCATGTGAAAGCTCGATGCCACCGCGCACAGCGCAGCGCCCGCGATGGCCAGTGGAAAGGCGGTGAGCACCGTGCGCCGCACGCCGAACATGTCGATCGACACGCCCATCGCGAGCTGCATGATCCCGAACATGAAGTGAAAGGTGCCCGCCCATGTGCCGAGCTGCTGGGGCGACAGGCCGAAGTGGCTGCTGAGCGGCGTGGCCATCATGGCGCCGACGGTGCGGAAGGCCTGGCTCAGCGCGAAGGCGCTGGCAAGGGCCACGAGCATGGCGGCCGCGGAGGTCGACCAGCGCGGCGGGGGCGGCGATGCCGCGTTCGTGTTCATCGAAAGGGGAGGAGCTGAAAGAAGAAGGGGGGCGGCACGAATGCTAATGGCATGCCGCGCTTCATGCAGAACGGCGCCCTCGGGCGCCGTTCGTTCGGTCAACCCCGGCAGGGTGCCGGGCCGATGCGCGTCAGGGGATCAAGCCTCGCCCTTGACCTTCAGGCGCCATGCATGCAGCAGCGGCTCGGTGTAGCCGCTCGGCTGCTCGATGCCCTTGAACACCAGGTCCTGCGCCGCCTTGTAGGCCGCCGAGGTCGTGAAGTGGCCGGCCATCGGCTGGTACAGCGCGTCGCCCGCGTTCTGCCCGTCGACCACCTTCGCCATGCGCTGGAAGGTCTCGTCGACCTGCGCCTTGGTCACCACGCCGTGCAGCAGCCAGTTGGCAATGTGCTGGCTGGAGATGCGCAGCGTCGCGCGGTCTTCCATCAGGCCGACGTTGTGGATGTCGGGCACCTTCGAGCAGCCCACGCCCTGGTCGATCCAGCGCACCACGTAGCCCAGGATGCCCTGCACGTTGTTGTCGATTTCCTGCTGGCGCTCTTCGGCGGTCCACTTGGCTTCGGGTGCGATCGGCACCTGCAGCAGCGCGTTGAGGATGTTGTCGCGCTCTGCGTCGGCGTCGATCTTTTCCAGCTCCTGCTGCACCGCGGTCACGCTGACCTGGTGGTAGTGCAGCGCATGCAGCGTGGCGGCGGTGGGCGAGGGCACCCAGGCGGTGTTGGCGCCGGCCTTGGGGTGCGCGATCTTCTGCTCGAGCATGGCGGCCATCAGGTCGGGCATGGCCCACATGCCCTTGCCGATCTGCGCCTTGCCGCGCAGGCCGCACGACAGGCCGACCAGCACGTTGTTCTTTTCATAAGCACCGATCCACGCGCTGGACTTCATGTCGCCCTTGCGGATCATCGGGCCGCCCTGCATGGCGGTGTGCATCTCGTCGCCGGTGCGGTCGAGGAAACCGGTGTTGATGAAGGCCACGCGCGCGGCGGCTTCGGCGATGCAGGCCTTCAGGTTGATGCTGGTGCGGCGCTCCTCGTCCATGATGCCCAGCTTCACCGTGTTGGCGGGCAGGCCGAGCAGTTGCTCGACGCGGCCGAACAGCTCGCTGGCGAAGGCCACTTCGGCCGGGCCGTGCATCTTCGGCTTGACGATGTAGATGCTGCCGGTGCGCGAGTTGCCCTTGCGCTTGAGGTCGATGGTGGCAATGGTGGTGGTCACCACGGCATCGAGGATGCCTTCGGGGATTTCCTTGCCGCCTGCGTACAGGATGGCCGGGTTGGTCATCAGGTGGCCCACATTGCGCAGGAACATCAGCGAGCGGCCATGCAGCTTCACGGGCTGGCCGTTGGCGCCGGTGTATTCGCGGTCGGCGTTCAGGCCGCGCGTGAAGGTCTTGCCACCCTTGGCGACTTCTTCGGTGAGCGTGCCTTCGACGATGCCGAGCCAGTTCGAATACGCGACCACCTTGTCGGCGGCATCGACCACGGCCACCGAGTCTTCGAGGTCGAGAATCGTGGAGAGCGCGGCTTCGAGCACGAGGTCGCTCACGCCGGCCGCATCGGTCTTGCCGATGGCGGTGCTGCGGTCGATGCGGATGTCCAGGTGAATGCCGTTGTGCTTGAGCAGCACGGAAGACGGTGCGGCTGCATCGCCCTGGTAGCCGATGAACTGCGTGGGGTCGGCCAGGCCGGTGCTGCTGCTTTGCAGCGCGACGACCAGTTGGCCGTCTTTCACGCTGTAGCCGGTGGCGTTCTTGTGCGAGCCGTTGGCCAGCGGTGCGGCCTGGTCGAGCACGTTGCGCGCGAACGCGATGACCTTGGCGCCGCGCACGGGGTTGTAGCCCTTGCCCTTTTCGGCGCCATCGGTTTCGGGAATGGCATCGGTGCCGTAGAGCGCGTCGTACAGCGAGCCCCAGCGTGCATTGGCGGCGTTCAGTGCATAGCGCGCGTTGAGGATGGGCACCACCAGTTGCGGGCCGGCTTGCAGCGCGAGTTCGGAGTCGACGTTCGCGGTCGTGGCCTTGGCGCCCTTGGGTTGCGGCAGCAGGTAGCCGATCTTCTCCAAGAAGGCGCGATAGGCCGGCATGTCGGCGATAGGGCCGGGGTGGGCCTTGTGCCAAGTGTCGAGTTCGATCTGCAGGCGGTCGCGTTCGGCGAGCAGCGCGATGTTCTTCGGCGCGAGGTCGCTGACGATGGCGTCGAAGCCCTTCCAGAAGACCTCGCTGGCCACGCCGCTGGCGGGCAGGACCTTGTCTTCGATGAAACGGTAAAGCTCGGTCGCGACCTGGAGTCCGTGGGAGGGGGTGCGGGCAGTCATGTTTTTCTCTCCTAGAGAACGCAATGCTGAAACTTGAAAACGAAGGATGGCTGAACTTTATTCGATACTTTGCTGGTGAGTAAGAGTCGAAAGCGGGATTTATCAGTGACAAAAATGAAGGTAATCGGCGTAAGGGCGCCGTTCCGCTCAAAGGGTAGGCCCTGATGGGGAGGTCTTCAACGCGGGATATATTTAACTTCTTAAATAAATCCACGCCTGCCGCAATGATCCTCCTGGCCTCCAACGAAAACCCCCTCGGCATGCCCGAATCGGCCCGCCGCGCGGCAGCCTCCGCCCTCGAAGGTGCGGGCAACTACCCCGATGCCAACGGCACCGCGCTCAAGAACGCACTCGCCGCAAAGCTCGATGTGCCGCCCGAATGGCTCACGCTCGGCAGCGGGTCGAGCGAAATCCTCGAACTCACGGCGCAGGTGAGCCTGAAGCCGGGCGAGGGCGTCGTCTATTCACAGTACGGCTTCATCGTCTATGCGGCGGCCACGGCGCATGCCCATGCGCACGCCACCGTCGTGCCCTCGCGCGATTTCGGGCATGACCTGGACGCGATGCGCGCGGCCATCGGCGACGACACGAAGCTGGTGTTCGTTGCCAACCCCAACAACCCCACCGGCACCTTCATCGATGCTGCGCCGCTGCTGGCCTTTTTGCAGTCGGTGCCCGCGCATGTGACGGTGCTGCTGGACGAGGCCTACACTGAGTACCTCTCGCCGGCGCAGCGCTACAACAGCATCGAATGGGTGCGGCGCCTGCCCAACCTGATCGTGGCGCGCACTTTCTCCAAGGCCTTCGGGTTGGCGGGTCTGCGCATCGGCTATGGCGTGTCGCAGCCGGCGTTGACGGCGCGCATGAACGCGCAACGCCCGCGCTTCAACGTGACGACGCCGGCCCAGGCTGCAGCCGTGGCCGCATTGGCCGACGCCGAATTTCTCGCGCGCACTTATGAACTGAACGCCGCCGGACGTGACCAGCTCGCGGCAGGTTTCACCGAACTGGGCCTGACGTACATCCCCTCTTCGGGCAACTTCCTGACGGTGCAGGTCGGCGACGGCCAGGCGGTGCACGCGCGCCTGCTGGCCGCCGGCATCGAGGTCTCGCTGCTCGCCACCTACGGCCTGCCGCAGTGGCTGCGCATCAGCATCGGCCTGCCGGCGCAGAACAAGGCCGTGCTGGCCGCGCTGCGCGGCTGACCCGTTCACGCCTTCCGACAACCACCACCCGAGGAGACAAAGCCCATGAAACGCCGCCAGTTCGCAGCGCAGGCCGCTGCCGTCATCGCAACCGCGGCCATCGCGCCGATGGCTCTCGCGCAACAGGATCGCACGGTGCGCATCCTGGTCGGCTTTCCGCCGGGTGGGTCGGCGGACGTGGTGGCGCGTGTGCTCGCCGACAAGATGCGCGCGTCGCTGGGGCAGACCGTCATCATCGACAACAAGCCGGGCGCGGCCGGCCGCCTTGCGCTGGGCGAACTGCGGCGCGCGGCGCCGGATGGCAACACGCTGGCTTTTTCGCCCAGCGGCGCGATGGTGATTCACCCGTGGCTGTACCCGAACCTCGGTTACGACCCGGCGAAGGACTTCACGCCGATTTCGCTCGGCGGCACCTTCGACTTCGCGGTGACGGCCGGGCCCGGCGCGCCGCCCGGCGACCTCAAAGCCGTGCTGGCGTGGATGAAGGCTAACCCCGCCAAGGCCAACTACGCCACCTCGGGCGCGGGCACGGTGCCGCACTTTGCCGGCCAACTGATCGCGCAGGCTGCCGGCGTGCCGATGACGCACGTGCCTTATCGCGGCGGTGCGCCTGCCGCGCAGGACCTGATCGGTGGGCAGGTGCCGTTGATGGTCGACACCGCTTCCGAAACCATCGAGCACCACCGCGCCGGCAAGGTCCGCATCCTCGCGGTGACGGGAGACCAACGCAATCGTGCGCTGCCCGATGTGCCGACGCTGAAGGAGGCAGGACTCAATGTGACGGCCGACGCTTTCTTCGGGTTGTATGGCCCGCCGGGGATGTCGCCTGCCCTGGTCGCGCGCATCGACAAGGCCGTGGCCGATGCGATGCGGGCACCCGATGTGCAGGAAAAGATCTACGCGCTGGGGCTGGTTCCTACGCATGCGGGGCCGGCTGAACTTGCCGCGATTCAGGCCGCGCATCTGAAGCGCTGGGAAATGCCGGTCAAGAATTCGGGCTTCAAGGCTGACGCCTGAGACTGCTGCTGTCTGTCGTCTGTTCTGGGCGCTTGTGTTGGCGCTGCTGTTCAGGGCGTCGCTCACGCCGACACGGTGCTCTTTTTCGCGAATGTCCCCCGCTTCGCTCCTCCTTTGTTTAGCTAAAAAGAGCCCCGTATCGGCGTGAGCGCTCAGAGCGGTCGTTGATCTCAGGATCACCAGCAGCGTGCCTCTGTGCGAATGACGCCAGGTGCTCCCCGCAGCGAAATAAAGGAGGAGCGAAGCGGGGGACATTCGCGGAGGGGAGCACCTGGTGTCATTCGCACCCGCCCTGAATCGGCACGTACACCACGCACGCAGTTCAAACCTGCCCGCTGAGTTCCTTCGCCGCAGCGCGCACCGGCTCGACGTATCGCTCGTCATAGCGGTGCGTAGGCATCGTCAGCGTGACCGCTGCGGCGAGGCTGCCATCGGCACGAAACACCGGTGCCGAGATGCCGGCCAACTCGGCCGTGCGGTCGCCCACCAACGCGCAGTAGCCCTGCGCGCGAATGGCTTCGTACAGCTTGCGTTCCTTCGCGCCGCGCGGTCGTTCGGCCTCGGGTCCGAAGGCGATCAGCACGCGTGCGCCCGCGCCCCGGTCGTTGGGCAGCAGGTCGCCGGCGCGCACGTGGTCGCGCACCACATGCGATGAGTCGACCCGGAACTGGCACAGGCGCACCCAGCTGTCGCCCTGGTCCTGCCGCACGTGGTACGCCGCGCTCTCGCCGGTGGCGGTTGCGAGCGCACGCAGCACCGGCAACACGATGCCGTCGAGCGATTGAGAGGCCGCATAGAGCCCATGCAGCCGCGCGATTTCCATGCCCAGCGCATAGCGCCCGTCGTCCTGCCGGCGGATCAGGCGCGCATGTTCGAGCGACGCCAGCAGCCGCAACACCGTGCTCTTGTAGAGCTGCGTGCGCTCGGCGAATTGCGCGAGCGTCAGCGCCTCGTCGCCCGCCTGGAAGGTCGAGAGAAGACTCAGCGCACGGTCGACTGCGGCGGCACCGCCGGGGGCGGCATTGAGGTCGGAAACCGATTCGGTCTGGGCTTTGCGGGGCATGGCTTGGGCTTGACAGTGAAAGTCGACCGGCGGTTTAATTCTGTTTGGCGGAATTTAGTTCTGTCTAATAGAACTGTCAAGCGATTCGAGCCGGATCGCTGCAAGGAGACAAATTCAATGACATCCCCCGATGTCCTCATCAGCGAGGTCGGCCCGCGCGACGGCCTGCAATCGGTTAAGGCGACCATGCCCACGGCCGACAAGCTGCGCTGGATCGACGCGCTCTACGCGGCCGGTGTGCGCGAGATCGAGGTCGCGTCCTTCGTGCCCGCGAAGCTTCTCCCGCAGATGGCCGACGCCGCCGAGGTGGTGCGCCATGCGATCACGCTGCCCGGTCTCGTGGTGATGGCGCTGGTGCCCAACCGCAAGGGCGCGCAGGCCGCGCTGGAGGCGGGCGTGCACAAGCTCACGATGCCAGTGTCGGCCAGCGTGGCGCACTCGCTGGCCAACGTGCGCAAGACGCCGACGGAGATGGTCGAGGAGGTGCGTGCCATCGCCGAACTGCGCCGCGCCATCGCGCCGCAAGTGAAGCTCGAAGCCGGCATTTCCACCGCCTTCGGTTGCACGCTGCAAGGACTGGTGCCGGAAGACGACGTGATCCGCCTTGCCGCGCAATGCATCGAGGCCGGCGCCGACGAATCGGGACTTTCCGACACCGTGGGTTATGCCAACCCCGCGCAGGTGCGTCGCCTCTTCAAGCGGCTGCGCGCCGAGATCGGCCAGCATGCGGGCGCCGCCCACATGCACAACACGCGCGGCCTTGGCCTTGCGAACTGTCTGGCGGCATGGGACGAGGGCGTGCGCACCTTCGATTCGTCGCTCGGTGGCCTCGGCGGCTGCCCGTATGCGCCCGGCGCGTCGGGCAACGCGGTGACCGAAGACCTCGTCTTCATGTTCGAGGCGATGGGTGTTCGCACGGGCATCGACATTCAAAAACTCATCGCGGCGCGCGCGCCGCTCATGGCCGGCCTGCCCGGCGAACCGGTCTACGGCATGACGCCCGAAGCCGGCCTGCCCAAGGGCTTTGTCCAGGAAAACAACGCACATGTCTGAAGCCAACACATCGCCGAATCCGCTGCCGTACGCCGGCATCCGCGTCGTCGAGTTCACCCACATGGTGATGGGCCCGACCTGCGGCCTGCTGCTGGCCGACCTCGGTGCCGAGGTCATCAAGGTCGAGCCCATCGAGGGCGACAACACGCGTCGGCTGCTCGGCTCGGGCTCGGGCTTCTTCCCGACCTTCAACCGCAACAAGAAGAGCATCGCGCTCGACCTGAAGAAGCCCGAAGGCGTGGAAGCCGCGCTGCGCCTGATCGCCACCGCCGACATCGTGAGCGAGAACTTCAAGCCCGGCACGATGAAGAAGCTGGGGCTCGACTACGACACGCTGGTCAAGCTCAACCCGCGCCTGATCTACGTGAGCCACAAGGGCTTCCTGCCCGGCCCGTACGACCATCGCACCGCGCTCGACGAAGTGGTGCAGATGATGGGCGGCCTGGCCTACATGACCGGCCGCTCGGGTGATCCGCTGCGTGCGGGCACCAGCGTGAACGACATCATGGGCGGCATGTTCGGCGCCATCGGCGCAATGGCCGCGCTGCGTCAGCGCGACCTCACGGGCAAGGGCTGCGAGGTGCAGTCGGCGCTGTTCGAGAACAACGTGTTCCTCGTCGCGCAGCACATGATGCAGTTCGCCGCCACCGGCAAGGCGGCCGACCCGATGCCCAGCCGCATCTCGGCCTGGGCCGTGTACGACGTGTTCACCGTGAAGGACGGCGAGCAGATCTTCCTTGCCGCCGTCAGCGACAAGCAGTGGGCCATCTTCTGCAAGGCCTTCGGCCTCGAAGAGATGCTGGCCGACCCGCGCCTGAAGACCAACAACGACCGCGTGCTGGCGCGCGACTGGATGATGCCGATCCTGCGCTCGCATCTGGCGGGCCGCAGCGCGGCCGAACTCAGCGCGGTGTTCGAAAAGAACGAGCTGCCCTTCGCGCCCATCACCAAGCCGCAGGACCTGTTCGACGACCCGCACCTCAACGCCACCGGCGGCCTGGCGCCGGTGCGCATGAACGACGGCAGCACGGCCAAGGTGCCGCTGATGCCGTTCACGCTCGACGGCGAGCGGCCGGGCATCCGCCTGCAGCCGCCGCACATCGGCGAGCACAGCCGCGAGTTGCTGAAGGAAGTGGGCTACAGCGACGCAGAGATCGCCGCCCTCAAGACACACCACATCACCCTCGGAGACTGACCCCATGTTTTCATTCACACGGCGCGCCTTGCTGGCTTGCGCCGCAGCCGCTGCATGCCTTCCCGTCATCGACGCCATCGCCGCGGACACCGCCGCCTGGCCCGACAAGCCGGTGCGCCTCGTCGTGCCCTACACGCCGGGCGGCGCCACCGACATCGTGGCGCGCCTGATCGCGCAGAAGCTCATCGACGACACCAAGTGGACCTTCATCGTCGACAACCGCGCAGGCGGCAACGGCAACATCGGCATGGACGTGGTGGCCAAGTCCAGGCCCGACGGCTACACCGTCGGCTTGGGCCAGACCGCCAACCTGGCGATCAACCCGACGCTGTTCCCCAAGATGCCGTACGACGCGCTGAAGGACCTGGTGCCGGTGTCGATCGTCGCCTCGCAGCCTGTGGTGCTGGTGGTGCGGGCGGACGCGCCGTTCAAGTCGCTGGCCGACCTGGTCACGGCCGCCAAGGCCAAGCCCGGCGAGATCAAGCAGGCGCTCGCCGGCACCGGCACGCTGGGCCACATGGCCGGCGAAGTGCTGGCCAAGCGCGCCGGCTTCAAGGTGCTCAACGTGCCGTACAAGGGCGCCGCGCCCGCCATCACCGACCTGCTCGGTGGCCAGACCGACTACATGTTCGCCACGCCGCAGGGCGCGCTCGCCATGGTCAAGGGCGGCAAGCTGCGCGCGCTGGCCGTCACTTCGGCCAAGCGGCTGCCGGTGATGCCCGAGGTGCCGACCGTGGGCGAGAGCTACAAGGGCTTCGAGGCGGTGGACTGGAAGGCCATCGTCGTGCCGGCCGGCACGCCCGCCGACATCGTGAAGAGGCTCAATGCCGCGATCGACCGGGCGCTGGCCAAGCCCGCCACCATCTCGCAACTGCTGGCCGAGGGCAGCACGCCCGGTGGCGGCAGCCCGGAGCAGGCGGCGCAGTACATCCGGTCGGAGCATGCGCGCTGGGGCGCGGCAGTGCGCGAGGCGGGTGTCCAGCCCGAATAAGCGCCGCCGCCCCGCCAGCGGGCGATATAGTTCCGGCCCCATGGACCGCCTGAAGCAACTCGAATCCTTCGTCTCGGTCGCGACGCGTGGCGGGCTCACCGCCGCGGCCAAGGCCGAGGGCGTGGCGCCCGCGATCATGGGGCGTCGCCTCGACGCGCTCGAAGAGCGGCTGGGCGTCAAGCTGCTGGTGCGCACCACGCGCCGCATCACGCTCACGCACGAGGGCAGCGCCTTCCTCGAAGATTGCCAGCGCCTGTTGACCGAGTTCGCGAATGCCGAAGCGAGCGTGAGCGCCGGCGGCATCAAGGCCAGCGGGCATTTGCGCGTGACGGCGCCGGCCGGCTTCGGCCGTCGCCATGTGGCGCCGCTGGTACCGCGCTTTCATGCGCTGCATCCCGAGGTGACGATCTCGCTCAATCTCAGCGACCGCGTGGTCGACGTGACCGGCGAGAGCTTCGATTGCGCGGTGCGCGTGGGCGACCTGCCCGACTCGTCGCTGGTCAGCGTGCGGCTGGCCGACAATCGCCGGCGCTGCGTGGCAACGCCCGAATTCATCCGGCGGCACGGCATGCCGCGGCACCCCGGCGAACTCACGCGCTTTGCCTGTCTCACGCTGTCGAGCGATGCCTCGCAGACGCGCGGCTGGGCCTTTCGCATTACCGCCGAGGGCGGCGCACAGGATCTGATCCATCTGCGCCCGAGCGGACCGCTCGATTGTTCCGACGGACAGGTGCTGCACGACTGGTGCCTGGCCGGCCACGGCATTGCGTGGCGCAGCACCTGGGAGGTCGAGGCCGAGATCGATGCGGGCCTGCTGGTGCCGCTGCTCGACGACTTCGCCGCGCCGCCCAACGGCATCTACGCGGTGTTCGCAGGCGCCAAGCACCTGCCGCTGCGGGTGCGACTGTGGCTTGATTTCCTCAAGGCGCAGTACGGAAACCCGGAATTCTGGGGAGGCAGGGCGTAGGGTGCTTCAGTGGCGGCACAATCTGTTTGCATTTGCAACTCACTGAGAAGAAAGCCATCGATGACGCTCGAAGCCATCCTCGCGTACCTGCACTTGCTGGCCATCCTGACGATGGTTGTCTTCATTTCCAGCGAAGCCGCGCTGTGCCGGGTGCAGTGGCTCAATGCCGCGGTGGTGGAGCGGCTGGCCAAGATCGACATGGTCTACGGCATCGCGGCCATCGCGGTGCTCGCGACCGGCATCGCGCGCACCTGGTGGGGCGTGAAGGGCACGGCCTGGTATTGGACCAACCCGCTGCTGCACGTGAAGCTGGGGCTGTTCATCATCGTGGGCGTGTTGTCGATCTTTCCGACGCTCACTTACTTCCGCTGGCGCAAGACGCTGCGCGCCACCGGCAAGCTGCCGCTCGAAGACGACATCAAGAAGACGCGCAAGCTGGTGATGGTGCAGGCGCACCTGATCGCGCTGATTCCACTGGTGGCCGTGTTCCTCGCGCGCGGTTTCGGCAAGTAAGCAAGCCGGCCCATGAAAAAGGCCCGCACGCGGCGGGCCTTCTTTCTTGCGCCAGATTCAGCGCAGCGCGGTGTCAGCCCTTGGCTGCATCCGCTTCGCACTTCTTGATGAAGCTGTTCTTGGCGGCACCGGCCAGGGCCTTGCCGTTCTTGTCGATGGCCTTGGTCGCGCAAGCGGGCGCCGCTGCAGCCTTGGTTTCCTTCTCGCACTTCTTGATCGAGCTGGCCTTGGCGGCGCCAGCCAGGGCCTTGCCGTTCTTGTCGATAGCCTTGGCGTCACAGCTTGCGCCGGCGGCGGGTGCGGCCGCAGCGGCGGGGGCTGCTGCCGGTGCGGCGGCCTTGTCTTGAGCCTGCGCGGCGCCGAAGGAAAGGCATGCGCCCAGAACGACCAGGGAAAGGAGCTTCTTCATGATGGGATGTGTCCTTGCAAGGTTGGTTTGACAGGAGCCCCTCCTCGGGGCCGACCATCCTAACGGGCCAGGACAACGATCGGATGACCAACGTTAACTGTCCCCGGGTTTGCCCCCGGTAAAATTCACGGATGCTATTGGTCAAACAAGAGTTGCTCGCGGCGCTCGCGAACACGCTCGAATCCCTCTCGCCCGGCGCTGGCCCCAAAGCCGCGTTCGAGTCGCCCAAGGTGGCAGCGCATGGCGATTTCGCCAGCACTGCCGCGATGCAGCTCGCCAAGCCGCTGGGGCGCAAGCCTCGCGAACTGGCCGAGCAACTGAGCGCTGCGCTGCTCGCCACCCCCGCTTTCGGCCAATGGGTCGAAGCCATCGAGATCGCCGGCCCCGGCTTTCTCAACATCCGTCTGAAGACGGCTGCCAAGCAGCAGATCGTGCGCGAGGTGCTGTCCGCCGGCGAAACCTTCGGCCAGCAGCCCGCCACTGGCGAAAAGGTGCTGGTCGAATTCGTCTCGGCCAACCCGACCGGCCCGCTGCACGTCGGCCACGGCCGCCAGGCCGCGCTGGGCGACGCCATCTGCAGCCTGCGCGCCTCGCAGGGCGAGAGCGTCTGGCGCGAGTACTACTACAACGACGCCGGCGTGCAGATCCAGACGCTGGCCAACAGCACGCAACTGCGCGCGCGCGGCTTCAAGCCCGGCGACGCCGAATGGCCCAGCGGCGAAAAGGCGCCGGCCTACAACGGCGACTACATCGCCGAGATCGCCGAAGACTTCAAGCAGAAGAAGACCGTCAAGTCGGAAGACCGCGAAGTCACCGCCACCGGCGACATCGAGGACATCGACGCAATCCGCGAGTTCGCGGTGGCCTACCTGCGCCGCGAACAGGACCTCGATTTGCAGGCCTTCCGCGTGCATTTCGACCAGTACTACCTGGAGTCCAGCCTCTACACCAGCGGCCGTGTCGAAGCCGCCGTGCAGAAGCTCGTGGCCGCGGGCAAGACCTACGAACAAGATGGCGCGCTGTGGCTGAAGTCGACCGACTACGGCGACGACAAAGACCGCGTCATGAAGAAGCAGGACGGCACGTACACCTACTTCGTGCCTGACGTCGCGTACCACATCGCCAAGTGGGAGCGTGGCTTTCACAAGGTCATCAACATCCAGGGCACCGACCACCACGGCACCATCGCGCGGGTGCGCGCCGGCCTGCAGGCTGCGGGCGAGGGCATCCCCGAGGGTTACCCCGACTACGTGCTGCACACCATGGTGCGCGTGATGAAGGGCGGCGAAGAGGTCAAGATCAGCAAGCGCGCCGGCAGCTACGTCACGCTGCGCGATCTGATCGAGTGGACCAGCACCGACGCGATCCGCTTCTTCCTGCTCAGCCGCAAGCCCGACACCGAATACACCTTCGACATCGACCTTGCGGTGACGAAGAACAACGACAACCCGGTCTACTACGTGCAGTACGCCCATGCGCGCATCTGCTCGGTGCTGGCGGGCTGGGGCGGAGACCGCGCCACGCTGGAGGGCGTCGATCTGTCGCCGCTCGAAAGCCCGGCGGCCCAGGCGCTGATGCTGCTGCTGGCCAGGTACCCGGCCATGCTCACGGCCGCGGCCAAGGATTTCGCGCCGCACGACGTCACTTTCTACCTGCGCGAACTGGCCGCCTGCTACCACAGCTACTACGACGCCGAGCGCATTTTGGTCGACGACGAGGCGGTCAAGCTGGCCCGGCTGGCGCTGGTCGCCGCGACCGCGCAGGTGCTGCACAATGGCCTCGCGATTCTTGGCGTCAGTGCGCCGAGCAAGATGTAAATCCCACCATGAAGAAGACAACCAGACAACGCGGCAACATCGTCATCGGCCTGATCATCGGACTGGTGCTCGGCCTTGGCGTCGCGCTGGGCATCGCGGTCTACGTGACCAAGGTGCCGATCCCGTTCGTGACCAAGACCCAGAAGGGCGGCGCCGAGCAGGACGAAGCCGAAGCGCGCAAGAACCGCGACTGGGACCCGAACGCGCCCTTGGCTGGCAAGGCTGGAGCCGCCAAGCCCGCGCCGACCGCCACCGGTCCCGTCAACCCCGTCACCGGCGAGCCGGCAACGACTGCCGTGACGCCGACGACCGTGCCACCCACGACCGCGCCGCCGGTGCCCGTGGTGGTGGCGCCCACCACCAAGCCGCCGCGCACCGCGCCCGTGCCGGCCGAAGCCAATGCGCTGCCGCCGTCGAACGATCCGCTGGGTGACCTTGCCCGCGCGCGCTCGGGTGGCGGCTCGGGCAGCACGACCACGGCCTCGGCCGCGCCGAGCAGCCACGCCAACAGCACGGCGACCTCCCCGGCGGCCGCCTCGGGCGCCGATCCGTTCATGTACTTCGTGCAGGCCGGCGCCTTCCGCACCACCGACGATGCCGAGGCCCAGCGCGCCAAGCTGTCGCTGATGGGCGTCGAGGCCAAGGTCACCGAGCGCGAGCAGGCGGGCCGCACGGTCTACCGCGTGCGCGCCGGCCCGTTCAACAAGAAGGACGACGCCGACCGGCTCAAGGAGCGGCTTGACGGCGGCGGCCTGGAGTCAGCCCTGGTCCGCGTGCAGCGCTGACAAGGTGTGAATAAACCTGCTGCGCGCCCCGATCTCGCACCTGCGGTCCTCACCGTACAGAGTACGGCTGCGGTCCTCGATGCAAGCTCGGCGCGCTCGCTACGGTTTCTTCACACCTTGTCGGCGGGGCGCCGCCACAAATAGCCTTTAAGCTTCGCCGCGCGGCGTTTGCCGCCACCATTCATCGCCTTGGGCGCGCCGTGAGCGGGGGAACTCCCCGCCGCGCACCGGCTCAGTCTGCCGTACCAACAGGAGAACCCTTTCAATGAAACGTCGTGACTTTTCGCTGGCCGCCACTTCGCTTGGGCTGCTGTCCCTGGCTGCCAACCCGGCCCACGCCCAGGCGCGCGCGCCCAAGGCCGGCACCGAGTATCTGGTGCTCGACAAGCGCGTGCCGGTCGATGCACCGGCCGGCAAGATCGAGGTGGTCGAGTTCTTCTCGTACAACTGCCCGCATTGCAACGACTTCGAGCCGGCGCTCGAAGCCTGGGTCAAGACAGCACCGAAGGAAGTGGCCTTCCGTCGCATCCCGGTGCCCTTCGTGGGCAACGACGTCGAAGCCAAGCAGCGCCTGTACTACGCGCTCGAAGCCATGGGCAAGATCGACGAATACCAGCCGAAGGTGTTCAACGCGATCCACGCACAGCGCCAGAACGTGAACGGCGACGCCAACATCATTGCCTGGGCAGCGGCGAACGGCCTGGACGGCACCAAGTTCAAGGAAGTCTTCACCTCGTTCGGCGTGGCCAGCAAGGCCAAGCGCGCCTCGCAGATGACCGACGCCTACAAGGTGGCCGGCGTGCCGGCCATGGCCGTGGCCGGCCGCTGGTATGTGGATGGCGAGACCGCCGGCAGCATGACCAAGGTGCTCCAGGTCGTCAATTACCTGGTCGGCGAAGCAAAGAAGGGCTGATCGGCCCTTTCCAGGCGCGGGGCACTTCGTGTCCGCGGCGCCTTCTTTCCACAGGGATGGCACCGGCGAACCGGCCCGATCGGTTTCAGGGTGTTTCCTGAATGGAACACAAGCTCGCTTTGGCGGGCTTTTTCATCGGCGATGGTGGGCTGCTGTAATCAGCCGCATACAATGCCGCAGAGCAAGTTTCGTGCCTCTATGACATTGCATTCTTACCCCATCACTTCCCTCCTCCGTCGCATCGGCCGCCTGGCCGCCAGCGCGCTGTTGCTGGCCGGTCTCGCCTCAGGCGCGCTGGCCGAGACCGCCGACCGCTCCAAGCCGATGAACATCGAGTCCGACGCGATGCGCTACGACGACCTGAAACAGACCAGCGTGTTCACCGGCAACGTGCTGGTCACGAAGGGCACCATCATCATTCGCGGCGCGCGCCTCGATGTGCGCCAGGACCCAGAGGGCTACCAGTACGGCGTGGTCACGGCGGCGCCTGGCAAGCGGGCGTATTACAAGCAGAAACGCAATGCGCCCGACGAGTGGATCGAGGGCGAGTCCGAAGTCATCGAGTACGACAGCCGCGCTGACAACGTCAAGTTCATCCGCAATGCCGAGATGCGCCGCCTGCTCGGCTCGACGCCGAACGACGAGAGCCACGGCGCCCTGATCGTCTACGACCAGAGCAACGACACCTACACGGTCAACGGTTCTACCGTGCCGCCGAACACGGCGGTCAACGCGTCGTCCCCGACCGGCCGCGTCAAGACCATCCTTACACCCAAGGCCGTCCCGGCGCCTGCAGCCGGCGCTTCCGCCCCGGCCGGCGCGAAGCCTGCGGCAGCGGCGCCCACCCCGGCCGCCGGCAAGGGCCTGCGTTCGACCACCACGCTCGGTGCCGAGGGAGAAACCCGAAAGTGATCGAAACCGCTGGAACCCAGGACGCCAACGGCAAGCCGGGCAGCCGCCTGGTCGCGCGCGGCCTGAAGAAGAGCTACGGCAGCCGCACGGTCGTCAAGGACGTCTCGCTCGACGTGCAGAAGGGCGAAGTCGTCGGCCTGCTGGGGCCCAACGGCGCCGGCAAGACCACTTCGTTCTACATGATCGTGGGCCTGGTGCGTGCCGACGCGGGCGACATCACGATCGACGGCGAGCCCATCGCCCACATGCCGATCCACCGCCGTGCCCGCATGGGCCTGAGCTACCTGCCGCAGGAAGCCTCGATCTTCCGCAAGCTCACGGTCGAGGAAAACGTGCGTGCCGTGCTGGAACTCCAGAGCGAGCCCGACGAAAGCGGCAAGCTCGTGTCCCTGTCGAAGCAGCACATCGAAGAGCGCCTGACCGAGCTGCTGACCGACCTGCGGGTCGACCACCTGCGCGATTCGCCTGCGCTCGCCCTGTCGGGCGGCGAGCGCCGCCGCGTCGAGATCGCGCGCGCGCTGGCCACCCAGCCGCGCTTCATCCTGCTGGACGAACCCTTTGCCGGCATCGACCCGATCGCGGTCATTGAAATCCAGCGGATCATCAGTTTCCTGAAAGAGCGCGGCATCGGCGTGCTCATCACCGACCACAACGTGCGTGAAACGCTGGGCATCTGCGATCACGCGTTCATCATCAGCGACGGGCATGTGCTGGCACAAGGCACGCCCTCGGAGATCGTCGACAACGCCGAAGTACGCAGGGTGTACCTGGGCGAACACTTCCGGATGTAGGGAGGGCGGCTTTCCCCATGAAGCAAGGGCTGTCCCTTCGCGTCTCGCAGCATCTCGCGCTCACACCCCAGCTGCAGCAGTCGATCCGTCTGCTGCAGCTCTCCACGCTCGAACTGAGCCAGGAGGTGGAGCAGATGCTCGACGAGAACCCGTTCCTCGAACGCACCGCCGAAGAAGCGGCGCGTGAGGAGTTCGGGCTCGATGCCGTCGACACGCCGGTCCAGCGCGACGAGGCAGGCGAAGCCGCCGAAAGCGAATTCGCCTCGGCGCCCACCAGCAGCACGAGCACCGCGTCCACCGAGACCAGCACCCCGGGCGAATCCGACGGCCCCGCCGCCGAGATCGCCGAGCGCGAGCCCGACTGGGAAGGCGACGGCACCGTCGACATGGCACCGGACGACAGCGAGTGGGGCAGCGATGCACCCGCGCGACAGAACAACCTGGGCAACGACGAGCGCGCCGACGCCACCGAACTCGCACGCAGCCAGGAGTCGCTGCAATCGTTCCTGCACCGCCAGGCGCTGAGCCTGCGCCTGAACGAAAACGACTGCGCCGCGCTGCGCTTCCTGATCGAGTCGCTCAACGACGACGGCTACCTCGAAGACTCGCTGCCTGCCTTGGCTTCGGGCCTCGCGGGCGACGACAACGATCAGTTCGACGACCTCGTGCACCACTTTCAGGTGGCGCTGGGCCTGCTGCAGAGCTTGGAGCCCGTGGGCGTGGGCGCGCGCGACCTGGGCGAATGCCTGGGCATCCAGTTGCGCGCACTGGCTGCCGAAGACCGCGACATGGACGAAGCGCAGGCGCAGGTCTACAAGATCGCCATTGCCATCTGCAAGCAGCCGATGGAGCTGCTCGCGCGACGCGACTTCAAGCGGCTGGCCACGCTCACCCGCAGCAACGAGGAGCTGGTGCGCTCGGCGCTGCAGGTCATTGCGCGGCTCGAACCCAAGCCGGGGCGCCGCTTTGTCGACGTCGAGCGCAACATCGTCATTCCCGACGTGATCGTCACCAAGACCGGACGCGGCACCGGCATCAAGTTTCGCGTCATGCTGAACCCCGAGGTGATGCCGCGCCTGCGCGTGCACGACATCTATGCTGGCGCGCTCAAGGCGCACAAGGGCGAGGGCAGCCAGGCGCTGTCGCAGCGTCTGCAGGAGGCGCGCTGGTTCATCAAGAACATCCAGCAGCGCTTCGACACCATCCTGCGCGTGAGCAATGCCATCGTCGAACGGCAAAAGAGCTACTTCGTGCACGGCGAACTCGCGATGCGGCCGCTGGTGCTGCGCGAGATTGCCGACGAACTGGGGCTGCACGAGTCGACCATCTCGCGCGTGACCACCGCCAAGTACATGTCCACGCCTTTCGGCACGGTCGAGCTCAAGTATTTCTTCGGCTCTGCGCTGGGCACCGAGACCGGCGGCAACGCATCGAGCACCGCGGTGCGCGCGCTCATCAAGCAGTTCGTGACCTCCGAGAGCATCAAGAAGCCGCTGTCGGACAGCCAGATCTCCGAGATGCTGAAGGAACAAGGCATCGAATGCGCGCGGCGCACGGTGGCCAAGTACCGCGAAGCGCTGCGCATCGCGCCCGCGAACCTGCGCAAAGCCCTGTAGAAGACCGCCAATGGCCCATCGCCCACGGAGCCGCCTGCTGTCGCGCTGTGGACGTTGGGTCTTTTTCCTGGCGGTGGTGTCGCTGTTCGCCGGCTGCGCCAACTTGCCCGACGAGGCGCCGCGCCCACCCACCAAGGCCATGGCCGCATCGACCGACACCGCGCTCGGCAAGATCGCGCTGGCTTCCCAGCCCGACCCCGATCTGAGCGGCTTTCGCCTGATGCCGGGCGGCGACTTTGCCTTCGACACCCGCATCCAGTTGGCGCGCCGCGCCCAGCGCACGCTCGACGTGCAGTACTACCAGATCGAGAACGACGAGACCGGCCGCTACCTGCTGCGCACCCTGCGCGACGCGGCCCAGCGCGGCGTGCGGGTGCGCCTGCTGATGGACGACCTCTACACCTCGGGCGAAGACGAACTGCTGCTCGGCCTGGCCGCCACGCCGAATGTCGAGCTGCGCCTGTTCAACCCGTTTCCGGCCGGGCGCGGCAGCCTGCTCAAGCGCTTCACTGCGTCGCTGTTCGATTTCGAGCGGGTCAACCGCCGCATGCACAACAAGCTGTTCATCGCCGATGGCGCGATGGCGGTGGCGGGCGGGCGCAACATCGGCAACCAGTACTTCACGCGCACCTCGGGCGAGAACTTCATCGACCTCGACACCTTCGTCGCCGGCGCGCTGGTGCCACGCCTGGGCAGCCTGTTCGACCAGTACTGGAACAGCGTCTACGTGCGGCCGATCCAGTCGGTGGTGGCGAGCGGCCTGTCGCGCGAAGAACTGCAAAAACGCTTCGATGTCGCCACCGGCCCTGCCACCACGCCGCCCCCGCCGAAGCCCGCGCCCAACGACCTGCTCGGCTACAGCCCCATGGTCGAAAACCTCGACGCCGGCAAGCTCGACCTGATCTGGACCACCGCCGAGGCCTACGCCGATTCACCCGACCGCGTGATCGGCAAGACGGCGTCGTACGGCGGCGTGCCGCTGCTGGACGTCGACAGCGTGCGCTACAACGTGGTCGAGCAGATGCGCCGCGCGCGCTCCGAAGTGACCATCGTTTCGCCCTACCTGATCCCGGGTGCCACGGGGCTCGATGTGATGCGCGAGATCCGCGGGCGCAACGTGAAGATCAGTGTCGTCACCAACTCGCTGGCCGCCACCGACGAGCCGCTGGTCCACACCGCCTACCGGCGCTACCGGCCGGACATGCTCAAGCTGGGCGTCGACCTCTACGAACTGAGTTCGACGCGCACGCGGCGCAGCGTGCGGCTGGGGCTGTTCGGCACCTCGATCGGGCGGCTGCACGCCAAGTCGGCCGTGATCGACCAGCGCATCCTGTTCGTCGGCTCGATGAATTTCGATCCGCGCTCCGAGTCGCACAACACCGAGATCGGGCTGTTCATCCGCAGCCCCGAGATGGCGCAGCAGACGCTCAAGCTGATCGACGTCCTCAAGCAGCAGGGCGCCTACCGGCTGCGCTTTGCCGAAGGCAGCGACGGCTCGCGCATCGAGTGGGTCAGCGAAGACGCCGGGCAGACCACCGTGCTCCACGAAGAGCCCGATTCGGGCTTCTGGGACCGCACCATGCTCGAACTGCTGGCGCCGCTCACGCCCGAGAGCCTGCTGTAGACGCCCCCGGCGTTCAGCCGCCGCGCACGGCCGACCAGACCAGCCGCAGGCCCAGCAGGCCCATCACGCCGCCGGCCGCCCGGTCGATCCAGGTCTTGTAGCGCAGGTAGGCCGAGCGCGGCGCTGCCGAGGACAGCGCCAGCGCGACGATGGTGTACCAGCCGGTCTCGATGCAGAAGATGACCGCCGGCACCGCCAGCGCCAGCACCAGCGGCACCTCGCGCGGCAGGAAGGCCGCGAAGATGCTCGCGTACACCACCGCCGTCTTGGGGTTGCTGACCTGCGTGGCCAGGCCCAGCAGGAAGGTGCGCCCGCCCCGGCCCTGCTGGCGCGGGGATGTGCCGGCGTCCTGCGCCACGTCCAGCGGCTGTCGCGCGCCGCGCCAGATCCGGATGCCCAGGTAGATGAGGTAGGCGCCGCCAAAACCCTTGATGGCCAGATACAGGCCGGGCACCGCCAGGAACGCGGCCTGCAGGCCGGCCATCGCGGCGATCGCGAAGACCATGCCGCCCGCGCCCATGCCCAGTGCCGCCGCCAAGCCGTCGCCGCGCGAGGCCACGGCGGTGCGCGCCACCATGACGAAACTGGGGCCCGGGCTCATCGCGCCCACGGCCATGGCGCCGGCGATGCCGAGCAGGGAAAGGGTGTTGTCCATCGGGTCTGACTCCTGGGATGCCTTGAAAAGCGCGAACAGCGTGCAGAAATGCACGTTGATCGGAGATTGAAAAGTAAACTATAAGTAGTACTTTGATATCTTTTGTTTTACATTTTCTGCATCGGACTACCGCGGTGCAAAAAATGAAAAATCTTCTACTCCTCGCTGTCTGGGCCATGGTCCTGTCGTTCCTGCTGAGCTTTTTCTACTGGAACGATGCACCGCTTTCCGAGCAACTGATCTTCGGCGCGGTGATGACTGTTGTCACCGGTGCCTGGATGCTTGCTTTGCTGAATCTTCCGCGTGCGGTCATCGCCGTTCGCCAGCGGCTGAAGTCGTCCAGGGCCAGCGCGGGCCACCTCGGACGGAACGCCCGCAAAAGCGTCGTCAGGTAAGCAACGCCCCGCGGGCACGCCGGGAGCGGCTACGGCTGAATGTTGACCGCTTCCACCTGCACCAGCAATTTCACCTTGTTTTCAAAGCCGAAATTCAGGCCCCAGGTAATTCCCCAGTCGCTGCGCTCCACCGTGGTCTCGAAGTCGCCGCCGCACACCTGGCGATTGATCAGCGGGCTCAGGTAGCAGTTGAAACGCACGGCCTTCAGCGTCACCGGCCGTGTCTGGCCCATCAGGGTGAGCGTGCCTGGCACGTCGACCACCTTGTCACCGCTGAAGTCGATGCGATCGGCCACGAAGCGGCCGGTCGGAAACTCCGCTACGTTGAAGAAATCCTTGCTCTGTACATGCCGGTTGAGCAGGTCGACGCCGGTGTTGATGGAGCTGATGTCCATCGTGATGTCCACCTTGCCGCTGCTGCCGGTGCCGTCGATCTTCACCGAGCCGTCCTTCGTGCTGAAGCGTCCCCGGTTGGTGGTGGTGCCGTAGTGGCCCATCTCGTACATCACGAAGGTGTGCGTGGGGTCGACCACGTAGTTGGCGTTCTTCGCCGGGCCACCCGCGGGCTTGGCGGCGACTGCCGGCGCGGTGTATTCCTGTGCCGTGGCCAGCGTGACGGCCGCGGCCGAGAGCGCCGCTGCAATAAGGAGCTTTTTCATGGCGATGGATGTGGAGGTCATGAAAGCGTTCTGGTGAGTGAGGGGTGTACAGGCCGGCCCGGTCAGGCGCTTCACAGGGGCCCGAAGCCCGCGAGCGTGAGCTTGAAGCGCACCTGCACCTCGTTGGCGACCACCGAGGTGTCGGTCCATTCGCCGTCGCCCACCTTGTAGTCGAGCCGCTGGATCGTAAAGCTTCCGGTGGCCACCGCGTAGTTGCCGCCGGCCGCCACGATGCCGACCGGCACCGTCACATGGCGCGCCACGCCCTTGATGGTGAGCTTGCCCGCCATCTCGAACTTGCCGTCGCCCAGCGCGTGGATGGCGCTCGACTGGAAGCTCGCCTGCGGAAAGTGCGCGGCATCGAACCACGGCTGCTTGGGCAACTCGGCATCGCTCATGGGCACGCCGAAGCCGGCGCTGGCCGTGTCGATCTGCAGCGCGACCGTGCCGCCCTCGGGCTTCCTCGGATCGAAGGCGACCTGCGCATCGAACTTCTTGAAGCTGCCTTCCACCGGCACGCCCATCTGCTTGCTGACGAAGGTGATCTGGCTCGTGTCCGCCACCAGCCGCGTGGCCGCCGGTTCGGCGCCCACGGGCATTGCCGCGGTGAATGCGAGCGCGAGCGCCGCGAAGGGCAGTAGACGGGAGAGGCGCTTCATCCGGCAGATTCCTTGCGTGGCGCAGGCCACATGCGTTTCAACAGACCGTCGCGGTCGATCCAGTGGTGCTTGAGCGCTGCCGCCACATGCAGCAGCGTGATGCCGGCCAGCGCGAACGCGCTGCCCTTGTGCAGCGGCTTGAGCACGGCCTCGGCGAAATCCTTGTCGAGCGGCACGAAGTCGGGCAGCGGCAGCACGCCGAACCAAACCACCGGCACACCGAGCGCCGAGCTGTAGGCCCAGCCCAGCAGCGGCACCGCGAAGAACAGCAGGTACATCAGCGCATGGCTGACCCGGTGCCCTGCGATCTGCCAGCCCGGCATGGCCGCCGCCACGGGCGCGGGCAGCGCTGGCGGCGGGTGGCCCAGGCGCCACAGCAGCCGCAGCGCCGACAGCAGCAGGATGGTGACGCCGGCCCACTTGTGCCAGCTGTAGAGCTTCAGCCGCAGCGGGGAGAAGGGCAGGCCCGTCATGTACAGGCCCACGCCGAGCGAGCCCACGATCATGGCCGCCAGCAGCCAGTGCAGCACGATCGCGACCGTGCCATAGCGCAGCCTGCGCGCGTCGGCGGCGGGAAGGGGGGAGGGTGTGTCGGCGGACATCGGGGGCAGGACCGGCGGCCTGTGCGCGGAGCATATCTCGGAAGCCCTTGACCCCGGTGCATGGGCCGTGCCAGGGCGCCTGTCTGTGGTCTATCCAGGTCAACGTTGTTTTTGGTGCTGCTGTTCAGGGCGTCGCTCACGCCGACACGGTGCTCTTTTTCGCGAATGTCCCCCGCTTCGCTCCTCCTTTATTTCGCGAAAAAGAGCCCCGTATCGACGTGAGCGTTGGACCGAGCGGTGGTTGATCGCAGGATCACCAGCAGCGTGCCCATGTGCGAATGACACCGGGTGCTCCCCGCAGCGAAATAAAGGAGGAGCGAAGCGGGGGACATTCGCGGAGGGGAGCTCCCGGTGTCATTCGCACTTGCCCTGAACAACAGCGCCGCGAACCGAACCCCGCATGCATCTGCCCAAGGGGCTCGAACAAGCGCTCAGCCTTGTTGCTGCGCCCTCAGCAACACACCGCGCAGCTCGTCCGGCTGCACCGGCTTGCGCAGCGCATGCCAGCCGCGCTCGGCGGCCAGCCGCTGGGTGGCTTCGTTGATGTCGGCCGAGATCAGCGCGATGGTCAGCGACGGCTTTTGCCGTTGCAGCTTCTCGGCCAGCGCGATGCCGTCGAGCGCGCCCGGCAGCCGGATGTCGCACAGCGCCGCGTCGAGCGCATGCAGGTCGGCCAGCGCCAGCGCCTCGGCGGCACTGGCATAGACGCGCGGCGACGCCTCCCACTGCCGCAGCAGCGCGGACAGGCTGTCGGCAACCACTGCGTTGTCTTCCACCACCAGCACGGCGAGCCCGGGGCGCAGCGTGGGTGGCGTGTCGACGCTGACGTGCGGCACAGGCGAGGGCTGGGTCACCACCACCGCATCACCCGAAGCCGCAGGCAACTCGAAGCTGAAGACCGAGCCCCGTCCCGGCGCCGAGCGCAACCCGACCTCGATGCCCAACTGCGCCGCCAGCCGCCGCACGATCGCCAGGCCCAGGCCGTGTCCGTGCTGCAGGTTGCGCTCCACATTGCCGATCTGCTCGAAGTCATTGAACACCCGCTCCTGCGAATCCGCCGCGATGCCGATGCCGCTGTCGCGCACCTCGACGCGCCAGGCTCGCTTGCCGCTGCGCCGGCGCGCCCGCACCGCCAGCAGCACCCGGCCGCGCGGCGTGAACTTGACAGCGTTGTCGACCAGGTTGGCAAGCACGCGGCGCAGTGACACCGCGTCGCTCCAGACGACGGTATCCGCCGGGCAACGCACCATCACTCGGCCATCGCCGGCCTGGCGCGCAAGCTCCTGCAGCAGCGGTGCCAGCGCCACCGCCACCGGCCGCAGCGGGTCGACGGCGGCCTCGATGCGGCCGATTTCGAGCAACTGGTTGGTCAGCCCCTCGAGCGCCTGCTGCGCGCGGGCCAGCGAGGCGACCGTGTACTGCACGGCCGGCATGTCCGCGCCACTTTGCAACTGCTGGCGCAGCACCTCGGCCTGCAGGCCGATGGCCATCACCGGCTGACGCAGGTCGTGGTTGGCGGCCGAGAAAAAACGCAGCCGCTCGGCCTGCGCCTGCTCGGAGGCGCGCAGTCCCGCCAGCGCCTGTTCGCGCAGCGTGCGCTCGTTCAGACGCAGGCCGATGTTTTCCTCGAGCTGGCGGGAACGCTCGGCCACCAGCTTCCACATCATCGCGATCAGGCCGATGCCGATGACGACCACCGCCACCATCATCGGCGCGCCCAGCCAGAGCCCCGTGAGGACCACCGGCGCCAGCAGCAGCGTGATCGCCAGTTGCGTGGCCGGCGTGTAGAACGACACCGAGAACGCCGACGACAGCGTCATGCCCATCAGGATCAGGCCGAGCAGCAACTGCTGGTCGACGCGTTCCGGGTTGAACAGCAGCACGCCGGCCAACCCGTGCGCCAGCTCCCAGATGCCGGTGCGCAGCGTGTGGGTGCGCTGTGCGGCGCGCAGGCTCTCGGGCGTGAACGGGTCGGGCAGCCGCTGCGGGAAGAAGCCGCGCATCGCCGTCACCAGCGTGACGAGCGCGATCCACACCAGCGCGCGCGACAGCGAGTACTGCCAGGCAAAGAGCGCTGCCACGCCGCAGTTGAGCAGGTACTGCACCAGCAGCACCGGCCCGATCGGCCGCACGGACAGCCGCAGCACCTCGCACTGGATCGCAAAGCCGTCGCCGCCGGGCGCGGCCGGGACAGCCATGGGGGCAGGGGTGGGAGTCATGGGCGAATCGACTATATAGAGAAGCACCGTGACGCGGCGACAATGGAGGCCCCTAGTCGGGCTTCCCGATGGCCAACTTTCCGTGAACGATCTTTCCTTTTTCCTGCCTTGCGCCGCCGGCGTCGAGGAATTCCTCGCCCAAGAGGTGCACGCCCTGACCGGCCGTGCCGGGCAAGACCTGCTCACGCTGCGCGGCGGCGTGCGGGTGCGTGCCGACTGGCGCGACGGCCTGAAGCTCAACCTGCACAGCCGCCTGGCGCAGCGCGTGCTGGTCGAGCTGGCCCATGCGCCCTACCGCAACGAGAACGACCTCTACGCCATCGCCAGCGGCGTGGCCTGGGAGATCTGGTTCACCCCGAAGCAGACCTTCAAGATCGAGACCACCGCCCAGCACAGCCCGCTGCAGAGCCTGAACTTCGCCACGCTGCGCATCAAGGACGCCATTGCCGACCGCTTCCGCGCCAAGGCCCACGGCGTGCGCCCCAGCATCGAGACCCAGTGGCCCGACTGCCGCGTGTTCGCCCACCTGACCACCGACCACTGCACGCTGTACATCGACACCTCGGGCGAGCCGCTGTTCAAGCGCGGCTGGCGCCAGGACAAGGGCGATGCCCCGCTGAAGGAAACCCTGGCCGCCGCCATGCTGGCCGCCAGCGGCTGGTGGAACCCCGAGACCGGCGCGGTGGCCGCGCAAGCGCTGTACGACCCCTGCTGCGGCAGCGGCACCATCGCCATCGAGGCGGCGCAGATTGCGCGCGGCATTCCGGCCGGCTCGCTGCGGCAGTTCGGCTTCGAGAAGTTGCTGCCATTCCAGGCGCATGTCTGGACTGCTATCAAAAAAGAAGCTGAATCCCAAGTGTCCACGGGCGATGTCGCGATTTTTGGGTCAGACGTTTCGCACCGTATGGTCGATTTTTCCGAGCGCAATGCCGAGCGCGCCGGCGTGGCCGATGCCATCGAATTCCGTGGTGGCGACGCCTTGCAGCGCATGCCCCCGGCCGAAGGCGGCGTGATCATGCTCAACCCGCCGTACGGCGAGCGGATCGAAGTTGGCGGCGTGGCCCGCTTCGGCGCGCGCGAAGCCGCCCAGACCTCCGGTGACGCAGAAGGCGGCGATGGCAACGGCGGCGATTTCTTTCCGCAACTGGCCACGCACTGGAAGAAGAACTACGCCGGCTGGACCGCCTGGGTGCTCACGCCCGACCTGAAGCTGCCCAAGCAGATGCGGCTGAAGGAATCGCGCCGTGTGCCGATGTGGAACGGGCCCATCGAATGCCGGCTGTTCCGCTTCGACCTGGTCCGGGGCTCCAACCGGGCGCCGCAGCAGGAAGCGGCTGAATAGGCTGAGTCACTGCTGGCGCGGGGCGCCGACGCTGCACGCCGCATTCACCGTGCGGACGGCCAGGTCGCCCGGCGCGCCCGCGAAGGTCATCGGGCGCACGTCGTCTTCCTCGAAATTCTTCACCGCGACCGGCTCGCCGACGAAGTTCGGGTGGGCGAAGTAGGTGGCACTCACATAGCGTGCGCTGCGGGCCTCGCAATCGACGCTCGCGCGGGCCAGGAAGGAGCGGAACCGCACGCCGTCCTTGCTGGTGCGGTCTTCCGCCAAGCTCATGCGCAGCGTCACGTTGCGGCGCGATCCGTTCACCTCGACGCTGGTCGGATCGACCTGCACGTAGCTGTTGCCGGCGTCGCCGGGCGAGCCGTTCAGCGTCAGCCACTCGGCCCGGACACCCGCGCCGGCGAGCAGGACAAGGCAGAGCAGCGGAAGTCGTTTCATGAAAAAGGAAGTGCGTGTTGGGAGAGTGCGCGGCGTGCAACGCGCGACCGGCGCCGCCGCATTGTCAGGCGCCGAACCCACTCGAGGCTGACGCCGACCCCGCATGGTGCAACATCGGCGATAGTCCCCACGCATCCATGACCTTTACCGCATCCGACCCTGTCGTCATCGACACCAACATCGCGCTCGACCTGCTGGTCTTCGAGGACCCGTCGTGGGATCGGCTGACCGAAAGGCTTGCGGCGGGCGAACTGCGCTGGATCGCTTCCGACGCCATGCGCACCGAGCTTGCGCGCGTGCTCGGCTATCCGCTCATTGCCAGACGCATGGCGCAGCGGGGGCTCGAAGTGCCCGCCGTGCTGGCCGAGTTCGATGCGCGCGTGCAGATGCTGGCCGACACGCCGCCGCGCGCGCCTTGCGTCTGCAGCGATCCCGATGACCAGGTCTTCATCGACCTGGCCGTGGCGCATGGTGCGCTGCTGCTGAGCAAGGACCGGGCGGTGCTGTCGATGAAGAAGCGGCTGGCACTGCGGGGTGTGGCGGTGCAGGCGGCTTTTTCGCCCTAGCTGGCAGACGTGTGGGTGGGTGGCACCCCGTGCCACTGCCCCAACAGCCGCGCCACTGCCCGCACCCGCTGCGTATCGCGTCCCCAACGCCGGCTCGCCGGCAGCTTCTGCGCCCACTTCATGCGACGCGCCGCATTGGCGATGCGCTCGCGCACCTCTTCATTCACGCCGGCCAGCGCCGCATGCCAGTGCAGTCCCGCGGCCTGCGGGGCAGCGGCTTCCAGCATCATGGCCGTCGAATGCAGATAGCTGAGCCAGTCGCGCGCCTGGCATTCGGCCAGCGTCATGACTTCGGCGGGGTCGTCCTCGAAGTCGATGTAGCCGATCACGCCGTCGGGGCATTGCACGAGGTTGCGGTCGAAGGCCTGGCTCAAGTGCTGGCCGCACAGGTGCACGGCCGCGATGGCCACAAGGCCTTCGCGCCACACGGCGAGCAGGGCGGCAGGGCCGGTGGCGGCGGCGTGGTCGAGCCGCTCCTGCAGCACGACAGTGGCGCGGCCGCTTTCGCCGAGGTCGGAGATCAGCAGGCCGTCCGCCTGCTGCGCCAGCACGGTGGGCACGCGCAGGCCGGCGGCCGCCAACTGCTTCAGGCGCCGGGCCTCGGTGGCAATGGCTGCTTCGCCGCCCGGGTTGGGCACCGGCTTGATGATGTCCAGGCGCACCATGCGCGCGACCGCCGCCATCACGCGGTAGCCCCATTTGCCGTGGCGCGGGCCGGCCTTCTTGAGCCACACGCGCTCGCTGCCGAAGCGGTGGCTCGCCACGTTCTTCTGCTGCCGCGGCAGGGTGGTGCGCAGGAACTCCGCGTAGTCGCCGGGTGCCGGCGGGTTCGGGAGGGCATCGAGGGGCGCGGGGGCCGAAGCGGCTCCCTTGCGCATCTGCAGGCGCGTCGGGGCGCCTCGTCTCAGTGGATTCATCAGGTCAGTACGTTCGCACTTCGCGCTGCGCTCATGCAGCCATGGCGAGGCCCGTGACCCGCAACCCTTGCGGGCCCTGCGTCACAGGCTGGAAGCTCTCTGCGCTGGCCAGCGGCCAGTAGGTTCTGAAAACATTGTGCTGCTCGTCGAGCGCGCCGAGCAGCGCGCCCGGCTGCACCTGCATCACCAGGTTGCTCAACAGGCGCACTTCGGTGTCGGAGATGCGGCGCACGATGTGGTGCGCGGTGATCTGCTGCGGATGGTCCAGGCCCGCGGCCTGCACCAGCTCCTGCAGCGCATGCAGCGTGCTGCGGTGGAAGTTGCGCACGCGGTCGGCCTTGGTGGGCACCACCAGCGCCTGCTGGCGCAGCGGGTCCTGCGTGGTCACGCCGGTAGGGCAGTGGCCGGTGTGGCAGCTCTGCGCCTGGATGCAGCCCAGCGCCATCATGAAGCCGCGTGCCGCGTTGCACCAGTCGGCGCCCAGCGCCATCATGCGGGCCACGTCGAAGGCGGTGATCACCTTGGCGGCGCAGCCGATCTTGATGCGGTGCCGCAGGTTCACGCCGATCAGCGTGTTGTGCACCAGCAGCAGGCCCTCTTGCAGCGGTGCACCCACGTGGTCGCTGAACTCGACCGGCGCGGCGCCCGTGCCGCCCTCGGCACCGTCGACCACGATGAAGTCGGGCGTGATGCCGGTGGCCTGCATCGCCTTGACGATGCCGAACCATTCCCACGGATGGCCCAGGCAGAACTTGAAGCCGGTCGGCTTGCCGCCCGACAGCTCGCGCAGCTTGGCGACGAAATGCATCATCTCGGTCGGATTGGAGAACGCGCTGTGCGACGAGGGCGAAATGCAGTCCACGCCCACCGGCACGCCGCGCGCCGCCGCGATCTCGGGCGTGACCTTCGGCGCCGGCAGCACACCGCCGTGGCCGGGCTTGGCGCCCTGGCTCAGCTTGATCTCGATCATCTTCACCTGCGGGTCGCGCGCATTGGTGCTGAAGCGCTCGGCGTTGAAGGTGCCGTCGTCGTTGCGGCAGCCGAAATAGCCGGAGCCGATTTCCCAGATCAGGTCGCCGCCGTGCACGCGGTGGTGCTGCGAGATCGATCCTTCGCCGGTGTCGTGCGCAAAGCCGCCCATCTTGGCGCCCTGGTTGAGCGCCAGGATCGCGTTGGCCGACAGTGCGCCGAAGCTCATGGCCGAGATGTTGAACACGCTCGCGCTGTAAGGCTGGGTACAGACCTGCGCGGGGTTGGCGTCGGCCGGCTGCGGCGTGCCGCCGATCACGATGCGGAAATCGTGGTCCTCCAGCTTCGTCGGCTGCATCGAATGGTTGATCCACTCGTAGCCCGCGATCGTCACGTTGAGCTGCGTGCCGAAGGGCCGGTTGTCCGGGTCGCCCTTGGCGCGCTGATAGACCAGCGAGCGTTGCGCGCGCGAGAAGGGCGCGGCCTCGGAGTCGCTCTCGATGAAGTACTGCCGCATCTCGGGGCGGATGTACTCCAGCAGAAAGCGGATGTGGCCGATCACCGGGTAATTGCGCAAGATGGCATGCCGGGTCTGGCGCAGGTCGTGCACGCCGGTGCCGCTGAGCACCGCGAAAACAACCACGCCGATCCAGGCCAGCCACAGGTGTGGCGACACGAAAACAGTGGCGAGGCAGGCGATCAGACCAACCACGCACAGGGCAAAGGCGCTGTAACGCGTCGGAAACGGAATAATCGTGGGCATAGAAATGAGATGACTACCAGAGCCTGCTGCATCATAGAGGGCTGCCCCGAACTTGCCATGACGACCTCCTCCGATACCCCCCAGACCCCTCCGCCCGCCCAGGAACCCCTCGGCCCCGACGATTTCGACGCCCTCGACCACGCGCTGGACGCCATGCGCGAGCACGACGAGGAAATTCCCCAGTGGGAGTTCTGCGAAGGCTTCATGGCCGCGCTGATCTGCACCCGCCGGCCAATTCCACCCGCTGAATACTGGCCCGTGCTGCTGGGCGACAGCTTCACGCCCGCGCAGCAGATGGAGTTCGTCTGGAACTGGAAGCGCCGCTGGCGCGAGATCGAAGAGGGCCTGGACGCCCCCGTCGAGACGCTGGACGACGAACGCAGTTGGCAGCCCGAGGTGCTCGACACCCGCGGCGCCATCGCCTCGTTGCCCGAAGAAGAACGCGCCGAGATGGCAGGCGAGGAAATTCCCTCGTTCGCACAGGTCTGGGCGCTGGGCTTCATGTACGCGGTCGAGAACTGGCCCGAGGAATGGGCCGCCCCGCGCGACAAGGATGCCGCGCAGATGCTCAACGACGCGCTCGACAACATCGTGGCGCTCACCGAAGACGACACCGCCAAGCCCACGGTCTCGATGTTCAGCGACGACGGCCCGCCCAGCGTGAGCCAGCAGCGGCTGGACGATTTCGGCGCCGTCATCTGGGCGGTTTACGACCTGCGCCAGCTCTGGAAGAGCCTGGGGCCGAAGGTCGAGACGATCCGCAAGGAAGCCACGCCTGGTCGCAACGATCCCTGTCCCTGTGGCAGCGGCAAGAAGTACAAGAAGTGCCACGGTGAGTAACTGAGCTTTGCATCCCGGGATGCCACCTTGCTCTTCGGTTCGTCGCGTTGTGTGGTTTGAGCGCTGCTGCTGTTCAGGGCATCGCCCACGCCGACACGGTGCTCTTTTTCGCGAATGTCCCCCGCTTCGCTCCTCCTTTATTTCGCGAAAAAGAGCCCCGTATCGACGTGAGCGTTGGACAGAGCGGTTGTTGATCGCAGGATCAATAGCAGCGTGCCCAGGTGCGAATGACGCCAGGTGCTCCCCGCAGCGAAATAAAGGAGGAGCGAAGCGGGGGACATTCGCGGAGGGGAGCACCTGGTGTCATTCGCACGCGCCCTGAATGACCCAGAACCCGCCTTGAACAAAAACACACCGACATGACCCCGCAGATACAGCGCTCCACCACAGAACCCCTGACGCCCCGAGCAGCCTGGGTCATGGTCCTCGCGCTGTGCGCCGGTGTCGCGCTGAGCCAGGCCTTTCGCACGGTCGGCGCCATCATGGCGAGCCCGCTGCAGGCCGACTTCAAGCTGTCGGCCCAGGCCCTCGGGATTTTCTCGGGGGCTTTTCATTTCGCCTTCGGCGCCATGCAGCTCTTCATGGGCATCGGCATCGACCTGCACGGTGTGCGGCGCACAGTGCTGGTGGCCTTTCCCATCGCCATCGTGGGCGCGCTGCTGTCAGCCGTGTCTTCGAGCTACCTCATGTTGGTGGCAGGGCAGGCGCTGATCGGTGTCGGCTGCGCGCCAGCATTCCTCGTATGCACCGTTTTCATCGCTCGGCACTTTCCGGCGGCACGCTTCGCCACCGTCTCGGGCATGGTGCTGGCCATCGGCGGCCTGGGCATGCTGGCCACGGGCACACCGCTGGCCTGGCTGGTGCAGGCCTACTCATGGCGCGCGGGTTTCCTGGTGCTGGCCGTGGCTGCCGCGCTGGCCTGGCTCGCGATCTGGCACTGGGTGCACGAGCCGGCTTCGGCCATGCCGCAGGTGAAGGAGTCGATCCCCGAGGCGATCCGCCAGTTCGGCGCGCTGTTCGCTATGCCGCACACGCTCGGCATCATCGTGCTCGGCGCGGTCACCTATGCAGCCTTCATCTCGCTGCGCGGGCTCTGGCTCGGGCCGCTCATGATGGAGCGCCACGGCTACTCGCTGGTGCAGAGCGGCAATGTGGCGCTGGTGGTGTCGGTCATCTCTCTGTTCGGCGCGCCCCTGTTCGGCAAGCTCGACCGTGACGGTGCCGCCGCGCGCCGCCGCTGGATCGTGGCCTGCGGGCTGGTCTACGCGGCGCTGTTCGCGCTCATCGCTTTTCTACACTCGGCCTGGCTCGACATCGGCGGCATGGTGCTGATCGGCGTGCTGTCGGGCTTCATCGTCTGGCAGTACGCCGACGTGCGCGGCGCCTACCCGGTGGCGCTCACCGGGCGCGCGATGGCCGTCTTCACGATGGCCATGTTCCTCGGCGTGGCGTTCATGCAATGGGGAACGGGTGTCGCGGCCTCGATGGCCGCAGCGCATGGCGCCGACCCGCTGACCGCGGTGCTGGCGACCATTGCCGCACTGCTGGTGCTGGGCATCGTGGCCTTCGCGTGGCTGCCCGCGCCGAAGGCCGGCTCGTTCAAATCTTGAAGGCGCGCTGGATGTCCGGCCGAACGAGGTCGGCATATTCGCGGTGCTTGCGGATGTAGCCCGCAATGAACTGGCACACCGGAATCACATGCAGCCCCTTGGCGCGGGCCTCGTCGAGCACGTGCTTCGCGATGCCCGAGCCCACGCCCTTGCCTTCGTGTTCCGGCAGCACCTCGGTGTGCGTGAACATGATCGCTTCGGTCAGCAGGTTGTACTCGGCATAGGCCGCGAGTTTGCCGTCGAGCGTTGCCTCGTAGCGGTGCAGGGCTTCGTTGTTGGTGAAGGCGAGGTCGGTGGTATTGCTCATGGTTGGCGTGCCAGGAAGGCGGCAAGGTTGGTGGCGGCAGTGGCGCGCACTTTCTTGCGCAGCATCGGTGTCCAGCCGAGCAGCAGGCCCGGCGTGCCCAGGGCCTGGCGCGACCAGGTCCAGAACGGGAAGCTGTCGCGGTGCGTCGCGATCAGTCCTTCGGGCGTGAAGGTGAAGCGCGCGTCGATGCTGTTGTCGACCAGGCGACCGGTGGCGCTGAAGCGGTAGTGCGCGTCCCAATGGGCGCTGCCCGTGGTCTCGTCGGCCTGCACGTCGCTCCACTTCAGGCGCCACACGTCCGCGCCCTTGGCGCGCGTGGCCAGGGCCAGCATGCGCCACATGCCGCCGACCTCACGCCGGCCGCGCAGCGAAAAAGCCTCGTCGTCGAATTCCGCGTCGGGGGCGTAGCAGGCGGCCATGGTGGCGGCATCGAGTTTCGAGAAGGCGCTGTAGAAGCGCTCGATGGTCTGGGCATTGGTGGCTGCGGTCATGGGGCCTCTGGGGTTGGGGAGCGGGGTCACATCACCTTGAACAGGGTGCGCGCGAGGAAATCATAGACCGTGTGGATGCGCCAGGCGGTGCACCGCGAGCCGCTCGGGCAGTTCGCTGAACGGCACCGCACGGTCGCGCCGGACCGTCGGCGAGTTCATGAAAGCCTGAGCCTCGACGAGGGGCGGCCTCTATCGCGCGAGCAGTTCGACCAGCGTCTGCAGCGCGTAGTGCACCGTGGCCGCGCGCACCGTGGCGCGGTCGCCGTCGAAGCGCCGGCGTTCGGTGCGGACCTCGCCATCGACCGACCAGCCGAACCACACAGTGCCCACCGGCTTGTCGGGCGTGCCGCCGGTCGGCCCCGCCACGCCGGTGACGGCCAGCGCCACGCGCGACGGCGGCGAGTGCGCGATCGCGCCCGTGGCCATGGCACGCACCACCGGCTCGCTGACGGCGCCGTTCGCCGCGATGACCGCGGCGTCCACGCCCAGCAGCTCGGTCTTGGCGCCATTGGAGTAAGTGATGAAGCCGCGCTCGAACCATGCGCTCGAACCTGCAAGCTCGGTGCAGGCGGCGGCAATCAGCCCGCCCGTGCAGCTTTCGGCGGTGGCCAGCATCCAGCCCTTTTGCTGCAGCAGGCCGGCCACGGTCACGACCAGCGCGGGCGTGTCCTGGTCGGCGAGCGTCGGCGACGCGGAAGACAAGGTCGAAGAAGAATCCATCATCGGTTTTTCACCATGCGCGCCAAAGCGCAATGACCAGCAGCGTGCAAAAGGCGGCCACCAGATCGTCGAGGATGATGCCGAAGCCCGCGCGCCACCAGCGCACTTGGGCCGCATCGCGCTGCTTGAACAGCGCGTCGGCCCAGGCCACCGGTCCGGGCTTGGCGGCATCGAAGTAACGGAACAGCGCGAACGCGATGGCCTGCGCGAGCAGCCCGGCCGGCGTGACCAGCCACAGCACGATCCAGAAGGCGACCACCTCGTCCCACACCACGGCGCCGGGGTCGGCGATGTTCATGTCGCGCGCGGTCACCGTGCAGGCCCACCAGCCGATGGGCAGCGACGCCAGGACGATCCAGCCGATGGTGGCGGGCGTGAACCACAGCTGCATCACCACGAAAGCCACCCAGGCCCACAGCGTGCCCACGGTGCCGGGCGCGAAACGCGGCAGCCCGGAGCCGAAACCCAGCGCGATGGCATGCGCGGGGTGCGAGAACAGAAAGCGGACGGTGGGGCGGGGCAGCGTGGGTGTCGGCATGGGGCCGGTGGCGTCGTGGATGTCGCGGGTATCGGAGGAAGAAACGGCTTGCATCAGGGGCAGAAGTGTCGCGCATCTGCGCCCTGGCCCGCGCGCCGAAGTTTCTATTTATCAAAGCAATAGCTTGTTTAATTAAGTGGGGCCACCTAGTATTCGGACTCCTTTCCGTCCTTCGTGTCTGCCATGTCGTCTTCTTCTTCCGCCGATTCCGCCGCCTTGCAAGCGCCGTCCCCCACCGCCGCATGGAGCGAGCTGTTCACCGGCCGCAATGGCTGGCGTGCGCTTGCATTGACCGGCGGGGTCGCGCTGCATGCCATCAACGTCCACATCGTGACGACCGTGCTGCCATCGGTGGTGCGCGAGATCGGCGGGCTCGACTGGTACGCCTGGAGCACCACGCTGTTCGTGGTCGGCTCCATCCTCGGTGCCACGCTGTCGGTGCGGTTGCTCGCGGTGCTCGGGCCGCGTGGTGCCTGCCTTGCGGCGCTGGCGGTGTTCAGCGCCGGCTCGGTGGGCTGCGCGATCGCACCGGCCATGCACTGGATGCTCGCCGGCCGCACGGTGCAAGGGCTCGGCGGCGGCATGCTCGCCGCGCTGAGCTACGGGCTGATCCAGTTGGTGTTCGCGCAGCGGCTCTGGCCGCGCGCGGTGGCACTGGTGTCGGGCATGTGGGGCGTTGCCACGCTGTGCGGGCCGGCCGTGGGCGGGCTGTTCGCGCAGGCCGGGCACTGGCGCTGGGCCTTCTGGTTCCTGCTGCCGGTGGCCGCCGCCCAGGCGGTGCTGGTGCTGGTGCAACTGCGGCCCTCGGCCGGTGTGAAGCATGAACGCCCCGCGACCCTGCCGCGCGTGCCGGCCCTGCAGATCGGCCTGCTCGCGGCCTCGGTGCTGGTGATTGCCGCGAGCGGCTTCCTGTCCGACCTGCCCTGGCAGGCCGCCGGCGTGGTGCTCGGGCTGGCCATCGGCTTCGCCGCCACGCGCATCGACCGCAGCGCCACCGTGCGTGTGCTGCCCACCGGCGCCTATGCCGTGCGCACGCCGCTCGGTGCCATCTACGCCAGCGTGGCGCTGCTGCTGATCGGCACCACCACCGAGATCTTCGTGCCGTACTTCCTGCAGTTGCTGCACGGCCATTCGCCGCTCATGGCGGGTTACCTCACGGCGGCGATGGCGGGCGGCTGGAGCGTGGGCTCGCTGCTGTCGTCGGGCCGCAGCGGTGCTGGGGCCGACCGCATGCTGCGCGCCGGGCCGGTGATCTGCACGCTGGGTCTGGTTGCGCTGGTGCTGCTGCTGCCGGCACCGGGCCTGCTCGGCGCGGGCTTCGAGATGGTGCTCGTGGCCATCGCGCTGGCAGCAGTCGGCCTGGGCGTGGGCATCGGCTGGCCGCACCTGGTGACGCGGGTGATGTCGCTGGCCCCCAAGGGCGAGGAAGGCCGGGCCTCCGCCTCGATCACCACGGTGCAGCTCTATGGCATGGCTGTGGGCGCGGCGGTGGCGGGGCTTGTCGCCAATGCGGCGGGCCTGACCGTGCCGGGCGGCACCGAAGGCGGGCGCTCGGCAGCCATCTGGCTGTTCGCGAGCTTTGCGCTGGCCCCCGCGCTGGCGGCGTGGCTGGCGTACAGCACCGTGGCGCGGCGGACCTGGTGAACGGGCCCCGCCGGGTTCAGGCGACCACGCCTTCCCAGGCCAGCGCCCGCTTGCGTGCCCGCACGCGCTGGGCTTCGCCGCGCAGCATCGCCACCAGGTCGTAGACCTCGGCCGGCAGATGCGCGCCGCGCCAGGCCACATGCTGGTCGGCGCGGCACAGCACCAGGCGGTGCGTGTAGGCCTTGGGCACGTCCTCGGTCTCGATGTCCAGCACCGTGAGCGGCATCTTGTAGGCGCGTGCCGCATGCTCGATCGGCTTCACGTCCACGCTGCGGTCGAAGCGCAGCAGCGTGTAGCCGGGCCCGAAGGCGTCGTAGAGCGAACGGCCGTCGGCCAGCCAGAAATGCGGTGCACGGCAGCCGGGCACGGTGGACGGCGTGAAGTCGCCCATCGAATAGGGCGGCGCCGTGTGTTCGCCGTCCGCAATGATGATCGGCGAGCCGCTGTAGAAGTAGCCGAAGTTCAGCCCGCCGCAGCAGAACTGCTGCACGTTGAGTTCGTAGGCCTCGCGCCCGATGTCGGCCCGCAGCGCATCGCCCGCGGGGCCGGGCTCCTCGATGTTCGACGGCACGGCGCGGCGCGCGCGAATCATCTTCTGCGCATGGTCCATCGCGAAGTTCGACACCTGCTCGGTGATCGGCTGGCGCTCTGCTTCGTAGGCATCGAGGATCGCCTCGTCGCCCCAGCCCTGCACGCAGGCGCCCAGCAGCCACGAGAGATTGAGCGCATCGGCAATGCCCGCGTTCATGCCGTAGCCCGCATAGGGCACCCACAGGTGCGCCGCGTCGCCGGCCAGGAACACGCGGCCTTCGCGGAAGCGGTTGGCCACGAGGCGACGGCCGATCCAGTCTTCCTTGCTGATGATCTCGTACTCGAAGTCCGGTCCCACGCCCAAAATTTCGCGCAGCGAGCGGTCGCGGTCGACCGAATCGAACTCGGGCTCTTCGGCGTTCAGGTGGTTGTGCACCAGCCAGGTCTCGTGGCCGTCGATGGCGAACATCGTGCCGCAGCGGCGCGGGTTCATTGCGTAGTACGACCACGCCGGCTTGCCCGGGATCATGGCGCGCAGTTGCGGCGCGCGGATGAAGGTCGACTGCACGCGCTGGATGACGGGCGTGCCTTCGAGCTTGGCGCCGATCTGCTTGCGCACGGCGGAGCTGCCGCCATCGCAGCCCACCATGTAGCGGCAACGGATGCTGCGCGTCACGCCGCTGTCCATGTCGGTGGCAATGGCGGTCACGCCGCCTTCGTCCTGCGTGAAGCCCGCGAACTGCGTGCGGTTGAGGAGCGTCACGCCCGGCAGCGCGGCCGTGTGCTTCAGCAGGATCGGCTCCAGGTAGATCTGGTTGATGCGGTGCGGTGGCTCCGGCGTGGGCCACCATGCGTCGGGGCCTTCGGTCTCGGTGTGGCGGTCGCGCCGGCACGGGATGGGAATGCGCGTGAGTTCGGCGCCCGTCACGCTGGTGCGGAACACCACGTCGTTCGGATAGTCCGCGGGCAGCCCCGCATCGCGCAGCTTCTGCGCCACGCCCAGGCGGCGGAACTGCTCCATGGTGCGCGAGGCCACGTGGTTGCATTTCACGTTCGGCGGCTCGGCGAAATGGCGCGTTTCGCAAATGATCACAGAGACACCGCGCGAGGCGAGGTCCATCGCCAGCGTGAGTCCCACGGGGCCCGCGCCGACGATCATCACGTCGGCGGTCAGTGCGGTGTTGTCAGTCATGTCTTCCAAGAAATTCTGTCAGTCGAGCCGGATGTTGGCGGCCTGGATGACCTTCGCCCACTTCTTCGTTTCGGAGCGGATGTAGGCCTCGAAGGCTTCGGTCGAGCCCGGTGCCGGCTCCGCGCCGAGGTTGCGCATCGAGGCCTTGATCTGCTCGTCGCCGAGCGCGGCGTTGATCTCCGCATTGAGCCGCGCCACGATGGGAGCGGGCGTGCCGGCCGGTGCCACCACGCCGAACCAGCCAGTGGAGTCGTAGCCGGGCAGCCCGGCCTCGGCCACCGTGGGCACGTCGGGCAGCATCGGCACACGCTGCGCGCTGGTGACCGCGAAGGCAATCAGCTTGCCGGCCCGTATCTGCTGCAGCGAAGCGGGCAGGTCGACCAGCGCAAGCGGGATCTGCCCCGCGATGGTGTCGAGTGCCGCCGGACCCGAGCCGCGATACGGCACCTCCACCAGCTTCACATCGGCCATCTGTGCGAACAGCGCCGCCGACAGGTGCATCGCCGTGCCGTTGCCGCCGTGCCCGATCGACAGTCCGCCCGGCTGTGACTTCGCCAGCGCGATCAGTTCGCGCTGCGTGCGCGCCGCGATCGAGGGATGGCCGACGATCACGAAGGGCGTGGCCGCGACCATGCCCACCGGCTTGAAGTCCTTGATCGGATCGAAGGGCATCTGCGGATACAGGCTCACGTTGGCGGTCAGCGCGCCCGCTGCGCCCAGGCCCAGCGTGTAGCCGTCGGCCGGTGTCTTGGCCACCAGCGAAAGCCCCACGTTGCCGCCGGCGCCGGGCCGGTTGTCCACCACCACCGGCTGGCCCAGCTTCTCGTTGAGCCGCGGCACCAGCATGCGGACCACCGCGTCGGCGCTGCCGCCCGGCGGGAATGTCACGACCATGCGGATGGGTTTGTTCGGATAGTCGCCGGCCGGAGCCTGCGCGAAAGCCGCGCCACCGAGGACCGTGCAAGCCGTCGCCAGCATCAGCTGCCGACGCAGTGCGCTCGTCCCGCAGGCGAGGGGAACTGTCATCGAGACTCCTTGAATATGCATGTCGGTTCGAGTGAGCATTGAACGATGGCATGATTCATTCGTAAATCAAGAAATATCGAATGAAATATCATTTTTCCTGATGAATACGAACTTCAGTCCTACGATCCGCCAGCTGCGCGCTTTCCTGGCCGTGTACCAGTTGCGCAAGCTCAGCACGGCGGCGCAAAGGCTGTTCGTCACGCAGTCGGCGGTGAGCATGCTGATCCGCCAGCTTGAAGACGGACTGGAAACGCGCCTCTTCGACCGCACCACGCGCTCGCTCAAGCCCACGGCGGCGGCCGAGCAGATGATGGTCACGGTCGAGCGCATCGTGCGCGATATCGATTCGCTCTCGAACGATTTCCGCGAACTGGCCACGCTCGAGCGCGGCCGCGTCACGCTGGCCATCACGCCCACGCTCGCGGGCTTCCTGCTGCCCGATGCCATGCGCGCATTCAACGAACAGCATCCGAAAGTGCGCGTGCTGGTGAACGACTGCGCGCCCGACCAGTTCATCTCGCGCATCATCGGCGAGCATGTGGACTTTGGTATCGGCACGCCCGAGCGGCCCGGCACCGAGGTCGAGGTGCAGCGCCTGATGCGCGACCACCTCGCGCTGGTGTGCCGCAGCGACCATCCGCTGGCCAAGGCGCGCGTCGTGCGCTGGAGCGACCTGGGCCATCACCCCGTCATCACCGTGCGGCCCGGCTACGGCGTGCGGCCGCTCATCGACGGCACTGCGGCCGAAGCCGGCGTGACGCTCGACGTGGTGAACGAAGTCTCTTTTCTCTCCACCGCGATCTGGATGACGGCTGCCGGCATGGGCGCGTCGATCATGCCCTCGGCCTTTGCGCGTGCCGAGGCCGATCCGTCGCTGGTGATCAAGGTGCTCAGCGCGCCGCGCGTGGCGCGCGACATCTCGATCGTCACCAAGCGCGGCCACTCGCTCTCGGCCGCGGCGCGCGCCTTCATCGAGGCACTGAAGCGCTCCCTATGATTCTTGAGTCCGGAACAACAGGAGGGCCTTGCGCCATGAGAATTTTCATTCAACGTCTCGGGGCACTGTCGCTCCTCGTGGCCTTCAGCTTTGCGCTGGTGGCCTGCGGCAACAAGGAGGCCGAGCAACGCACCGCCTTCATCGCCTTCCTGCAGACCCGCGTACTCGACAAGCCGGGCCTGCACGTGCCGACACCGACCCCCGAAGAAAAAACCTCGTTCGGCGACTATGCGCAGCACTATGCGGTGATCACCGACTTCAACGAGGGCATGAACCAGTCGGTGAGCAAGCCGATGGGCGAGGTCATGGCCAAGGGCGCGCTGCGCTCCATTGCCGACCTCGCTTCGCGCCGCGATGACCTCAAGGCCGCGAAGGAAGGCTTGGGTGGTTTGCGCACCGCCCTCGACCAGCAGGTCGCCAAGGCCGATGCGGCGCACGCGCAACTCAAGCAGCCCGACGACCTGAAGCAGGTCTACGACAAGGCCTACGAAAGGACCGTGACGATGCCGGCCACCACGTTCAAGGACGTGTTTCCCGCGCTCGACACCGTGTTCGACAGCGCACTGACCATCGGCGATTTTCTGCAGCAGAACAAATCGAAGATCCAGGTCTCCGGCAACTCGGTCACCGTGACCGACCCGGCTGTGCAGGCCGAGCTGAACAAGATGCTGCAGCAACTGAACGGCCAGTCGGCCGCCATCAACGCCGCCCAGCGCAAGATGCAGGCGATGGTCCGCGGGTCCTGATCAGACGAAGTGGTCGAACGAGCCGAAGCGCTGCGCCACCGGCGCGCCGCTCGCATCGACGATGCGCAGGCCCGCTTCCGCATCGATGCGGCCGATGCGCGTGACGCGCGTCGCGCTGTCCTTGCCGGCCTGTTCGACCGCACCGCGCGCTGACGGTGGCGCGGTAAAGACCAGCTCGTAATCGTCGCCACCCGACAGCGCGCAGGTGCGCAGGATTTCCTTGCTCAGGCCAGGCGCCTCGACAGAGATCAGCGCAATCGCCGCATCGGCATCGAGCGTGGCGCCCACGCCGCTCGATCCGAGGATGTGGCCCAGGTCGCCGATCAGCCCGTCGCTCACATCCACCGCCGACGTGGCCGTGCCGCGCAGTGCCTGCCCCAGTGCCACGCGCGGCGTTGGCTGTTCCATGCGCGTGCGTGCCGACTCGAAGGCATCGGCCGACAGCGCGACCGTGCCGCGAAAAACCTCCAGCGCCAGCCGTGCATCGCCCAGCGTGCCGCTGACCCAGATGTCGTCGCCCACGCGCGCACCCGAACGCAACAGCGCCGCGCCGGCCGGCACTTCGCCGAACACCGTGATGCAGATGTTGAGTGGCCCGCGCGTGGTGTCGCCACCCACCAGCTCGCAGCCGTGCGCGTCGGCCAGCGCGAAGAGGCCGCGCGAGAAGCCTTCGAGCCAAGGTTCATCCACACCCGGCAACGCCAGCGCGAGCGTGAAGGCCAGAGGCTTCGCGCCGCAGGCCGCGAGGTCGCTGAGGTTCACCGCCAGCGCCTTGTGGCCCAGCCGCGCCGGATCGACGGTCGAGAGAAAGTGCCGGCCCTCGATCAGCATGTCGGAAGAAACGGCAAGCTGCATGCCCGCAGCCGGCGCGAGCAAGGCGCAGTCGTCACCCACGCCGAGCGGCGAGCGCGTGGCGGGACGCTTGAAGTAGCGCGTGATCAGGTCAAATTCACCCATCGGGGGAGCATAAGCGCTCGCGGCCGGAGTGGCGTGCGTGCCCGTGCATCCTTAAAAAGCAGGATGGCGGTCCGCGCCGCGAAGCTCCAGAATCCGCCGGATCAACAAATGCACACGCCGGGGGAGAGCGCCATGCACCAGTCCAACACCACCACGTCAACCACAATCGCAGGCAAGGGGGCTGACAGCCGGCGCCGCGCATTCCTTGCGGCATGCGCCGCATGCGTGCTGGCAGGCTGTGGGTCTTATGTTCCCGACCGGGCTTGGCAACGCGTGAGTTGCAAGGAACCTCGCCAATGCACGGACGACGAATACACCGATGCGGTGAAGCCGGCACCGGTCTTCGTCAGGCGCGACGGATGGTGGACCTACCGCCAGGCGCTTCCAGCAGGCACGGACCCCGCCAGCTACATCCCACAGAGCCTGCCGAAGGCGTATCTGGAATTCAATGCCGAAGGCTGGCCGCACGATGTCAATCAGCTGGATGCCGTCGAGCGCTACCTCAAGAACACGCACAAGCCCTTGTTTGTGCTCGTCTACGTGCACGGGTGGCATCAGAACGCGAGCACCGTCGCTTCCGACGAGGGCGAGAACGCCGTCAAGTTTGACGACCTGCTCGCGCGCACGAAAGATTCGCTGGTGCGCAAATTCCCCGATGGACGCGCTCCCGATGTCCTGGGCATCTATGTGGGCTGGCAGGGCGAAATCTACGATGGTGGCTATAGATGGCTTCGTTCCGTGGGGTCGCGCGCTCAGGTGGCCAATGACATCGCCGCCAACCCTTCTCCAGACGGCGTTCGTGGCACGCTGAAGGCCGTGGCCCAGGCGATGCGCGCAACCCATCCTGAAAGCCGCATGGTCGTGATGGGGCACTCGTTCGGAGGCCGCCTGCTGAGCAGGGCCTTCGTGCCCGACTTTCTCCAGGGCCGCCCGCAGCCCCTGGGCGAGCGGGTGCTGGTGAACACGGTCAATGCGGCGATCGGCGCGGACTACTTCACGCCGCTCTATGCGCCAGGCTTTGCGCGGGCTGAGGCGCTGCGTCCGAGCTGGATCAACCTGACTTCAAAACAAGACTGGGCCACCGGCCGGATCTACCCGATGGCGTTTTCGCTGGGATGGCTCGGACCGGAGAGGGATGAGAAGAACGATGCTTCGGGCGTGACGATTGGCCATTTCCCGACCTACATCACGCACCTGCTGGACGTCGTGCGCTGCAGCGGGAACGACTGCAGGAACGTCGACGCCCATGTGGGTGCAAAGGCATGGGCACAGGACGAGGGCAAGGGGTTCGAATACAACCAGTTCGTACAGCGATACGCCTGGACTCCGCCAGGAAACAATGCGCCCACCGACTATTGCGGCGTGCTGGTGCGGCGTCCCATGCTGTCGGTGCAGCAGCGGGAGCAGCTCAGGAGCGATGCCGTCTGCAACGTTGCGCAGGTGGACTTCGACTATCTTCGATCGAAGGATGGAGGCGACGGCTTTCCGCTGTCCGCCCGCCGGGTGCCCGCGCAGGGACGCATGTGGAACATCGAGACCAGCGAGAGCGTGCTCAACTTCCGTGTGCCGAGCCTTGGCAGTGCCTCTGTCCACAACGGCTACATCTCGACCGCGTGGACCCGCATGCTTGTCGACCTGATCTACGAGCCCGACTATCTGCAGGCGTGGCCTCCGGTCCTGCCTGCGACTGTGGTGACAGGGCAGAGCCAGACCGTGAGGTGAACATGCATATCTCTCCGTCTGCGCGTTGTGGATTTCCAATGGCCAGAAGCTCTGGTCGCTGGATGCCGGGCTTCGTTGTGCCGGAAGTTGAGGCGAGTCGCCTCAGGCCGCGCCCCTGAACCTCAACGCCGCCTGCCGCACCACCTCCGCCAGCAGCCGCTCTTTCCCCTGCTTCTCGCGCAGCCAGCGCGCATCGTTGCGGTTGGCCTCGACGCTGGTGCGCAGCTCGCCCAGCGCCTGCGTGGCGTTGAGTGCCTCGCTGTGCCATTCGAGCTGCGTCATCGTCATCAGGATGTGCTCGCGCAGCGGCATGTGCTGGCCGGTGGCCGGATCGACATACACCGCGTCGAGGCCGAAGCGGCAGGCCTGGAAACGGTTGTAGGTGTAGACAAGGTAGTCGTCCTCGCACGGCTCGAAGGGCTGCTCCTGCAGGAACCAGGCGGCGAGCGACTGCACGTAGCCTGCGAGCGCGGCGGCGCGCTCGATGGTGAGCGGCGTGTCGAACACGCGGATCTCGATGGTGCCGAACTCGGGCTTGGGACGGATGTCCCAGTAGAAGTCCTTCATGCTGCGCACGACGCCGGTGCGGGTCATGCGCTCGAAATACGCCTCGAATTCCTTCCAGCTCAGCGTAAAGGGCGCGCGGCCCGACAGCGGGAACGCGAACACCGAGTTGAGCCGGGCCGAGTCGAACTGCGTGTCCTGCCCCTGCACGAACGGCGACGAGGCCGACAGCGCGATGAAGTGCGGGATGTAGCGCGACATGCGGTGCAGCATCAGCAGCGCCGAGTCGGCATCGGGACAGCCGATGTGCACATGCTGGCCGAAGATGGTGAACTGCTTGCTCAGGTAGCCGTACAGCTCCGACAGTTCGCGAAAGCGCGGCTTGTCGTAGATGCGGCGCTCGTGCCATTGCTGGAAGGCATGCGTGCCGCCGCCGACCACCGCGATGTTGAGCTTGTCGGCATTGCGGATCAGCGCTTCGCGGATCGGCGACAACTGCGTGATCACGTCCTGCGCCGAGTGGCAGATGTCGGTCGAGATCTCGATCATGCTCGACGTCATCTCGGGCACCACGCTGCCGGGCAGCGGCGTTTGCGCCATCAGCCGCAGCATGTCTTCGGCATACGGCGCGAGGTCGTAGTCGTGTGTGTTGACGAGTTGCAGCTCCAGCTCGACGCCGAGCGACAGCGCTTCCGACTTGTTGAAAGGCTCCAGCTTGACCATGCGGCTCTCGGGGTCCGAGGGCAGCGGGGCCGAGCGCACGTCGTCGCTGTCCGGGTCGATGGTGGGAATGGCGGTGCTCATCGCTGCGTGTCCTCCGTGGTGCTGAAGGCCTGGGGTGCCCATGGCACCGAGCTTTCGCCCACCGCATGAATGGCCACGGTGGCAAGCACCGCGCCCACCACCTCCATCAACAGAATCGAGGGCAGGGCGACCTGCGTGATCATGGTGCCGAGCAAGGGCGAGGCGGTGGCGAAGTTCGAGGCGATCAGCAACGCGATCGACGACAGCGGCGACATCGCGCAGCCGACCCAGAAGGCCTGCTTCCAGCTTGCGCCGCTGCCCGGGTTGGCAATGGCCACGCCGGCGATCTTGGTGACCAGGCGCACGCCGATCACGGCCAGCACCACGCTGGCCACCGGCAGCGTCCAGTCGGCCTGCGCCGCGACGATGGACACCAGCACGAACATCAGCATGGTGAGTAGCGACGCTGCGGTGCCGAGCTGCCGTTGCCATGCCCACGGCTTGGGGTTGAGCGTTTTCAGCAGCACGCCGCCGATCAGCGCCGCCAGCGGTGCCGAGCCGCCGACGTGCGCGGTGAGCGCGGCGCCCGCCGCGATGAGCGCCAGCAACAGGATCGACGTGTTCTCGCTGGTCGGGCTCATCACCCGCAGCGCCGAGCGCAGAGCCAGCGCCATGATCGCGCCGACCACGAAGGACAGCCCCAGCACCACCGCCACCGGGTAGAGCTTTTGCAGCAGCGTCTGCGGCGCGCGTTCGATCAGTCCGGCCTGCGCATAGCCGAGCGCGAGTGCGTAGAAGGTATTGAGCGTGGCCAGCGTCATCGCGCGTTCGGTCACCGGGCCGGCGGCGCGGGTGTCGATGATCACGCGGCTCAGCACGGCCGGCGACGCAACGATGGCCATCAGCGCGATCGGGTTGGCCACCGGCTCGGGCAGGCCCAGCAGCATCAGCACCCAGAACACGCCGAAGTAGGTGAGCGTGGCTTCGAGCAAGCTCTGCACCAGCACCATCGGGTTGTGGCGGAACCAGCGCAGCGGCAGCCGCCCGCCGGCCTCGAACAGCACCACGGCCACGCCCAGTTCAAGCAGGAACAGGCTGATGCCGCGCAGCGGCCAGATCGCGCCTTCAAAACCGGCAAAGCCCACCACCGCGCCCACCAGCGAATAGCCGATGACTTTGGGCAGGCCCAGGTAGCGGCGCACCAGGTGGCCGGAGGCCGCAGCCGCGGCCAGCAGCAGCGACCACAGCACGGTGGGCAGGCCGGCCGAGGGGCGGACCCATTCGGACCAGAAGCCCAGCAGATCGTTGATGAAGCTCGTCAAATTCATGCAGGTAGGAAAAAGCTGATGGGCCGGCTGCGCCAGCGGGCCCAGATCGCGCTGCGGATGCGTGCGCGGTCTCCCAGGCTCACGCTGTGCGCGCGCAGCGCCAGCCGGAAGGCGAAATAGAAACTCACGCTCACGTTGAGCGCGCCGATGACCGGAATGGCCGCCACCGCCCACCACAGCGCAGGCTGCTGCAGCACCGAAAGCCCCGTGGACGCTGCGGCCGCGGCGATCTGCCCGGCCGAGAGTGTCACGTGGCGCACATCCAGCCCGAGCCCGAAGAAACCCGCGAACGCAGGCAGCAGTCCGAGCATGAGTCCCAGCGAGATGTTGGAGGCGAAGCCTGAGATGTGTGTGCGCATGAAGGTGGCCCAGCGGCGGGCCCGTGCGGCGCCCAGAAAAGCACCGATGCGTGGGTTGTAACGCATGGCGGAGTCCATGCGATGCAGGACAAAGGCGTTTTCTGTCCATCCGGCGATGATGCTGGCCGAAAACAGCAGGATGCCGGTGATTGCCGCATAAAGCGCGGTCGGCCCGGCCAGCGACAGCGAATGCAGCGTGGCCGCGGCGTGCGCCGCATCGAGCAGCGGCCGACCCAGCGCAAGCTGCACCAGCAGCGCCAGCCCGAGCATCGCCGGCACCACCACCAGCACATTGCCCAGCACGGCCGCCACCTGGGAGCGCACGAGGTTGGCAACCTCGTCGACGAAATCGTCGATGGCGGCGTCCGACTTGATGTCCCGCAGCCGCGCCGCCAGCGCGGGCGCCGTCATCGCGGGCTGCTTGGTGGCGAGCGTCAGGTGCAGCAGCTGGATCGCGACGAAGCTCGCCGCATACATCAGGCCCGAACTCAGGCCCGCCCAGAAGGCCGACAGGCCCAGCGCATAGATGCTGAACTTCAGCAGCACGGTGATGGCCGTGAGTGCGCCGCCGCCGGCCGCCTTTTTCACCATCTGCGCGTAGCTGGCGCGGTCGCGGGTGATGTAGTGCTCGCCGGTCTCGGCGCTGCGCTCGGTCACCTTGGCCGCCAGCATCGAAGAGTTCGACGCGATCAGCGCGCGGATGCTGTTGCGTTCGCCGCCTGCCAGCACCAGCCGGCCCATCAGCCGCGCCACGCTGGGCGCGGGGTTGGGCGACATCAGGCAATCGAGCAGCTCGCGAATGCGCAGCACGCGCTCGCGCAACTGGCGCAGCCGGAACACCAGGCCGACCGAGATGCCGTTGTCTTCCAGGTGCGTGTAGACCGAGGAGGCGCCGGCGCGGCAGGCGTCGAGCCGATCGCGGAAGGCCACGAAGGCGGCTTGCAGTGCTTCTTCGCTTTCTTCGCCGGGAGGCTGCTCGAACATCTGCTCGCGCAGCTCGTCGAGGTCGGCCATCAGCGCGTGGAAGGGGCGCGATGCGGCCTGCTCGGTGCTCATGCGCAGCCGCAGTTCGGGCGAGAAGCCGGCGGCCACCACCTGGCTGGCGCAATAGGTGACGGCGTCCATCACCGTGTGGCGCCAGCGCGGCGCGCCGTCCGCATCCACGGCCGCGTCGGCCAGCAGCGCGCCGATGCGCGCGAGTTGGGTTTCGTCGAGCAGCGCGATCCAGCCTGCATCGAACACACCCGGCAGCACCACGCGGAACAGGTCTGACGCATCGGTGGTCTCGGGCGTGCCGGGCAGGATCTTGCGGCGCAGCCGTTCGCCCAGCTCGCTGGCGAAGGCGGTGCGCGGCGCGAAGCCGTAGTCGGCCAGCAGCGTCGTCAGGTCGACCGTCTGCGTGAAGGCGCGCCACCAGGCACGCAGGCGCTCGCGCAGCTCGGGCCGTGCCTCGATGGCGTCGAGCAGCAGTTGCACGCGGCCCATGGCCGCCTGTGGCGAGGCGCGGTCACCGCGCAGCCAGTCGAAGAGATTGATGAGCCAGATGTGGCGCTGCGCCACATCGGCCGTGGGGTCGAGGCCGGCAAGCAGCCCCTGCAAGTCGCGAGATGCAGCAGCCATGGGGAGCGGGGGAAAGAAAAAGGGGCGTCGTGCTCAGTGCAGGACGCGCGAAACCGGGGCACCGCCAATGTCGGCTTCGAGCACGAACATCGGAACCGGCACGTCGAAACGCTCGCCTTCCTCCGTCACCACGAAGAAGCTGCCGTGCATGGTGCCGCTCGCGGCCTGAAGGCGGCAACCGCTGGTGTAACGGAAGGATTCGCCGGGGGCCAGCAACGGCTGCTGGCCGATCACACCGAGGCCCTTGACCTCCTGCGGATGGCCCGAGGCATCGTTGATGAGCCAGTGGCGGGCGATCAACTGCGCGGCCACCGAACCCGTGTTCGTCACGGTGATCGTGTACGAAAAGGTGTAAATGTTGTCCTTGGGAGAGGACTGCTCGGCCAGGTAGCGTGGTTCGACTTGTACGCTGAAGGGGCTGTGTGACATGGCCGCGATGGTAACTGCAGGCCTCGGCGCCCTCCGGGCTTCAGATCGTTTCGCCCTTCGGCGCGACTTCGGTGGCCACGGACGGAACGGTCTGGAACAACTGGTCGCGCAACGCCGCCGTGGCGGCCGTGTCCGGATCGCGGTCCGACGTGCCGACCAGCACCATCCGCCAGATCTGCCCGCCGCTTTTCAGCAGCGTGGCGTCGACGTGCCGCGAGGCGTCCGAGGCCATGGCGCCCTTCATCTGCAGGCCGAAGCGCCCCTTGACGTTGATCGGGCGGGCGCGCGTGTCCAGTTCCATCGACACGCGCACCGCGTGCACCCACACCCGCTGGTATTCGTCGAGGCTTATCCGTTCCAGCCCGCCTTCCACGGCAAAGACCGCGACCACGTTGTCGGAGACGAAGGTGTGAACAACATCCCCCGAGCTGTTGGACTGTTCCCGGTACTGCCAGCCGCGAGGGATGTCCGCGCGCAGCTTCGTGACGGGGTTCGTCCACGCAAAGCCGGCGTAGTAGCTGATGCTTTTTTCGGCCTCGCGCTGGTGGAGGATGCTCACGCCAGCCACAAGACCCACCAGGGCGGTTGCGGCCACGCCCGTACGAAACACGCCCGCTCCCGTCGCCTGCACCTGGTAGCGCTTCTCGTCGTAAGAGGCGGGGCGGCCCGCGTTCACCTCGAAGAACTGGCGGCCCATGGTGAACAGCGTGACGAAGGGAACGCCCAGTCCGAGGCCGGACAGGTACATCCGCGCCATGCGTCCCAGGTATTGAAGGAAGGTCGGCCGTCCGCCGCCATGCAGTGTGACCCGGATGCCGAACAGCAGCTTGCCGAGCGTCGTGCCGAACAGGCCGAAGACGACGGCTTCGAAGAGCAGCGCCAACGGCAGGAAGATGAGACTGAGCACCGGCGTGGACGACGGGGTTTCCATCCACAGGCCAAAGGCCGGCCAGATGCGGCCGACCACTGCGCCCATGAAGAAGCCGGCGGGCACGCACATCGTCCAGACGTCCAGGATGCGGGCGAAAAAGCGACGCCATGGGCCGGCCGGCGGCAAGCCGGAGGGCCGCCTTTGCGGTGCCGGCGCCTCCACGGGACCGTCCGACAGCCACGGTTCCGGTTCCTGCTCCGAACGTGCGAACTGCGGCGCAGGCACCGGGTCGAAGGCCCGCGGTTCGGGCAAAGGCGGTGCCTCGCGCACGACGGCGGGCGCGAAGTCCGGCAGCAGCACGGGCTCCATGCGCATGCCGGGCAGCACCAGTTCCTCGACCTGGTGCAGGGGCTTCCAGGCCAGCCGCCCCGGACGCCAGACCAGCGTCTGCGGGCCAATGGTGCCCGCGCGGATGCGTTCATGGATCTGCGCGACCGACAGCGGACCCTGCCTGTCGTCGCCCTCTACATACCACCAACCCTCGTCCATAGGACCCCCCATTTGTCGTACCAGCCCTCTTGCGGCAGGCCAAATGTATCGGGAAGTATGCAGGGCTCCAAGGACAACGGCCGGGGGCTGAAGCGACAATCGGAGGCATGAGCACCCCGTTCCGCATTGCGCCCTCCATCCTGTCCGCCGACTTCGCGCACCTCGGCCAAGAACTGACCGACGTGATCGCGGCCGGCGCCGACTGGATCCATTTCGACGTGATGGACAACCATTACGTGCCGAACCTGACCTTCGGCCCGATGATCTGCCAGGCACTCAAGCCCTACGCCAAGAAGGCGGACGGCACGCCGGTGCCGGTCGACGTGCACCTGATGATCCAGCCGGTCGACGCGCTGGCGGCCTCGTTCGCGCAAGCGGGCGCCGACTACATCAGCTTCCACCCCGACGCTTCGCCCCATGTGCACCGCAGCATCCAGGCCATCAAGGCGGCTGGCTGCAAGGCGGGGCTGGTGTTCAATCCGGGCCTTGGGCTGGAGGCGCTGGACTGGGCCATCGACGACATCGACCTCATCCTCATCATGAGCGTGAACCCCGGTTTCGGCGGCCAGAGCTTCATCGACTCGGCCCTGCGCAAGATCGAACTCACGCGCAAGCGCATCGAGCAGAGCGGTCGCGACATCCGCCTGGAAGTCGACGGCGGCATCAAGGCCGACAACATTGCGCGTGTGGCCTCGGCCGGCGCGGACACCTTCGTGGCGGGCAGCGCGATCTTCAACGCCAAGGACTACGGCGGCGTGATCGCCGACATGCGCAAGCAACTGGCCAGCGTCAGCGCCTGACCTTGTCTTTGTAGACGCGGTTGGCCTCCAGGCCCTGGTCGGTGTCGACCAGGCCGCGCTCCACGTCGTCATGGGCCTTGCGGCCCTTCTCGGACGGCTTGCCGTCCAGCGACTTCTGGCTGTCGGACGACTGATCGTGCTCATTCGGCAGGCGCGGCGCGGATTCGCCGGCCTGTTCCACCTTGGTCTTGCCGCCGCCCGCGTCCTTCACCGGATCGCTGGGCTGGGTCTTGCTTGGGCTCATGCGGGGCTCCTTCGGTCGGCGTTTTGAAACTCGAAAACGCAGCCTGCCCCGCAGCGGCCGGCCGGGCGGTAGGACAGGCAAGGCAGCCCCTGTAGGCGCCGGATCGTCTGCCATGCAACGAATAGCGTCTTTGCGGGCAGGGAGAGGGCTCCGCAATAATCCCCCGCATGTCTTCCGATCCTTTTGACGGCGCGGCCATCGACAGCCTGCGCATCCACACCTTCGCCTCGCTGAACCCCGGCCCGCGTCTGCTCGTGATCGGGGGCGTGCACGGCGACGAGACCTGCGGCACCGAAGGCATCGAGCGCATCCTGGCCGAATTCGACGCTGGTTTGCTGCAACTTCAGCGCGGCGAGCTGACGGTGGTGCCTATTGCCAACCCGCTCGCGCGCCGGCGCCTGCAGCGCGAAGGCGAACGCAACCTCAACCGCCTGTTTCGCCCGACCGAAGACCCCGCCGACTACGAAGCCCGCATCACCAACCGACTGGCCCCGTTGATCGCGCGCCACGACGTGCTGCTCGACCTGCACTCCTTCCAGAGCGAGGGCGAGGCCTTCGCGATGATCGGCCCGCGCGACAACACCGGCACGCTGGAGCCCTTCGCCCGCTCGTACGAAGAAGGCCAGCTCGCGCTGCACATCGGCACGCCCATCGTGGTGGAAGGCTGGCTCGACATCTACGCAGCCGGCCTTGCGCAACGCGCCGGCGGTGCGCCGGCCGACGAGGCGGCGCTCGACTTCGGCCGCGGCACCAACGAATACATCCGCAGTTGCGGCGGCTACGGCGTCACGCTCGAATGCGGCCAGCACCAGGACCCGCAGGCGCCCGAGGTGGCGTGGCGCGCCATTCGCCGCACGCTCGCGCTGCTGGGCATGGCACCGCTGCCGCCGGGCCTGGCGGGCGCATCTGCCCAGCCGCCCAAGCTGCTGCGACTGGCGAGCGTGACCGACCGCCTGCACGAGGACGACAGCTTCGTGCGCGACTGGGCCACCTTCGACGAAGTGCAGCGCGGCGAACCCATCGGCATGCGCCACGACGGCACGATGCTGAACGCACCCGACGACGGCTTCATCGTGTTCCCCAACGCACTGGCGCTGCCCGGCGCCGAGTGGTTCTACTTCGCGCATCCGAGCGAACGCCAGCTTGGGCCGGTGGCTGGCGCCGCCTGAGGCCACGCTCCTACATCGCGCGGCCACGCGCGGTGCACATTCCGAGACCGAAGGAGTGTGCCCATGCCCGTCTCTAGAAAAGCCCCCGCGCCGCGCGTCCTGTGGAAGGGCGCGATCAGCTTCGGCCTTGTCCACATTCCGGTGGCGCTCTACTCGGCCACCACCGACCACGGCATCGACTTCGACTGGCTCGACAAGCGCAGCATGGACCCGGTCGGCTACAAGCGCATCAACAAGAAGACCGGCAAGGAAATCGCGCGCGAGAACATCGTCAAGGGCGTCGAGTACGAGAGTGGCGAGTACGTGGTGCTCAGCGACAAGGAAATCTCCGCTGCGTACCCCAAGACCACGCAGACCATCGAGATCGAGACCTTCGTGCCCGCCAACGGCATTCCCTTCGTGTATCTCGAACGGCCCTACTACGTGGCGCCGATCAACCGGGGCGCGAAGGTCTATGCACTGCTGCGCGAAACGCTGCAGCGCAGCGGTCGCGTGGGCGTGGCCCGCGTCGTGATCCAGACCAAGCAGCATCTCGCGGTGCTGGTGCCTGTCGGGCCCGGCCTCGTGTTGAACCTGTTGCGCTGGGGTGCCGACATCCGGCCTTGGACCGACCTGCCGCTGCCGTCCGAAGACGCGAAGAAGGCCGGCCTGAGCGATCGCGAACTCAAGATGGCCAGGCAACTCGTCGACGACATGAGCGCCGAGTGGGACCCGGGCGAATTCAAGGACGAGTTCAAGGACGAGATCCTGCGGCTGGTCGATCGCAAGGTGAAGGCGGGCCAGACCGAGACCGTGACGCAGCCGGAGCCTGAAGAAGGCCAGTCCACGGAAAGCCGCGGCGCCAAGATCATCGACCTGACCGAGCTGCTGCAACGCAGCCTGCGCAAGGGCGGCAAGGCCAAGGCGGCCGATAAAGAAGAAGGCGACGATGAAGAAGACGCGCCGGCAGCAAAGCCCGCAGCCAAGAAGCGCAAGCCCGCCGCGAAGGTCGTCAAGACCGCCAGCAAGACCACCGCCCGCCATCGCCGCGTGGCCTGACGGAGCAACGACGCGATGGGCACCACCGCATCGACCGCGCGCAAGGCACTGGCGCGCTACCACGGCAAGCGCGATTTCTCGCGCACGCCGGAGCCCCGAACGGGCGGCAGCACGGGCAAGCGCGTGCTGTCCTTCGTCATCCAGAAGCACCACGCGAGCCACCTGCACTACGACTTCCGGCTCGAACTCGACGGCACGCTCAAGAGTTGGGCCGTGCCCAAGGGGCCTTGCCTTGATCCGACGGTGAAACGCATGGCCGTGCACGTGGAAGACCATCCGATCTCGTACGCGGATTTCGAGGGCACCATCCCGCCGAAGCAGTACGGCGCCGGCACCGTGATCGTCTGGGACCGCGGCGACTGGCTGCCCGATGGCGATGCGCGCAAGGCACTCGCGGCCGGCAAGCTCAAGTTCGAGCTGCGCGGCGAGAAGCTGAATGGCCACTGGACACTGGTGCGCATGCACGGCAAGGGCGATGAAAAGCACGAGCCGTGGCTGCTCATCAAGGAGCGTGACGGCGAGGCGCGTGCGCTCGCCGACTACGACGTGCTCGAAGAACAGCCCTCGAGCGTGCTGACCGGGCGCGGCGTGGACGAGGTGAGCAGTCCTCCGAAGAAAGTGGCGGCCAAGGCGCCCGCCAAGAAGGCAGCGGCAAAGAAGCCAGCAAACAAGCCTGCAACAAAGACCGCGCTGCCCGCGACCCTGCAGCCCCAACTCGCCACCTTGGCCGCGTCACCGCCGGCCTCGCCCGACGACTGGCTCTACGAACTCAAGTTCGACGGCTACCGCCTGCTCACGCGCATCGAGAAAGGCAAGGTCCGCTGCTTCACCCGCAACGGCCACGACTGGACCGCGAAGCTGCCCACGCTGGCGAAGGCATTGGCCCAGCTCCCCACCGACTCGGCCTGGCTCGACGGCGAGATCACGGTCGAGGGCGAGAACGGCGCGCCCGACTTCCAGGCGCTGCAGAACGCCTTCGACAGCGGCGCGACGTCGTCCATCGTCTATTGGCTGTTCGACGCGCCCTTTCTCGATGGCGATGACTTGCGTGATGCGCCGGTCGAAGTGCGGCGCGCGCAGCTCGCCCGCCTGCTCGGCAAGAAGCCACCCGCGCCACTGCGCCTGAGCGATACCTTCGACGCTTCGCCGCACGACCTGCTCGCGTCGTCCGCACGCATCGGCTTCGAGGGCATCGTCGGCAAGCGCAAGGGCTCGGCCTATGTGTCGCGTCGCTCGCCCGACTGGATCAAGCTCAAGAACCAGCAGCGGCAGGAGTTCGTGATCGGCGGCTACACGGCGCCCAAGGGATCGCGTGCGGGCTTCGGCGCTTTGCTGCTGGGTGTGCACGATGAAGCTACCGGGCGCCTGCGTTACTGCGGCAACGTGGGCACGGGCTTCGATGCCGGCCGGCTTGTCGATATCAAGGCCAGGCTCGACAAGCTGGCCACCGACGACTGCCCCTTCGCGCCGATACCGCGCGGCGTGAAGGCCCGGTGGGTCCAACCCACGCTGGTGGCCGAGGTGTCCTTCGGCGAATGGACGCGCGAAGACCGCGTGCGCCAGGCGGTGTTCCAGGGGCTGCGCGCCGACAAGCCGGCGCGCGAGATCCAGCGTGAGCGAGCGCAGCCAGCAAAGAAGAAGAAAGGACCCGCGACCGCCATGGCTCAAAAAATCACTCATGCCGACCGCGTGATCGACGCGCAAAGCGGCATCACCAAGGGCGAACTCGCGACCTACTACGAGAGCGTCGCCAAGCTCATACTGCCGCATCTGCGCGGCCGGCCCGTGTCGCTGGTGCGTGCACCGGAAGGCGTGGGCGGAGAGTTGTTCTTCCAGAAGCACGTGCAGGGCCGCGAGATTCCCGGCGTGCACCTGCTCGATCCCGCGCTCGATCCGGGCCACGAGCCGCTGCTGCAGATCGACACGAAGCAGGGTCTGCTCGGCGCCGCGCAGATGAATGTGATCGAACTGCACACCTGGAACGCGACTTCGCGCGCCATCGGCAAGCCCGACCGCATGACCTTCGACCTCGACCCCGGCGAAGGCGTGGCGTGGCCGCAGATCCAGGAAGCCGCTTTGCTGGTGCGTACGCTGCTCGACGAACTGGGCCTGCCGTCCTTCCTCAAGACCAGCGGCGGCAAGGGCCTGCATGTGGTCGTGCCGATCCGGCGGCGGTACGACTGGGACACCGTCAAGGGCTTCTCGCAGGCCGTGGTGGCGCATCTGGCGCAGACGATTCCGGAGCGCTTCGTCGCCAAGAGCGGGCCGCGCAATCGCGTGGGGAAGGTCTTTGTCGACTACCTGCGCAACGGCTTCGGTGCCACCACCGTCAGCGCATGGTCGGCGCGTTCGCGGCCGGGGCTTGGTGTGTCGGTGCCGCTGGGGTGGGACGAATTGCCTGCGTTGACCAGCGCCGCGCAGTGGACCGTGACCAACGTGGGCGAGCGCTTCGAGATCGGCAACAAGCCCTGGGCCGCGATGGAGCGCAGCCGCGAGGGGCTGGCCGCTGCGATGAAGACGCTGGGCTACAACAAGTAGCGGCCTCTTGGTATTTCTCCCTCCCCCGCTGGGGGAGGGTTGGGGTGGGGGCACGACGGCCTCAACCAAAGCGCGGCGCCTGATCGAAGGCCTGCCCCCATCCCAGCCTTCCCCCGGAAGGGGAAGGAGCAAAGCCAGAGCTACTGCAGCACTTCTTCCGTCGTCACATCAAAACGCTGCAGCGTGTTCGCCCCGAACACCATCGTGATCGGCACATCGGCCGCATCGCGTCCGCGCGCCAGCACCACGCGGCCGATGCGTGGCGTGTTGTGGCGCGCATCGAAGGTGTGCCAGCGGTTGCCCAGGTACACCTCGAACCATGCGCTGAAGTCCATCGGATAGCGCACCGGCGGAATGCCGATGTCGCCGAGGTAGCCCGTCACGTAGCGCGCCGGAATGTTCATGCAACGGCACAGCGTGATCGCCAGGTGCGCGAAGTCGCGGCACACGCCGGTGCCCTCGCGATAGCCTTCGAGCGCGGTGCGCGTGGCGCGTGCATTCTGGTAGTCGAAGCGCAGGTGCCGGTGCACGAAGTCGCAGATCGCCTGCACGCGAGACCAGCCCGGCGGCACGTTCGAGAAATTCGCCCAGGCGAACTGCAGCAGCTCGCTGTCGACTTCACAGTAGCGGCTCGGCAGCACGAACGGCAAGGTCGATACCGGCAGGTCCGCCGCCGCGTGCTCCAGAGCCCCCAGGTCCACCGGATCGGGCCAACCGGTGTCGTACACCACCGCATGGTTGCGCAGCCGCACGCTGCTCACGCCAAAGGGCACATGCACCCGAGCACAGTGGTTGTCGAAGTTGTCCTTGTAATGGTCGGTCACCAGCGGCGGGCTGATGGTGATGTGCTCGCTGCCCTGCAGGTCCGCCGTGCGCGACGGATGCACCTGCAGCATGTAGATCAACGCCGTGGGGGCGGTGACGCCGAGTTCGATGTCGAAACCGATCCTGATCTGCATGGCGTTCTTTCTTTCTTCCCTGGGGTGATCCGGGTGATTGCGCCCGGTGCGCGAGACACAGTGAAGACAGCAAGCACGATTGATGCCGCCTTCTGCCCCATGCTATGCGACACGCCCCTGAACGTCGCGCGGCCAGGACGCCCGAAGCTGCGTAGGCCGCCGCGATGCGCTGTCGGCGCGCTCCTACTGCGCACTCGCTCCTTCTCCCACAGAGGGGGGAGGGCGGCCACTACGGTTGGCGGCCCGCGCGAAACATAACCTTGCATTTCGCTTGCAAACCCCGCCACCGCGCGCCGGTCCGTCTGTTTCCTTGGAGGGAATCATGGAGATTTCATCGCTTTTCGACTCGCTCACCACCGCGTGGGGCGACGAGATCCTTGTCTGGGCCGTCGCCGCCGTTGCGGGATGCATCTGCCTGATCGCGTTGGTGAACGTGCTCGACATGTTCCTCGACAGCAACGAAGCGGGCTGAGCGCCCTCCCCATGAAAGATTCCAGGTCCACGATGACGCCACAGAACAAGGCCGCCGCAGGCCGCCGCGCCAGCACCGCCAAGACGGGTGACGGCAGCAACGCCAAGCAGCAGCAGCTCGAAGGCTTTACCGTCGAACATCCGTCGACCCTGACCACCAACCAGGGTCTGCAGATTCCGGACAACCACAACTCGCTCAAGGCCGGCGTGCGCGGGCCCACGCTGCTCGAAGACTTCATCCTGCGCGAGAAGATCACGCACTTCGACCACGAGCGCATTCCCGAGCGTGCCGTGCATGCGCGCGGCTCTGCGGCGCATGGCTACTTCCAGGTCTACAAGTCGATGTCGCAGTTCACCTGCGCCGACTTTCTTCAGGACCCCGACCAGAAGACGCCCGTTTTCGTGCGCTTCTCGACCGTGGCCGGCTCGCGCGGATCCGCCGATACGGTGCGCGACGTGCGTGGCTTTGCCGTCAAGTTCTACACCCGCGAAGGCAACTACGACCTTGTGGGCAACAACATTCCGGTGTTCTTCATCCAGGACGCGATGAAGTTTCCCGACCTCATTCACGCCGTGAAGCCCGAGCCGCACCACGAGATGCCGCAGGCCGCGAGCGCGCACGACACCTTCTGGGACTTCGCCTCGCTGATGCCCGAGAGCACCCACATGCTGATGTGGGCCATGAGCGACCGCGCCATTCCGCGCAGCCTGCGCATGATGGAAGGCTTTGGCGTCCACACCTTTCGCTTCATCAACGGCCGCGGCGAGAGCCACTTCGTGAAGTTCCACTGGAAGCCCAAGCTCGGCATCCACGGCCTGGTGTGGGATGAAGCACAGAAGATCGCCGGCAAGGACGCCGACTTCCATCGCCGCGACCTGTGGGAAGCCATCGAGAACGGCGACTTCCCTGAATGGGAACTCGGCGTGCAGATCATTCCGCAGGACAAGGAGCATTCGCTCGGCTTCGACCTGCTCGACCCCACCAAGCTCATTCCCGAGGAAATGGTGCCCGTGCAGAAGATCGGCAAGCTGGTGCTCAACCGCAACCCCGACAACTTCTTTGCCGAGACCGAGCAGGTGGCCTTCCACCCCGGCCACGTGGTGCCCGGCATCGACTTCAGCAACGACCCGCTGCTGCAGGGGCGCCTGTTCTCGTACACCGACACGCAGATCTCGCGCCTGGGCGGTGCCAACTTCCACGAACTGCCGATCAACAAGGCCGTGTGCCCGTTCCACAACATGCAGCGCGACGGCATGCACCGCCAGAGCATCGCGCGCGGCCAGGTGGCTTATGAGCCCAATACGCTGGGCAGCGGCACCGAGTTTCGTGTCGATGGGGGCAGCAACGGCTTTCAGTCGTTCCCCGAAGAGATCGATCCGCCGAAGGTGCGCCGGCGCAGCCCTTCGTTCGACGACCATTTCACTCAGGCGCGCCTGTTCTTCAACAGCCAGAGTGCGGCCGAGAAGGAACACATCGTCGCGGCCTTCCGCTTCGAGCTGTCGAAGCTCGAAGTGCCGGCGATTCGCCAGCGCATGGTCGACAACCTCGCGCACGTGGACGAGAAACTTGCGCGCCGCGTGGCCGAGCCGCTGGGCATCGGCGAGCCCGATGCCAAGGCCGCCGCAGGCCGTGCCGGTTTTCGCGACCACCGCATCGCGCTGCCGATCGACGAGTCGCCGGCGCTGAGCATGGCCGACACCGGCGACGGCTCGATCCGCACACGCAAGATCGCGATCCTCGTGGCCGATGGCGTCGATTCCGCTTCGCTCAAGCCGATCCGCGATGCGCTCGAACAGGCGGGTGCGCAATGCAAGGTGGTGGGCCCGAAGCTCGGCACCGTGGCCAGCGCGTCCAAGCGGCAGATCGATGTCGACATGACGTTCTCGAACACGCCCTCGGTGATGTTCGACGCGGTGCTGGTGCCGGCCGGCGCCGACAGCGCGGCCGCGATGGCGGCAACAGGCGATGCGGTGCACTTCGTGCTGGAGGCCTACAAGCACTGCAAGGCGATCTGCACGGTGGGCGAGGGCGTGCAATTGCTCTCGACGCTGGGCATCGGCGCGGACAGCGACGCGCCCTCGGGTGTCGTCGTGGCCGCCACGCCGGTCACCAACCTGGGCGACAGCACGGCCGCCACGCAGATCGCGCACGATTTCATCGCGGCGATCGCCAAGCATCGGCACTGGGACCGGGCGAACATCGACGCGGTACCGGCCTAGCCGGACCGTGACACTTCTGCAATAACCCGCGCCATGTGCCGCCCCAGCCCGTCGGCCCGCTCGACAGGCATGCCCGCATAGCCGAGCACGAAGCCGTTGTAGCGTGAGCCGTCGGTGCCCGGAAGACAGAACGGGCTCAGCGGCCGCAGGCCCAGTCCCTGCACTCGCGCGGCGCGGCTCACGGCCACGTCGGAGACCGGCGCCTCGAGCCGCGCCGACAAGTGCATGCCACCCGCACCGCCCGAGACGGTGACCACGCCCTGCAGGTGCCGCTTGAGCGCAGCCTGCAAAGCCTCACGACGCTGCGCATAGAGCTGCCGCATGCGGCGCAGATGCAGGGTGAACTGCCCGCTTTCGATGAAGTCTGCCAGCGCAATCTGCTCCGCGAGCCGGCCGCGCATGCCGCCGGTGGCGATCGCGCCGAGCCATGCTGTCGACAACGTGGCGGGCACGACGGTGAAGCCCAGGCGAAGTGCGGGAAACAGCGTCTTGCTGAAGGTGCCGACGTAGACCACCGGCGCGTGCGCATCCAGCCCCTGCACGGCAGACAGCGGAATCCCGTCGCTGCGGAATTCGCTGTCGTAGTCGTCCTCGACCAGCCACGCACCGGCCTCGCGCGCCTGCCGGAGCAACGCCAGCCGTCGCTCGAGGCTCATCATGGCGCCCAGCGGGTATTGGTGCGAAGGCGTGATGTAGATCAGCTTCGGCGGCGTGCGGTGCCAGTCCACGGTGCGTGGCGCCAGGCCTTCGGAATCGACGGCGATGGGCACCAGCCGGAGGTCGGCTGCCTGGAACGCGGCGCGAGCGCCCGGATAGCCGGGGTTCTCGATCCAGGCTGTATCACCCCCATCGGCCAGCATGCGGGCGCACAGATCCAGGCTGCCCTGGGATCCGTCGGAGATGAACACCTGCGCCGCCTCGCACCGCACGCCGCGCGACACGCGCAGGTATTGCGCAATCGCTTCTCGCAGTCGCAGATGGCCTTGCCCGGGCGCATAGCCCAGCTGCGGCACCTCGGTCTGGCGCCAGGCCCGCTCCATGCAGCGCCGCCACGCGGCCAGCGGAAATTCGTTCAGCGCGGGCGTGCCGGGCCAAAGGGGCAGCAAATGGTTCGTGTCGTTCTGTTCGCCTTGAAGGGGAGCCGCACGGCGGGCCAGCGGTGGCGCCAGTGGGCGCTGCGCGTCATGCGCGGTTCCCGTGCCGCGGCCATGGAGAGGTGACAGGCCCAGGCGCACAACGACGGTGCCGTGACGGGTGCCGACCAGGAATCCCTCCGCCGCCAAATGCTCGTAGGCATAGAGCACGGAATTGCGGGCCATGCCGAGTTCTTCGGCCAGGGCGCGCGTAGAAGGAAGCCGGGCGCCCTCCGCGATCTTTCCGCCGAGGATCGCCCACCGGAGGCAGGCGTACAACCGGTGCTGGCGGGTGGCAGGGCCTTGCGGGCCTTCGCGCGCGAAGGCGGCGAGCAGGGCGAGATGGTCCACGGTGGCTCCATCGAATGGGGGTTGAGTGGGTCTATGCATGATGCCACCGGATGTCTACGCTCACGGGACCTCTTTCCGTTCTCTATCTCCTTCCGACAGCCAATGCCTCCTTCCGCCACGCCTTCCCGGCACAGCACCGCCCTCGCATCGAAGTCTCCGCGCGGCGCCTTCTGGCTGCTGGGCCTGGTGGCCATCGTTTGGGGCATCAATTGGCCGATCGGCAAGGCCATGCTCGTGCACGTGCCGCCGGTGTGGACCGTGGCGCTACGAACCGCCGTGGGTGCGCTGGCGGTTCTCGTGCTGTGCGTGCTGACACGGCGGCTGGTGCTGCCGCGGCGCGCGGACATTCCGGTCATCTTGAGCGTGGGCGTGTTGCACATGACGGCGTTCTCCGTGCTGTGCAGCCTGGGTCTGCAGCATGTGTCGGCCAGCCGTTCGGTGGTGCTGGCCTACACGACGCCGTTGTGGGTCGTGCCTGGCGCGTGGCTGCTGCTTGGGGAGGCGCCCACGCGCTGGCGGCTGCTCGGCGCGGGCCTCGGCCTGGCGGGGCTCGTGCTGATCTTCAATCCGCTCACCTTCGACTGGCACGACCGGCGTGCCGTGACCGGCAACGTGGCGGTGTTGCTGGCCGCGTTGTGCTGGGCTGCAAGCATCCTCTACGTGCGGGTACACAAGTGGGTCACGCCGCCCTTCGAGCTGGTGTTCTGGCATGCGCTGCTGGCCAGCTGCCTGTTGCTGCCGATGGCCGTGGCGATCGAAGGCGTTCCGCACATCGCGTGGAGTGCGGTGCTGGTGTCGCAGTTGCTCTACGGCGGACTGTTCGGCATTGCGCTGGCTTACTGGGCCATGACCACGGTCAATCGCACGCTGCCGGCCACGACGACATCGCTCGGCCTGCTGGGTGTTCCGGTGGTCGGCATCGCCTGTTCGGCGGCGGCGCTGCGGGAACCCGTCGGCGCGGCGTTGTTGATGGCGCTGCTGCTCATCCTCGGCGGCATCGTGTTGGGGATGGTGCGGACATCGACGCAGATCGGGCAGGGCGGAGCGGGCATGCGGCCGTAGTTCTTTTGCGCTAGACCGTATTGCGAATAGGCGCGGAGGGTACCCCCTCCTAGACTTTCCCCACGAGGCCTGAACGGCGCGCACTTTCGCCGCGTCGACCGCCCGCTTCCGGCGGGCGCATGGGCCGCGCGCGGGGGATCCAATGGCGTGGATATCGAGATGGGGGTGGGGTCGCCCTGCACGTCATCGTGCGGGGACTGCGGCAGCGCTCGGGCTTGCAGGCATTCTTCTCCTGGGCTTCGGTCCTTCGGCAACGGCACAGCAACAGGCATCGGGTGCCGAGGCTGCCGCCGACCGGATGGAGCAGGCGCGGCTGGCCGACACCGACACCTTGCTGGCACTGACCAGCGAAGGCGCCGTGCTCTACGGGCAGGACGCGGTCAAGCTCTCGGGCTACCAGTACTGCAGCCAGGCCGTCGCATTGGCCGAGGCCGGCGAGTTTCGCCAGAGCGTGCGTGCCGCGAGCAAGGCGCTGCACCTGGCCAATGCCACCAACGATCCGAACCTGATGGCGATGGCCAATCGCGACCTCGCGATCGTCTACAGCTATTCGGGCCAGCTCGAAAAAGCAGAAGAGTTCGCGCGCGAAGCGCTCAAGCATCCGGCGCGCGACCCCAAGCTGGTCGTCGGCCCGGTGCAGAAAGTGATCGGCGACGTGCGCACGCGGCGCGGCGATTTCTCGGGCGCCGTGCTCAGCTATGACGAGGCCTTGGCCAACAGTTCATCGCGCTATGCGCCGCTGGTGCAGGCCTCGCTGGTCAATGCGCTGATCGAATCGGGCGATGCGGTGCGGGCGCGCGAAGTGCTCGGCACCATGGCGCCGCCGAAAGACGCACCGCTCACAGCGCAGCTCGACCGCACGCGCGCACGCCTGCTGCTGGCCGAGAACAAGCCGGCCGAGGCACGCGATGCGTACCGTGCGCTCACTGCGCGCCAGGTCGGCGTCGACACCGAGTACTACCGCCTCTGGGCCTGGGACGGCGTGGCGCGCAGCGAACTCGCGCTCGGCCAGAAGCAAGCCGCGGCCGAAGCCGTGGGCCGCGCGCTCGGTGACGTCGACAAGGTGCGCGCGAAGTTCCGCAGCGAAGAATTCAAGATGGGCCTGTTCTCGGACCTGCAGACGGTGTTCGAGCGCGGTGTGTCGATCTACAGTGACGCGGGCGATGCGCGCCAGGCCTTCGAGGTCAGCGAGCACAGCCGCTCGCGCGCGCTGCTCGACGCGGTGCGCGGCCGCGCGAAGATCAGCGAGCAGGCGGCCAACACCGTCGACCTCGCCACGCTGCAGCGCATGTTGGCACCCGACGAGCGCGTGGTGCAGTTCCACTCGTTGCCCGACCGGCTGGTGGTGTGGGTCGTCAGCTCGAGCAGCATCACCGAGAAGACGGTGGCAGTGAAGCGCGACGATCTCAACGAGCTGGTCGAGACCTTCCGCAACTCCATCGTGCGCGGGCGCCGCACGGCCATCACCAATGCCGACAAGCTGGGCGCCGCGCTGCTCGGGCCGCTGGGGCTGGCACCGGGCCAGCGGCTGATCGTCGTGCCGCACGGGCCGTTGCACTACCTGCCGTTCCAGGCGCTGCGCCTGGACGGCCGCTATGTGATCGAGACGCACCCGGTGTCGGTGGCGCCGTCCATCAGCATCGCCGTGCAACTGGCGCAGCGCACGCCGCGCGTGAGCGCCTCGCTGGTGGCCTTCGGCAATCCGCGCATCGAAGACAAGTACGACCTGCCCGGTGCCGAGTCCGAGGTGAAGCAGCTCGCGCAACTGTTCCCGCGCAACACCGTGTACATGGGCGCCGCCGCCACCAAGACGCAGTTCCGCGATGTGGCTTCGCGCTCGCCGCTGATGCATGTGGCGGCGCATGCGGAGGCCGATGCGGTCGATCCGCTGTACTCGCGCATCCTGTTGGCCAATGAAGGCGGCAAGCAGAATTTTCTGGAAGCGCACGAGATCCTCGAAATGCCGATGGACGGCACGGCGCTGGTCACGTTGTCGGCTTGCGAGTCGGGGTTGGGACGCATCGCGCAGGGCGACGAGGTACTGGGCTTCACGCGCTCCTTTCTCTCGGCCGGCAGCTCCAGCCTGATCGCGTCGCTGTGGCCGGTGTCGGACGACGCGACGGCCGTTCTCATGAGCACGCTCTATGGCGAGCTGGCCAAGGGTCGTGACATCCAGAAGGCCATGCAGGCCGGGCAGCTCGCCGTACTGAAGGACCCCAAGATGTCTCACCCCTTCTTCTGGGCGCCGTTCAACCTGATCGGCAACTGGCGCCTCACTGTGGGGAGTTGAAATGTTGGCCACTCGAATGGAAACCTTCTCTTTGATTCATCGCGTCGAGGTTGAGGAGCGTTGTTCTTGGCGCTGCTGTTCAGGGCGACGCTCACGCCGACACGGTGCTTTTTTTCGCGAATGTCCCCCGCTTCGCTCCTCCTTTATTTCGCGAAAAAGAGCGCCGTATCGACGTGAGCGGTCAGAGCACTGGTTGATCGGCGATCACCAGCAGCGTGTCCAGGTGCGAATGACGCCAGGTGCTCCCCGCAGCGAAATAAAGGAGGAGCGAAGCGGGGGACATTCGCACAGGGGAGCACCTGGCGTCATTCGCACGCGCCCTGAACAACAGCGCCCCGAACAAACGCACAGCGAACAAAAGCAACCCGCAGCCCAACACGCAGCGGAGCACTGAAATGCGCGCTCTTCAACGCTCCACACCGATCGCCCTCGCAGTCACCGCCTTGGTCGGTGCAACGCTGCTGGTAGCCGCCCAGCGCACACACGCGACCGAGGCCGATGTCGATGCCAACGCGCTGCTACCGACCAGCGACCCTTGCGGCACCTGCGACCGACCGCTGGCACAGGCCACCGGCACCGTCGCACCGCAAAGCCTGCCGGCACCGCCGCAACCCACCGCAGCCGCAGGCTCCTTCAAACTCAACGACCTGCGGCTCAACGGCGTCAAGGCGCTGAGCAACGAAGAACTGCAGTCCATCACCGCCCCCTACATCGGCCGCGACGTCACGCTCGGCGACCTCGAAGAACTCGCCAAGGCCATCACCGCACGCTACAAGGAACGCGGCTACTTCCTCGCGCAGGCCGTGGTGCCGGTGCAGACCGTGCGCGACGGCATCGTCGAAATCAGCGTCATCGAAGGGCGCCTTGGCAAGGTCGACGTGGTGGTCGCGCCCGATGCCCCCATCAGCGAGGCGCGCGTGCGCGGCTTCCTCGCTCCGCTGCAACCTGGCGAAGCGGTCAGTGCGCCCGCCTACGAGCGCGCGATGCTGCTGCTGTCGGACCAGCCCGGCATCAAGGTGTCGTCGGGCCTGCAGGAAGGCGCGCAGGCCGGCACCACCGACCTGTCGGTCGAAGTGGCGGCCGCACCGCGCTGGGCCTTCACGGCCGAGGGCGACAACCACGGCACCAAGGAATCGGGCCGCTACCGCGTGGGCGGCACGGCGCGCTGGCTCAGTCCCTTCGGCATCGGCGACAACCTCGACATGCGCGTGATGGTGTCCGACAGCAATGCGCTGCAGTTCGGTCGCATCGCGTACGAGGCGCCCATCGGCACCAGCGGCCTGCGCGCGGGCATCGGCCTGTCGCGCGTGAGCTACGAGCTGGGCGGGCAGTTCGTCGACCTCGACGCGCGCGGCCGCGCCAACGTGCTCGACTTCTCGCTCAACTACCCGCTCATCCGCCAACGGCAGCAGAACCTTTTCGTGCGCCTGGGCATCGACGTGAAAGACCTGACCGACGAATTGCGCGCGGCCGACTTCACCTCGAAGAAGCGTGTGCACGGCCTCAGTGTGGGCTGGACGTGGGAGCGCCGCGACGAGCTTCTGGGCGGCGGCTACTGGGCCAGCTCGGGCACGCTGTACCACGGCAACCTGTCGATCAAGGATGGCGAGAGCCGCGAGTTCGACCAGAGCATCACCGGCCATCACACCGAAGGCGGCTTCACCAAGCTCAGCTTCCAGTTGTCGCGCCTGCAGGCCATCGTGCCGCGCCATTCGCTGTACCTCTCGCTCGGCGGCCAGTGGGCCAGCAAGAACCTCGACGCATCGGAAAAGCTCGCGCTCGGTGGCGCACGCGCAGTGCGTGCGTACCCCTCGGGCGAACTGCTGGTCGACCAGGGCCTGATCGGCACCGTCGAGTGGCGCTGGTCGCTCAACGAAGAACTCACACCCTTCCTGTTCTACGACGCGGCGCGCGGAAAGATCGTGCGCAACCCGACGCCCTACGACGGCATCAACAGCCACAGCCTGCGCGGCTACGGCGTGGGCCTGAGCTGGTCGCGGCCCGGCAATTTCTCGATCAACGCGACGCTGGCCTGGCGCGCGGGAACGCCGGCGGCGCAGACCGACGGCGGTGGCCGCAATCCACGGCTGTACGTGCAGCTCATCAAGGCGTTCTGACCATGAAGCAACGCAACAAGCTCCTGCCGCTGCGCCCCCTCGCGCTGTCGCTGATCTGCGCGGGCCTGGCACCGGCCATGGCCCAGGTGCTGCCGGTCGTTTCCCCGCGCCCTGGCGCCATCCTCGGCAACGTGATGGTGACGCAAAGCGGTGGCGTGATGACCATCACCCAGCCGCTGCAGCGCGGCATCGTCAACTGGCAGACCTTCTCCATCGGCCCCGGTGGCGCGGTCAACATCGCGCAGCCGAGCACCTCGGCCGTGCTGCTCAACCGGGTGGTGGGCGATGGCATGAGCATCCAGGCGTCCCGCATCGACGGCACGCTGCGGACCTACCTTGCGAGCAACCCGAACCTGCCGGGCGGCAGCGTGTTCCTCATCAACCCGAGCGGCATCGTGTTCGGCAACGGATCGTCGGTGAACGTGGGTGGGCTGGTGGCGTCGACCCTGAAGATCACCGACGACAACTTCATGCCGGCGGGATCGGAGAACAAGGCCTTTGGCAAGAACGAACAACTGGTCTTCGTCGGGCCCGCGGGCAGCGTGGCCCAGGTGAAGGTCGAGGGCGGCGCGTCGATCACCACCACTTCCCCGCACGGCACCGTGGCGCTGCTGGGCGGCTCGGTGCGCAACGAGGGCGACATCAATGTCGCGCGCGGCTCCGTGGGGCTGGTGTCGGCCAGCAAGGTCACGCTGAACCTGGACTTCGACGGCGACGGGCTCACCACCTTCAAGATCCCGGCGGACGGGCAGACCACCTTCAAGCTGGCCGAGCTGCAGGCCAGCGACAAGACGGCGACCGCGCAGCTCATGAACAGCGGCAAGGTCACGGCCGATGGCGGGCGCGTGGTGTTGATGGCGGCGGCTGCGGACGTCGACCCCCGGCAACTGGTCGTGAGCCAGACCGGCCTGATCCAGGCGAAATCGCTGTCGTCGCGCAACGGCGAGATCGTGCTCGACGCGGGCCAGTCGGTGTCGGGGCGCTCCAACGAAATGCTCCTCGGCGGCCACATCGATGCCTCGGGCACCGACGCGGGCGTGGCCGGCGGGTCGATCACCGCGCGCGCAGACTACGTGCGCCTGTCGGGTCTGGATGCCGATGTCAGCGGCAGCAACGGCGGCCAGATCCAGGTGACGGGCACCAGCGCCGTGAGCATGTCGCCCGACTCGTCGTTGCGCGCGAATGCGGCAGGCGCGAATGGCGCCAACGGCCATGGCGGCACCGTGGACCTGAGCGGCGACTTCACGCATGTCTCCGGCCAGATCCAGGCGCGCGGCGCGGGCAGCGGCGCTGGCGGCACCATCACCACGACCGCGCGGCAGGTCGAGGTCTCGGGGCTGGCGCAGATCGATGCGGCCGGTGGCGCGAGCGGGGCCAATGGCACCTGGGTCGTGGTGTCCAAGGGCGATCTCAATGTGGACAACACGACGCCGGCCTACGACCCGTCGGACTACGCACAGAACACGGCCGACACCCGCGTGAGCGCGGTGGCCATCGGCAACACGCTGGGCCGTTCGACCGACGTGGTGCTGCGCACCGGCGCCGTCGATGGGGACGTGCACGACGTGGTGTTCCAGGACAACGCAAGCATCGTGAAGTCCGAAGGGCGCGATGCGCGGCTCACTGTCGATTCGCTGCGCGACATCCAGATGCGCCCCGGTTCGTCGATCCAGTCGACCAGCGGCGCCCTGCATGTGGACTTCGACGCCAACTCGGCCGGCGGCCCGCAGGGCGGTGCGATCGAGTTGGCGAACGCGAGCATCGCCACCAACGGCGGCAACATCCGCTTTTACGGGCAGGGCGATCCAACCGGCGGCTACGCGGTCGGCGGCACGGCCCCTTCGGACGGTGGGCCGTACAACGCCCGCGCGGGCATCACGCTGTCAGGCAGCACGTTGTCCACGTGCGCGACGGGCTCTACCGCGTGCGGTGGCTCGGGCGCGATCACCTTGCGCGGCAAGGGCACGAGCAACTCTGCCGGTGGCGACCCGAACTACTACGTGAGCGCGGACGGCGTCGTGGTCCAGGGCAGCAGCCTGACCACCGGCGCCGGCAACATCGCCATCGACGGCCAGGGCGCCATTGGCGCCAACGGCGTGCTGCTGGCCAGCACCGATGCGCAGGCCACCATACTGCGCACGCTGACAGGCGACGTGAATGTGGTGGGCAGCTCGCGCAGCTGGACCGCCGGCGATCCGGTGGCGGTGTACGCCAGCGCAGTGGCGCCCACCAGCATGTCCGCACCCGATGTGACGGTGGCGGTCACCGCCGGCGTCAATCTGCGTGGCGCGACCATCGACGCGGGCGGCCGCGTCGGCATCGACGGCACCGGCAGCGACGTTCAGGGCCTGACCGCAAGCTCCGTCTTCGTGACCTCGGCGGCGGCGGCCAATGGCGGGACCGGCATCGGCTTCGGTGCGGGCAACGGCGTGTCAGTCAACGGCGGCAGCATCTCGGCCGGCAAGGGGCAGCAGGTGTCTATTGCGGGTACGGCGGGTGGCAAGGGCTTCACGGTGACCACCGGCAAGGGCGTGACGCCGGGGCAGGACCCGTTGGCCGTGAGCATCGTCATGCAGGCCGGCGACGTCGTGCGCAGCGAAGGCGGGCGCATCGCGATCGATGGCCGTGGCGGCGACGTGATGGTGGCGCGCACGCTGAGCCGTGGCGACGTGCCGCCGGGCATCACCACGCCCGTGCTCGACGTGTCCAGCAGCACCGGCGCCGGCGGCAGCGTCTCGATCACCGGCCGCAACATCGGCATCGACGATGTCTACGACCTGCCCACCATCGACGCGGGTGGCGCGGGCAAGGCCGGCACCATCGACATCCGCGCCAGCAACGTGATCGCCGTGGGCAGCAAGGCGAGCCTGCGGGCCGATGCGACATCGGCGGTGGGCGACGGGGGCACGGTGAACCTGATCGCGGGCGACACGTTGCGTGGCTATGGCAGCGTCTCCGCGCGCGGCGGCAGCGCCGGCGGCAACGGCGGCGCCATCGAGACCTCGGCACCGCACTTCGACCTGTCGGGCGTTCGCATCGATGCATCGGCGCCCGTCGGCACCGCCGGCTCCTGGGTGATCGACCCTTCCGACGTCACCATCGCGCACGGCAACGCTTCCAGTTCCCTGCCCACCAACCCATTTGTTCCGGTGATCGACTCGACCATCCAGGACGGCGACATCAACGCGGCGCTCGACAAGGGCACCAGCGTGACCATCACCACCGGCACCGCGGGCACGAGCCCGGGCAACATCAATTTCGACAGCGGCGTCGTGGTCGAGCGCACCAGCGGCGCGACGCCGATCACGTTCCGGCTCGATGCCAACAACGGCATCGGCCAGAACCCGCCACCGTGCCCCAGCTTTCCCTGCAGCCCGTTCGTGCCGACGGTCATCCGGTCCACGACCGGGCCGCTCGACGTGGTCTTCAACGCCAAGGGCGTCGGGGGCGGCTTCAGCAACGGCATCGTGTACAGCGGGCAGATCCTCACCGACGGCGGCAACGTCACGATGAATGCCGACGCCACCAACACGGGCAACCGCGCCATCCTGCTGAGCAACACGACGATCGACACGCGCATCACCGCGTTGGGCGACGCGGGCCCCGGCGGCTTCGTGCAGATCACCGGCAAGCGCGGGGCACCCACCTTCTCGACCACTGGCGCGACGGTCGAGTTCAACGGCGTCAACATCCAGAGCAGCACGGGCAACGTGGCCATCTCGGGCATCGGCGTGCAGGGCGCGGGCGTGCGCATCGCCGATGGCACGGCACCGAGCCAGATCCTCACGACCAGCGGCGACATCGAGATCGTCGGCGTCGGCAGTGCGCCGACGACCAGCTTCGGCACGACGACCGTGCAGAGCGTCGACTTGAACGACGCGCTGGTGCGCAGCGTCGACGGCAACATCGCCATTCGCGGGCTCGCAACGGCCGGCCCCGCCGGCGACACCTCGGGCGGCGTGCTGCTCGCCAACAACGCGCTCGTCACGACGCTCGGCGTGGGCAACATCGACATCGCTGGCGAATCGCAATCGGGTGGCGCGGGCGTCACCATCGCGCCGACGGCGCGTGTCGACGGCAACCACGACGTGGTGCTGCGCGCCAGCAACGGCGGCGCGGTCGATGCGCTGGTGATCGGTGGCACGGTGCGCGCGGGCAACGTGCTCGACCTGCGACCCGGCGGCGTGGATGCCACGGGCAACGCGGTGGACCGCACGGCCAACCCCATCACGCTGGGCAGCACGGCGGCCACGGGCTTCGCGGTGTCGGCGGACGAGTTCACCCGCCTCGATGCGCCCACCATCGTGGCCGGCAGCAACGCGCATGCCGCGGACATCAACGTCGTCGGCCCGTTGACGCTGTCTTCGGCGCTCACGCTGGAGAACGGTGGCGGCGGCAACATCAACCTGGGCGGCGCGGTCACGGTGCCGAAGCTGGGCTTGCTGTCGCGCGGCAACATCACGCAGGCGAGCAATGCACCGATCACCGCCACCACGCTGATGGCGCGCTCCACCGGCGGCAGCGTGCTGCTCGACCAGGCACCGAACAATGTCAGCGCCGCCACCGTCGGCGGTGGTGCGGCCGGTGCCTTCCGCTATGTGGATGTCGACACGGTGCAACTGGGCTCGGTCTCGGTCGTCGGCTTCGATGCCACCGGCAACGCGCCCCAGGTCGAGTCGGCCACCTCGATGGCGGCCGACACCGTGTTCGTGCGCACGCTGTCCGGCGACCTGCTGCTGGGCACGAACGTGAGCAGCACGAGCGGCACCGACCTTGTCGCAGGGTCACGCTTTCAGAACCTAGGCGCTTACACGATCACCGGTGCGCCGTGGCGCGTGTGGGCCGACACCTGGGTTGGCGAAACGCGCGGCGGCCTGCTGGGTTCGGGGCTGTACCCGAACCTGTACCACTGCGCGTATTCGGGTCTGTGTTCGGTGAGCATTCCCGCGGGCGCCAACCACTTCATCTACGCGCAGCAGCCAACGGCCACGGTGGTCATCAGCAACGTGAGCCGGCCGTTCGGCTATCCGAACCAGCTGTTCAGTTATGGCATCGGTGGGTTGATTCTCGGCGACACGGGTGTGGGCTTCTTCGGCATCCTCGGGTCGCCGGCGGTGCCGTCGAGCCCGCTGGGTGTGTACCCGATCAACGGCGTCTTCATTTCCGCCGAGGGCTATGCGGTCAACGTGGTGCCGGGCAACCTGCTGGTCTCGGGGCTGCCCAACCTGCCGCGCCCCGATGTGCTGCGCGACCTGCCGAGCACCTGGCTGTATGACCGCAACATCGGGCCGCCGCCGATCTGCTTTGCGACCGGGCCATTGGAAGGCGATCGGGCGGCGCAGGGCGGCGATGTGCTTGCGCGCGAGTGGTCGCGTGTGCGTTCTCGGCCTAACTTGTCCAGCTGCGTGGATACCGAGAAGCGCAATGGCTGTTCGGACTTCTGAGGTTGTTTGCTTTCCGTCGTTCGGGGTGCGTGCGAATGACACCAGGTGCTCCCCTCCGCGAATGTCCCCCGCTTCGCTCCTCCTTTATTTCGCTGCGGGGAGCACCTGGCGTCATTCGCACATGGGCACGCTCTGATTGATCTTGCGATCAACGACCGCTCTGAGCGCTCACGTCGATACGGGGCTCTTTTTAGCTAAATAAAGGAGGAGCGAAGCGGGGGACATTCGCGAAAAAGAGCACCGTGTCGGCGTGAGCGTCGCCCTGAACAACGGCGCCCCCAAAACGCAGGCCGCTTCAGACGCCTCGAGCGCGCCGGTTGGACATCACCACGTTGTCCTTCGGGATGACTAAGCCCTCCTGCATTGCTGCAATCCACGCAGCAGTCGATGTCACAGCCGCGAAGTTGCTGTGGAACACAACGCTGAAGACGCGATGGATTTCCTCCGCAGTGACCTTGCCCGCCGCATTCTCGTAAGGCAGCGCGCCGCTGGCGTCTGCCAGGAACTCCACGCTCAGACCGCGATGCAGGGCTTCGTACACGGTGGACGCGTCGCAGTTCTGCGTCATGTAGCCGGCCACGCTCAGCGTGTCGATCTTGTTGCTGGCGATCCACTCGGCGAAATCGGTGCCGGTGAACACACTCGGGAAGGTCTTGGTGATCAGGTGGTCGTGCGGACGCTTCGCGATCTCGGGATGCAACTGGCCGTTGTGCGTGTCGGCCTGGAACACCGGCGCACCCTTGGGCGAATGGTGTTGCACCACCACCACTGGCGTGCCGGCGGCACGTGCCGCGTCCATGGCGCGGGTCACGTTGGGCAGCGTGTCCAGGATGGGCGGGTATTCGATCGGCAGGCCACCGCCTTCGAAGTATTCGTTCTGCACGTCGATCACGACGAGGGCGCGGCGCGGGGCGGTGTTGCTCATGGAAGGGCTCCTTCTTGTGTGTGGATGGGATGGCCTGATTCTTCGCGCTGGCGCCCTTTGCGGAAAGTGGCCCGAAAGCCATTCATCGATAAGATCGGGCCATGACCCGAACTGCCGTCGAAACCATCGCCGTCGTTGCTTTCGACGGCATCAGCCCGTTCCACCTGTCCGTGCCCTGCATGGTCTTCGGCGAAGACCGCAAGGAGGACGGTGCGCCGCGCTTTCGCATGCGCGTGTGCGCGCCCGAGCCGGGCCCGCTGCAGACCAACGCGGGCTTCACGCTCGGCGTGACACACGGGCTGGAGGCCATCCGCCGCGCGCAGATCGTGGTGGTGCCTTCGTGGCGCGACGACGGCAGTGCAGCACCGCCCGCGCTGATTCGCGCGCTGCAGGCGGCGCACAAACGGGGCGCCACCGTGGTCGGCCTGTGCCTGGGTGCCTTCGTGCTGGCCGAGGCCGGCCTGCTCGACGGCCGGCCCGCCACCACGCACTGGAAGCTGGCACCGGCCTTCGCAAAGCAATACCCGCAGGTGCAGTTGCAGCCCGAGGTGCTGTACGTGGACGACGGCAACGTGCTCACTTCCGCTGGCACCGCCGCAGGCATCGATTGCTGTCTGCACCTGCTGCGCGTGCGCTACGGCGCCGAGACGGCGAACCGGGCCGCGCGGCGCATGGTGGTCGCGCCGCACCGGCAAGGCGGCCAGGCGCAGTACATCCAGCAGCCCATGCCCGCCACCGGCGAGCGCGATCGCCTCGCACCGCTGCTGGAGTGGCTCGGCAGGCACCTCGATGTGCCGCACGTGCTGGACGACCTGGCCCGGCGCGCGCTGATGAGTCGTCGCACCTTCACGCGGCGCTTTCGCGAATCCACCGGCACCACCGTCGGCCAGTGGGTGCAGAACCAGCGGCTGGCACTGGCGCAACGGCTGCTGGAGACGACGAACCATCCGGTCGAGCGGGTGGCGACCGGCGCCGGCTTCGGATCGGCGGTGTCGCTGCGCAAGCACTTCCTGTCGGCGTTCAAGGTGTCGCCGACGGTGTACCGCCGGCAGTTCTCGCGGGCCGAAGCCACGGCCTGAACAGCCGGCGTCAGGCCACGTGCGCGTGCCGCCGCGTGGTGAGCAGCGCGCGCAGCTTGGCCGGCGCGACCGGCTTGGTCAGCAGCATCACGCCACCGTGGCGCAACCGTTGCAGCACTTCAGGCCCGGTGGCACCCGACACCAGCACCGCGAGCGCATCGGGCTGCAGGCGCTTGGCGGCGTCGATCACGTCCACGCCGTCGCCATCGCCCGCCAACTGAAGGTCGCAGAGCACCGCGTCGTAGTGGATGTCACCGGTGCCCAGCCGCGCGATGGCCTCGGGGCCGGTGGTCACGCATTCGACCTGGCAGCCCCACTGCTCCAGCAGCGTGCGGCTGCCGTCGAGGATGACCGGGTCGTCGTCCACCACCAGGCAGCGCAGGCCGGCCAGGGGCGCTGGCGCGAGTGGCGGCGGCTCGGCCGGCATGGCATCGGTGGTGCGCGCCGCAGGCAGTGTGAAGGAAAAAGTGCTGCCGGCCTGCAGCGCGGAGCGCACGGTGATGCGGGTGCCCAGCAAGGTCGCGATGCGCGCGCAGATCGCCAGGCCCAGGCCAAAGCCGCGGCGCCGGTCGCGCTCGGTGTTCGCCACCTGGTAGAACTCCTCGAAGATGCGGCCCTGGTGGATCGGCGCGATGCCCACGCCGTTGTCGCGCACCTCGATGCGTATACCGGCCGGGCTGCGCCGCGCGGCCACCAGCACGGTGCCGCCGTCGGGCGCATGGCGCAGCGCGTTGGTCACGAGGTTGCCGACGATGCGCCGCAGCATCGCCGCATCGGTGCGCACCGCCAGGCCACGGTCGCTCCAGCGCAGGCGGATGCGCGCCTCGATGGCGGTGGCGGCGTGTTGTGCATCTAGCTGGTCGAACAGCGCGGCGAGCGACACCTTGGTGATGGCCGGTGTCAGCACCTGCGCGTCGAGCCGCGAGATTTCGAGCAGGTCGTCGAGCAGCACGCCCATGAACTCGGTGCTTTCCTGCAGCCGCAGCACGGCCGGGCGTTGCGTGGCCGAAGCGCCCGGCAGCAGCCCGTCGATGAACAGGCCCATGGCATGCAGCGGCTGGCGCAGGTCGTGGCTCGCGGCCGCAAGAAAGCGCGCGCGCGACAGCGCGGCCTGCTCGGCCTCGGCCATGCGCTGCAGCGCGACGGCGGTGGCTTCGCGCACACGCTCTTCGCTGATCTGGCGGTTGCGCTGCAGGCGTTCGGCCAGGCGGTCGATGTCGTGGGCCAGCACCGCCAGTTCGTGCGTGCCGCGTGTGCCGCCTTCGACCACGTCGCAGCGCATCTCGAAGTGCCCGGCCTCCAGCGCAGCCACCGTGCGCGACACGCGCCGCAGCGGCCGCGCTACGGTGCGTGCCATGTGGCGCACCGAAGCCCATGCCGCCAGCAGCGCGACCAGCGCAATGCCGATGCCGGCAATCAGCGAGCGGCTGCGTTCGCGCGTGTAAGCCGTGGTGTCGCGAAAGGTCTGCACCAGCCCGATGGGCGCATCGCCCGCCGCGGTGGAACCGGCGGGCGCGAAGGCGCTGGCGCGCGAGGCTTCGCGCAGCGTGACCGGCGAGGTGAACATGCGCAACTGCGCGAGCGACGCGGTCTTGGGCCCGGCGGTGACGTACACGCCAGCGCTGTTGCTGATCTCCACGCGCGTGACCTGTCCGCCGCGCAGTGCGGCGTTGGCCACGTTCTGCAGCGCCGGCAGGTCGCCCGCGTAAAGGCTCAGGTCGGACATGGCCGCGACTTGCCGCGCCACGGCCTGCCCTTCGGCATCGAAGGCGGCTTCGAGCGTCTGCAGCCGGTTGTGCGTGAACCAGCCGGTGAGCGCGAGCGCCACTGCTGCGCATGGCACCACGCCAAGGCGGAACAGGTCGCGCTGCAGGTTGCCGCGCACGACCAGCGTGTGGGACGACGGGGTGCGCACCGGCGCATCGGCCGGCGCGTGCTGGGCCGCCGTCCCGGCGGGCACCGGGCCTTCGGAGAGGCGTTCGGTGCTCATCGCGGGGCCGCGAGCCGTTCGGTCAGTTCCCGTTCCTCCGGCAGGCGCAGGCCGAGTCCGCGTGCCACGGTGGCGTTGACGCGCACGGTGGCCGGCGTTGCCGCTTCCACCAGCGGCCCGCTGTTGTTGTTGCTGTTGGTGCCGGCGCTGCTCGCGCTGGCGACCTTCTGGCCGAGCAGGCGCGCCTGCTGGGCCAGCTGTGATGGCGTCGACACCGCGGCGGCCAGGCCGCCCGAGCGCACCAGGCCCTCGCTGGCGCCGAACACCGGCAGGCCGGCGCTGGCACCGGCGCGCAGCACCGAGAGCGTGGCCGCCTGGTTGTCGCCGATCAGGTCGGGCAGCACCATCAGCGCGTCGCTTTGCGGCACCACCACGCGCAGCGCGGCGGCGAGCGAGCGGGCATCGGGCGCGTACTCGACGTGCACGTCCCACGCCGGGCTGGCGCCTTGCGCCGCACGCTGCAGCTCGCGCACCAGCGGTTCCGACTCGGGCGTGGCGACCACGCCGACGCGGCGCTTTTGCGGCAGCACCGCGTTGATGAGCGCAAGCTGGTCGGCCATGGCCGGGTCGCGCAGCAGCACGCCCACGCGCCGGTCGCCGCGCTTGAGGGCGGGGCTGCTGGCCTTGAGGGCTTCGTAGTCGAGCCGGCTGAGCATCGCCAGCACCAGCGGCTCCTGGCCCGGTCGTTCGACGGCGGCGCGGGCGGCGGCCGGGCCGACCGCCATGGTCAAGGGCGCGTCGGTGGCGGTGCGCAGGCTGCGCGTGCGCACGCCGGCATTCGCGGCCCGCTCTGGCTCGGCGCCGGCAACGTCTGCAGCCTGTTGCTGCTGTTGCGGATCGACGCCGCCGGGCGCAAGGTGCACCAGCTCGAAGCGGCTGCCCGGTTCCTGGTCCGCGCGAAGCTGTTGCACGAACTCGGACGATGCCGCGATGTCGTCGCCCATCAGCACCGTGAGGCTGGTGGCCGACGCGGCACCACCGGCCAGCGCCATGCCCACGGCCAGCAGGGCACGGGTGACATGGCGCACGCGTGTGGGGACACGCGGGAGAAGGTGGTTCACGGCAACAAACATGGACTGCTTTCGCAGCAAGGGGCAATGATCCAATGTAAGGACGGGCCCCCCTTTGCGCGATAAGGCGGAGGGCTTATGTCAGCCCCCGCGAGGGCCTGCCCGCGTGACGGAATGCACGCCCCGGTGGCTGCTCGGCCTATGCCCGATGGACTACCTACGCGCCTACCTCACCCTAGCTGCAGCGCAGCCAGGCGCTGCGCCTGGATGGCCTGGCGCAGCACGCGCGGCGACACCGGCTTGTAGAGCACCGTGATGCCCGCGCTCGCCACTTCGCGCAGGCGGTCGGGCTTGGTCTCGCCGGTCACCAGCAGGCGCGCAGTGCCGGGGCCGATGCCGCGCGGATGACGCTCCAGCGCGGCGATCACGTCGAGGCCGTTGTCGCCGCCCTGCAGCAGCAGGTCGCTCACCACCACGTCGGGCGGCTGGTCCCAGGTGTCGGCCAGCGCGAGGGCTTCGGCGCGGGTCTGCGCGGCCAGCACTTCGGCGCCCCAGTTGGAGAGCACCACGGTCAGGCCTTCGAGGATGGTGCGCTCGTCGTCGATCACGAGGATGCGCACGTTCGCCAGGCTCGCTTCTTCTTCGAGCCCGGTGATGGTGGGCGAACTGGCCGAGGCCGCCAGCGCGGCCGGCGCCGAGCGCACCAGCACCCGCACGCAGGTGCCCTTGTGCAGCCTGGAGCTGAGTTCGACGCGTGTGTTCAGCAGCTCGGCCAGCCGCTGCACCGTGGCCAGCCCCAGCCCCATGCCGCGCGCGCCGCGTGCCGCCTGGCGACCGGTGGGCTCCACCTGGTAGAACTCCTCGAACACCCGTGCCTGGTGCTGCAGCGCGATGCCCACGCCGGTGTCGACCACGTCGATGCGCACGCCCTTGCCGCGCCGGCGCGCGCCGATCAGCACACCGCCCTCGATGGTGTGGCGCAGCGAGTTCGACACCAGGTTGTTGAGGATGCGCGAGAGCATCACGTAGTCGCAGCGCACCCACACATCGGTCTTGCGCGCCACCAGCCGCAGGCCCTGCTGCTCGGCCACCGGGCGGAAGTTGCGGCTGATCTCGTCGAACAGCCGGTCGAGCGGGAAGTCGGTCCATTGCGGCTGCAGCACGCCGGCGTCGAGCTGCGACAGGTTGAGCAGCTCCGAGAACAGCCGGTCGAGCGAATCCACGCACTCGCGGATGTGGCCGATGCGCTGCAGCTTCACCGGATCGGTCTCGCCATTGGCCAGCCCGTCGGAGAACAGCGTGAGCGCATGCAGCGGCTGGCGCAGGTCGTGGCTGGCGGCGGCGAGCAGGCGCGTCTTGGCCTGGCTCGCCACTTCGAGCTGCGCGTTCTTGCGCGCCAGCTCGGCCGTGGCCTCGTTGATGCGGCTTTGCAGCAGGCCATGGCTTTCGGCCAGCGCACGCGCTGCCTGGTTGAAGCCGTGCTGCAGGTGTCGCACCTCGGATGTGCCCTCGATCGCCACGCTCGCGTCTTCACCCGCGCCGAGCCGGTCGACCGCCTTGCCGAGCGCACGGATCGGCTCGCTGATGCGCCGTGCCGCCCACCAGCCCGCCAGGCCCACGCCCACGAGGCTGATGGCCAGCACCAGCACCACGTTGAGCCAGACCGAACGCCGGGCGCTCTGTACCGCACCAAGGCTGATCTCGACCATCACCTTGCCGTTGTGGCGTCCGTCGTCGCTGACGATGGGCACCACCACCTGCAGGCCTTCGCCGCGTGCGCGGTCGACGGTCTCGGAGTTGGCGACGATCTCGCCGTCTTCCGTCCAGATCTGCACCTGCTGCACATTCGGCTGGTAGGTGCCCGACTGCGCGGTGCGCTGCAACGCGCGGCGGTCCATGCGCGCCAGCGGGGCCTGTGCCACCGTGGCCACCTGCATCGCCACCGTCTGCGCGTTGGCACGCATCAGCTCGGTGAGGTTGCCCAGGTGCTGCCGCGTCAGCACGGCAATGGCGGCCAGCGTGGCCAGTGTCGCCGGCACCAGTGCCAGCAGGATCAACTGCTGCGCGAAGGTCATGCGCGCAAGCCCACGGAGGACGCGGAAGTTCCAGCTCATGAAGGAAGTGGGCGCATGAGGGCCGAGCTTATGAGCCCCGTCCCGAACATGGAAGACAGGAAAAACATCACAAAGAATGTCTGCATTTGCTATTTAATGGCGTCCGCGTAGCCCATGTTAGACCCGCTGGTCCGCAGCGTCCCTATGTCTTCCGGTTCAAAAATGCTGGTTTTCCTGCGTCGCCTCGCCGCTGTTCCGGGCGCCCTTCGTGTGGCGGTGCTGGGCTTGCTCATGGGCCTGCCGCTGGTGGCTGCGGCGCAGGCCAGCAGCCCGCTGCAGCCGCCGGTGCGCTTCGGCATCCTGCCGCTGGGCGGCGCCTTCGAGTCGCGCAGCGACTGGGACCCGCTGCTGGCCGAACTCAGCCGCGCCATCAGCCGGCCGGTGAGCGTGCTGTCGGTCAACTCGTACGAGGCGCTGGAGCAGGCCATCCAGCGTGACGAGGTCGACATGGCTTTTCTCTCGGGAAAGATGGCGCTCGACGCCGTGACCCAGCGCCGCATGAAGGTGGTGGCGCAGGTGGTGCGGCACGACGGCCTGGCCGGTTACCGCGCGCTGCTGCTGTCGCGCAAGGCGCCGCCTTTCAACACACTGAAGAGCCTGCTGGAGCAGCCCGAGCGCTGGCGCATCGCGCGCGGCGAGAAGCAGTCGGTGTCGGGCTTCATCGTGCCGCAGCTGCAGATCTTTCTGCCGAACCACATCGCGATGGAAACGCGCTTCCTGAGCGAGACCGTCGGCACCCATCAGACCACCGCGCTGGCCGTGGCCAACAACGAAGCGGATGTTGCAACCAACAACTCGGCCGACTTCGAGCGCTTCAAGCAGCGCTTTCCGGCCGAGGCACAGCGCCTGCAGGTGCTGTGGGAGTCCGACCTGATTCCGCACGCGCAGATCGTGGTGCGGCGCGAATACCCGCCAGAGCTGCGCACGCGCGTGCAGACCTTCCTGACCAATTACGGCCGAGCCAAGGGCCCGCGTGGTGACGCCGAGCGCGTGGTGCTCAAGTCGCTGCACGACCTGGCCGGCTTCGTGGCGGCCGACAACAGTTCGCTGCAGCCGGCAGCCAAGCTGGCCTACCAACTGGCCCGCCAGAACGCCATGACGGCGCAATGGGTGAACGACGCCGCGCGAGAGGCCCGTCTGCAGCGCATCGACAGCAGTTATGCCGAGCAGGTGGGTGTGTTGAAAGATGTGACGCCTTGAGATGAGACGCTGTTTTTCTACTCGTCGCGTTGTGTTTGGAATGCGTTGTTCGGGGCGCTGCTGTTTGGGGCGTGGTTGTTCTTTGCGCTGCTGTTCGGGGCGACGCTCCCGCCGACACGGTGCTCTTTTTCGCGAATGTCCCCCGCTTCGCTCCTCCTTTATTTCGCGAAAAAGAGCACCGTATCGACGTGAGCGTTGGACAGAGCGGTGGTTGATCTCCGATCACCGGCAGCGTGCCCAGGTGCGAATGGCACTGGGTGTTCCCCGCAGCGAAATAAAGGAGGAGCGAAGCGGGGGACATTCGCGGAGGGGAGCACCCAGTGTCATTCGCACAAGCCCCGAATGCATGCGCCTCGAACGAACACCCCCGAACGCCAGTAAACCAAAGCGAAGCAACTGACATGCTCCCCCGACTCAAGCAACTGCTGGCAACTCTAGGCAGCTTCGTCGCAATCGCGGCAGCACTGTCCCTGCCGCTATCTGCCGTGGCGCAAGGAACCAACGCCGGAGCACCAGAAAAGAGCGCAACCCCAGCCATCAAGTCGATCCGCTTCGGCGTACTGCCGCTCGGTGGCACCGTTGAATCGCGCGCCCTGTGGACGCCACTCATGGCCGACATGAGCCGCGCTCTCGGCATGCCCGTCGATGCCTACTCGGTGCCCTCATACGAAGAGTTAGACCGCGCCATCGGCCGCGACGAAATCGACATGGCCTTTCTCTCCGCCAAGATGGCACTCGACGCCGTCATGCAGCGGCGAATGAAAGTGGTGGCGCAGATCGCGCGGCGCCCCGGCATGCCCGAGCACCGCGCCGTGCTGCTGATGCGCAAGGCAGGCCCCCTCAACACCCTCGAAGGCATGCTCGCCCAGCCCGAAGGCTGGCGGCTCGCGCGTGGCGACAGCCGCTCGGTCACGGGCTTCATCGTGCCGCAGAGCGAACTGTTCCTGCCGCACAACATCGAGATGGAGACGCGCTTTCGCAGCGAGTTCGTCGGCACCCATCAAGCCACCGCGCTCGCCGTGGCGAACGGCGACGCCGATGTGGCGACCAACAACACCACCGACCTCGAACGCTTCCGGCAGCAGTTCCCGGTCGAGGCCGGGCGACTGCAGGTGGTCTGGCAATCCGATCCGCCGCCCGGCGCCCCGATGGTGGTGCGGCGCGACTACCCGCCCGAGTTCCAGGCGCGTCTGCAGGGCTTCCTGACCGGCTACGGCAAAGGCAAGGGCGCGCGCGCCGACGCCGAACGCAAAGTGCTGGAGACCTTGCGCGCCGCCTACGGCTATGCCGTGGCCGACGACAGCGCGCTGCTGCCCGAGGCGAAGCTCGAATACCAGCTCGGCAAGCAGCGGGCCATGGCCGCCTCGTGGGTCAACGAGGCGGCGCGCGAGCAACGGCTGCAGCGCATCGAGAAGACCTACAACGAGCAGGTCGAGACCTTGCGCGCGCTGGCTGCCGGGCGCTGAGCGGCTGCATCTACTCCCTTCGCCGTACCTCCAAACCACCCCGCCTAGACCATTAGGCGGATTTGCCATCCGCCCTGCGCGCCGGAAACTTCGCATTTCTTTCAGGCACCCTTGCCGTTGACGGAGTGCGGATGAGTTGGCGAACAAAAGTGGTCTGGAGCGAGGGGATGCTGTTGCAGCCTCAGCACCTGCAGCAAAGCGAGCGCCATGCCGACCATGCGCGGCATGTGCTGTTGCGCACGACCACCCCCTACGCCTGGGGCTTTGCCGAGCTGGAGATCGACGCGGCCGCGCTCACGCTGGGCAAGCTCGCGCTGGTGCGCGCGGTCGGCGTGTTCGGCGACGGCACGGTGTTCGACATGCCGGCGGTCGATCCGCTGCCCGAGCCCATCGACATTCCATCCACCATGCGCGACGAAGCCGTGGTGCTGGCGCTGCCCTTGCGCCGCGCCGGTGCGCGCGAGGCCGATGCCGAAGACTATGAAGAGCTGGTGCGCCACCGCGTGCTCGAATCCGAAGTGCCCGACTCCAACACCGCCGGCGAGCGCACGGCGATGCTGCAACTGGGGCAGCTCCACACGCGCCTGATGCGCGCCGGCGAAGCCACCGACGCCTGGACCACGCTGGGCGTGGCGCGCGTGGTCGAGCGCCGCGTCGACAACCAGGTGCAGCTCGAACGCGCGATGCTGCCGCCGCTGCTCGATGTGGCGGGGCACGCCGTCATTCGCGCATGGCTCGACGAACTGCTGGGCCTGTTGCGCCAGCGCGGCGAAGCGCTCGCCGGCCGCATGACGCAGGGCGGCACCGGCGGCGTGGCCGAGATCGCCGACTTCATGCTGCTGCAGGCGGTCAATCGCAACGAGGCCATCTTCGCGCACCTCGCCAAGACCGCGCTGCTGCATCCGCAGCACTTCTTCGAGCATGCGCTCGGGCTGGCCGGCGATCTGGCGAGCTTTCGCGACTCGCGCCGCGTGGCGCGCTTCGGCCCCTACATCCACGACGACCTGGCGCTGAGCTTCCGCCCGGTGATGGACGATCTGCGCCGCAGCCTGTCGATGGTGTTCGAGCAGTCGGCCATCCGCATCGAACTGCACGACCGCAAGCACGGCGTGCGCGTGGCGGTGGTGGCCGACGTGGAGTTGCAGCGCAACGCGACCTTCGTGCTGGCGGTCAATGCGCACATGCCAAGCGAAGCCTTGCGCGCGCGCTTTCCCACGCAGGTGAAGATCGGCCCGGTCGAGCGCATCCGCGACCTCGTGAACCTCGCGCTGCCCGGCGTCACGCTGACGCCGATGCCGGTGGCGCCGCGCCAGATTCCCTTCCACTCGGGCGCCAACTACTTCGAGCTCGAAACGCGCAACAGCGACCTGTGGCGGCAGCTCGAACAGTCCGGTGGCATCGCAATGCACATCGCCGGCGATTTCCCGGGCCTCGACCTCGCGTTCTGGGCCATTCGTTCCTAGCCCCATGGGCTGACGGAAACGGAACACCATCATGAGCACCCCTCCGGACCCCTTTGCCGCCTTCGAATCGGAACGCACGGTCATCAAGCCCAAGCCGCGCACGCCGGGCGGCACGCCACCGGCGCCCGCGCCCGCACAGTTCTTCGGCGGTCCCGATCCGACGCCGGCCGCCGAGGTCGGCGAGCTGGGCCTGCTCAATCCGCTCGTGTCTGCCGCGGGCAAGCTGCTGGTGCTGATCGGCAAGCTGCGCAACCTCGCGCAACCGCCGAACGTGCCGGCGCTGCGTGCGTCCACCGCCGATGCCGTCAACCAGTTCGATGCCGGCGCGCGCCGCGCCGGTGTCAGCAACGAATCGGTGTTGGCCGCGCGCTATGTGCTGTGCACCGCGCTCGACGAGGCCGTGGCCAACACGCCCTGGGGCGTGCAGGCCGGCTGGAACAAGCAAAGCCTGCTGGTGCAGTTCCACAACGAGACCTGGGGCGGCGAGAAGGTGTTCCAGCTGCTGGCCAAGCTCGCGCAGGACGTGCCCACGCACCGGCAGTTGCTGGAGCTGATCTACAGCGTGCTCGCCCTCGGCTTCGAGGGCCGCTACCGCGTGGTCGACAACGGCCGTGCGCAGCTCGACTCGGTGCGCCAGCGCCTGGCCGACCTGATCGCCAAAGACCGGCCGCCGCTCGAAGCCGAACTCTCGCCGCACTGGCGCGGGCAGGGCGCGGGCACGGTGCGGCTGCGCGAATCGCTGCCGCTGTGGGTCTTCGCGGCGGGCTTTGCGCTGCTGCTCGCGCTCGCGTGGTTCGGCCTGCGGCTCACGCTCAACTACCGCTCCGACACCACCTACTCGGCGGTGTCCGGCTTGCGCGTGCCCAACCTGCAGATCGCGCCGCCGGCTGCGCCGGCCAAGTCGCCGCGGCTCGCGCGTTTTCTCGAACCCGAGATCAAGCAGGGCCTGGTGACGGTGACCGATGAAGCCGACCGCAGTGTGGTGCGCCTGCGCGGCGATTCCTTCTTCGGCTCCGGCAGCGCCGAGCCGATGGCCTCTTCGCTGCCGGTGCTGCGCCGCATCGGCCAGGCGCTGGCCGAGGTGAAGGGCGATGTGCTCATCACCGGCCATTCCGACAACCAGCCGATCCGCTCGCTGCGCTATCCGTCGAACTGGCATCTGTCGGCCGCGCGCGCCGATGCGGTAAAGGGCGCGCTGACCACACTGGTCGACCCGGCGCGCATGCGCTCCGACGGCAAGGCCGACGCCGAACCGGTGGCGCCCAACGACACGCCGGCCAACCGCGCGCGCAACCGCCGCGTCGACATCGTGCTGCTGACCGAGCCCGACCGTGTCGCCGCTGCGGCTGCCTCGGCTGCTCCCGTCCCCGGAGCAACGAAATGATCAAGAAAATCTTCGGCTTCCTGTTCAGCCCGCTGCTGCTGACCCTGCTGGCGCTGATCGTCGTCGCGCTGCTGATCTGGTGGATCGGCCCGCTGGTGAAGATCGGCGCGCTGGTGCCGCTCGAAAGCGAAATGGTGCGCGCCATCGTCATCGGCGTGATCGTGCTGATCGTCGTGCTGCGCGCGTTGTATCGCCGCTGGCGCGCGCGCCGTGCGAGCCAGCACCTGACCGATGGGCTCATGAAGGCGCCGGCCGCCAAGACCGATGCGCCCGTCAACGGCGAGCAGAAGATCCTCGACACCCGCTTCAGCGAAGCCGTTGCCACGCTCAAGCAGATGCGCCTGCATGCCGCCGGCAAGAAGCCCGGCTGGCGCGACTGGATGTCGATCTCGGGTGGCAGCTACCTGTACGACCTGCCGTGGTACGTGTTCATCGGCGCGCCGGGCGCGGGCAAGACCACCGCACTGGTCAACTCGGGCTTGAGCTTTCCGCTGGCCGAGAAGTTCGGCCCCGGCGCCATTCGCGGCGTGGGCGGCACGCGCAACTGCGACTGGTGGTTCACCGACGAGGCCGTGCTCATCGACACCGCCGGCCGCTACACCACGCAGGACAGCCACCAGTCGGAAGACAAGAGCGCGTGGGAAGGCTTCCTGGGCCTGTTGAAGAAGGCGCGCCCGCGCCGCCCGCTCAACGGCGTGTTCCTCACCGTCAGCGTGGCCGACCTGCTGAGCCAGGGCCCCGAGGCGCGCACGCAGCTCGCGGCCTCGATCCGCGCGCGCCTGCTCGAACTCGACGGCAAGCTCACCACACGCCTGCCGGTGTACGTGCTCGTCACCAAGAGCGACCTGCTGTATGGCTTTACCGACTACTTCGACGACCTCGGCAAGGAGCAGCGCGCGCAAGTCTTCGGCTTCACGCTGCCGCCCGAAGAAGTCGTGCAGGTCGATGAAAAGGGCATGTCGGCCGCGTTCCAGCGCGAGTTCGCGTTGCTGCACAACCGCATCAACGACGGGCTGATCGCACGCATGCAGCGCGAGACCGATGGCACGCGCCGCGCGGCGATCTTCGGTTTTCCGGCGCAGTTCGGCTCCATCGGCTCGCTGCTGTCCGACCTGCTCGACCAGGTGTTCACCGGCTCGCGCTTCGCGCAGCCGCCGTGGGTGCGCGGCGTGTACTTCACCAGCGGCACGCAGGAAGGCAGCCCGATCGACCGCGTGATGGGCAGCCTGTCGCGCAGCTTCGGCATCGAGCGCGCGATGCTCGCGCCGCAAAAGAGCAGCGGTCGCAGCTACTTCCTCACATCGTTGCTGCGCGACGTGGTGTTCCCCGAGCAGCGCCTCGCGGGCGCCGACGTGAAGCTGGAGCGCCGCCGCCACACGCTGCGCGTGATCGGCGTCACCGCGATGACGCTCGTCACCGTCGGCCTGCTCGCAGCCTGGGGCTACAGCACGCTGCAGAACATGAACTACCTGAAGTCGGTCGAGGCCCGCGTCGCGCCCGCGCAGCAGACCCTGGCTGCGCTGCCGGCGCGCGTGCAGAACCTGGTCGAGGTCGCGCCCGTGCTGCAGGGCCTGCGCGACATCTGGAAGACGCCCGACAACCACCAGGGCGACGAGCCGCTGTCGATGACGCTGGGCCTCTACCAGGGCGACAAGCTCGATGCGGCCGCCATGCTCACGCACCAGCGCGCGCTCAACGACGCCTTCCTGCCGCAGATCGCCAAGCGCATCGAAGACCAGTTGCGCACCGCGCAGAAAGACAACCTGGAGTACACCTACGAGGCGCTCAAGAGCTACCTGATGCTCTACCAGCCCGAGCACTTCGATGCGGAGGCGCTCAAGGCCTGGATCACGCTCGACTGGTCGCGCAGCCTGGACCGCGGCATTCCCGAAGACCAGCGCAAGGCACTCGAAGACCAGCTCGACGTGCTCATCGCCCAAGGTCCGCCGCGCTCGCCGCTGAAGATGGACGAAAACCTGGTGCGCAGCGTGCGCGCCGTGCTCGCGAGCTATCCGCTGGAGCAGCGCGTGTTCAGCCGCCTCAAGCGCCAGCGCGCCAGCAAGGACATCCCGGGCTTCAGCGTGGCCACGGCCACCGGTCCTTCGGGACCGCTGGTGTTCGAGCGCATCAGCGGCAAGCCGTTGACCGAAGGCGTGCCGGGCATGTTCACCTACGACGGCTATCACAAGCGCTTCCAGAACGAAGTGACCGTGCTCACCGGCCTGCTGGCGGCCGAAGACCCGTGGGTGCTCGGGCAGGACCGCAACACCGCCGACCGCCTGCGCGACGTGGCCGCGCTCGGCGCGCTCACCGATCGCGTGCGTCGCCTTTATCTGGAGGAGTACGTCAAGCAGTGGGAAGCACTGCTTGCCGACGTGCGCCTGATCCGCGCCAACGGGTTGGAGAAGAACATCGAGACCGCGCGCATCCTCTCGGGCGTCGATTCGCCGCTGGCCAACTTCTTGCGCGCGGTGGTGAAACAGACCACGCTGATCCCGCAAGGCGAAGCCGGCAAGGACGTGGTCAGCAAGGCCGCCGAGTCCGTGCGCAACACCCGCAAGGGCCTGGAAGACCTGTTCGGCGGCGACCCTGGCAAGCAGGTGGCGCCGGGCAAGCGCATCGAGAGCATCGTGGACGACCGCTTCGAGCCGCTGCGCCGCCTCGTCACCGCCGGCGGCCCCAACCAGCCTGCGCCCATCGACGATGCGCTCAAGCTCTTCAACGAGGTGTACGTGTATCTCAACGCCGTCGACACGGCGGTCAAGGGCCGCACCTCGCCGCCACCCGGTGACGTGGCGGGCAAGCTCAAGTCCGACGCCGGCCGCCTGCCAGAGCCCGTGCGCACCATGGTCGAGAACCTGAGTCAGTCGGGCGCGGCGCAGGCCCAGGTGGCCGAGCGTGGCAATCTGAGCCAGGACCTGCGTCCCGTGGCCGAGTTCTGCGCGCGCGCCATTGCCGGCCGTTATCCCTTCGTGCCCGGCAGCAAGCGCGACGTGCTGCCCGAAGACTTCGGCCAGATGTTCGGCCCCGGTGGCCTGATGGACGACTTCTTCCAGAAGCGCCTGGCCGCGCTGGTCGACACCAGCACGCGGCCGTGGCGCTACAAGCCCGTGGCCGAACGCGGGGCCATCACCACGCAGGCGCTGGCGCAGTTCGAGCGCGCCGCGCGCATCAAGGACATCTTCTTTCGCGCTGGCGGCCGCAGCCCGTCGATGCGGCTGGACTTCAAGCCGGTGGAGATGGACGCGGGCATCACGCAGTTCATCCTCGACGTCGATGGCCAGCTCGTGAAGTACGCGCACGGCCCCGTGGTGCCGATGGCCGTGCAGTGGCCGGGTCCGAAGGGCAGCAACCAGGTGCGCATCCAGGTCAGCCCGCCGTCGACCACCGGCAGCTCGGGCTCGGCGGTCGATGGGCCGTGGGCGCTGTTCCGTGCGCTCGACGATGGCCAGCTCGAAGCGGGCGACGCGCCCGAGAAGTTCTTCATCACCTTCCAGATCGGCGCGCGCAAGACGCGTTTCGAAGTGACGACGAACAGCGTGCAGCATCCGATCCGGCTGCGTGAGCTGCGGGAGTTTTCCTGCCCGGAGGGGTTGTGAGCGTTGCCTCTGCTTCTTCTTGCGTTTTTGCTTCGGCCGAATTGCCGGGGTGGTTCGGCAAGCTGCCGGGCATGGGGGACTTTGCGCATCGGCGATTGCCTGAATCGTTTCGCGCCGTGTGGGATGCATGGCTGCAACGCGGGTTGGCGCGGCTGCGGGACCGGCATGCGGACTGGACTTCGCATTACCTCGAAGCGCCGATCTGGTGCTTTGCGCTGGGGGCGCAGGTGGCGGGCGAGCGGCGATGGATCGGGGTGTTGATGCCTTCTGTGGATGGGGTGGGGCGGTACTTTCCGTTCACGCTGGCTGTCGAGCTGGATGACGGTGTTGCGGATCGGCTGGAAGGGGAAGCGCTGGGTGCCGCGTTGCACTGGTGGGCGTTGGGGACGCAGGCTGCGTTGGAAGGGCTTGATGGGGATTTGGATGCGCTGAGGTTTGATGCGGTGCTGGGGCGGTTGTTTGTTGCTGCTGCCGCTGGTGCGAGCGGCGTTGTTGCATCGCTTGAACTGCCGGGGGCGGGGGCTTCGTTGTGGTTGGGGGATCCGGCTGTTGAAGGCGGGGTTCGGATGACTGTTGCTGGATTGCCGGTTGATGGGCAATTCGAGGCTTTGTTTCTCGGGGGCGGGGAATGACGGGGGCTATTCGTTTTGCTTTCCGAGGCCGGGTCTCGGCCCGGCGGCCGACCTACTTTTCTTTGCTTCGCCAAAGAAACGTAGGCAAAAGAAAGGCGACCCTGCTGTCTGCGTCCCTCCGCTTCGCTACGGGCAACCTGCGGTGCACGACGCCGGTGGGGGTCCGCAGAACTCGCTTCGCTCAGACAGCTGCGGCCCTGATCCCACCGGCGCCGAGCACCGCAGGCGCAGCCAGAAGGGCTTTGGAAACCACACGGGCCTTTGCTTCGCTCGGCCACCAAGGCACCGCGACGCTGCGCGCCGCAGTGCCTTGGGATGGCGCATCGAGTTCTACGTTGGCTGTGGGTTGTGCGTTTGGGTTGCGGGTTGCGCCCGGGCCGAGCGAAGCGACGGCCCGAGTTGTCTCCAACCCCCTCTGGCTGCGCCGAGGAGCGGAGCGTTTCGCGGATCAGGGCCGCAGTTGTTTGAGCGAAGCGAGTTCTGCGGACCCCGCGAAACGCGAGCACCGCAGGTTGCCCCGTAGCGAAGCGCAGGGGTCGCAGACAGTGGGGTCGCCTTTCTTTTGCCTACGTTTCTTTGGCGAAGCAAAGAAAAGTAGGTCGCCTGCCGGGGCGAGACCCGGCCTCGGAAAGAAAACCCAAAGCGCAGATCAAAAAGGAGCCAGTCAATGACCGACTCCCCAAAAAACCAACCCCCAGAAGACGACCGCACCCGCGTCGTCTCCCGGCCTGCGCAGCAGAGCAACGACACCTCAGCAACCATCATCACAGGCGGCGCCCCCACCAGCCTGTCCCCAACAGCAGTACCACCAACAACCCCAGGCGCAGGCACGCATGAAGCCGGCCTCCTCCTGGTAGGCAGCCGCCTCGCAGAATTCGAAATCACAAGAGTCATAGGCCAGGGCGGCTTCGGCGTCGTCTACGAAGCCTGGGACCACGACCTCGAACGCGTGGTCGCCATCAAGGAATACCTGCCGACATCGCTGTCGACCAGACAGCACGACGGCACCGTGGTCCCGCTGTCCGAGCGACACCGCGAAACCTTCGACCTCGGCATGCGCAGCTTCATCAACGAAGCCCGCCTGCTGGCCCAGTTCGATCACCCGTCGCTGCTCAAGGTCTACCGCTTCTGGCAGGAGCGCGGCACCACCTACATGGTGATGCCCTTCTACCGTGGCGACACGTTGCGGGAGGCACTGGGCGCCATCCCCACAGGCGTCGACGAGTCCTGGCTGATCCGCATCATGGACGGCGTCACGCAGGCGCTGGCGGTGATGCACCACGCCCACTGCTATCACCGCGACATCGCGCCGGACAACATCATCCTGCTCGAAGGCTCGGGCCGTCCGGTGGTGCTCGACTTCGGCGCCGCACGCCGCGTCATCACCGACAAGACGCAGGCGATCACCGTCATCCTCAAGCCGGGCTACGCGCCCATCGAGCAGTACGCCGAGATGCCCGACATGTCGCAAGGCGCGTGGACCGATGTGTATGCGCTCGCGGCGGTGATGCACGTGGCCGTGTGTGGTCGCGCGCCGCCGCCGTCGGTGGCACGGTTGCTGTCCGACAGCTATGTGCCGCTGGCAGGCAACGACATCCTGCGCCAGCGCTACAGCCTGCGGCTGCTGCAGGCGATCGATGCGGGCCTGGGCGTGCGGCCCGAGCAACGGCCGCAGTCGATGGTCGAGTTGCGCGCGGCGCTGGACCTCGATGCGGGCCACAGCATCGCGCCGACACCGCGCACGCAACCGCCATCGGGCGCGCGCAGCGTCAGCGCCAACAACAATGCCAACGCCGCGACGGTCATCGGCAGCAGCAGTGGCAACACCAAGAACAGCGGCAAGGCATCGTCACCGGCTCCCGCCCCCGCAGGCAGCAACACCAGCAACAGTGGTGGCAAGGGCAAGACAGTCGCCGCACTCGCATCGGTCGCCCTCGCGGCAGTCGTGGCAGGTGGTGGCTGGTGGTGGTTCCAGGGGCGCACGACAGCCGGTGATGTAGTTGGCGGCGGCAAGCAGAGCACGACCACGACAACAACAACCCCGCCGGCGCCAACGCCCGACACCAAGGTTGCCGAAGCTCCACCGGCACCGCCACCTCCCGCGCCCGCACCGCCGCCCCCACCGGCACCGCGCACCCCCACTGATTCGCTGCAATCGCTCGTGGCCGGCGCCGCCGCAGGCTTCGACGTCACGGCCACGCCGAAGAAGGCCGAGGTCGCCATCGGCAAGGACCGGCTCGCCTTCGAGGTGCGCAGCAAGCGCGAGGGCTTCGTCTATGTGTTCCTGCTGTCCAGCGGCGGCGAGATGTTCCTGCTGTTCCCCAACCTGCTCGACAAGTACAACAAGATCACCGCCGGTGGCGCGCTCTCGCTGCCGCGCGCCTCGTGGCCGATGGACGCCGGCGGGCCGGCCGGCACCGACCAGTTCGCGGTGCTCGTGAGCGAGCACGAGCGCGACTTCAGCGCCGCGGGCGTGCAGAACGACGGCGTGTTCCCGGTGTTCCCGCTGCCGGTACTGGCCGCGCTCGAAAGCACGCGCGGCACCGGGCCGTCGCCGCTGCTGGGCAAGCCGGTTTGCGCGCCCGGCAGCGCGCCATGCAACGACGTCTATGGCGTCGCGAATTTCAAAATCGTCGAGAAGTAATCGTCTGTAGAGCGTCGGCCCGACGGGCTGCCCTTTTCCGGACAAGGAGACTTTCATGAAGACCTCACAGTCGCCGCGCTTCACACCCGCATTGCTTCGCTGGGCCACCGCCGCCGCAGTGGCGTCGCTGGCCGGCTGTGCCGTGCCGCCGCCGGCATCGACGAGCGCGGACGCCCCTGCTGCCGACACCCCGGCGTCGCGTCCCCCGCCCACCGGTGCCAGCGTGGCGGGGCAGGCGCGCACCTTCTCGACCCAGCTCGCCACCTACACCTCGGTCGGCTTCGACGCGGTGCCGGGCTGGTCGCGCGACGATTTCTCCGAGAGCTGGCCCGCCTTCCTCGGCAGCTGCAAGGTGCTCACCGGGCGCGGCGCCGAGTGGAAGGAGGTGTGCGACCGGGCCCTGAAGGTCGACGGCAAGAACAGCACGGCGATCCGGGGCTTCTTCGAGAACGGCTTCTCGGCCTACCAGATCCGCGACGACGACCGCCGTCCCGACGGCGTGGTCACCGGCTACTTCGAGCCCGAGATCGCGGGCAGCCGGCAGTACGCCGCGCCGTTCATCTATCCGGTGTACGGCCAGCCCGACGACATGCTGTTCGCCGATGCCCGCAAGCTGCCCGCGGGCAGCGGCACCGTGGCGGCGCGCGTCGAAGGGCGCAACGTGCTGGTGCAGGCCGGGTTGAACACGCGCGACATGGGCGCGGCGGGCCTCTATGCGCTCGACCTCTCGGGCATCTCGCGCGACACGCTCGACCGCAAGGTGCGCCTGCGGGTCGAGGGCAAGCAACTGCTGCCGTACTACACGCGCGAAGAAATCGAGACCAAGGGCGCCCCCAACGCCAAGGTGCTGGCCTTCGTGAGCAGCGCCACCGCGCTGTACGAAATGCAGATCCAGGGCTCGGGCCGCATCAAGCTGGCCAGCGGCGAGATCATCCGCGTGGCCTACGCCGAGCAGAACGGCCAGCCTTTCCGCCCGACGCTCGCGCAGGCCGCCAACGGCAAGCCGCGCAGCGCGGTCAAGGTGCGCGGTTCGTCCATCGAACTGCAGCTCGACGACGGCGATGACGACGACGACACCGGTGCCGTCGCGGCCGGCACCATCCGCACGCGCGGCTTCACGCTGGTGCGGCCTGCGGCCAGCGGCGCGGTCATGGTGCCGGGGCGGCGCACGGCCGGCGCGGTGGCGGGCTCGGGCATCAAGGACCCGAGCTATGTGTTCTTCAAGGAAGCCACCTCGCCGATCGGCGGGCCTGTGGGGGCCTTCGGCGTGCCGCTGTCGGCGGGGCGTTCGATCGCGGTCGATCCGCGCAGCACGCCGCTGGGCTATCCGGTGTTCGTCTCGACCCGCACACCCGGCAGCGGCGCGCCGATGCAGCGCCTGACGATCGCGCAGGACACCGGCGGTGCCATCCGCGGCGCGGTGCGGGCCGACTACTTCTTCGGCAACGGCCAGCAGGCCGCGACCAATGCGCGCCGCATGAAGGAGCGCGGCCAGCTCTGGATTCTTCTGCCGCGCGGCCTGGCCGTGGCGCAGGCTGCGGCGTCGTCGGCCATCCGCACGCGCGGCGGGCCGGTGGGCGCCAACCTGCCGCAGTGCCTGGTGCCGACCGAAGGCGTGTGCGTGGACGACTGACCGACTGACTGACTGCTCTTGTCCCTCCATGCAGGAAACCATCTCGTCCGCGGAAAGCTCCGAACTCGTCCGCCTCTGGCGGCGGCGGCAGACGCTGTCCCCGAACGACATGGGCACCATGTACCGCATCGTGGGCGATGCGCTCGTGGCCTGCAATCCGCCCGAGCTGCAGGTGCTGGGCGAAGGGCGGCAGGAGCTGGTGGCGCAGTTCATCTACGTCAAGGTGCTGCGGCTCGACGCCGACCCCGATGAGTCGGAAGAGCGTGCGGGCCACAGCGCACCTTCGACTGCCTTCGCGCTGTGCGCGTACTTCCGGCGCTACCTGATCGACTGCACGCGCGCCAGCTCGTTTCGCCGCAAGCTCTCCATCGGCGAGCAGATCACCGAGGCCCAGCTCGAAGACGAGATCGGCCCCGGCGAAGACCTCGAAAGCTGCCTGGCCGAACACGGCCTGAGCGCGCAGGCCGTGCAACTGGCCGCACGCGCCTTCATTGCCGAGCTGCCCGAACCCGAGCGCCTGCTGCTGTGCGAAGGCTTCGGCAAGGAGGCAGAAGGCGGGCTGTCGGGCATTGCCTCGCGCCATGCCATCGCCTCGTACCACTACCGCGCGGGCCGGCTCGGCCTGGTGCACAAGCGCGAGGGGCTGACCGCGGACTACGCCAAGACCCGGCTCGGCGGATGGCTCCAGCAGACGCTGGGCATTGCCATCGAGGCCGAGAACATGGCGGCGATCCTGCAGGTTTTCAAAATCCTCGGTGCTGAAGCGTCTTATGCCTGAAGACATAGCCATTCAGGAACAGACGCCATGAACACCGAACTCTGGCCCCCGCTCAGCGTGATCCGCAATGCGTTCGAGAGCGGTGCGGCCGTGCCCGACGATGCGCTGCCCGACACCGCCACGGTTGCGATGCCGGGTTCGGGTCCCGGAACGGGGGCCGAACCCGTAGGCGCTGCTGCGCTGTCGGACCTGCTCTTTCCTCTCGCCGAGTTGGCCCGGCGCCGCGAGGCTGTCGCGCGGCGCGCCTTCAAGGCCCGCTGGGCGCCGGGCCGCCTCGTCAGCGTCGTGCATGAAGGCCGGCTGCTCGGCGTGCTGCTCGACCGCTGCATCCGTGGCGATGTATGGCAGGGCTGGATGGCCGCGAGCGAGGCCGACTGGGCCTGTGCCTTCGACGTGCTGCTGGAGCCCGACGACGAGCCCTTCGAGCCGATGTTCGGCGTGATCCAGACCTGGAACGTGCTCACGCTCGAAGCCAGTCCGCAGTTGTGCGCACGCGTGCTCGGCGAAGTCTCGGCCACGCGGCTGGCGGCGATCGGTGCGGTGCATGACGAATGGGCCGCGCAGGCCACGCTGGCCATCGCGCCCGAACCGGGGCGAATTGCCTTGCGCAGCGTGGGGGGCGTGTTCTCCGTGCTGTCGGGTACGCCGCTCGGCCCGCAGGACCCGCGCGCCGACTACCAGGCGCTGTACCGCGATGCGGGGTTGCGGCTGGGCTCGGCCCCGGCGCAATCGCCCGTCGAGACGCCCGCGCCTTCCACGCGCGCTGCGCCGCAGCCCCGGCCCGAAGGCGGCTGGTGGGGCAGCATCCGCCGCTGGTTCGGCGCGGACGGCTGGGTGCGCCCGGCCTTCGCGGTGCTGGCCCTGTGCGTGGTGGTGCAGAACATCGGCCTCTTCAGCGGCCCCGGTACGGAAGAGGAGGAGGTGCGCTACCGCGCCGTGCCGACCGCGCCCGTTGCGGCGCGCGCCGACCTGTTCGTGCGCTGGAAGGACGGCGTTCGCATGGACGAGGCCGACCGGCTGCTGCAGTCCGTCTCGGCCGAAGTGGTGGGCGGGCCTGGTGTCAGCGGAACATGGCGCCTGCGGGTGCAGGACCCGGTCGAGGCATTGGCCATGCTGGCGGCATCGCCGCTGGTCGAGTCGGTGGGGCCGGCGTCGGAGCGGCCATGACCTGTGCCGCGCTTCTGTCTTTCTCCCTCCCCCTCTGGGGGAGGGCAGGGGTGGGGGCACGCGGCGTATCCATCGGGCGCTCTGCCTGCCCCCATCCCAGCCTTCCCCCAAAGGGGGAAGGAGCAAGACGGCTGCTGCTGGTGTGGCTGCTGTTCGTTTCAGGCAGCGCCTTCGCCACCCAACGCGCCCTGCTCGTCGGCGTCTCCGAACTCGTCAACCAGCCGCAAGCCCTCTGGCTGCAGGCCCCGCGCAACGACGTGATGCTGATGCGCGATGCGCTGCTCAGGCAAGGCTTCGCCGCGCCCGACATCACCCTGCTCGCCGATGGCGTGAGCGGCGCCGCACTGCCCGAAGCACAGGCCATCCATGACGCACTGGGGCGGCTGCTCGCGCAGTCGAAAAGCGGCGACTTCGTGCTGCTGTACTTCTCGGGCCACGGCACCCGCCTGCGCGACACCGCCAAGCGCTACCAGGAGCCCGATGGCCTGTCGGAGAACTTCCTCGCGCGGGATGTGCGCGGCACGCTCGGCAGCGACACCGTGCTGACCGGCGATCTGCGCGATGTCGATTTCGACGGATGGATCCAGGCCTTCCTCGCCCGCAACGTCTTCGTCGCCTCGGTGTTCGACACCTGTTCCGCCAACTCCATGACCCGTGGCGCGGTCGATGCGCCCGCCACCGCCGAAGGCCCGGCCGACGACGAAGTGCGCTGGCGCGGCCTGCGCGCCGTGCAATTGGCTAATGGCAGTGGAGGCAGTGGAAGCAGTGCGCCAGGCCCTGCCGCAGCCGCGCGCGCGGTGACGCCGCCCGTGCCGGCCGAGACCGTGCCGCGCGCCCGCTATGTCGCGCTCTTCGCCTCCGAGAGCCACCAGATCACGCCCGAACTGCGGCTGCCGCGCAAGAGCCGCAATGCGCGTGCGCAGGGCCTGCTCACGTGGGCCGTGGTCGAAGCCCTGTCGCGCCGGCCCGCCACCTGGCGCGACCTGTTCGACGGCGTGCTCGCGCTCTACCCGCCGGTCATCGACGAACTCGCGCAGCGCTTTCCCACGCGCGAGCTGCCCTCGCCCGTGGCCGAGGGCAATCTCGATGCGCCGCTGTTCGCCAACCGTGCGCCCGCCGTCTCGACCCGTCCGGTCTGGCGCGCGCAGCGGGCCGGCGACACGCTCACCCTGCAGGCCGGCCAGCTCGACGGCCTTGCGGACCGGCAGCCGCTGCGCGTGCTGGCCACCATGGAAGACGGCACGGTGCGCAGCGCACAGGGCACGCTCGCGCAGGTGGACCTCGACCGGGCCCGCATGCCCGTGCCGCCCGCCTTGCGCGAACTCTCCGGCGCCGCACTGTGGAGCACCACCCCGCTCGGCGAGCCGGCCTCGGTGGCGCTGCGCGTGCGCGCGGACCAGGGCCTGCCGCCCGGCCTGAGCCTCGAATACCCCGCCTCCATCGTCGCCGTGGGCGAGGCCGATGCAGGAGGCGCCGACGTGCGCTGGAGCGGCGCGACAGGCAACCGCCTCGAAGTGCTCTCGCCTTCGCTCGGCATCGCGCCATCGGCCGCGAAGACATCGCTGCCCGACACGGCCGCCGTGCGCCGCCGCCTCGAAATGCTGGCGCGCCTGAAGTGGCTCAACCAGCTCGACGCGCTGGCCCGCGATGCGCAGTTCGACGGCTTCGAGGCCGTGTTCGAGGTGTGGAGCGGCGACCGCCTGCTGCGAAGCGATTCGGCGCAGCGGGCCGAGGCCCGGCTGCTACCGCTGCGCGGCGGCGAGCGCGCAGTGCTCAACGTGCGCAACGGCAGCGGGCGTTCGGTGGACCTCGTCGTGGTCGGCGTCGATCCGCAGGGCGGCGTGCGCCAGGTCTATCCGGACGACCCGGGCGAGACCAACCGCTTCAAGCGCGGCACGCGCGACGCGCCCGCCGCCAAGCGCTTCGAGCTGCCGTGGTTCAACGCGGAAGGTGGCCGGCTGCTCGTGCTGGCCACGCCGGCCGCGCCCTATAGCGCACCGCGATTGTTCGGCACGGGCGCGGTGGCCAACAACACGACGGCACCCGAGGTCCGGGTGCGCGGGGCATTGCAGCCCGACAGCGAGCGGCAGGCCTTTGCCGCGGTGGTCCGGTGGGCGGGCGATGCCTCGCCCGCACGGTAGTTTTTTCAGGAGATGGCCATGTCATTCAACAACGGCGGGTATCTGGAGACCGACGATGCGCTGCGCATGCTCGACCTGTTGTCGCAGGCATCGGGCAGCGACTTCTACATGTCGCTCGAAAGCAAAGGCAAGAAGGTGGCGGGCGAGATCCAGACCCTCTTCTCGGACAACATGGAGGTGCTGGAGATCGGCGGCTACTCCTATGTGGCGGAGGTTGCGTCGGCGCCCGGTTCCGGCAAGGGCGTTGCGCGGGGGCTGCCGCTGGCCGTGGTGCGCGACTGCGATGCCGCCACCGCCTCGATCGCCAGCCTGCTGTACAGCCAGGACAGCGATCTGATCGTCAACATCCTGGTCTTCAAGGCCGGCGGCGACAACGCCGATCGCCAGCCCTTCTTCGAGATCGAGCTCACCGGCGGCCGCGTCAGCCAGCACGCGATCCTCACGGGCGGTATGCCCAAGCGGCCGTGCGAAATCATCGTGTTCAGCTACCGCGCGGTCGAGATCAAGAGCGCGCCGCAGCTGGTCAGCGGCATCCGTGGTGCGGTGCGCTCCGCCAAGCTCGTCAACAACTGAGCCCAACGGAAAGCCCAGCCATGACTGCTGCCGAACTCCTCAAGTCCGCCGACCCGGTCGGCGCCCTGAAGGCACTGAGCGACGACGTGCGCGCCAGGCCCGCCGACAGCAAGCACCGCGTCTTCATGGCGCAGTTGCTGTGCGTGCTCGGGCAATGGGAGCGTGCGCTCAACCAGCTCACCGTCGCGGCCGAACTCGATGCGCTCGCCGTGCCCATGAAGCAGGTGTACGGCGACGCCGTGCGCTGCGAAGGCCTGCGCGCCGAAGTGTTCGCCGGCACGCGCACGCCCATGATCTTCGGCCAGCCCGACGAATGGCTGGCGCTGCTCATCGAATCGCTGCTGCGCCAGGGACGCGGTGAAGCCGCGCTGGCTGAAGACCTGCGCCAGCGTGCCTTCGACGGCGCACCCGCCATCGCCGGCACCATCGACGGCGCGCCCTTTGCGTGGCTGGCCGATGCCGACATGCGCCTGGGCCCGGTGCTCGAAGCCTTCGTCAACGGCAAGTACTACTGGATTCCTTACGCGCGCCTGGCGCACATCAAGATCGAACCGCCCGAAGACCTGCGCGACTGCGTGTGGATGCCTGCGCACCTACAGTTCGAGAACGGCGGCGAAACGCTCGCGCTGATTCCCACCCGCTACGAAGGCACCGAGAAGATCGACGACGGCGAACTGCGGCTCGCGCGCAAGACCGAGTGGCGCGAGCTGCGGCCCGAGGTCTGGGCCGGCCACGGGCAGCGCGTGCTCGGCAGCGATGCGGGCGAGTACGCGCTCATGGACGTGCGCGAGATCCTGTTCACGCCCGCGACCGAAGAAGATGCGCAAGAGGCCGGCCATGGTTGACATCACCGCGGCCCAGGAACGCCTGCAGCCTTCGCTGCTCGACCGCCTGATCGACAACGCGCCCAACGAGAAACGCGAGAGCGACGAAAAACGCACGCTGACCCGCCAGGCACTGCGCGCGGCCGTGCTGCGCGACCTGGGCTGGCTCTTCAACGCCACCGGCTACGGCCTGGCGATGGACGACCGGCAATTTCCGAATGCGGCGCGCTCGGTCATCAACTACGGATTGCCTATGCTGTCTGGCCAGTTCACCTCGTCGGTGCAGCGTGTCAGCATGGAACAGGCTTTGAAGAACGCGATCCTGCAGTTCGAGCCGCGCATCCTGTCCCGCACCCTCGAAGTGGAACTCATCATGGAAGGCTCCGCCCTGGACTCCCACAACAGCATCGGCCTGCAGATACGCGGCATGCTGTGGGCGCAGCCCGTGCCGCTGGAGTTCCTGATGCGAAGCCGGGTCGACCTTGAAGAAGGCCGCATCGAAATTCAAGACATGGCGCAAAAACCATGAGCCCCATGCCATGGACCCCCGGCTGCTGAATCTGTACGAGCAGGAGCTGCGCTACTTCCGCGAAAGCGGGTCGGAATTCGCGCGCGCCTTTCCGAAGATTGCGCACCGCCTGGGCATCGAAGGCCAGGAAGTCGCCGACCCGTATGTCGAGCGGCTGATCGAGGCCACCGCCTTCCTGTCGGCGCGCGTCAACCTCAAGCTCGATGCCGAGTACCCGCGCTTCACCGGGCACCTGCTCGACGTCGTCTATCCGCACTTCCTGGCGCCCACGCCGGCGATGGCGGTGGTCTCCTTCGCGCCCGACCCGGAAGACGCCGACCTTGCCACCGGCCCGGCGCTGCCGCGCGGCAGCGGCCTGCGCGCGCGGCAGGCCGTGGGCCAGAACACGCATTGCGAATTCCGCACCGCCGCCGCGCTGCGCGTGTGGCCGCTGGAGATCCAGCGCGCCCAGTACTTCACCTACGCGCCCGACCTGCCGCTGAACACGCACCCGCAGGCGCGCAGCATTCGCGGCGGCCTGCGCATCGCGCTGCACGCGACCGCGGGGCTGACCTTCAGCCAGATCGCGCTCGACGACCTCGTGCTGCATTTCAGCGGCGGCGAAGACGTGGCCTGGCAGTTGCACGAATGCACGCTGGGCCAGCCGGTCGGCGTGATGGTGCGGCCGCTGTCGCCCTCGGGCGCCTTGCAGGGCGAGGTGCGCCACCTGCCGCCCGATGCCATTCACGCCATGGGCTTCGAGGACGACGAGGCGTTGCTGCCCGTCACCGCCACCGGCTTCTCGGGCTTTCGACTGCTGCAGGAGTACTTTGCCTTTCCGCAGCGCTTCCAGTTCTCGCGCATCGCCGGCCTGCAGCCGCTGCTGGCGTCCATGTCTGTGACCGACATCGAGATCGTGCTGCTCTTCTCGCGCGGCGACGCCGCGCTCGAAAAGCTGGTGAGCGCCGACAACGTGCAACTGCATTGCGTGCCGGCCGTCAACCTGTTCAGCCGGCGCCTGGACCGCGTGCCGCTGACCGAAGGCGTGAGCCAGTTCCACCTGCTGCCCGATCGCACGCGGCCGCAGGACTTCGAGGTGCACACCGTCACCGAGGCCATCGGCCACGGCGCGCCGGGCACGGACACGGCCGCCGTCGAGCAGGTCTTCCGGCCGTTCTATTCGGCCTTCCACGGCACGCGGCACGGCCACCCGGCCTACTTCACGACCACGCGCGAGCCGCGCATGCTCTCGGTGCGCCAGCGCACTGAAGGCCATCGCAGCAGCCACATCGGCTCCGAGGTCTACATGCAGATCGTCGATCCGCAGCAGGCCCCGTATGCGGTCACGCTGCGGCAGCTCGCTGTGACGGCGCTGTGCACCAACCGCGACCTGCCGCTGCTGCTGCCGATGGGCCGCGACAACGACTTCGATTGCGTCGACTCCTTCCCCGTGCAGCGCGTGCGCATGGTGCGCGGCCCGTCGCGGCCGGTGTCGCCGGTGGTGAGCCAGGGGCTGGGCTGGCGCGTGCTCGACCACCTGGCGCTCAACTACCTCTCGTTGTCCGACAGCACGCCGCAGCAGGGCGCCGCAGCGCTGCGCGAGACCTTGATGCTCTACGCGGTGCATGCCGACGAAATGCGCCAGGGCCAGGTGCGCGGGTTGCTGTCGGTCAAGAGCAAGCCGGTGGCGCGCCGCTTGCCCATGAAGGGGCCGATCGCATTCGGGCGCGGGCTGGAAGTGACGCTCGAGGTCGACAAGGACGCCTTCCACGGCCACAGCGCGTTTCTGTTCGGTGCCGTGCTGGCGCGCTATCTCGCGCGCCACGTCGAGGTCAATCACTTCGTCGAGACCGTGCTGCGCATCGCGGGCAAGGGCGAGACCATGCGCTGGAGACCGCTGTGCGGGACGCGCCAGATCCTGTAGCCGCCGCGCCGGCACCGGCAGCGGCGCAGGAGGGCACGGCTGCGTCGCGGGTCGAGGGCGCGGTGCACGCGTGGTCGGCCGAGCCGTGGTCCTTCGATTACTTCGCGGTGCTGCGCCGGCTGGAGTCGGTGGCAAAGACCACGCCGCGCTGGGGCCGCGCGCTGCTGCCCAGCGCCGAACCGCTGCGCGTGGGGCAGGAGCCTTCGCTGTCGTTCGCGCCGGCCAGCTTCAGCCGCTTCGAGGCGGCGAGCGCCTATTCGCCGCCGCGCTTGCGCCAGCATTTCTTCAGCTACATCGGCCCCAACGGCCCGTTGCCGGTGCACCTGAGCGACTTCATCCGCGAGCGCAGCCTGAACCATGGCGATCCGACCTGGCTGGCCTTTCTCGACACCTTCCTGCATCGCTTCTCGCTGCACTTCTACCGGGCCTGGGCGCAGGCGCGCCCGGCGGTGGCGCTCGACCGGCCGGACGAAGACCGGTTCAGGCTGCAGATCGGCGCGCTGGTCGGCATCGGCGCGCCGGGGCGCATCGAGCGCGACGAGATCCACGACGACGCGCGCCTGCATTTCTCGGGCTGGCTCGCACGCCGCGTGCACAGCGCCGAGGGCGTGGCGTCGGTGCTGTGCAGCTACTTCGGCGTGCCCGTGACGCTGGAGCGCTGGGTCGGCCACTGGATGAGCCTGCCACCCGGCGAACTGACGCGGCTGGGGCAGGGCGAGAGTTCGCGTTCGATGGGCATGGGCGCAATGCTCGGCACGCGCGCGTGGGACCGGCAGCACCGCGTGCGCCTGCACCTTGGGCCGCTCACGCTGCAGCAATACCGCATGTTTCTTCCCATCGGCAATGCGCAGCCCGTGCTGCAGCGCTGGATGCTGCAACTGCTGGGCGACGAACTCGAATGGGACGCCGAGCTTGTGCTCGAAAAAGCACAAGTGCCCGCCACGCGCCTGGGCCATGCGAAGGGCAATGCACCGCGCCTGGGCTGGGTCTCGTGGCTCGGCGAGCGCACGCGCAGCCGCGACGCGGCGGACGTGCGCATCGGACGTCAACCGACGGGAGCGCATTGATGCGGCCTTGTCTTTCAACTTTCAATCCACCCAGCTTCATTCGTCTAGACGAGATACGGAGTCCTTCATGAGTGAAATCAGCCGCACCGCCCTTTTCGGCAAACTCAATTCGCTGGCCTACAAGGCCATCGAAGGCGCGACCGTGTTCTGCAAGATGCGGGGCAATCCGTACGTGGAGCTGGAGCACTGGTTCGCCCAGTTGCTGCAGGCACAAGACTCCGACCTGCACCGCGTGATCCAGCACTACGGCCTGGACGTGTCGGTGATCGCCAAGGACATGACCGCTGCGCTCGACCGCCTGCCGCGCGGTGCTACCTCCATCAGTGACTTCTCGCCGCACATCGAGAACGCCATCGAACGCGCATGGACCTACGCCACGCTGCAGTTCGGCGAGGCGCAGGTGCGCACCGGCTACATCCTGGTCGGCATGCTGAAGACGCAGAGCCTGCGCAACCCGCTCTTCAACCTGTCAAAGCAGTTCGAGAAGATCAAGGTCGAAGACCTGGCCGACAACTTTCCGAAGGTGTGCGACGCCTCGCCCGAATCGCAGATGCGCGCGCAGGACGGCACCGGCATGGGCAGCGGTGCACCCGGCGAAGACTCCGGCGCGATGGCGCCGGCCGCCATGGGCAAGGGCGATGCGCTGAAGAAGTTCGCGGTCGACCTCACCGAGAAGGCGAAGAAGGGCGAGATGGACCCGGTGACCGGGCGCGACGAAGAGATCCGCCAGATCGTCGACATCCTCATGCGCCGTCGCCAGAACAACCCGCTGCTGACCGGCGAGGCCGGCGTGGGCAAGACGGCAGTGGTCGAAGGCTTCGCACAACGCCTGGCGCGCGGCGACGTGCCGCCGCAACTGAAAGACGTGAAGCTGCTCACGCTCGACATCGGCCTGCTGCAGGCCGGCGCGAGCATGAAGGGCGAGTTCGAGCAGCGCCTGCGCCAGGTGATCGACGAGGTGCAGAGTTCGCCCACGCCCATCATTCTTTTCATCGACGAGATCCACACGCTGGTGGGCGCGGGCGGTGCGGCAGGCACCGGCGATGCGGCCAACCTGCTCAAGCCCGCACTGGCGCGCGGCAACCTGCGCACCATCGGTGCCACCACCTGGGCCGAGTACAAGAAGTACATCGAGAAAGACCCGGCGCTCACGCGGCGCTTCCAGGTCGTGCAGGTGCCCGAGCCCGACGAGGTCAAGGCGATCCTGATGCTGCGCGGCGTGGCCAGCGTGCTGGAGAAGCACCACCGCGTTCAGTTGCTCGACGAGGCCATCGAGGCGGCCGTGAAGCTGAGTCACCGCTACATACCCGCGCGGCAGTTGCCCGACAAGGCGGTGAGCCTGCTCGACACGGCGTGCGCGCGCGTGGCCGTGTCGCAGCATGCGACGCCGCCAGAAGTGGAAGACTGCATGCGTCGCATCGAAGGGCTCACGGTCGAGCAGGAGATCATCGGCCGTGAAGAGGCCATCGGCATCGATGTGACCAAGCGTGCGGCACAGGTGTCCGCGTTGCTGGCCGAATCGAATGTGCAGCTAGAAGCGTTGAATTTGCGCTGGAAAGAAGAGAAGGGGCTGGTTGATCGGCTGCTCGAACTGCGCGCGAAGCTGCGGGCGGGCAACAAGCCGGTGGATGCTGCCTTACTCCCTCCCCTTCCGGGGGAGGGCAGGGGTGGGGGCAGCGGCCCATCCAATGCTGACGATGGTGCAAAGGCCGTCGAGCCCCCACCCCAACCCTCCCCCGGAAGGGGAGGGGGAGAGACAGGGGGAGGGAGCGAAGACCGGGCGGTGCTGCTTGCCGAGTTGCATGAGCTGCAAGCGAAGATTCATGCGGTGCAGGGTGAGTCGCCGCTGATCCTGCCCTCCGTCGACGAGCAAGCCGTGGCCTCGGTCGTCGCCGACTGGACCGGCATTCCCGTCGGCCGCATGGTCAAGAACGAAGTCGAGGCGGTGCTCAAGCTTGCCGACACGCTGAACATGCGCGTGATCGGCCAGAAGCACGGCCTCGAGATGATCGCGCGCCGCATCCAGACATCGCGTGCGCGCCTCGACAACCCGCAAAAGCCCATCGGCGTCTTCATGCTCTGCGGCACCTCCGGCGTCGGCAAGACCGAGACCGCGCTCGCGCTGGCCGAGGCGCTGTACGGCGGCGAGCAGAACATCATCACCATCAACATGAGCGAGTTCCAGGAGGCGCACACCGTCTCCACGCTCAAGGGCGCGCCGCCCGGCTATGTGGGCTACGGCGAGGGCGGCATCCTGACCGAAGCGGTGCGTCGTCGCCCGTACAGCGTGGTGCTGCTCGACGAAGTGGAGAAGGCCCACCCTGACGTGCACGAGATCTTCTTCCAGGTCTTCGACAAGGGCTGGATGGAAGACGGCGAGGGCCGCATGATCGATTTCAAGAACACGATCATCCTGTTGACCACCAACGCCGGCAGCGAGCTGGTGATGAGCATGTGCCGCGACCCCGAGCTGCTGCCCGACTCCAACGCACTGGCCGATGCACTGAAGGCACCGCTGATGAAGGTGTTCCCGCCCGCGCTGCTGGGCCGTATCGTCACCATTCCCTATTACCCGCTGTCGCCCGACATGATGAAGAAGATCGTGCGGCTGCAACTGGGCCGCATCAAGAAGCGGGTGGAGGCCAACCATGGCGTGCCTTTCGACTACACGGAAGCGGTGGTCGATCAGGTGGTGGCGCGTTGTCAGGACCCGGAGTCGGGTGGCCGCGTGATCGACGCGATCCTCACCAACACCGTGCTGCCCACGATTTCTGTCGAGTACCTGCAACGTCTGGCTTCGGGTGGAGAAATTCGCCGCGTTGCGCTGGACGTGAAGGACGCCGACTTTACTTACGCGTTTGACTGAAATGAAAACCTGTTTTTTTAGTCGTCGCGTTGTGGTTGGAGTGCGCTTTTCTGGGCGCTGCTGTTCAGGGCGACGCTCACGCCGACACGGTGCTCTTTTTCGCGAATGTCCCCCGCTTCGCTCCTCCTTTATTTCGCGAAAAAGAGCCCCGTATCGACGTGAGCGCTCAGAGCACTGGTTGATCGGCCGGAAACGCACAGCGTGCCCATGTGCGAATGACGCCGGGTGCTCCCCGCAGCGAGATAAAGGAGGAGCGAAGCGGGGGACATTCGCGGAGGGGAGCACCTGGTGTCATTCGCACTCGCCCTGAACAGCAGTGCCCCGAACAAAACACGAAGACAGCTCAGACACAACAAGCCCGCTGAAATGCCCCCACCTTCAAGAGAAAAAAGATGGCCGACCACGAGTTCCGCATCGAAAGCGATTCGCCCGCCAACAAGGACCTGATGTTCTGGCGCATCGTGGGCCACGAGGCGTTCTCGCGGCCGTCGAGCTACGAACTCACGGTCCTGTCGACCAACCGCGCCATCGACCCCCGGGCCATCCTCGGGCGTGCGTTCGATGTGGTCATCGAGTTCTTCGACGCCGACGAAGGCAAGCACGAACGCCACGCCCAGGGCCATGCCGTGCGCTTCGCGCGCGGCGCGCAGATCGGCCGCTTCTTCGAATACCGCATCAGCCTGCGCTCTTGGTTCTGGCTGCTCACCAAACGCACCAACTCGCGCATCCTGCAAGAAAAGCCGGTGCTCGAAGTGCTCGACGCCGTGTTCGAGGACAGCCCGATCAAGGCCGTCAAGAAAATCAAGACCGACGGCGTGACCGGCCCGCACGCGCTTCGCCGCTACTGCGTGCAATACCAGGAGAGCGACTACCGCTTTCTCTCGCGCATCCTCGAGGACGAGGGCATCTACTACTGGTTCGACGCGCACACCGCGCCCGGCACCATGATGCTGGCGGACGTGACCGACATGGCGCACGCCGGCCTGCCCGTGAAGGGCGTGCTCGACTTCGTGACGGCCGGCGCGAGCGAGGCGCGCTTCAACCAGATCGAGCGCTGGACCACCGCGCGCCAGCTTCAGTCGGGCAAGTACGCCTCGCGCGACGTGGACTACAAGGCGATCAAGCGGCTGCTGAGCACCGGTGCCGACATGTCCGACAACCACGAGCTTGCCGACTTCGAGGTCTTCGAATACCCGGGCGGCTACTTCAACTCGGACGACGCCGAGGCCGTGCTGGCCGTGCGCGCCGACGAACTCGACACGCGGCACGAACCGCACTGGGCCGTCACCCACTGGCCGGACGTCGCGGTGGGCCACAGCTTCACCTTCAGCGGTGACCCCGACGGCGCAGGCGACGACGACTACATCATTGCCGGCTGCACCTTCGCCGCCACGCACCCCGGCTACGAGGGCCTGGGCGCGGAGATCGCCGTGCAGCCGATCCGCCGCGTGCTGCAGGACGCGCTGCTCGACGACGCGGTCAACTCCGGCTGCATCGACGCCTTCCTCGCAATGATCGACACCACGCCCGCGCTCAGCGACAGCACGCGCGGCACCAGCACCTTCCTGATCACCGCGCTGTCGGCCAAGCAGGCCTTCCGCCCGCCGCGCCTCACGCCGCGCGTGACCATGCCCGGCCCGCAGAGCGCGATCGTCGTCGGCGCCAAGGGCAAGGAGCTGGACGTGGACGAGATGGGGCGCGTCAAGGTGCACTTCCACTGGGACCGCTACGACGATCGCGAAGAGCACGGCGAAAAGTCGACCTGCTGGATTCGCGTGTCGCAGCCCTGGGCCGGCAAGGCGTGGGGCGGCTACTTCATGCCGCGCATCAAGCAGGAGGTGATCGTCGACTTCATGAACGGCGACCCCGACCGGCCGATCATCGTCGGGCGGGTCTACAACGACGACCAGCCGATCCCCTACAAGTCGCCGACCCAGAGCGGCTTCAAGACACGCTCGACGCCCGGCGGCGGCCCCTCGAACTACAACGAGATCATGTTCGAGGACAAGAAGGGCTCGGAGCTGGTCAACATCCATGCCGAGCGCAACATGTCGACCTCGGTGGAGGTGGACGACTCGCTTTCGGTCGGGCGCGACCAGAGCGAGACGGTGGACCGCGACCGCACCGCGCTGGTCAAGCGCAACGAGAAGAACACGGTGGCCGAGATACAGACCAACGTGGTGGGCATCTCGCAGAGCAACAGCATCGGCGCGGGCGGCCAGAAGACGCAGGTGCTGGGCTTCCAGGAAAACATCTTCCATGCAGGCCAGAAGACCTCGGTGATCGGCTTCCAGGCGCTCGTGGTGTCGGCCAACCAGAACGTGGCCATCGGCGGCTTCCAGGGGACCGTGGTGGGCGCGAACCAGGACGTGGGCGTGGTCGGCTTCCAGACCACCTCGGTGGGCGCCGACATGGCCTACCTTGTCACCGGCAACACCAAGATGCAGAGCGGCGGCGTGCGCAACGACGTCACGGGTGGCAAGCACGCGATCATGGCCAACCAGATCAAGCTGGTGAGCAACACCTCGGTCGACATCATGGCGGTGGGCGACATCAACGCCACCTCCATCGGCTCCAACACCACCGTGCTGGGCTCCAACTCCAGCGGCTACATCGGCTCGAACAGCGAGGCCAACCTGGGCGTCACGCGCTCCACCTTCATGGGGCTGAGCATGAGCAATGCGCTGGCGGTGGACATCGCGAACTTCGCGGGTGTGCAGATCGAGAACACGGCGGCCATCCGGCTCAGCAACGTGGCAACGGTCAACCTGAGCCAGAACGGCATAGACCTCGACCTGCAGACGATGAAGATCATCTCGGGCGGTGGTGGTGGCGGCGCTGCCGCCAGCGGTGGCGTGGTGGGCATGGTCGCGGGTTTCGCGATCGGCGGCGCTGCGCTGGTCAGGGGGCTCTTCGACATCAATGCCACTTTCGAGCAGTACCAGAAGGCCAAGACGGACCTGGAGACGGCCGCGCAGGAAGCGCGCGACCAGGGCCTGACGAACCTCGCCAGCCGGCTGACCCGGATGGCGGCCATCGCGGACCGGCGAGGGACCGAAGGCGGGCTGGCCATGATTCCCATCGTCGGCGGCTTGGCGATGGCGTTCGACGATCAGTTTCTCGGCGGCACCAATGCCAGCCGCACCGCCGATGCCCTGTCGAAAGAAGCCGCACCCTCGACAGGCGCCGGCCCCACCGTGCCGCCCGCGCCCGTCATTCCGGCCGTGCCGGACATGCCCCCGCTCCCACCGCCCTACACGCCACCCCATGGCGGCTCCTGAGGCCGTTCGCGCATGCAAGTGACCAAGCCCCAGGCGCTCGGCCTGTCGACCCGGCCGATGGAGTACAGAAAACGCTTCGGCCTGTGCGTGACCGCCTGCCTGCATGTGCCCTTTGCGCAGGGCGAGCGCGGCGCGCTGTGGAGCGAGCAGTCGATGTGGGACTTCCTGGCGCAAGAGATGGCGGTGCCGCTGATCGACGAAGGCGTGGCCAAGCTCACGGCCGAGTTCCTGGTGCACGGCCGCGCGTTCCCATCGCCCGAGCAGGCCGCCGCCTGCGCCGTGCGCGCGCGGCTGGGTGCGCGCGAGAAAACCCTGCTGGTCTTCGGCGAGCGCCGCTGGGACGGCGCGCAGGCCACCGCCCCCGAGCCCTTCGAGCAGATGCCGATCGACTGGGCGCATGCCTACGGCGGCGCGGACTTCGCCCTCAACACCGCGGGCAAGGGCCGTGCGGTACGGGGCGGCGCGCAGTGGCTACCGAACGTCGAGATGCCGGGCAGCCGCTTGCTGCGGCCCGACCATGCGGTGCCGCCGGCAGGCTTCGGCGCGCTCGACCTCATGCATCCGCAGCGCGCGCAATACCGGGGCACCTACGACGCCGGCTACATGCAGGCGCACGCGCCAGGATTTCCGCCCGACCTGGACTGGCGCCACTTCAACCTTGCGCCGCCGGACCAGTGGTTCGAGCAGCCGCTGCGTGGCGACGAGCCCTTTGCCTTCGATCACATGCATGCGGAGCAGGCGCACATCGAAGGCCGCCTGCCAGGCCTTTGCGCGCGCGTGTTCGCGGGCTATCGCACCGGCGGCGAAGGCAGCGAGCCCAAGCTGCGCGAAGTACCGCTGCGGCTGACGACCGCGTGGTTCTTTCCGCATGCCGAGCGCGCCATCCTGCTGTTCCAGGGGCTGGCCGAAGTTGCCACCGACGACGGCGCCGATGTCGTGTCGCTGATGGGCGCGGTCGAGCGGCTCGGCGAGCGCCGCAGCGACGCGCACTATGCGGACGCGATCGCGCGCCGCGCCGATCCGCGCACGGGCAGCGTCCACATGCTGCACGACGGCGACCTGCTGCCCGACGGGCTCGACACCTTCGATCCCGCCGTCGAGGCCGCGCGCGCGGCCTTCGCCATGGACGGCCTGCAAGGCGAGGCGCAATACCTGCGCGCCGAGACCGACGTGGCCCTGGCGCGCGAAGAGGTCCGCGCCCAGGGGCGGGACCCCGACGCCCTCGGCATCAAGATGCCGGTGCGCGAGAAAGTGCCCACCGGTGCGGCGCTCGCGCCCTACATGGAACGCCAGATGAAGGAAGCCGAGCGCCAGCAGTGGGCCGCGCTCGAAGACGCCGTGACGCAGGCGGAAAAGGCGTTGGCGTTCGCGGCCGAGCACAAGCTGCCGCTGGCCGCGCTGCAGCATCGCGGGCCGCCGCGCTTCAGCGCCGAAGGACGCTTCGACGCGATGCGCGCCGATTTCTCTGCGCAGGGCAAGGCGGTGGACACCGTCACCGTCTACCCCGCGCTCGTGCAGCAGGAGGCCGCCGAGCGGCTGGCCTACCGGCAGTCCGCGCATGCGCAGGCACCGGCCGACCCCATGCCGGCGGCCGAGGCGCAAGCGCTGCGCGGCGAGATCGGGCGGGCCGCAGCCAGCGGCATGCGCTACTTCGAGAACATGGACCTCACGGGCGCCGACCTCTCGGGCCTCGATCTGCGCGGCGTGAGTTTCGCGGGCGCCTGGCTGGAGAGCGCCAACCTGTCGAAGTCCAATCTTTCGGGCGCCGACTTCTCGGGCGCCGTGCTCGCGCATGCCGACCTGCGCGGCGTTGTCGGCGTGGGCGCGAAGTTCGCCCAGGCCAACCTCGGCGGCGCGCAATTGGTCGGCGCGGTGCTCGACGAGGCCGATCTGCGCGGCGTCGTGCTGAGCGGCTGCCTGCTCGCCGGCACCCAGTTGCGTCGCGCGCAACTGGCCGGCGCCCAGTTGCTCGACACCCGATGGGGCGCGGCCGACTGGAGCGGCGTGCACGCGGCACGCCAGGTGTTCTACAAGCTCGACCTGCAGGGCCTGGTGCTGGCCGAGGCCGATCTCGACGACTGCAGCTTCATCGAGTGCGACCTGAGCGGCTGCGACCTGCGCGCCGCGCGGCTGCAGCGCGGCAATTTCGTCGGCTGCAAGCTCGACGGCGCGCGACTGGCCGGCGTGCAGGCCGAGGGCGCAGTGTTCGTGCAGGGCTGCAGCCTTGCCGGTGCCGACCTGAGCGGCGCACAGTTGATGCGCTGCAACCTGGGCGAGACCCAGCTCGAAGGCGCGCGGCTCGTGCAGGCGCGGCTCGATGGCGCCAACCTCACCGGCGCACGCTTTGTGCGCTGCGACCTGCGCCTGGCCAGCGCGGCGGGCGCCATGCTGCGCAAGGCTGTGCTGCGCCACGCCGTGATGGCGGGCATGAACCTGTCGAACGCCGTGATGCACCACGCCGATCTGCGCGGCGCCGACCTGCGGCGCAGCAACCTCTTCGGTGCCGACCTGTCGCGCGTGCGGCTCGATGGCGACGTGCGTTTCGACGACGCCATGCTCAAGCGCGCCCGCACCTGGCCGCGCCTGACGCCGGAAGAACAGGCGGCGCCATGATGAGCCCCGAACTGCTGTCGATGGCCGTCGCCATCGGTGAACCGGTCATCGGCATGGACCTCGGCAAGGGCGCCTATGCGCGCGCCGCGCTCGGCGGTGCCGTGTTCTCGCGCACGCGGCTGGCCGAAGCCGACCTGCGCGGCGCCGACTTGCGCGAAGCGGTGTTCGAGCATTGCGACCTGCGCGGCGTGCTGCTGGCGGGCGCCAACCTGCGGCGCGCGGTGTTCGACCATTGCACGCTCGACCATGCCGACCTGCGCGGCGCCAACCTGCATGCGGCGCTGTTGACCGAATGCCAGGCGCCGCATGCGCAACTGGCCGACGCGCAACTGAGCATGGCGACGGTGACCCGCTCGCGGCTGGACCATGCCGTGCTGCGCGGCGCGAACCTCGACTCGGCGCTGCTCGACGCCACGAGCCTGATCGATGTGTGCGCCGACGGTGCCCACTGGCGCCAGACCACCGTGTCAGGCTGCGACCTCACGCTGCTGACCTGGGCCGGTGCCACGCTGCTGCGCGTGGCCTTCATCGGCACCGACCTGCAGGGCAAGTCGTTCGCACGGCTGAAGGTCGAGGGCTGCCAGTTCCTGAATTCGCAACTCGCGCGCGCCGACTTCTCGGAAGCCGGCATGCGCCAGTGCAACTTCCAGGGCGCGACGCTCGACGGCACCTGCTTCGCCAAGGCACAGGCCGCGTTCGCGCTGTTCTGCGAAGTCCAGGGCGAGAAGACGGACTTCGCCGGCGCGCAACTGCGCCAGGCGCTCTTCACCGGAGCGCGCCTGCCCGGCGCCAACTTCACCGGTGCCGATCTGTACCAGACGCACTTCGCCGGCGCCCAACTGCCGCGGGCGCAACTGGCCTCGGCCGAACTCGCCTACGCCGACTTCCGTCACGCCGACCTGTCGGGTGCCGACCTGCGCGAAGCCGCGATGTTCCGCACCGTGCTGCACGGCGCGAACACGCAAGAGGCGCGCATGACCGATCGCGACCGGGCCATCGAAGAAGACCCCGACCTGGCCGCCGCCGAACGCTGGCAACCCATGGAGCAGACCTCATGACCTCATCATCGGATGCCACCCTTTCGTCATTGCCCGCGCGCAGCCGCCGCAAGGCCCGGGCCGCCGCATCGCCGCCACCTCGGCAGCAACAGCAGCAACAGGCCATTGCTGCCGGCTGGTGCGTAGGCACTGTCAGCGCCTGCAGCCCCGAGGGCTTCGCCGTGCTGAGCAGCACGCTGCACCGCAACGGCCGTCGCGCCGCGAGCTGCCTGCTGGAGCCGCGCGTGGGCGACAGCGTCGCCTGCATGGAAGTGGCGCCGAAGGAGCTGTGGATTCTTGCGGTGCTGCAGCGCGAAGGCAGCCAGGCGCACGTGCTGCGCCTGTCCGGCGACACGCGCGTGCAGGTCGACGACGGCGCGCTCACCTTCGCGGCACCGCGGCTCGCGCTGCATGGCGATCAGCTCGAAGTGCGCGCGCGCGAAGGGCGGATGGCCGTGGAGTCGGTCGAACTCGTCGGCCGCCACCTGCGCGTGGTGGGCAGCGTGGTCAAGCTGGTGGGCTCCGTGCTGTCGACCGTGATGGACCGCGTGAACCACTACAGCAGGCACTACGTGCGCACCACCGACGGCACCGACCGCGTGGCCGCCACGCACCTCGAGTGCGAGGCAAAGCAACTGCTGCGCCTGTCGGGCGAGCACACGCTGGTGAACGGCGAGAAGCTGGTCAAGACGCGCGGCGGCCAGATCCATTTCGGCTAGGAGCCTGCCGTGTTCGCCAACTGCCAACTGATGGGCACCGACATGGGCTTTCCCGATGTCTGCATCACACCGGCCGCGCCCTCGCCGATTCCGGTGCCGTACCCCAACATCGCGATGGGGCCGATGGCCATCCCCAACTGCCCGACCATCCTGGTCATGGGCGCGCCGGCGCACAACCTCGGCACCGTCATCCCGATGACCAACGGCGACAACGCGGGCGTGATGCTGGGCGTGGCGTCCGGCACGGTCATGGGGCCGAGCCGGCACGTCACCGCCGCCTTCACCGTGTTGCTGCAGGGCATGCCGGCCACGCGGCTGACCAGCGTGTCCATACAGAACAGCACCAACTGCCCCGGCGTGCGCGTGGTGCCGAGCCAGGCGCTGCTGCTGCTGCTGGCGCCGTGAGCAGGGCGCGATGTGCGGTGCGCGCAAAGGCATACCTCTTACGGCGAGATTGCCAAGGTGCCCCCCGGAATGAATACTCCCTGTGAGCCTTTTCGTTCGCATGTGCGAAGGGTGTATGGGCGTCGCCCGGGGGCCGGTTCATGATCCAAATCGCTGTTATCACCCGGCAAGGCACGCCCGCGGGGCAGCCCATGGTGGCCGGGTTCGGGCCGCAGGGCGGCACCATCGGCCGCGCCGACACCAACACGCTGGTGCTCGACGACCCCGACCGCACCGTGTCGCGCGTGCATGCGCAGGTGCTGTGCCGCAACGGCAACTACTTCATCATCGACCGGGGCAGCAACCCGATGCAGTGCAACGGGCAGTCGCTGGGGGCCGGCAACGAGGCTGCACTGACGGACGGCGCGCACCTGGTCATCGGCAGCTTCGAGCTGGTCGTGCGCGCGGTCGCCGCTGGTGCCGGTGCCGGCGCGGCGCCGGCCGTCGAGGCGATACCGCTGACCGTCGCCGCACCGTCGGGCGACGATCCCTTTGCCGACCTGCTCGCCGGCCTCGGCTCGCCGGCCGCGGCCAAGCCGGCGGCGCCTGCACCGCCAGCCGATGCGATGCTGTTCCCCGATCCGATGGAGAGCGGCTCGCGCAACGCGCATGCCGCGCAGGTCGACCCCTTCGCCAATCTGCTGGGGCCCACGCCCGCGTCGGCGCCCGCTGCGGGCCTGGGCGCGCTCGACGACTTCTCCGACCTTGGCGCGCCACCCGCGCACGGCAAGGCGGCGGGCATCGATGCGCTGTTCGGCGGCATGGACAGCGGTGGTGGCATCGGCGGCGATCCGCTGGCGCTGTCGCCGCTGGCCGATCCCTTGCTGCAGCCGAACACGGCCTCGTCGGAAGATCCGTTGGCGGCGTTTCAACACACCGCGCCAGCCACGCCGACACCGCGATCGGATCACTTGCCGATCGACCGTTTCGGCTTCACGCCGCCGAAGGCCGTGGCACCACCGGTGCCGCCCGCACCACCTGTACCGCATGTACCGCCTGTGTCGTTGCTCGCGGAGGAACTGCCGCACTTCGACGACATGACGGGGCAGCCCATTCGCATCAGCGGGCCGGAGCCCACGGGCAAGCTGGCCGATGTGCCGGCACTGCCGCCGATGCCCGCACCGGCACCGATGCCAGTGCAGCACGCCCCCGCGCCGGTTGCACCGCCAACCGCATCGCGCGCCGAACGCGCCGCATCCGACGACGAACTGCTCGCCGCCTTCCTGCGCGGCCTGGCCAGCACGCACCAGCCGCCCGAGATGCTCACGCCGGGCCTGATGGAGCGCATCGGCTCGATGCTGCGCAGTGCCACCGAAGGCACGCTGCAACTGCTGCTCACGCGCCAGGAGTTCAAGCGCGAGGTGCGCGCCGAGGTCACGATGATCGCGGCGCAGGCCAACAACCCGCTGAAGTTCTCGCCCACGGTCGAGGTGGCGCTCGCGCACCTGCTGGGCCCCGGCGTGCGCGGCTTCATGCCGCCCGAGGCCGCGATGCGCGACGCCTTCAACGACCTGCGCGCGCATCAGTTCGGCGTGATGGTAGGCATGCGCGCGGCGCTGGCCCATGTCATCGCTCGCTTCGAGCCGGCCGAGCTGGAGAAGAAGATCAGCGCGAAGACCGCGCTCGATGCGCTCTTCAGCGCCAACCGCAAGGCCAAGCTGTGGGACCAGTTCGTGGCGCTCTACGGCGGCATCGCGAGCGAGGCGGAGGACGACTTCCACAACCTCTTCGGCAAGGCCTTCCTCGAAGCCTACGAAGAGCAGATGGCGCGCCTGAAGCACAACGACAACAACACCCCTAGCTGAAGCGAGGCACCCCGCTTGGAAATCGAAATCGTCACGCTCTCCCGGCAGGGCGGGCGCAACTACAACGAAGACGTGTTCGGCCACTGGCACGACGAGCGCTACGTGGCATGTCTCGTGGCCGATGGCGCGGGTGGCCATGGTGGCGGCGACGTGGCGGCGGCCATCGCGCGCAGCAGCGTGCTGGGCGGCTTCTCGGCCGCGCCCGGCCTCGATGCGTCGGTTCTGCGCAGGCTGGTCGAGCAGGCCAACCTCGACGTGGTGGCGGGCCAGGCCGAAGGCGGCAAGCTCGCGGGCATGCGCTCGACCATCGTGTTCGCGGCCATCGACCTCGAAAGCCAGGCGCTGGCATGGGTGCACAGCGGCGACAGCCGGGCCTACCTGTTCCGCGGCGGCGCCATCGTGGCGCGTACCACCGACCACAGCCTGGTGCAGCAGATGGTGGCTGGCGGCATGCTCGACGAAGAAGGTGCGCGGCTGCATCCGCAGCGCAACATGCTGCTGTCGGCGCTGGGCTCGATCGAGGAGGCGCCCGACATCACCGTGTCGGACCGCATGCGCCTTTTGCCCGGCGACGTGCTGCTGCTGTGCAGCGACGGCGTGTGGGAGCCGCTGGGCGACGAGTGCCTGATCGACACGCTGCACGCCTCGCGCACGCCCAGCCAGTGGACCGAACTGCTCGACGCGCAGATCAAGGCCAATGCCAAGCCCGGCCACGACAACTACACGGCGCTCACGCTGTGGGTGATCGAGGACGACGGCGACGACGTGACGCAGCTGATGCCGGCGAGCGTGGATGAAGGAGATGCGCCGGCATAGGCCCGGCAGCGGGAGGCATCAGCGGCGGCGGCCGCCTGAAGCACGCTTTGAAAAGAAGCACGCTCCCGGGCGGCGCCGCGCACCGTGCAATCACGGATTGAAGGGATTCTGGGCGCGATGCCACGCGTCCATCGAGCGGACCGTCTTGATGCCGCAGATCGAATCGATCTTGCCGGCGTAGTTCTTCAGGTCCTCGCCGTTCTTGTCCTGCTGGTACTTGTAGAACCACACTGCGACGGACGTGTCCTGGTTGTACACGTCGCCCGTCAGGGCGTCTCCGTAGGGCATCTTCTCGCCCCCGAAGGTCCCGCTGAAGTAGTCCTTGAGAACCTCGTGGATCTTGCGCACATGCGGGCCCTTGCCGTTGTAGTTCGGCAGGATGTGGGCGGAATTGTGGTTGGCGGCGGCGTTCAGGCGGTCGTCGCCATAGAACAGCCAACTGGTGCATGAGTAGTTGGGCATGGAATCACTCCTTGGGTCGGGCTGGCGGGCACCCGGGCAGCGGCCTGGCCGGCGTGCTGCCCGATGGGTGGCTTCAGTTTTCCGCCTTGGCCTTTTCCGTATCCCACTTGAATTCCGGACCCGCGCTGAGCTTGCCCGTTGCGTCCTGGACCTTGTATTCGAACTTGATCTTCTTGTAGGAGCAGGAGACGGACTCCGACACCTCGCCGTTCTGGATGCCGCTGACCTGCACGCTGGTGATGAAGACGTTCTCCAGCGTGATGGTGATGTAGTCCTCCTGCTTGCCGCCGGCCTTGCGACCGGTGAGCTTGAGTTCGTCCAGGTGCGTGCCCGAGGCACAGCGCTGCGCCAGGTTGGGCGACTGCTTGCCGTAGTGGGCGGTGAAGGTCAGGTCGGCCGGCTCGGCCTTGCCGCTGCCGGAGCCACCGCCGCTCTGGGCGCTGCTGTGGTTGCTCACGGCCCACGACCAGCTCGTGATCTCGATTTCTTTCTCGTGATTTTCCTTGCCGGACTCGCCTTCGACGCCTTTGGGCTTGACGAAAAAGTCTGAAGCTGCCATTTCAATGCTCCTTGATGATGCCCATGGGTTGCGGGCGGGTGGTTGATCGACTGTGGTGTGACTGCCCCCGTTCCGTTCGTTGAAGCTGCGTTGCGGGAGCTACATGGAGAACGAAAAAAGGGGCGCCGGTTTGAAGCGCCGGCTCGGAAAAAAAAGACGGTTGCCTATCGGCTCACTTGGCGCCCTTGGCCGAGGGCAGCTTGGAGACCAGCCGCAGCGAGACCGTCAGGCCTTCGAGCTGGTAGTGCGGGCGCAGGAAGAACTTGGAGCTGTAGTAGCCGGGGTTGCCTTCGACTTCTTCCACCACGACTTCGGCGGCGGCCAGCGGCTTGCGCGACTTGGTTTCCTCCGACGAGTTGGCGGGGTCGCCGTCGACGTAGTTCATGATCCATTTGTTGAGCCAGCGCTGCATGTCCTCGCGCTCCTTGAAGCTGCCGACCTTGTCGCGCACGATGCACTTGAGGTAGTGCGCAAAGCGATTGCAGGCAAAGAGGTACGGCAGGCGTGCGGCCAGGTTCGCGTTGGCCGTGGCATCGGGATCGTCGTACTCCGCAGGCTTGTTGAGCGACTGCGCACCGATGAAGGCCGCGAAGTCGGAGTTCTTGCGATGGATCAGCGAGAGCAGGCCGGCCTTCGACAGTTCGGCCTCGCGCCGGTCGCTGATGGCGATCTCGGTCGGGCACTTCTGGTCGACACCGCCGTCGTCGCTCGGGAAGGTGTGCAGCGGCAGGTTCTCCACCGCGCCGCCCGACTCGATGCCGCGGATGCGCGAGCCCCAGCCGTAGAGCTTGTACGAGCGGTTGATGTTGGTCGCCATGGCATAGGCGGCGTTGGCCCAGGCGTACTTGCTGTGATCGGCGCCGGCCGTGTCTTCCTCGAAGTCGAACTCCTCCACCGGGTTGGTGTTGGCGCCGTAGGGCGTGCGCGCCAGGAAGCGCGGCATGCACATGCCCAGGTACTTGGAGTCGTCCGACTCGCGCAGGCTGCGCCAGCCGGCGTACTCGGGCGTGAGGAAGATCTTGGTCAGGTCGCGCGGGTTGGCCAGCTCCTGCCACGACTCCATCTGCATCAGGTTCGGGCTGGCGCCGGTGATGAAGGGCGCGTGCGCCGAAGCCGCGATCTTGGCCATCTCGCCGAGCAGCTCGACGTCGGGCGGGCTCTGGTCGAAGTGGTAGTCGCCGACGATCGCGCCGAAGGGCTCGCCGCCGAACTGGCCGTACTCCTGCTCGTAGATCTTCTTGAACATCGGGCTCTGGTCCCAGGCCGCGCCCTTGAACTTCTTGAGGTTCTTGGCCAGCTCCACCTTCGAGATGTCCATCACCCGGATCTTCAGGTGCTCGTCGGTCTCGGTGTTGGTCACCATGTAGTGCAGGCCGCGCCACGCACTCTCGAGCTTCTGGTAGTCGGGGTGGTGGATGACCTTGTTCACCTGTTCGGTGAGCTTAGCGTCGATCGCGGCGATCATGGCCTGGATCGACTTGGTCACGTCCTTGCCGATGACGGTGCTGTTGCTCAGCGCCTGCTGCGCGAGCGTGAGCACGGCGGCTTCGACGGCGCTCTTGGCTTCGTCGCTGCGCGGCTTGAATTCCTTTTGCAGGAGCGAAGAGAAATCGCTGCCTGCGTAGGCTACGTCTTTCAGTGCGCTCTGCTGTTCGAGTGCGTCGGCCATGGTGAATTACTCCTCGTTGTCTGGATGGGTCAGGCGGCCGGCGTGGCGCCGTCGTCGGGCTTCTTGCTGGCGGCCAGCGTCTGCAGCAGGGCCGGGTCTTCGAGCACCTTGGCCAGCAGGTCTTCGGCGCCGCCCTTGCCATCCATGTAGGTGACAAGGTTCGACAACTGCGTGCGCGCTTCGAGCAGCTTGTTGAGCGCGCCGACCTTGCGGGCCACGGCAGCGGGAGAAAAGTCCTCCATGTTCTCGAAGGTGAGTTCGACCTTCAGGTCGCCTTCGCCGGTGAGCGAGTTCTCCACCGCGAAGGCCGCGCGCGGCTTCATGGCCTTCATGCGCGCATCGAAGTTGTCGACGTCGATCTCCAGGAACTTGCGATCGACCACTGGCGCGAGCGGGTCGGCCGGCTTGCCCGAGAGGTCGGCCAGCACGCCCATCACGAAGGGAAGCTGCACCTTCTTCTCGGCGCCGTACAGCTCCACGTCGTATTCGATCTGGACCCGTGGCGCCCGGTTGCGGGCGATGAATTTCTGACTGCTCTTGGCCATGGAGATGCTCCTTGCGGGTGTGAATGGGGTGCGGGTCGGGTGCTCGCCGGGTTATTCGGAAGGGCGCTTGCCCGTCACGGTTTCGATGGTGTCCATCGCGTTGGGCGCGAGGTTGGCCATGATTTCGAGAAAGCTCACACCGATGAGCTTCTTGGCGCGCTCGATCAGCAGCGGCGCGGGGTTGCCGGGCTCGGACTGTTCGAGGTAGCGGATCACGCGGTCGAGCATCTGCACGGCGTCCTGCCGGTTCTGGATCTCGCCGCGCACGGCGGCGGGGCGGGCGGTCGCGCCTTCGGCCTGCGATCCGTCGGCTTCGGCATCCGCGCCGGCGGGCGCTTCTTCCGTTGCACCGGTGGCGGCGCCGCAGGCTTTCTTCAGCACGCGGGCGACGGCGCGAAGCGGGGTCAGGTCGATCGCATCGGAGCGGCCGGTGCGATCGGCCAGCAAGGCCTGCAGCCTGTCGAGGAGGACGGGCACGTCTGCCGCGGTCCGCAGCAGTTCGGGCCGCGACGCCTGGATGGCCTCGAGGCCACCCTGGACCTGCGAGGCCGAGTAAGTGGCTTCACCGCCCACGGCGTCCAGCACGTTGTGGGCGACGGCAATGTCGCGCACGCGTATCGGCCCCACGCCGGCTGCCACGCCCACCTGTGCGTCGTACAGCTCGCGCAGCATCGTCTGGTTCTCGTCGCAGAACGGCGCGAGCGCGTTCAGGCGCATGGTCGGGTCGTTGTCGTCGTCGGCATCCAGCTTTGGATGTATGCCTTCCCAGAAGGTGTCGAGCAGGCTGTTCAGCAACTGGAGCCCGGCGACAAATCCGGCCACGCCCTGCATGCGCGTGGCGGCGCGCAGCAGCAGCACTGCGGCGCGCACGTCCTTGCTGCGGCGCAAGATTGCATCGGCCTGATCCGCCACCTCGCGCCACTCGGGTTCGACCGCGGGGATCACGGTGTCGCCGAACTGCTGCTCGGGCTTGCCCTGCGCGGCGGCCACGAGCGCGGTGAAGTCCGCGTCGTACTCCAGGTCGTCGCCGCACGGCGAGGCCTCGCCGATGGGCGCGAGCAGTGCTTGTGCAAGTTCGGGAGTCAGCATGTTGCCTGTTGGAGTTCGCTGGTGATAATCAAAGATGCGTCAGGACCGGTCAATGCAACGAAGGGAATAGCATGCGCACGCTCGGTACACACCATTCGTCCTATGAAGGCTTTCTTGCTGGCGCTTCGCGGCGCCGTATTGCAGCTTTCGGCCTTGCTGCAGCGGGTCTTTTCATCGCGGGCTGCGCGAGCAAGCCGGTGGTCACGCCGGTGTCGATCACGCTGGTGGCTGGCGCCGACGCCAACCCCGATGCGCGCGGGCGTGCCTCGCCGCTCACGGTGCGCGTGTATGCGCTGAAGTCGTCGGGGCCTTTCGAGGGCGCCGATTTCTTCTCGCTGTTCGAGAAAGACCAGGCCACGCTCGGCGCCGAACTCGTGCAGCGCGAAGAAGTGCTGCTGCGGCCCGGTGAAAGCCGCAAGCTCGATCTCACCTTGCCGGCCGACGCGAAGGCCATCGGCGTGATGGCGGCGTTCCGCGACCTCGACCGTGCACGCTGGCGCGAGGTGCGCGCGGTGGAGCCGGGCAAGGCGAAAACGCTCAACGTGACCTTCGGCGCGCGCCAGATTCGCATCGACGCCAGGTAGGCACGGGCTTGGGCTTTCACAGCGGCCCCGTCGCGGTGTTGGAAGACGGGCGCCCCGGCCGCACCAGCGGTTGGTCGACCGGCAGGAAGTGCGTGAACAGGTCGCCGACGAAGGCGCCGCCGGTGGCCTCCGATGCCGACGCAGTGAAGTAAATGCCACGCCAGCGCGGCGCGCGCGAGCCCTTGCCGTGGCCCTCGAACAGCACTTGCGCGAACTGCCGCAATGCAGGCTGCAGCGCACGCACCGCTTCCACGAATTCATGAATCGCGAGCTGGCCCGCAGGTCCCGCCTGCTCGCGCAGCAGGCCCATGCGCAGGCCGTGCAACTGCTGCGCGATGGGATTGAACACGGCGTCGAATCGCTCGCCGGCCGGCGTGTCGATGACGGGGGACGGATCGGTCAGGCGGTGGCCCAGCACCTGCGCCAGCACCTCGGGCGGCAAGGCACCGCGCAGCGTGGCGTAGCCCGCGAGCTGTTCGAGGCCGGTCACCACGAGGTAGGTGGGCAACTGCAGGCGCAAGGTGTCGCTGGCCTCGTCGAGCACGCGGCGCATTCTGGCGGCCAGGGGCAGCAGTTCCGTCGCATCCGCGTGCAGCAGGTCGCTCGCGCCGACGCACGCCACCAGGCCGTTGAGCGGCAGGCGTTCGCACCGCTGCGCCAGCAGGAGCAGCGATTGCAGCCACAGGCCCCGAAAAGGCGGCGTGCCGGCCGCGTCGCCGACCGCGTGCGGATGGATCTCGATGGCCACGGTCGCGCCGGTCAGCCACCAGTGCCACCAGGCGCTGCTGGCGGCGGGTTCGTGATCGGGTGTGGGCACGCGTTCGCCGTGCGCCGTCGCAAGCAGGCCCCGCAGGTTGGCGGCGGTGTCGCCGAAGAACAGGAGCCATGGAACGGGCGCCGCAGTGCGTGGCCTCGCTGCGCGACGCAGGGCCTGCTGCGCCTGCGCCATGCTTTCCTCGAGGGCGTCGAGTGCCATCTCGCCGCTCTCGCTGGCCGGCATGCCCAGCGCGTCGATGCGCCGCCGCAGCGCGCGGCGGCGCGCACCGCGGCCCGCATCGTGCACCACGGCATACAGCAGAGCGAAACCGATCACGCACAGCGCCAGCAGGAGCCAGAAGCGAACGTTGGGCGACAGCAGGGCGTTCATCGCGAGACCGTCTCGAGGAACACGAAGTCGGCGATCAGCCGGTCGCTGTTCTTGCTGGCCGCCAGTGCCTCGCGCAGCCGCAGCAGGTAGGCGGAGGCCAGCTCGTAGGGCGGCCGGTCGGAGGTTTCGCTGAACGGCATCGGCGCCGACAGCACGGTGATCAGCACGTTGCCGAAAGGCGGGCTCACGAGCCAGCTCGACGGGATGTCGCGGCCCAGCTCCAGTGTTTCGCCGGCGTGCAGCCGCGTGGGTGTCTGCCCGGTGTTGAGATGCATGACCGACCCGTCGGCGGTGTAGTAGTCGACCCAGATGTAGCTGTCGTGGTGCGGTGCCACCACCTGCACGCGCACGCTGTCGCCTTCGCGCAGCTTGCCGTCGCGGGCCGAAGGCGCGCTCACGTCGAGCCCGTAGGCCTTCTCGTGGTTGCGGGTCTGGTAGGGCTTGAGGATGGCGAACACTTCGCAGTGCGGCCATACGCGCAGGCCGACGTCGAAGCGCGGCGCCTTGACGCCGGGCATGGCGCTCACCTCGCGCTCGACCCTCGGCAGGTCGCCGGGCAGCGAGACGAAGCCGGTCACCTGCGTGCGGCCTTCCTTGTCGACCGACGCCGTGAGGTCCGCGCAGGCAAAGCTCTGCAGATGCTGTTCGACGCGCTGTGCGAGCGTCGTGCCCGCCGTCGGCGGCCCGGTCGACCAGAGCCACAGCAGGTAGAGCAGCGGCAGCAGCAGGGCGAGCACCGCGCCGCTGCGCAGCAGGGACCGGTCGCGCCGGCGCGTGTCGTTGGGGCCGCGCGGGTCGGGCACGCCGTAGGGCTGCGGTGTGATGTGGTCTTGCGCCAGGCTGCCGGTGGCCAGCGGGCGAATCCGCAGTTGCTGGCCGTGCAGGTCTTTCAGCTTGCCGAGTTCGCCCTGGTCGCCGTCCTCGAAGTAGTACTGGCCCTTGAAGCCCAGCGCCAGCGCGTGCCAGTAGACCTCGCGCACTTCGTCGTCCTGCGCCGTCAGTGCCGAGAGGTGGTGGAAGAACTCGCTGTGCGCGTTGCTGGAATTGAAGAGCTGCGCCTGCAGCGGTGGTGCGCCGCCGGCTGCGCCGGGGTGGCGCGCGAGGATCTCGTCGATCCACGCCACCATCGCGAACGCGGCCGATTCGATCTGCGGCGCGGGCGTGCCCGATGCGCCGGCGTCGCTGCGCGCCGCGTCGAGCAGCCGCAGCGCCTGTTGCTGCGCCGCATCGTGCGACAGGGTGGGGCGATCATGTGCGATCGCAGCGTCGAGGGCGAGGCCGAATGCGATGAATGCCGAGAAGCAATCGAACAGGCGGGCCATGACTGTGCTCGCTTACAAGGTGTGAAGAAACCGTAGCGAGCGCCCCCAGCTTGCATCGAGGACCGGAGCCGTACTCTGTACGGTGAGGACCGCAGGTGCGAGATGGGGGTGCGCAGTAGGTTTATTCACACCTTGGCAGTCGTGCATTGCGAAGGATGCCTGTCCCGGCGTCTGCATCGATGGCACATGCCCATGTCCCCGGTTCCTTCGAGTGGGTGTTCATTCTTTCAAAGGGGTTGCGGCAGGCGCCATACCGCTTGGGGTCTATGCCGTTGGGTGGGGCCGGCGGCCTTGCTGTGCGGGGCAATCGCCGGTATCTTCAGCATCCGCCAGCTCGACGCATGCTGGGACACGGGGAATAGCCATGAAAATCCTGATCGCCGACGACCACCGGCTCGTCATCGAGGCGGTCAAGGCCAAGTTGTCGGAGCTGGCGCCCGGTATCGAATTCGTCCTGGCGTTGAGCGTCGACGAATTGCTTGCCGGGGCTACCGACGACCTCGACCTGGCCCTGATCGACCTCAACATGCCCGGCGCCGACGGCCAGGCCCACATCGACGAAATCCGCAAGCGCCATCCGGCCGTGCCGGTGATCGTGCTGTCGGGCTACGAAGATCCGGCCATCATGCGCAGCGCGCTCGAACGCGGCGTGCTCGGATTCATTCCCAAGGCCTATTCGCCCGAGGTCATGCTGTCGGCCGTGCGCCTGGTGCTGGCCGGCGGCGTGTACGTGCCGCCGATGATGCTGACGGCGCTGCCGCCCGGCATCGTGGCCGGCGTGGCGTCGCCGTCGAACGGCGAGGCCTCCACGCGTGGCGGCAACCAGACGCTGGAGCATCTGCGCAGCGTGCTGACCGAGCGCCAGGTCGAGGTGCTGCAACTGCTGTCGCAGGGCAAGCCCAACAAGCTGATCGGGCGCAGCCTGGGCATCAGCGAGGGCACGGTCAAGATTCACCTGGCCGCGATCTTTCGCGCGCTGAACGTGCGCAACCGCACCGAGGCGGTGGTGGCCGCGCAGGCGCTGACCGAGGCGCAGCAGGCCTGACCTGATCCCCGGCAGGCGCTACCAGCGGAAGGTGGCCTTTGCCTGCAGTGCGCGACCCTGGCCGTAGTACTGGCCGTAACCCGCCACATAGGTCTTGTTGAACAGGTTGGTCGCGTTCAGCGCAAAGGTGTAGGGACCGTGCTCGTAGCGCAGGGCCGCATCGACCAGCGTGTAGGCCGGGTTGTACAGGCTGTTGTCCGTGCTGGCCGGCACCTTGTCGACGTAGCGCACGCCGCCGCCGAGGCTCCAGCCGCGCCACTCGGAATTGCCGAAGCGGTAGTCGAGCCACAGCGACGCGGTCTTGCGCGCGGTCTGGACCGGCTGCTTGCCCACTTCGAGGGGGTTCAGGCTGCGGGTGACCTTGGCATCGAGAAAGGTGTAGCTGGCCACCAGCTTGAGCCGCTTCGTCAGCGCGGCCCTGGCCTCGAACTCGGGGCCGCGCGTGCGCACCTCGCCGATCTGTGCCGTGGGGCTGAACAGGTACGGGTTGAAGGTCGTGACGTTGTTCTTGCGCAGGTCGAAGGCCGAGATGGTGAACAGCGCATCCAGGCCCGGGGGACGGTACTTCAGCCCCACTTCGAGTTGGCGCCCGAGTTCCGGCTTGAAGAGCGTTCCGTTCGCAAGGGCCCCGGGCAGGGGCGTGAACGAGGTCGAGTAGCTGAAGTAGGGGGCCAGTCCGTTGGACGCGAGGTACAGCAGGCCCGCGTTGTAGGTGGTCTTCGTGTCCGGACCGGGCGCCGCCGCAAGGCTGCCGCTGTAGGAGTTGCGGGACTGGTCCCGCCGCACGGCCAGCCCGAGCGACCATGGGCCCGAGCGCATCTGGTCCTGCACATAGAGGCCGCGCTGCGTCAGCCCGTCGGTCGTGACGGCCGACCCGAGCGCGGTCGCGCTGAGCACGGGCGCGATCACCGGCACGGTCACCGGCGCGCCGTAGACCGGCGCGAAGGCATCGATGGAAGATGCGGGGCCCACGCCGCTTTTCTTGTCGCTCACATAGCGCTGGTAGTCCATGCCCAGCAGCAGCGTGTGCGCGACCGGCCCGGTGCGAAAGCGTCCTTCGATCTGGGTGTCGAGCGCGGAGGTGCGGCTCTTGTCGACCAGGCGCCTCACGCCGCGATTGAGCGTGCGCTGGTCGCTCTGGAAGGACTCGCCGTAGACCTGCTGGTAGTCGATGTCGAGCGCGGCGTAGCGCGCGTTCTGGCGCAAGGTCCAGTTGTCGTTGAGCTGGTGCTCCAGCAGGTAGGTGACCGAGGACGCATTGCGGTTGTAGTGGTCCACGCCCGGCTCCCCGACGAAGCGGTCCCGGGGAATGCCGCCGTTGGGGTTCGGCGTGATGAGCGCACCCACCGGCCATGCGCTCTCTGGCGTCATGCGGTCGCGCGTGACCTCGGCCAGCAGCGTGACCTTGGTGCGCGACGAAGGCTTCCAGGTCAGGGCCGGTGCGATGAAGTTGCGGTCGTCGCGCGAGAAGTCGGTCTGGCCGCTGCTGCTGCGAAACAGGCCGTTGAGCCGGAACATCAAGCTGCCGTCGGCGTTCAGCGCGCCGCCCAGGTCGAAGCTGCCCTGGTAGCGGTCGTTGTTGCCGATGGACAGGCCAACCTCGCGCACCGCTTCGGCCGAGGGGCGCTTGGACACCATGTTGATCACGCCGCCCGGTGCGGCCGGGTCGTAGACCGCGCCCGGCCCTTTCAGCAGCTCGACGCGTTCCAGCCCCTGCGGCTCGATCAGCCAGCCGGAGTAGGCGTTCGAGGTGTAGAGCTTGAAGCCGTCGAGAAACTCGGCCGGTGCGAAGCCGCGCACCGTCAGTGACGAGAGGCGCGGGTCGTAGCCCTTCACCTCGGTCAGCACGCCGGCCGAGTAGCGCAGCGACTGCTCGACGGTGTGCACCGCCTGGTCGTCCATCTGCTCGCGCGTGACGACGGTGACGGCGCGCGGCGTCTCGATCAGCGGCGTGTCGGTGCGGGTCGCGGTGGCGCTGCGTTGCGCCACATAGCCGTGCACCGGGCCGTCTGCATGCTCGGCTTCGGCGGTCACGGTGAGCGTGGGCAACGCGGCATTGCCGGCGGCCTGCGCCTGCGCGGCGGGTTGCACCGAATAGGCGCCGCTGCTTCCGCGCGCAGCTTCCAGCCGGTGGGGCAAGAGCAGCGCGGCCAGCCCTTCGGTGATGGTGAGGCTGCCCGAGAGCGCATCCGCCTGTTTGCCACGCACCAGCGCCGGGTCGAACGACAGCGTGATGCCGGCCTGGCGCGCGAACCTGTTGAGCGCGTCTTCGAGCGGGCCCGCGGGCACCTCGAAAGTGGCGCGCGCGGCATCGCCCGCCTGAGCCCAGACGCGTTCGGCAGGCACGGCCCACCCCACCGCGGTGCCGAAGAGCATCGCGTGAAGCAGGGTGGGCTTTGCCGCAAGGGACCGCCAGAACCCGTGAGGGCGGCCCTGAAAAATCCGTCTCAACGTCTGGAAACCGTCAATGTGTCCCCCGTGCTGCTTTCAAGCCGAACCGGCAAGGTGCGCACCAGCGCTTCGAGCGCGCGGCCGACCGGGTCGGGGCCGCCGAGCTGGAACACGCCCGACACCCGAAGCGATGCCACGTCCGCATCGCAGCGCAGCGGTGTGCTGCGGTAGCGCGCCAGTTCGGCCACGAAGGCATCGAGGCGCATCTGCTTGGCCACCAGCGCGCCGTCGGTCCAGGCATCGGTCTCGAAGCTGCGGTCCACGATGCGTTGGGGCTCGGTGGTGTTGGCGCGAATGATGTAGCCGTCGCCGGCCTGCGCGATCACGGCGGGCGCATCGCCGGCATGGATGGCCACGCGGCCTTCGGTCATCGACAGCCGCGTTTCGTTGTCCGCCTGCCGCACGCCGAAGCGCGTGCCCAGCGCCTCGAAGCGCGCATGCGGCGCCTCGACCCAGAAGGTGCGGTGGCCGAGCATCGCGCCGGTGTCGGCACCGGTGCGCACGAAGAGTTCGCCGCGGCGCAGCACGATCAGGCGGCGCCGTGGCGAGAACACCACCTGCACTTCGGAGCCGGTGTTGAGGTTCAGCTCGGTGCCGTCGGCCAGCATCACGCGCTTGCGTTCGCCGATGGCGGTGGCGTACTCGGCGCGCTGCACCCAGGGCGCCTCGCGCCAGACGAAAAGGCCCAGCACGCCGCCGGTGGCGGCCAGACCCATCACGCCCAGCGCACGGCGCCGGCTCTGGGTGCGCATGCGGGTGGCGGCCTGCAGCGCGCCGTGGGCCAGCGCGCCGCTCACCGGTGGCACCTGACGGAAGGCGTCTTCGACGGTCTGCACCTGCTGCCAGGCCTGCTCGTGCGCGGGATGGGCGGCGCGCCAGGCGTTGCAGGCTTCGTGCGCCCGGTCGTCGGCGCCGCCGGAGCCGAGCCGCACGGCCCAGGCGATGGCCTGGTCGAGCAGGTCGCCGCGGCTTTCGCTGCCGGGTGTGGAGGGGAATGCGGGTTTCATCGCAGCGAGAGGCAGTGGCGGATCGCGTTTGCCATGTATTTTTCGACCGAACTCAGGCTCACGTCCAGGCGCTGCGCGATCTCCGGGTAGCTCAGGCCGTCGAGCCGGGACAGCAGGAAGGCGCTGCGCGCCTTGGGCGCGAGCCCGTCGAGCATGGTGTCGATGCGCATCAGCGCCTCGACCAGCAGCAGTTGGGTTTCGGGCGAGGGCGCCTGCGGCTCGGGCAGGCTGGCGATGGCTTCCAGGCAGGCGCGCTCCAGCGTGCGGCGCCGGACATGGTCGACCACGAGGCCGTGCGCAATGGTGGTGAGCCAGGCGCGGGGCTCGCGCGCCTCGGTGGCTTCGCGCGGGCGGCCCAGCACGCGCAGGAATGTGTCTTGCGCAAGGTCGGCAGCATCGCCGGCGTTGCCGAGCTTGCGGCGCAGCCAGCCCACCAGCCAGCCATGGTGGTCACCGTAGAGGGTTTCTACATTGCGGTGGGGAGGGCGGTCCGGCATGAAGGGGGGATGCAAGTCGTTCGGGAACGCAGCGAGGGTCGCGAGCATGAGTCTGTCTCACTGAGTTGACATATTTAAACAGCGAATTCGTCCGGCCTGGGCGACGAGGTGGTCTTGACGGCCATGCGCGCGGCTTTGGGGGCCGGGCAGCGCAGGCTTTGGCGCGGGGTTCCTTCGCCTCCCTTGTTGGGGCTGGTCTGCATGATCGGCGCCAGCGTGGAGAGGTTGCTGCCGGCGGGGGGCTTGGCGGGTTTCTGCGGCTCGCAGGTGCCGAAATTGATCGACACGGCCAGGCCGATGGCCGCGCAGCCGATGCAGCACCAGTCCCGCAGGCGCGACAGGGCGGGCGCCATGGGGGGCGTGGCCGCATCGCCGTCGCGGGTGGACGGTGGGGGCGAAGGGATGTATCGCAGCGTCATGGTCATGCCCTGCGTCGACATCAGAGGATCGCGGCCGATGCGCGCGCCTCGCGCTGGCCGTGCAGCGGAAACCGCACGGTGAGGCAGGCGTCGCCCAGCGGCGAAGGCGCGGCGTAGATGCGCGCGCCGTGCCGGGCCGCGATCGTCTGGCAGGCCAGCACGCGGGCGGCCGTCGTGCTGTCGGCCGTGGCGAATGCGTGCGAGAGGCGAGGCGCGCCCACGCTGGCGTCGCGCCAGTTGATCACCGCGTGCTGGCCTTCGGCGCGGGCCAGCACGTGCAGCGTGGTGTCTTGCCGCAGCGCGCCGACCGCCACGTCGAGGATGTGCGCGACTAGCTGGGACAGGTCGCCCGGGATCGCGGTGACGGTCAGCGGGTCGTCCGGCAGGAAAAGATCGAGGTGGATGCCCAGGCGCGCCAGCATCGGCCCATGGGCCTGCGACATCGCACGCAACGGCTGCCGCAGGTCCATGCGCTCGCGGGCGGCGTGGGGGGCCTGCCGATGGACGCCGGGGCCTGATGCGCCCGTTGGCGCGGGGTGGCGCAGCCCGAATGCCTTGCCCGTCAGCCAGGCGGCACCGAGGGCCAGAAGAGAGGGGGCGGTCAGACCGGAGGCGCTGGTGCTGGCGCTCATGCGGCCTCCGGACGGGCGGTGATGGGGAAAGTTGGCTGAAGCATGGCGAGGTGGCTCCTCTTGGGGTTTCAGGTGAATGCATCCGTATGCCGAACGGGGCTGCCAGAACCCGTAATGGCGGCGCGAAAAACCGCGTCAGGGGTTGGTGCGCTTCTTTGCACTCCGGTCCTTCTTCGGTTCTGCCAGCAGCATCACCAGCATCGCGACGTGCAGCACGACGACCAGCGCCGCGGAGCCCAGCATCAGCCAGTGCTCCGACGCGTCCATGGCCCAGGCGCTGAAGTTGTCGCGCCCGAAGAAGTACCAGCCCGCGAGGCCCGCGATCGGCATGGCGAGGGCGAGCGCGATCCAGAACAGCTGGGGCAGCGCGAACGAGGAAGCACCGTGCGCAGGGCGTGTGTCCAGCGGCACGATGCGGGCATGCGGAGGGATTTCAGGGCACATGGCGGATGAGGTCCTCTGTCGGTTTCAGGTGAATTCATCCTGTTGCCGAACGAGGCCGCCAAAACCCGTAATGCGGGGCGAAAGAAATTCGAGACCCGGTGCTCGCGACGCGAGCGGCGATGGCCCGAGGCAGAATTCGCCCCTTCTCTTATCAGCCGGTCAGCCTGCCTTGGACGCTCTTCACACAGACTTCTCCCGCTTCGACGCAGCGATCGTCGACCTCGACGGCACCATGGTCGACACGCTCGGCGACTTCGCCGCGTCGCTCAATCTCATGCTCGACGATCTCTCGCTGCCTCATGTCGCGCCGGCCGCCATCGAAGTGATGGTGGGCAAGGGCTCGGAGCACCTGATTCTTTCCGCGCTCGTGCATGTGATGACGGCCACCGGCACCACGCCCTCGGCCGCCGAAACGGACGCGCTGAAGGCGAAGGCCCAGGCCCTGTTCGACCGTGCCTGGGAGCGCTACCAGCATCACTACCTGGCCATCAACGGCCAGCACTCCGCGGTGTACCCGGGCGTGATCGACGGGCTGAAGGCGCTGCGTGCGCGCGGCCTGCGGCTGGCCTGCCTGACCAACAAGCCGACCTCTTTCGCCAAGCCGCTGCTGGCCGCGAAAGGGCTCGACGGCTTTTTCGAGCTGGTGTTCGGCGGCGATGCCTTCGAGCGCAAGAAGCCCGATCCGCTGCCGCTGCTGAAGACCTGCGAGGCGCTGGGCACCGTGCCGGCGCGCACGCTGATGGTCGGCGATTCGAGCAATGACGCACGTGCCGCGCGCGCGGCGGGTTGCCCGGTGGTACTGGTCAGCTATGGCTACAACCACGGCGAGCCGGTGCGCGGCGTGGATGCAGACGGCTTCGTGGATTCGCTGGTTGAACTCTCGGCGACTGCTGCTTAAAGAAAAGGAGCGGGCGCCTACTGCTTGCCGAGCAGCGCGTCCTTCAGTTTCCAGTCGGCAGGGTTCGGGCCCAGCCAGATGCGCAACAGTGCATTGAAGAAGGCCGGCTCCTTCACCGGATCGGGCTGCGCCACGCCGCGCACGGTGATCACCGTGCCGGTGCCCGGCAGCCAGTCGATGGTGAAGGTGTCGCCGGTTTTCAGCTGCTTCTGGTCCGCGAACATCTGGCCCATGCGCAGCAGGCCCGGGATCAGGTTGACCATTTCGCTCTTGAGCGAGTTCTCTTCCACGCCCTTGGTGAAGAGCTTGCCCAGTTCGTTGGCGTCGATGTCGCGCAGCATCGTGATGGCCACGCGCTTGGGGCCCGGCGTGGCCAGGGCCTCTTCGGGCGTCGAAACCTTCTTGCCCACATACAGGCCGGCCGTGTAGACCTTGAAGATGGCCTTGTAGCGAATGCCGGCGCCGTTCAACAGCAGGGGGCTACCGCGCAAATCCATGCGGTCTTCGAGCTTGACGCCGGCCACCTCGAGCTGTGCTGCCGAGGCGCCGAGCGCGGTGGCAAGGCAGGCCAGCACGGCCAGGCGAGAAAACACGGAGAACGGGGAGAACACGGTCGGGAACGAGAGTGCGAGCAAGTGAGCCTCCTGGGATTTGCGAACGGTCGTGCGAATGTATCTTTTTGTTTTACGACCCCGTCTCCGGAGGAACCCTGAAGCCGGCACAGGATGGTTCTGTTTGTACGCCCGCGCGTTTTCGTGGGCTAAACTCGGCCTTCCATGTTCGTTCATCACATCATTCAAACAGGTGAAGGCAGCCGGGGAGCCTGGCCCTGGCGTCGCCATACATCGCTGACTGTTTGATTGCACGGCGCACGCCGTGCGCCCGCGGTTCCGAGTCGACACACACTGCGACACCGGGCCACCCGTGAATGACCTTGTCCCCGGCCAAAGGAGCGCCGGGTGGCAATTGGAGAACGAATCCGTGATCACCGAACTTGAATTCAAGAGCCTCAGCGCCCAGGGCTACAACCGTATTCCGCTGATGGCTGAGGCCTTTGCCGACCTCGAAACGCCTCTTTCCCTGTACCTCAAGCTGGCCCATTCGCAAGGCGGCGGCAAGCACAGCTTCCTGCTCGAATCGGTCGTTGGCGGCGAGCGCTTCGGCCGCTACAGCTTCATCGGGCTGCCCGCCCGCACGCTGCTTCGCGCCACCGGCTTCGGTGCCGATGCGAAGACAGAAGTGGTGACCGATGGCCAGGTGGTGGAGACCGCCGCCGGCAATCCGCTCGACTTTGTCGCGGCGTACCAAAAGCGCTTCAAGGTTGCTTTGCGGCCGGGGCTACCGCGCTTTTGCGGCGGCCTTGCCGGCTACTTCGGCTACGACACCGTGCGCCACATCGAGCGCAAGCTCGAAAAAAGCTGCCCGCCCGACACGCTCGGCTGCCCCGACATCCTGCTGTTGCAGTGCGAGGAACTGGCCGTCATCGACAACCTCTCGGGCAAGCTCTACCTGATCGTCTATGCCGATCCGAAGCAGCCCGAGGCCTACGCCGTGGGCAAGCGCCGTCTGCGCGAGCTGAAGGAAAAGCTCAAGTATTCGGTGAGCGCGCCCATCGTGAAGCCCACGCAGCCGCATCCGCCCGAGCGCAGCTTTGCCAAGGCCGACTACATTGCGGCCGTCGAGCGCGCCAAGGAAATGATTGCCGCAGGCGACTTCATGCAGGTGCAGGTGGGCCAGCGCATCAGCAAGCGCTACACCGAGTCGCCGCTGTCGCTGTACCGCGCGCTGCGTTCGCTCAATCCGTCGCCCTACATGTACTACTACAACCTGGGCGATTTCCATGTGGTGGGTGCATCGCCCGAGATCCTGGTGCGCCAGGAGAACACGGACGACGGCGAGCAGAAGATCACCATCCGCCCGCTGGCCGGCACGCGTCCGCGCGGCGCTTCGCTCGAACTCGACAAGGCGGCCGAGGTGGAACTCATCAACGACCCGAAGGAGCGCGCCGAGCACGTCATGCTGATCGACCTCGCGCGCAACGACATCGGCCGCATCGCCAAGACCGGCACCGTGAAGGTGACCGAAGCCTTCGCAGTCGAACGCTACAGCCATGTGATGCACATCGTGAGCAACGTCGAAGGCACGCTGAAAGACGGCATGACCGCCATCGACGTGCTCAAGGCCACGTTCCCGGCGGGCACGCTGACCGGCGCGCCCAAGGTGCATGCGATGGAACTCATCGACCAGCTGGAGCCCACCAAGCGCGGCCTGTACGGCGGCGCCTGCGGCTACATCAGCTACGCGGGCGATATGGACGTGGCCATTGCGATACGCACCGGTATCGTGAAGGACCAGATGCTGCACGTGCAGGCCGCGGCCGGCGTGGTCGCCGACTCGGTGCCCGAGCTGGAATGGAAAGAAACAGAGGCCAAGGCGCGCGCACTTCTGCGTGCCGCCGAACTGGTCGAGGAAGGCCTGGAATGAGCACCACACCCGATATTCAGAACGACTTTTCGCACGAAATCATCGGCGCCGCCGTCGAAGTGCAGCGCGTGCTCGGCACGGGGCTCGACGAGGGCGCCTACGCCGCCGCGCTGGCCATCGAACTCGCCGAGCGCGAGATCGGCTTCACGCGCGACCTGGCGTTGTCGGCCACTTACAAGGGCCGCTCGCTGGGCGAGGTGTACCGCGCGGGCTTCGTGATCGAGCAGTCGGTCATCGTCGAGCTCAAGGCGGTCGATGTGCTGACCGACCTGCATCGCGCGCAGGTGCTGGCCGCGCTGCGGCTCTCGGGCCTCAAGCTGGGCCTGCTGATCAACTTCAACGTCTTTCCCGTGGTGAAGGGCGTGCACCGGATTGTGAGCAAGCCATGAAACTGCTGATGATCGACAACTACGACAGCTTCACCTACAACATCGTCCAGTACTTCGGCGAGTTGGGTGCGGATGTGCAGGTGCATCGCAACGACGAGATCACGGTGGCGCAGATCGGCGAGCTGATCGCTTCGGGCGTCACGCGGTTGGTGGTGTCGCCGGGGCCTTGTTCGCCGGCGGAAGCGGGCGTCTCGGTGGCGGCCATCGAGGCCTTCGCGGGCAAGCTGCCGATTCTTGGCGTGTGCCTGGGCCACCAGGCCATCGGCGCGGCCTTCGGCGGCAAGATCGTTCGCGCGCAGCAACTGATGCATGGCAAGACCAGCGAGATCACGACCACGCGCGAAGGCGTGTTCGCGGGGCTGCCCGAACGGTTCGTCGTCAACCGGTATCACTCGCTCTCGATCGAGCGCGAGAGCTGCCCGAAGGCGCTGGCTGTCACCGCCTGGACCGACGACGGCGAGATCATGGGCGTGTGGCACACCGGATTTGCGCATGACGTGCGCATCGAAGGCGTGCAGTTTCATCCTGAATCGATCCTGACCGAACATGGCCACGCCATGCTGAAGAACTTCCTGGACTGACCCGCCATGACCGATCACACCTCTCCTCTCGTTGATCTGCGCAGCGACACCGTCACGCAACCCACGCCTGCGATGCGCGAGGCCATGATGGCGGCGCCGCTGGGCGACGACGTCTTCGGCACCGACCCGAGCGTGAACGCGCTGCAGGAAAAGATCGCTGCGCTGCTGGGCTTCGAGGCCGCGCTGTTCGTGCCGACCGGCACGCAAAGCAACCTGTGCGCGATCCTCTCGCACTGCGGCCGTGGCGACGAATACATCGTCGGCCAGCAGGCGCATTGCTACCGCTGGGAAGGCGGCGGTGCGGCGGTGTTCGGCAGCGTGCAGCCGCAGCCGCTCGACCATGCGCCCGACGGTACGTTGCCGCTCGCGCAGATCGAGGCGGCCATCAAGCCCGACGACGCGCACTTTGCGCGCACGAAGCTGCTGGCGCTGGAGAACACGCTGGGCGGCAAACTGCTGCCCTTCGACTACGTGCAGGCCGCGACCGACCTGGCGAAAAGCAAGGGCCTGCAGCGACACCTGGACGGGGCTCGTCTCTTCAATGCCGCAACGGCGCAGGCCGCGCTCAACAAGCGCAGCGACATCCGCGCGGAAGCCCGCCGCATTGCGCAGTGCTTCGACAGCGTCTCGGTCTGCTTCAGCAAGGGCCTGGGCGCTCCGATCGGCTCCGCGCTGGTTGGTTCGCGCGAGTTCATCGCGCGGGCGCATCGCATCCGCAAGATGGCGGGCGGCGGCATGCGGCAGGCAGGCCTGTTGGCGGCTGCGGCGTCGCATGCGCTCGACCACCATGTCGATCGCCTGGCCGACGACCACGCGCTGGCGCGGCGTCTGGCGCAGGGGCTCGAAGGCATCGAGGGCCTGACGGTCGAAGCGCCGCATACGAACATCGTGTTTGCCGACCTCACGGGTGCGGCGCAGGCGCGTTCGTCGGAGTTGATCGCGAGCCTCAACCAGCAGGGCATTCTTGCGACGGGGCTGTATCGCCTGCGCTTCGTGACGCACCTCGACGTGGATGCAGCCGGTGTCGACCGCGCCGTTGCTGCGATCCGCGGTTTCTTCAACGCCTGACCAACGGGAGCCGCGATGCCCGATCTTCCGCATCTGCTCGCTTTCATCGCTGCCGGCTGGCTGCTGAACCTGACGCCAGGACCTGACGTGCTCTACGTCGTGACGAACTCGCTGCGCTCCGGCGTGCGCGCCGGCATCGTGGCCGGGCTTGGCATCACCGCTGGCTGTTTCGTTCACATCTTTGCGGCAGCAGTCGGCGTAGGCACCCTGATGGCAACTTCCGCGACGGCATTCACCGTGCTCAAGTACGTGGGCGCGGCCTACCTGCTCTACCTCGGCGTGCGCATGGTGCTTTCGCGTGCCAAGCCGCCTGCCGATCTCGATGCGGCGGCCGCCGCTGTGGGCGGGGAACGCAGCCTCAAGGCGATCTTTCTGGGCGGCTTCTGGACCAATGTGCTCAACCCCAAGGTGGCGCTGTTCTTCCTTGCCTTCGTGCCGCAGTTCATTGCCCCCGGCGCCGACAACAAGGCCCTGTACTTCGTGCTGTTGGGCGTGCTGTTCAATCTCAACGCGATCCCGGTCAACGTGGGATGGGCACTGGCTGCGGGCTGGATGGCGCGTCGCGGCGCCGTGCAGAAGGGCATGCACTGGCTCGACCGTGTTGCCGGCGTCCTGTTCATCGGCTTCGGCCTCAAGCTCGCGTTCACCGACGCGCCGGCTGTTCGCATCGGCCACTGACACCTACCGAGGAGACTCACCATGATCACCCCCCAGGAAGCGCTGCAGCGCACCATCGAGCACCGCGAGGTTTTTCACGACGAGATGCTGCACATCGTGCGACTCATCATGAGTGGCGAGTGCTCGCCCGTGATGATGGCCGCGCTGATCACCGGCCTGCGCGTCAAGAAGGAAACCATCGGCGAGATCACCGCCGCCGCGCAGGTGATGCGCGAGGTGTCGACCAAGGTGCCCGTGAAGGACACCACGCACCTTGTGGACATCGTGGGCACAGGCGGGGACGGCTCGCACACCTTCAACATCTCGACCTGCTCGATGTTCGTTGCGGCCGCTGGCGGCGCCAAGGTGAGCAAGCACGGCGGGCGCAGCGTGTCGAGCAAGTCGGGCAGTGCCGACGTACTGGAGGCGCTGGGCGTCAACATCAACCTGAAGCCCGAGCAGATCGCGCGCTCCATCGAGGAATGCGGCATCGGCTTCATGTTTGCGCCGAACCATCATCCCGCGATGAAAAACGTCGCACCGGTTCGCAAGGAGCTGGGCATCAAGACCATCTTCAACATCCTCGGGCCGCTGACCAACCCGGCGGGCGCACCGAACATCCTGATGGGCGTGTTCCACGCCGACCTCGTAGGTATCCAGGTGCGCGCATTGCAACGGCTCGGCACCGAGCATGCAATGGTTGTCTATGGGCGCGACGGCATGGACGAGATTTCACTCGGCGGCGCCACCCTGGTGGGCGAGTTGAAGGACGGCGAGATCCGTGAGTACGAGTTGCATCCCGAGGACTTCGGCTTCGCAATGTCGAGCAACCGCGCGTTGCGCGTGGAAACGCCCGAGCAGTCGAAGGCGATGCTGTTGGGCGTGCTCGACAACCAGGCCGGCCCCGCGCTCGACATCGTGCTGCTCAACGCCGGCGCTGCGCTGTATGCGGCGAACGTGGTCGATTCGGTGGCGGCGGGTGTGGACCGCTCGCGTGCAGTCGTGGCCTCTGGTGCTGCCAAAGCCAAGCTGGCGGAGCTGGTCAAAGCCTCCGCGACCGTCTGATTCAAAAGAAACCGAAAGCAGAACAAGCCATGTCAGACATCCTCGACAAGATCGTTGCCGTCAAGCGCCAGGAGATCGCGGCCGCGCAGAAGCGCGCTCCCCTCGAAGCCATTCGCTTCGATGCCGAAAGCCGCGTGCTGACGCGTGACTTCGAAGCCGCGCTGCGCGCGAAGATCGCTGCCGGCCACGCCGCCGTGATCGCCGAAGTCAAGAAGGCCAGCCCGAGCAAGGGCGTGCTGCGCGAAGACTTCATTCCGGCGGACATCGCGCAGAGCTACGCGGAAGGCGACGGCAAGATCAGCGCGGCCTGCCTTTCGGTGCTGACCGACAAGCAGTTCTTCCAGGGCAGCGTGGACTATCTCAAGCAGGCACGTGCGTCGTGCGACTTGCCGGTGCTGCGCAAGGACTTCATCGTCGACGCGTACCAGGTGTACGAGTCGCGCGCGATGGGCGCCGATGCCGTCCTGCTGATCGCCGCATGCCTGGACGATGCGCAGATGAAGGACTACGAAGCCATTGCGCGGGGGCTGAGCATGGCTGTGCTGGTCGAGGTGCACGACGCGGCCGAACTCGACCGCGCGCTGAAGCTCAAGACGGCACTGATCGGTATCAACAACCGCAATCTGCGCAACTTCGAGGTGTCGATCCAAGCCACCATCGACCTGCTGCCCAAGTTGCCGGCCGATCGGCTGGCAGTGACCGAATCGGGCATCGCCACGCGCGAAGACGTTGCCACGTTGCGTGCAGCGGGCGTCAATGCCTTCCTGGTCGGCGAAGCGTTCATGCGTGCCAAGGAACCCGGCGAGGCCCTCGCTGCGTTGTTCAAATGAGCCGGCCCGATCAGCTGTCGAGCAGCGATCCTGCCGATTGGCCGGTGGCGCCGGGCTGGCAATCGCTGGTCGATGAGTTCTTCGCTGGTGCTGTCGGGCAGAAGTTGCAGGGTTTCCTGCGCGAACGCCTTGATGCGGGCGCGGTGATCTTTCCGCCGCAGCCGCTGCGGGCGCTGGAACTGACGCCGCCCGAAGACGTGCGCGTGGTGATCCTGGGTCAGGACCCGTACCACGGCCGCGGCCAGGCCGAAGGGCTGGCGTTTTCGGTGGCGCCCGGCGTGGCACTGCCGCCGTCGCTGCGCAACATCTTCAAGGAATTGCAGCGCGACCTGGGGACGGCCCCGCCGCCGTTTCCCAATCCTGGCGGCAGCCTGGTGAAGTGGGCGACCCATGGCGTGCTGTTGCTCAACACCTGCCTGACGGTCGAGGAGGCGCAGCCGGCCAGCCACGCGGGGCGCGGCTGGGAAGTGTTCACGGATGCCGTCATTCGCCATGTTTCGGCCGGCGAGAAGTCTGTTGTTTTTATGCTATGGGGCTCACACGCACAGAGTAAGCGCGCGTTGATCGACGTTGGGCGCCATAAGGTGCTGATGTCGAATCATCCGTCGCCACTTTCTGCGTTGCGCCCGCCGGTGCCGTTCATCGGCTGCGGACATTTCGGCGAAGCGCGTGCGTGGCGGGAGGCGCAGCAATCGCAGGGGTGAACTTGGGCAATAATCGTGGGCTCAGCCTCGAGGCAGTTCTTCCGCATCTTCTTGATGTTGGGGTTTCTGAGTAGTCACAAAATCGTGCTATATTTCGAGGTTCGCCGGAGAGGTGGCCGAGTGGTTAATGGCAGCAGACTGTAAATCTGCCCTCTTACGAGTACGCTGGTTCGAATCCAGCCCTCTCCACCAGCGATGAATTTGGTTTCTAAGAGCGATTGGATCTAGCGCTTTGGGTGCCTTGAAGTGCCCCCGATGCGGGAGTAGTTCAATGGTAGAACCCCAGCCTTCCAAGCTGATGACGCGGGTTCGATTCCCGTCTCCCGCTCCAGAGACCCGGTTCGGCGCCGGAATGCGATTTGGTTAGACAAAAGCCCTTTTGGCTCAGTGGTAGAGCACCCCCTTGGTAAGGGGGAGGTCGCGGGTCCGATTCCCGCAAAGGGCACCAGTTTTTGGGGGTTGCGACGGCAGCTTTGCAACCCATCTGCATACGTTGAAATCGTTTTTTTCGGAGTCGAAAAATGGCAAAAGGTAAATTCACCCGCACCAAGCCGCACGTGAACGTGGGCACGATCGGTCACGTTGACCACGGCAAGACCACGCTGACGGCTGCAATCGCAACCGTTCTGTCGGCCAAGTTCGGCGGCGAAGCCAAGGCTTACGACCAGATCGACGCAGCGCCTGAAGAAAAGGCCCGCGGTATCACGATCAACACCGCCCACGTCGAGTACGAAACGGCCAACCGCCATTACGCTCACGTCGACTGCCCCGGCCACGCTGACTATGTGAAGAACATGATCACCGGCGCCGCCCAGATGGACGGCGCGATCCTGGTGTGCTCGGCCGCTGACGGCCCGATGCCCCAGACGCGTGAACACATCCTGCTGGCTCGCCAGGTGGGTGTGGGTTACATCATCGTTTTCCTGAACAAGTGCGACATGGTCGACGACGCCGAGCTGCTCGAGCTGGTCGAAATGGAAGTGCGCGAGCTGCTCGACAAGTACGAGTTCCCTGGCGACGACACCCCGATCATTCACGGCTCGGCCAAGCTCGCTCTCGAAGGCGACAAGGGCAAGCTGGGCGAAGAAGCCATCATGAAGCTGGCTGAAGCGCTCGACACCTACATCCCGACGCCTGAGCGCGCCGTGGACGGCACCTTCCTGATGCCCGTCGAAGACGTGTTCTCGATCTCGGGTCGCGGCACCGTGGTGACCGGCGCTGTCGAGCGTGGCGTGATCAAGGTCGGCGAAGAAATCGAGATCGTCGGCATTCGCCCGACCGTCAAGACCACCTGCACCGGCGTGGAAATGTTCCGCAAGCTGCTGGACCAAGGTCAAGCTGGCGACAACGTCGGCGTGCTGCTGCGCGGCACCAAGCGCGAAGAAGTCGAGCGCGGCCAAGTGCTGTGCAAGCCCGGCTCGATCAAGCCGCACGTGCACTTCACCGCCGAGGTGTATGTGCTGTCCAAGGACGAAGGTGGCCGTCACACGCCGTTCTTCAACAACTACCGTCCGCAGTTCTACTTCCGCACGACGGACGTGACCGGCGCGATCGAGTTGCCCGCAGACAAGGAAATGGTCATGCCTGGCGACAACGTCAGCATCACCGTCAAGCTGATCAACCCGATCGCGATGGAAGAAGGCCTGCGCTTCGCCATCCGTGAAGGCGGCCGTACCGTGGGTTCGGGCGTCGTGGCCAAGATCCTCGACATCTAAGCCAAGCGCAAAGAGTACCGGAGGGGTATAGCTCAATTGGCAGAGCGTCGGTCTCCAAAACCGAAGGTTGTAGGTTCGATTCCTACTGCCCCTGCCACCTAGGTGGCACTCCGAAAAAGCCCGTCGTGTCCCGACGGGCTTCGGCGTCTCAAGAGACGCATTGAATTGAAGGCCGAAAGGCACAGGAAATCAGCCAACCATGGCCACTTCTCAAATCGAAACCGTGAGCACCGGCGCAGACAAGGCCAAACTGGCCGTGGCTGTCGTGCTGGCCGTGGGCGCCATCGTGGCGTTCTACCTGCTCTCGCGCCAGGGCTCGCTGGTCCAGTGGGCTGCGCTGCTGGTCGGCTTGGCTGCTGCGGTGGGTGCCTTTGGCAGCTCGGAGAATGGCCGTCAGTTGTGGGCTTTTGGCCGCGACTCGTGGCGCGAGGTCAAGAAGGTCGTGTGGCCGACCCGCAAGGAAGCAATGCAGATGACGGCTTATGTGTTTGCCTTTGTGGCGATCATGTCCGTCTTCCTCTGGCTCACCGACAAGACGCTCGAATGGGTGTTTTTCGACCTCATTCTGGGCTGGAGAAAATAAGCAATGACCGACGATGTAGTTGAAACCACGCCGGAAGAGGAGAACACTCCGATTCTGGCCCCCGCTGCCAACCCTGATCTGCGTTGGTACGTGGTGCATGCCTATTCGGGCATGGAGAAGGCTGTCGAGCGCAACATTCTGGAGCGCATCAATCGCGCCGGCATGCAGGATAAGTTCGGCCGCATCCTGGTCCCGACTGAAGAAGTGGTCGAAATCAAGAACGGCCAGAAGCGCACCACCGAGCGTCGCTTCTTCCCTGGCTATGTTCTGGTCGAAATGATCATGGACGACGAGAGTTGGCACCTGGTGAAGCACACCAACAAGGTGACGGGTTTCGTGGGCGGCGCGAAGAACCGTCCGGCTCCGATCTCGCAGAAAGAGGTCGAAGACATCGTCAGCCAGATGCAGCAGGGCACCGAGAAGCCGCGTCACAAGGTGGAGTTCATCGTCGGCGAGTTTGTGCGCGTCAAGGAAGGTCCGTTCACGGACTTCAACGGCACGGTCGAAGATGTGAACTACGAGAAGAGCAAGGTCAGCGTGTCGGTCATGATCTTTGGCCGCTCCACACCGGTCGAGCTCGAATTCAGCCAGGTCGAGAAGACCTGAGCCTCGGGCCGACAGGCCTGAACCCATTCCGGCTGCGCGCTATCCGACTCGGTGCGCGGCCTTGATCGAAGAGTCGTTCAACCCCGGGGAGCTGCGGCGAGAGCCAAGGCGATATCACCCGCAAGGAGCAAAGCATGGCGAAAAAAATCGTCGGCTTCATCAAGCTGCAAGTGCCAGCTGGTAAGGCCAACCCGTCACCACCCATCGGTCCCGCACTGGGCCAGCGTGGTTTGAACATCATGGAGTTCTGCAAGGCGTTCAACGCGCAAACCCAAGGCGTCGAGCCGGGTCTGCCGCTGCCGGTGGTCATCACCGCGTTCGCTGACAAGAGCTTCACCTTCATCATCAAGACGCCCCCGGCGATCACCTTGATCAAGAAGGCCATCAAGCTGGACAAGGGTTCGGCCACGCCGCAATCCGTCAAGGTCGGCAAGATCACCCGCGCTCAGCTCGAAGAGATCGCCAAGGCCAAGATGAAGGATTTGACCGCTGCCGATCTGGACGCAGCTGTTCGTACCATCGCCGGCTCTGCCCGTTCGATGGGCGTGACTGTGGAGGGCGTGTAAATGTCCAAGATCACCAAGAAGCAAAAGTCGTTCGAAGGCAAGGTCGACAGCAACAAGCTGTACGCCCTCGTTGACGCCATCGGTCTCGTGAAAGAAGCCGCCACCGCCAAGTTCGACGAATCGATCGACGTGGCCGTGCAACTCGGCATCGACGCGAAGAAGTCGGACCAGGTCGTGCGTGGCGCCGTCGTGCTGCCCAACGGCACCGGCAAGACCAAGCGCGTGGCTGTGTTCGCCCAGGGCGCCAAGGCTGAAGAAGCCAAGGCCGCTGGCGCCGACATCGTCGGCATGGACGATCTGGCTGCCATGGTCAAGGCTGGCGACATGCCTTTCGACGTCGTGATCGCCGCACCGGACGCCATGCGTGTCGTCGGTACGCTCGGCCAGATCCTCGGCCCGCGCGGCCTGATGCCCAACCCCAAGGTTGGCACGGTGACCCCGGACGTCGCTACGGCTGTGAAGAACGCCAAGGCTGGCCAGGTTCAGTTCCGCGTCGACAAGGCCGGCATCATCCACGGCACGATCGGCCGTCGTTCGTTCGACACCGACAAGCTGCAAGGCAACCTCGTTGCGCTGATCGACGCGCTGGTCAAGGCCAAGCCGGCCACCAGCAAGGGCGTGTTCCTGCGCAAGGTGGCAGTTTCGTCGACGATGGGTCTGGGTGTCCGCGTGGACACGCAAACCATCTCGGCAAGCTAAGAGAAGAGATTGGCCCCGCGCCGAAAGGCGCAGGGCGAATGTGGTGGGTCGCGGCAGCTTCGGTTGCCGTGAGCCATCCAAGACCGCTGGTGTGCAGGGTGCCTGCACTTAATCGCCGGACCTTTTGTCCGGCAATCAGCGCAGATGGCGACCCCGCTGCAAGGAATTTGATTTTTGTTCCGAAACAGTTGGTCGCTGCATGAAGCGCGATCCGAGGCCCCGGCCGAAGATCGCATTAAAAGGAGTAGACCTTGAGTCTGAATCGCAGTGAGAAAGAAGCGGTCATCAGTGATGTGACCAGCCTCGCCGCAAAAGCTCAAACGCTCGTGCTGGCGGAATACCGTGGCATCACGGTTGCCGATATGACCAAACTGCGTACCGAAGCACGCAGCAAGGGTGTGACTCTCAGCGTGTTCAAGAACACGCTGGCACGCCGTGCTGTGGCTGGTAGCGCATTCGAAGTCATTGGCGACCAGATGACCGGCCCGCTGATCTACGGCTTTTCCGAAGACGCAGTGGCCGCCGCCAAGGTGGTGGCCGACTTCGCGAAGACCAACGACAAGTTGGTGATTCGCGGTGGCGCGTTTGGCGGCAAGGTCCTGGACGTGAACGGCGTGAAGCAGCTCGCAAGCATCCCTTCCAAGGAAGTGCTGTTGGCGCAGTTGCTGGGCTTGATGCAATCCCCGATTTCCCGTACGGCACGCGTTCTCGCGGCGCTGGCCGCGAAGCGTGGCGAAGGCGCAGCAGCACCCGCAACCGATGCACCGGCAGAAGCCGAAGCGCAGCCCGCGTAAGCGGCCCGCGTTTGAAATATTCAACCCAATTGTTAGGAAACAAAAATGGCATTCGATAAAGACGCATTTCTGACCGCGCTCGACAGCATGACGGTCCTGGAACTCAACGAACTGGTGAAAGCCATCGAAGAGAAGTTTGGCGTGAGCGCTGCCGCCATGGCAGGCCCCGCAGCTGCCGGCCCCGCCGCCGCAGTGGCCGAAGAACAAACCGAATTCAACGTCATGCTGACCGAAGTCGGCGCGAACAAGGTTTCGGTCATCAAGGCAGTGCGCGAAATCACCGGCCTGGGCCTCAAGGAAGCCAAGGACCTGGTGGAAGCCGCTCCCAAGGCTGTCAAGGAAGCCCTGTCCAAGGCTGACGCTGAAGCCGCAAAGAAGAAGCTGGAAGAAGCCGGCGCCAAGGTGGAACTGAAGTAATTCAGTCCCCCTCGAGGGCTGGAGGCGTCTGAAAAGGCCCTCCAGCCTTTGGCGCTTTCAGAGCGCACCCAAAAGCCGGCTCGTTGCCGGCTTTCCCGGAGACCTTCAGGTCGACGGAAAAGCCCAAACGAGATGTTTTTTGAGTGTCTTCTGACCCCGACTGCAGAAGACCCCTTGGTTCGGGTGATGTGCAATGCATCACCGTCCGCCAACGGCTGGTAGTGGCCAGCCGCCAAGGAGTGGTGCATTTGCACCCGAACCAAGTCGCTGAAGATCTCAAGCTCCGGAGCTCTCATGGCCCAAACGTCCGCGTACAGTTACACCGAACGCAAGCGCATCCGAAAAAGTTTCGGTAATCGCGACAGCGTCGTCGAAATCCCCTACCTGCTGCAGATGCAAAAAGACGCTTACACCGCGTTCCTGCAAGCCGGCATTGCCCCCAAACAGCGCACCGTCGAAGGCCTGCAAGCCGCGTTCGACGCCGCTTTCCCGATCGTCTCGCACAACGGTTTTGTCGAGATGAAGTTCCTCGAGTACAACCTCGCGAAGCCGGCTTTCGATGTGCGTGAATGCCAGACCCGTGGTCTGACTTTCGCCTCGGCCGTGCGCGCCAAGGTCCAGCTCATCATCTATGACCGCGAGTCGTCGACGTCGCAGTCGAAGGTGGTCAAGGAAGTGAAGGAACAAGAGGTCTACATGGGCGAAGTGCCGCTCATGACCGAGAAGGGTTCGTTCATCATCAACGGCACCGAGCGCGTGATCGTGTCCCAGCTGCACCGCTCGCCCGGCGTGTTCTTCGAGCACGACAAGGGCAAGACGCACAGCTCGGGCAAGTTGCTGTTCTCGGCCCGCGTGATTCCTTACCGCGGCTCGTGGCTCGACTTCGAGTTCGACCCGAAGGACATGCTGTACTTCCGCGTGGACCGTCGCCGCAAGATGCCGGTCACGATCCTGCTGAAGGCCATCGGCCTGAACCCGGAATCGATCCTCGCGAACTTCTTCGTGAACGACAACTTCCGCCTGATGGACAGCGGCGCGCAGATGGAGTTCGTCTCCGAGCGCCTGCGCGGCGAAGTCGCGCGCTTTGACATCACCGACAAGTCGGGCAAGGTCGTGGTCGCCAAGGACAAGCGCGTCACCGCGCGCCACACGCGCGAGCTGGAACAAGGCGGCACCACGCACATCAGCGTGCCCGAAGACTTCCTGGTGGGCCGTGTCATTGCCCGCAACATCGTCGATGCCGACTCCGGTGAAATCCTGGCCAAGGCCAACGACGAGCTGACCGAAGCGCTGCTCAAGAAGCTGCGCACCTCGGGCGTGCAGGACATCCAGGTCATCTACACGAACGAACTGGACCAGGGCGCGTACATCTCGCAAACGCTGCGCATCGACGAAACCGTCGACGAGTTCGCAGCGCGCGTGGCCATCTACCGCATGATGCGCCCCGGCGAACCGCCGACCGAAGACGCAGTGCAGGCCTTGTTCCAGCGTCTGTTCTACAACCCGGACACGTACGACCTGTCGCGCGTGGGCCGCATGAAGTTCAACGCCAAGGTTGGCCGCGACGAATCGACCGGCCCGATGGTGCTGACCAACGAAGACATCCTGGCCGTGGTCAAGATCCTCGTTGACCTGCGTAACGGCAACGGCGAAGTCGACGACATCGACCACCTGGGCAACCGCCGCGTGCGTTGCGTCGGCGAACTGGCCGAAAACCAGTACCGCACCGGCCTGGCCCGCATCGAGAAGGCCGTGAAGGAACGTCTGGGTCAAGCGGAGCAGGAGCCGCTGATGCCGCACGACCTGATCAACAGCAAGCCGATCTCGGCCGCGCTGAAGGAATTCTTCGGCGCTTCGCAGCTGTCGCAGTTCATGGACCAGACGAACCCGCTGTCCGAAATCACCCACAAGCGCCGCGTGTCGGCCCTTGGCCCGGGTGGTTTGACGCGTGAACGTGCAGGCTTCGAAGTGCGCGACGTGCACGTGACCCATTACGGCCGCGTGTGCCCGATCGAAACGCCTGAAGGCCCGAACATCGGCCTGATCAACTCGCTGGCCCTGTACGCCCGCCTGAACGAATACGGCTTCATCGAGACGCCGTACCGTCGCGTGGTCGACAGCAAGGTCACGATGGACATCGACTACCTGTCGGCCATCGAAGAAGGCAAGTACGTCATCGCCCAGGCCAATGCGGCCCTGGACAAGGACGGCGTGCTGACCGGCGACCTGGTCTCGGCGCGTGAAGCCGGCGAATCGATCCTGGTCGGTGCCGAGCGCATCCAGTACATGGACGTGTCGCCCGCGCAGATCGTGTCGGTGGCTGCCTCGCTCGTGCCGTTCCTTGAGCACGACGATGCGAACCGCGCGTTGATGGGCGCCAACATGCAGCGTCAGGCCGTGCCTGTGCTGCGTCCCGAAAAGCCGATGGTCGGTACCGGTATCGAGCGCGTTTCCGCGGTCGACTCGGGCACCGTGGTCACGGCCACCCGTGGCGGTATCGTCGACTACGTCGATGCGACCCGTGTCGTGGTGCGCGTGAACGACGCCGAAGCGGCGGCAGGTGAAGTCGGTGTGGACATCTACAACCTGATCAAGTATCAGCGTTCGAACCAGAACACCAACATCCACCAGCGCCCGATCGTCAAGCGCGGCGACAAGATCGCCAAGGGCGACGTGGTGGCCGACGGCGCATCGACCGACCTCGGCGAACTGGCCCTCGGCCAGAACATGCTGATCGCGTTCATGCCCTGGAACGGCTACAACTTCGAAGACTCGATCCTGATCTCGGAACGCGTCGTCGCGGAAGACCGCTACACCTCGATCCACATCGAGGAACTGGTGGTGATGGCTCGCGACACCAAGCTCGGTGCCGAAGAAATCACGCGCGACATCCCGAACCTGGCTGAGCAGCAGCTCAACCGCCTCGACGAATCCGGCATCATTTATGTCGGTGCCGAAGTGCAGCCGGGCGACACGCTGGTGGGCAAGGTCACGCCGAAGGGCGAGACCACGCTGACGCCTGAAGAGAAGCTGCTTCGCGCCATCTTCGGCGAGAAAGCTTCCGACGTGAAGGACACCTCGCTGCGTGTGGATCAGGGCTCGCAAGGCACCGTGATCGACGTGCAGGTGTTCACCCGCGAAGGCATCACGCGCGACAAGCGCGCCCAGCAGATCATCGACGACGAACTCAAGCGCTTCCGCCTCGACTTGAACGACCAGCTTCGCATCGTCGAAGCCGACGCGTTCGACCGTATCGAGAAGCTGCTGACGGGCAAGGTCGCCAACGGCGGCCCGAACAAGCTGGCCAAGGGCACCAAGCTCGACAAGGCCTACCTGTCGTCGGTCGAGAAGTTCCACTGGTTCGACATCCGCCCGGCGGAAGACGAAGTGGCGACGCAGCTCGAGTCGATCAAGAACTCGCTGGAGCAGACGCGCCACAGCTTCGACCTCGCGTTCGAAGAAAAGCGCAAGAAGCTCACGCAGGGCGACGAGCTGCCCGCGGGCGTGCTCAAGATGGTCAAGGTCTACCTGGCCGTCAAGCGCCGCCTGCAACCCGGCGACAAGATGGCCGGCCGTCACGGCAACAAGGGTGTGGTGTCCAAGATCGTTCCGGTCGAAGACATGCCCCACATGGCCGACGGCACGCCGTGCGACATCTGCCTGAACCCGCTGGGCGTGCCTTCGCGGATGAACGTGGGCCAGGTTCTCGAAGTGCATCTGGGCTGGGCCGGCAAGGGCATCGGCCAGCGCATCGGTGACATGCTGCAGCAAGAGGCCAAGGTGGCCGAGCTGCGCAAGTTCATGGAGCAGCTGTACAACGGCTCGGGCCGCAAGGAAGAGCTCGGCCAGCTGAGCGATACCGAACTGCTCGAAATGGCCGCCAACCTGACGAACGGCGCCACGTTCGCAACGCCAGTGTTCGACGGTGCTTCGGAAGAAGAAATCCGCGGCATGCTGAAGCTCGCCTACCCGGACGACATCGCCAAGCTCAAGGGCCTGACCGATACGCGCACGCAGGCCTACCTGTTCGACGGCCGCACCGGCGACCAGTTCGATCGTCCGGTCACCGTGGGTTACATGCACTTCTTGAAGCTGCACCATTTGGTCGACGACAAGATGCACGCCCGTTCCACCGGCCCGTACTCGCTCGTGACGCAACAACCGCTGGGCGGCAAGGCCCAGTTCGGTGGCCAGCGCTTCGGTGAAATGGAAGTGTGGGCACTGGAAGCCTACGGCGCCGCTTACGTGCTGCAGGAAATGCTGACGGTGAAGTCCGATGACGTGGTCGGCCGCACCAAGGTCTACGAGTCGATCGTCAAGGGCGAACACTCCATCGAAGCCGGCATGCCGGAATCGTTCAATGTGCTGGTCAAGGAAATCCGTTCCCTGGGCCTGGACATCGAACTCGAACGCTCATAAGCAGACAAGGAAAGAGTCACATGAAGTCATTACTCGACCTGTTCAAGCAATTCACGCCGGATGAGCATTTCGATGCCATCAAGATCGGCATGGCTTCGCCCGAGAAGATCCGTTCGTGGTCTTTCGGCGAAGTGAAGAAGCCCGAGACGATCAACTACCGCACCTTCAAGCCCGAACGCGACGGCCTGTTCTGCGCCAAGATCTTCGGGCCCATTAAGGACTACGAATGCCTGTGCGGCAAGTACAAGCGCCTGAAGCACCGCGGCGTGATCTGCGAGAAGTGCGGCGTTGAAGTCACGCAGACCAAGGTGCGTCGCGAGCGCATGGGTCACATCGACCTGGCCGCGCCCTGCGCCCACATCTGGTTCCTGAAGTCGCTGCCGTCGCGTCTGGGCCTCGTGCTCGACATGACGCTGCGCGACATCGAACGCGTGCTGTACTTTGAAGCGTACGTGATCACCGACCCCGGCATGACCCCGCTGAAGAAGTTCGGCATCATGTCCGAGGACGACTACGACGCCAAGCGCAAGGAATTCGGCGACGAATTCGTGGCCAAGATGGGCGCCGAAGGCATCAAGGACCTGCTCGAAGGCATCGAACTCGACAGCGAGATCGAACGCCTGCGCGGCGACCTGACCGGCTCCGAAGTCAAGGTCAAGAAGAACTCCAAGCGCCTGAAGGTGCTGGAAGCCTTCCGCAAGTCGGGCATCAAGCCCCAGTGGATGGTGCTCGACGTGCTGCCCGTGCTGCCGCCGGACCTGCGTCCGCTGGTGCCGCTGGACGGCGGCCGCTTCGCGACCTCCGACCTGAACGACCTGTACCGCCGCGTCATCAACCGCAATTCGCGTCTGCGCCGCCTGCTGGAGCTGAAGGCTCCGGAAATCATCGCGCGCAACGAAAAGCGGATGCTGCAGGAAGCTGTCGACTCGCTGCTGGACAACGGTCGTCGCGGCAAGGCCATGACGGGTGCCAACAAGCGCGCGCTCAAGTCGCTCGCCGACATGATCAAGGGCAAGAGCGGTCGTTTCCGTCAGAACTTGCTGGGCAAGCGCGTCGACTACTCGGGCCGTTCGGTCATCGTGGTGGGCCCGACGCTCAAGCTGCACCAGTGCGGCCTGCCCAAGCTGATGGCGCTCGAACTGTTCAAGCCTTTCATCTTCTCGCGCCTCGAAGCCATGGGCATCGCGACGACGATCAAGGCCGCCAAGAAGGAAGTCGAATCGGGCACGCCGGTGGTCTGGGACATCCTGGAAGAGGTGATCAAGGAACACCCGGTGATGCTGAACCGTGCGCCTACGCTGCACCGTCTGGGCATCCAGGCCTTCGAACCCATCCTGATCGAAGGCAAGGCCATCCAGCTGCACCCGCTCGTTTGCGCGGCCTTCAACGCCGACTTCGACGGTGACCAGATGGCCGTTCACGTGCCGTTGTCGGTGGAAGCGCAGATGGAAGCCCGCACGCTGATGCTGGCCTCCAACAACGTGCTGTTCCCGGCTTCGGGTGAACCGTCGATCGTTCCTTCGCAAGACGTGGTGCTGGGTCTGTACTACACGACCCGCGACCGCATCAACGGCAAGGGCGAGGGCCTGATCTTCTCCGACATCGGTGAAGTGCAGCGCGCGCTCGACGCCAACGAAGCCGAGCTGACCGCCCGCGTCGCCGTGCGTATCACGGAGTACACGAAGGACAAGGAAACCGGCGTGTTCACGCCGTCGACTTCGCTCGTGGACACCACCGTGGGCCGTGCACTGCTGTCCGAGATCCTGCCCAAGGGCCTGCCGTTCTCGAACATCAACAAGGCGCTGAAGAAGAAGGAAATCTCCAAGCTCATCAACGTCTCGTTCCGCAAGTGCGGCCTGAAAGAGACCGTCGTGTTCGCCGACAAGCTGCTGCAAAACGGCTTCCGTCTGGCAACCAAGGCTGGTATCTCGATCGCCATCGACGACATGCTGGTGCCCGCAGAGAAGCACGGCATCATCGAGCGCTCCGCCAAGGAAGTGAAGGAGATCGAACAGCAGTACGTGTCCGGTCTGGTGACTTCCGGCGAACGCTACAACAAGGTGGTGGACATCTGGGGCAAGGCCGGCGACGAAGTGTCGAAGGTCATGATGGCCAAGCTCTCCAAGGAGCGCGTCATCGATCGCCATGGCAAGGACGTCGAGCAAGAGTCGTTCAACTCCATCTACATGATGGCCGACTCGGGCGCTCGCGGTTCCGCAGCGCAGATTCGCCAGGTGGCCGGTATGCGGGGCCTGATGGCCAAGCCGGACGGCTCGATCATCGAGACGCCCATTACCGCGAACTTCCGCGAAGGCCTGAACGTGCTGGAGTACTTCATCTCCACCCACGGTGCCCGTAAGGGTCTGGCCGACACGGCGCTGAAGACGGCGAACTCGGGTTACCTGACCCGTCGTCTGGTCGACGTGACGCAAGACTTGGTCGTGACCGAGCAGGACTGCGGCACGCACAACGGCTACCTGATGCGCGCCATCGTCGAAGGCGGTGAAGTGATCGAGTCGCTGCGCGACCGAATCCTGGGCCGCTCGGCTGCGGACGACGTGCTGCACCCGGAAAACCGTTCGGTGCTGCTCAAGGCCGGCGAGATGTTCGACGAAGACAACATCGAAGAGCTCGAGGCGCAAGGCGTCGACGAGGTCAAGGTGCGTACCGCGCTGACTTGCGAAACCCGTTTCGGCATCTGCGCGACCTGCTACGGCCGCGACCTGGGCCGTGGTGGCCTGATCAACATCGGCGAAGCCGTCGGTGTGATCGCTGCCCAGTCCATCGGCGAACCCGGCACGCAGCTCACGATGCGTACGTTCCACATCGGTGGTGCGGCATCGCGTGCGGCAGTGGCCTCGAGTGTCGAAGCCAAGTCGAACGGTTCGATCGGCTTCAACGCCACGATGCGCTACGTGACCAACAGCAAGAGCGATCTGGTCGTGATTTCGCGTTCGGGCGAGATCGTCATCCATGACGAACACGGCCGCGAGCGCGAACGTCACAAGGTGCCGTACGGTGCGATCCTGGCGGTCAAGGCCGACCAGCAGATCAAGGCCGGCCACGTGCTCGCCAACTGGGATCCGCTGACGCGCCCCATCATCACGGAATTCGCCGGCAAGACGCAGTTCGAGAACGTCGAGGAAGGCCTCACGGTCGCCAAGCAGGTGGACGAAGTGACCGGTCTGTCGACCCTGGTCGTGATCGATCCGAAGCGCCGCGGCGCTGCCAAGGTCGTTCGCCCGCAGGTCAAGCTGATCGACGCACAAGGCCAGGAAGTGAAGATCCCGGGCACCGATCACTCGGTGACCATCGGCTTCCCCATCGGCTCGCTGGTGCAGATCCGCGACGGACAGGACGTGGGCCCCGGCGAAGTGCTGGCGCGTATTCCGGTTGAAGGCCAGAAGACCCGCGACATCACCGGCGGTCTGCCGCGTGTGGCCGAGTTGTTCGAAGCCCGTTCGCCGAAGGACAAGGGCATGCTGGCCGAAATGACCGGCACCGTGTCGTTCGGTAAAGAGACCAAGGGCAAGATTCGCCTGCAGATCACCGATCCCGAAGGCGGCGTCTACGAAGACCTCGTGCCGAAGGAAAAGAACATCCTGGTGCACGAAGGCCAGGTGGTGAACAAGGGCGAGTCCGTGGTCGACGGTCCGGCGGATCCGCAGGACATCCTGCGCCTGCTGGGCTCGGAAGAACTGGCGCGCTACATCGTGGACGAAGTGCAGGACGTGTACCGCTTGCAGGGTGTGAAGATCAACGACAAGCACATCGAGGTGATCGTTCGCCAGATGCTGCGTCGCGTCGTGGTCGACAACATCGGCGAGACCGGCTACATCTCCGGCGAACAGGTCGAACGCAGCGAAATGCTCAACACCAACGACGCCCTGCGCGCCGCTGGCAAGATCCCCGCGACGTTCACCAACCTGCTGCTGGGTATCACGAAGGCATCGCTGTCGACCGACTCGTTCATCTCGGCTGCCTCGTTCCAGGAAACGACGCGCGTGCTGACCGAAGCCGCGATCATGGGCAAGCGCGACGAGTTGCGCGGCCTGAAGGAAAACGTCATCGTCGGCCGCCTGATTCCCGCAGGCACCGGCATGGCGTACCACCAGGCCCGCAAGGTCAAGGACGCCATGGACGAGGCCGAGCGCCGCGCCATCGCCGAATCGGAAGCTGCCGAACTGGCAGGCTCCGGCGACAGCGATGTGACCAGCACGGCCGACGCCAGCGAAGGCGCCGCGACCGAATAACTGGTTAGCATCACCGGCCATGACCGGTACCCCACGCCCCCCGACCGCTCACGGTTGGGGGGCGTTTTTCTTTGTGTTTTCCATGAGGCTTTGTCGATGAGCTTGTTGCCCGAATCGCTGGCCAGCTGGATCGTGATCGCGGTGCTGCTGTTCTGGTTTGTCGGCGCTTACAACCGGTTGGTGCGTTTGCGCGCGACCGTACTGCAGGCCTACACCACGCTCGATGCGGCGTTGAGCAAGCAACTGGACTTTGTCCAGGCGAGCATTACCGCCGAGTTGCCGGCCGAGGCGCCGCCGAACGAACTGCTGTCGTCGATCGCGCCGCTGCAGGCCTCCACCACCCAGCTGGGAACCCTGCTGGGCGCGACCCGGCTGCACCCGCTCGATGCCGGCGGCATGGCCGCACTGGCAACCGCGCTGCAGGTGTGGATCGGTGCGTGGCAACGCCAGCACCCGGATGCGGTGACGGTCTTCGATGCCGATGGGACGCTCTCGCGCCCGGCGCAGTTGCAACCCGGGTCCGTGGCCGCAGTGCCCAGTGCCATCGAGCCGATTGCGTGGCCCGAGCCTTCGGCCGCCGCCGAGATCGCTCGCAACCAGTTCAACATCGCGGTGAGGCACTACAACAGCGCACTGGCCCAGTTTCCGGCGCTGCTGGTGGCATGGGCCGTGCGCCTGCGTCCGGCCGCGCCTTTGCTCTGACGCGGCCTCCTTTCTTTACCTTGCGCGGCGTCCTGCCTTTGGCTCGCCCGTTACCATCGCCCCAACTTGGCTGAACTACCTACCGATCCCTCCAGCAACGCCTCGCCGCTGCTGCAACCGCCGCTGTGGCGCCAACTGCAATTGACCGCGGTGGCGTTGGCGTCGATCCGTGCCGGCACTTCGGGCTCCGTGGCGTTCGAAGCCGTCGAGCCGGCAATGCGTCCTGGCGTGCAGGCGCTCGGCTTCCAGGTGCTGCGCTGGCTCGGCCGCGCCGAAGCATTGCGCCGCCATCTCGCCAAGCGCACGCCGCCGCCATTGCCTGATGCCTTGCTGTGCACTGCGCTGGCGCTGGCCTGGGACGGCGAACGTGCGCCCTACGAACCCTTCACGCTGGTCGACCAGGCCGTCGAAGCCGCCAAGCGGAACCCCGCCACGCGGGCGCAGGCCAGCTTCATCAACGCCTGCCTGCGCCGTTTCCTGCGCGAACGCGATGAACTGGTGGCTGTCACCGACAGCGAGCCGGTCGCGCAATGGAATCATCCGCGCTGGTGGATTGAACGCCTCAAGCGCGACCATCCGCGTGAATGGCAGCGTGTGCTGAGTGCCGACAACGCGCAGGCGCCGATGACGCTGCGCGTCAATGCCCGGAAATCCACCGCAGTGTCTTATCTGTCGGAGCTGGAGGCCGTGGGTCTTGCCGCTACCCGCGTGGGCCCCAGTGGCCTGCAACTGGCACGCGCACGCCCGGTGCAGCAGCTGCCCGGCTTTGCCGACGGGTCCTGTTCGGTGCAGGATGCGGCCGCCCAGATGGCTGCGCCCCTGCTGCTCGACGGCTTGCTGCCCGCGAAGCCAGGCGCCGCACCGCTGCGCGTGCTCGACGCCTGCGCCGCACCTGGCGGCAAGACCGCACACCTGCTCGAGATGGCCGGCGCAGACGCCGTCGATGTGATCGCCCTGGAGGTCGATGCCGTCCGCAGCCGCCGGATCGACGAAACCCTGGTCCGCCTCGGCCTGAAGGCCCAGGTGGTGGTCGCCGACGCCGCACGCCCCGCCGACTGGTGGGACGGCACGCCTTTCGACGCCATCCTGCTCGACGCGCCATGCACCGCTTCGGGCATCGTCCGCCGCCATCCCGACGTCCGCTGGCTGCGCCGCGAGAGCGACACCGCCCAGTTGGCTGCCCAGCAGGCCACGCTCCTGGCCGCGCTCTGGCCGCTGGTGCGGCCCGGCGGCCGTCTTCTTTACTGCACCTGTTCCGTCTTTCGTGAAGAGGGCTCGCAACAAATTGATGCGTTTCTTGTACACAACACCAACGCACGATTGCGGCCGTCACCGGGCCATTTGCTGCCTCAAAGCGGGGCGAATGCCCGTGGCGTCCCGGACAATCCCTCAGGTGACCACGACGGCTTCTTCTACGCCCTGCTTGAAAAGCGCCCGCACTGAGCGGCGCTGGCCGGTCCTGCTGGCCGTGCTCTGGGTCTGGCTGATGTTGATGGCGTGGCTGCCGGCCCCAGCCGCCGCTCAAGGCCGCACCGGCGCCTCGATCACGCAGATGCGCCTGGAGCAGTCCGATGACGGCGTCTACTTGAGTGCCGCCGTGCAGTTCGAGCTGCCCACGCTGGTCGAGGAGGTCCTCGACAAGGGCATTGCCATCTACTTCGTGGCCGAGGGCGAGCTCTTCCAGGAGCGCTGGTACTGGACCGACCGCAAGGTGGCGCAAGTGCAGCGCCACATGCGGCTGGCCTACCAGCCACTCACGCGGCGCTGGCGGCTCAACGTGTCGCCGTTGCCGATCACCGGCGCGGTGGGCCTGGGCATTTCGCTGAACCAGAATTTCGACACCCTCGGCGACGCACTGGACGCCATCAAGCGCATCGGTCGCATGCGGCTGGGCGACGTGGCCGAGATCGGCGACGAGCCGCTGCACCAGGTGACCTTCCGCTTCCGGCTCGATACCTCGCAGCTTCCGCGTCCCTTCCAGATTGGTGTCGTCGGCCAGGCCGACTGGAACATCTCGGCCGAGCGCACTGCGCGGATGGCGCTGGAGAAGCAGCGGTGAGCACCCCACCGCGCAGCGGCGCAGCGGCCACGCCCGTTGCTCGCCGCTCGCGCGCAATGCGCTGGGCCGTGGGTGTGGGCGCCGCGATGGTGACGGCCATCGGCCTCGTGCTGATGTTCCTGCTGGCGCAGGCCACCAACAACCGCGAGCTGTACGAGCGCTACTACGTGCGCCTCTTCGGCATCAATGTCGTGGTGGCGGTGCTGCTGGTGCTGGTGATCGGCTGGGTCGCCTTCCGGCTGCTGCGGCGCTTGCGCCAGGGCAAGTTCGGCAGCCGCCTGCTGATCAAGCTGGCGGCCATCTTCGCGCTGGTGGGCGTGGTGCCCGGGGCGCTGGTCTACGTTGTGTCCTACCAGTTCGTCGAACGCTCCATCGAGAGCTGGTTCGACGTCAAGGTCGAAGGTGCACTCGACGCGGGCCTGAACCTCGGCCGCGCCACGCTCGATTCACTGTCCGACGACCTGGCCACGAAGACGCGCAGCGCGAGCGCGCAACTGGCCCAGGTGCCCGATGCGAGCGCGGGCCTGGTGCTGGAGCGCATCCGCGACCAGCTCGAAGCCAGCGACGTGGTGCTCTGGACCGGCTCCGGGCAACTGATCGCCGGCGCGGGCGCCTCGCGCTTCCAGCTCAACCCGGAGCGGCCGACCACCCAGCAGTTCCGCCAGGTCCGGCCGGATCGGCCCGTCGCACACATCGAAGGCCTGGACGAAACCGCCATCCCCGGTGCCGCGCCACCGGCCGCGAGCGTGCGCGCGCTGGCCATGGTGCAGCGACCGGGCTTCGACTTCGACACCGCGCCGCGCTACCTGCAGGTCACGCGGCTGCTGCCGCCGGCCGTGGTCAAGAACGCGCTGGACGTGCAGGAAGCGAATCGCGAATACCAGGAGCGAGCGTTGGCGCGTGGCGGCCTGCGCCGCATGTACATCGGCACGCTCACGCTGAGCCTGTTCCTCGCCGTGTTCGGTGCGGTGCTGCTGGCTGTGCTGTTTGGCAACCAGCTTGCACGGCCGCTGCTCGTACTGGCCGATGGCGTGCGCCAGGTCGCCGCTGGTGACCTGCGGCCCACCGCCGTGCTGCAGGGCAAGGATGAGCTGGGTGGCCTCACGCGCTCTTTTGCCGTGATGACCCAGCAACTGGCGGACGCGCGCGGCGCGGTCGAGAAGACCATGGGCCAGCTCGATGCCGCCCGTGCCAACCTGCAGACGATCCTCGACAACCTCACCTCGGGCGTGATCGTGCTCGACGCCAGGGGCATCGTGCTGTCGACCAACCCGGGCGCCACCCGCGTGCTGCGCGCCCCGCTGGCCGCCTACGAAGGGCGGGCGCTCGTCGATGTGCCGGGCCTGGCCGACTTCGGCGCCAAGGTGCAGCAGCAGTTCGACGAGTTCCAGGTCGAACGCATGCAGCACGGCCTCGACCACTGGCAGCATGCCTTCGAGCTGCACGCCAGCGGCACCGACCTGCCGCAACAGGATGGCGCCATCAACATCGTCGCGCGCGGCGCGGAGCTGCCCGGTGCCGCGCGGCTGCTGGTGTTCGACGACATCTCCGAAATCGTGTCGGCTCAGCGCGCCCAGGCCTGGGGCGAAGTGGCGCGCCGGCTGGCGCATGAAATCAAGAACCCGCTGACGCCGATCCAGTTGTCGGCCGAGCGGCTCGAAATGAAGCTCTCGGGCAAGGTTGCGGCTCCCGAGCAGGCCATCCTCGTGAAGTCGGTGAAGACCATCGTCGACCAGGTCGATGCAATGAAGCGGCTGGTGAACGAATTCCGCGACTACGCGCGCCTGCCTGCGGCCGACCTCAAGCCGGTCGACCTCAACGCCTTGCTGGTCGATGTGCTCCAGCTCTACAACGCCGAGAGCCTGCCGATCACGCTGCGCTCCGAACTCGACGAGCGCTGCCCGCCGATCCGCGGCGACGAGCAGCAGATCCGCCAGGTCCTGCACAACCTGCTGCAAAACGCGCAGGACGCCGCAGAGGCTGCAGCCAGTGGCACCGGCAAGGCAGGCGAGGTCGTCGTTCGCACGCGGCTGGGCGATTCGGGCCAGCGCGTGCGCCTGACCGTGCAAGACAGTGGCCCGGGTTTCGCCGAGAACATTCTCAAACGCGCCTTCGAGCCCTATGTCACGACGAAAACAAAAGGTACCGGTTTGGGCCTTGCCGTCGTCAAGAAGATCGCCGACGAACACGGTGCGCGCATCGAGCTTTCCAACCGTGTTGTCGACGGGGCTGTGGCAGGGGCGCAAGTCTCGCTATCATTCGCGCTGGCAAGCGAGTCGCGCGCAGCGACCGCTCACACTGAAGATTCGAAGTCTTCCGCCACCTGAGCGCGAACAAATCCGTCGTTCAGGCGATGGACGGGCCAGCGGACCTACCTACCTTTGCAGACACCAGCGCATACAACAAGCAGCACTCATGGCAAACATTCTCGTGGTCGATGACGAGCTGGGCATTCGGGACCTGCTCTTCGAAATTCTCAATGACGAAGGGCACAACGTGGAGCTCGCGGAAAACGCCGCCGAAGCCCGCGCTGCGCGCCAGCGCGCGCGGCCCGACCTCGTGCTGCTCGACATCTGGATGCCGGACACCGACGGCGTCACGCTGCTCAAGGAGTGGTCCACCGCCGGCCTGCTGAGCATGCCGGTCATCATGATGAGCGGACACGCGACCATCGACACGGCTGTCGACGCCACGCGCATCGGCGCCTTCGCATTCCTCGAAAAGCCGATCACGCTGCAGAAGCTGCTCAAGGCCGTCGAGCAGGGCCTGGCCCGCGAAAGCGCACGCCGCGCTGCCGCAGGCGTGGTGCCCGCGCCGGCGGGCGGCCACCAGCCGGCGGCCATCACGACCACGGGCGACAGCCTGCTGATGGCGTCCCTGGCTTCCGTGCCTGTGCCCGATGCGGGCCCGCAGTCGACCCAGAGCTTTGACCTCGATCGCCCGCTGCGCGATGCGCGCGACGGCTTCGAGAAGGCGTACTTCGAGTTCCACCTCGCGATGGAAAACGGTTCGATGACCCGCGTTGCCGAAAAAACCGGCCTGGAGCGCACCCATCTGTATCGCAAACTCAAACAACTTGGCGTGGATCTTTCAAGAGGGCGCAGAAGCGCTGTATAATTTAGGGCTGCACACAATGCAACCGAGGCCCGGTAGCTCAGTTGGTAGAGCAGCGGATTGAAAATCCGCGTGTCGGTGGTTCGATTCCGCCCCAGGCCACCAAATCGCTAAGCCCTTGATTCCTAACAGGATCAAGGGCTTTTCTACTTCTGAGGCCCTGCAGCCGGACCCAGCCACCCGACGACAGCGTCGGCTTCAGCGCACCAGCAGCTTCATCATTCGCTCGAAGGTCTTCCCGTAAGGCGGCTTGAACAGCCCAAGCCCGTTGAACGCCGACTGGTGAAAGATCGGCTTCATCTTCGAGAAGGTCTCGAAGCCGTATTCCCCGTGGTACGCGCCCATGCCGCTCGCACCGACGCCGCCGAAGGGCAGGTCGTCCTGGGCGATGTGCAGCAGCGTGTCGTTGATCGACACGCCGCCGGCCACGGTGTCGTGCATCACGCGGTCGATGGTCGCGCGGTTCTTCTCGAACAGGTACAGCGCCAGCGGCCGCGGATGCGCGTTGACATAGGCGATGGCTTCATCGATGGCGCCATAGCCCATCACTGGCAGCAGCGGCCCGAAGATTTCTTCCTTCATCACGCGCATGCTGTCCTGCACGCCGGTCAGCAGCACCGGCGGAAAGCGCCGTGTGGCGGCGTCGGGCGCCATGTCGGACAACGGCACGGCGGATGCGCCTTCCTGCTGCGCCAGCGCCGCGAGTTCCTGCAGCCGCGAGAAATGGCGCGGGCTCACGATGCTCGTGTAGTCGGTGTTGGTGGCAAGGTTCGGGTACATCGCCGAGAACACGCGCCGCGCGCTGTCGATGAAGCGCTGTTGCTGGCCTTCGGGCACCAGCACGTAGTCGGGCGCGATGCAGGTCTGGCCCGCGTTGAGCGTCTTGCCCACGAGGATGCGTTCCACGGCTTTCTCGAAATTGGCATCGGGCCCGATGATCGCGGGCGACTTGCCGCCCAGCTCCAGCGTGACCGGCGTGAGGTTCTCGCTCGCGGCGCGCATCACATGATGGCCCACGGCCGTCGAGCCGGTGAACAGCAGATGGTCGAAGGGCAGGCCGGAGAATTCGCGCGCTGCCTCGGCATCGCCGTTGACGACCGCGATCTCGTCTTCCGCAAAGCTTGCACGCACCAGCTTCGCGAACAGCTCGGCAAAGCGGGGCGTGAACTCCGATTGCTTCAGCATCACGCGATTGCCCGCCGCCAGCGCCGCGGTCATCGGCCCCACGGCCAGGTTCAGCGGGTAGTTCCATGGCACCACGATGCCGACCACGCCCAGCGGCTGCGGCATGATCCGCGACGACGCGGGCTTGAACCACAGACCCGTCGAGCGACGCCGCACCCGCATCCATTTCTTGCCGTGGCTCAACGCATGGTTGATGCCCTCGATGGCGGGGAACACCTCGGCCAGTTCGGTTTCCTGAAAGGGCCGGTTGAAGAAGTCGGCGCTGATGGCCGCGGCGATTTCCTTGCGGTTGTCCTTCACCAGCGCGCGCAGCCGCTTGAGGCGGTCGGCGCGCTCGCTCCATGGCGGCGTTTGCGCGCGCAGGCTCGCGGCGCGCATGGCATCGAATGTCTGTCGCATGTCTTGTTGTCCCATGGGTATGTACGCCGCAAGGGCTTCTCAGCCCGTCTGTTGATACACCGGCCAGTAATCCTGGATCTTCCCGCCGCGCAACGTGACAAGGTCGCCGAACTGCAGCAGCACGCCTTCGACGATGGCCGGGCGCAGGAACACCTGGTCGTCCACCTTCAGGCCCACGGCCGGCGAGCCGGTCACGTTCTCCTGGTTGGCACTGTGCCCCAGGATGCCGTTGAATTGAAGACCCTTCGGCGACTCGTACTCGGCCAGCCAGTAGCCGCCGTAGACGTAGAAGGTCTCGCGCTGGTTCACGTCCCACCACGAGAAGATCTTCGACTTGCCGTCGAGCGCCGGAATCATCACCGGCCCCGTGGCCTTGATCACCGGCGTGGCGATGAAGGCGGCCGGCACATGCGCGGCCAGCGTGTCGATGTCGTAGTGCGTGGGCTTGAGCAGGGCCGTGCCGGTGCTGACCTCGGTGCTCAGCTTCTCGGCCTCGTGCAGCTTGTAGCTCGGGCTGCCGCCAGTGTTGAGCGTGAGGCCGTCGTTCCACAGCGCCGGGTAGTGCCCGCGCACGTGGTCGACAAAGCCCTGGTAGATCGTCATGGCCTTGCCCAGCAGTTCCTGCGGCGACCCCAGCGCCTTCGGCACGCCGAAGCCCACATGCGCGTCGTAGCCCATGAAGCCCGCGAACGCCAACTGCTGCGGATTGGCCGCGATCAGGTCGAGCATGCGCCCCAGTGTGGCGTTGTCGGCCACGCCACCGCGATGCAGGCCCACGTCGATCTCGATGTTGATGCGCATCTTCGTGCCCAGCCCTTTCGCAAGCGCCAGGTACTGCTGCAGCCGCTCGGACGTGTCGAGCAGCCATTGCAGTTGCCGCGACGGATCGAAGGCCCCCTTGTGCTTCTTGTAGAACAGCTCTGCCGAATGCACCGGCAGCGGCTTGCCCATGAGGATGTCGAAGTCCGGAAAGATCTGCGCGTCGATGTTCAGGAAGGGCTGGTGAAACGACATCAGCCGCTTCGTGCCCGAGCGCCTCGCGACATAGTCGATCAGCGCATGCGAGGGCAGCGACTTCTCGACGATGCGGTAGTGCTTGTCGCCTTGCTTCAGGCTCTGCATCACGAGGTCGAGATTGCGGTCCATGCGGTCGAGGTCGATGACCATGCAGGGGCGCATCGGACCGTTCTTCTTCAGCTCGTCGTTGAGCGCGCGGAAGTAGTCGTCATACGGCGCGCCGTGGTCGCCGGGCCGCAGCGCAAAGGCGCCGACAGCAGCCACACCCAAGGTACCCAGCAGGATCTTTCGACGGCTCATGCATTCACTCCGGACAGTTGACGCAGACAGGGGCGAGCATGCACCCATCCGAGTCAAGTTGTACGGGCCGCGTCGGAAATGATCAGCGGGGCGTTGATGAACCCCGCGCCTGTTCTCGTCAGCCGCCGGCGACGGGCGGCTCGACCGGCAACGCGCGCTTGTGCGCGCTCTTGCGATGCGTCGAAAGAATGATGGCGCGCGCCGCCGCGGACACGGGCTTGCCTTCGAGAAAGTCGTCGATCTGCTCGTAGCTCACACCGAAGGCGTCTTCATCGGGCTTGCCCGGCACCAGCGATTCGAGGTCGGCCGTGGGCACCTTGTAGACCAGCGCATCGGGTGCGCCGAGCAGTTGCGCCACCGCGCGCACGCGGCGCTTGTTCAGGCCCGTGAGCGGCGTGATGTCGGCCGCGCCGTCGCCGAACTTGGTGAAGAAGCCCATCAGCGCTTCGGCCGCATGGTCGGTGCCGATGACGATGCCGTCGTGCGCGCCCGCCACCGCGAACTGCGCAACCATGCGCTCGCGCGCCTTGATGTTGCCGAGCACGAAGTCTTCGTGCGCCGCGTCGCGGAACTCCAGGTCGCCGGCCTTCAGCGCCGCGAGCATGCCGTCGGCCGCGGGGCGGATATCGACGGTGACCGTGCGGTCGGGCTTGATGACCGTGAGCGAGGCTTGCGCTTCGGCTTCGTCCTTCTGCACGCCGTAGGGCAGGCGCATCGCGATGAAGCTCGCGGTGTAGCCGGTGGCGCGCAGCCGCTCGACGGCGCGCTGTGCCAGGCAACCGGCGGTGAGCGAATCGACACCGCCGCTGATGCCCAGCACCAGCGTCTTCAGGCCGGTGCCGCGCAGGTAGTCGGCCAGGAACGCCACGCGGCGCTCCAGCTCGGCGGCCGCATCGAAGACCGGCGCGACATGCAGCGCCGCGATGATCTCGCGCTGCGTGGCATCGACGGGGGACAGATCTGCACTCATGGGGTTTGCCTGCGTGTGAAGAAAGAAGAAATCAGAAGTCCACAAGACTGAGCCCGATGCTCAGGACCGTGCGCTTGCGGTTGTAGTCGACCAGCGTGTCGCCATAGCCCGAGAACAGTTGCGTGTGAAAGCGCAGATTGCTCTTGGTCGGATCGCCGATGGCCTTGAGCCATTCGAGCCGTACCGAGCCGCGGCCGCTGTCGCGCAGGTTGTTGCGCACCGTGATGCCGAGCTGGTTGTCGCGGTTCAGGTTCCAGCGCCCGGTGATCTCGGCACGGCCGATGTAGTCGGAGATGTCGGGGTTGTCGTCCTTGGCCGCGCTCTCGGAGATGCGCTTCCAGATGCGCCCGGTGATGGTGAAGCGGTCGTCCAGTTCGGCGCCGCCCATCAGGTAGACGCGGTTCCAGCTTCGCGACAGCGGCAGGCTCTGGCCGTTCGACTGGTGCACCAGCCCCACGCCGGTATAGCGCCAGCGCCAGCCGCCCGGCAGCTTGAAGTCGGTCGGGTAGACATACATCAGCTCGGGTTCGTGGTCGGTGGTGCGAAACGGCCGCGAGATCGCGCCGTTGAACAACTGCCAGGTCGACTGCTGCGTGTAGGCGAACCACAGCGAGTCCTTGCGGGTCGGGTCGTTCTGCGTGAGCATGCCCTGCGCGAGCTTGGTGCGCACCGACAGGCCGATGCGCATCTCGTTGGCCTGGTAGGCGATCGGGTCGCCGGTGTGGTCGGGCGAGGGCGAGGTGGGTGTCTGCGGCTTCTTGGTGGCCGCCGAGACCGACACATTGAGCGGGCGGTAGCCACGAAAGCCGAAGGTGCCGCAGTCGGTGGCGTTCTCGAGTTCCCAGAAGCGCGACAGCGACGAGTACTGGCGGTCGCGGCAGCCTTCGGTGGTGGCGACCGACACCACGCGCGTGGCGGGAATCGAGCTGTCCACCGGCGGCTGCGTGCTCGCGAGCACCGCAGGCGCGGCCGGCACCGATGCCGAGGGCAGCGTCTGCTGCTGCGCCCAGCGGTCGAAGCAGGCCAGGCGCGCGTCGTTGTTGGCGCCCAGCGCCGCGCACTGTTGCCAGGTGAGCTGCGCATCGGCCAGCGGGCTCGCCGGCTTGTCGACGGCCTGCGCGTGCGCCGCGGCACCGCCGAGGCAGGCCACGGCGGTCGCCAGCGCGCCGAAGTTGAAGTGGGGGCTTGTCGTCATTGCTTTCCTTCCGCACCGCTGGTCTTGTTGAGCACAAATGGATGTGTGCTCTCGTCCGTGGCGTCGCGCCACGTTCCCCTGAATTCGCGGCCGCACGAGCCGGCCAGCAGCTTGCCCGACCACACGCCGCTGATGGCATGGCCATCCAGCGATTCGTCGATGGAGAGCGCGCCTTCGTCGTCGACATCGCCCGCGAGTTGCGCGACCGAGGCCTTCGCCCGGTTGCCGGCGTTGCGCGTGATGGTGCCGCGCACGCCGTCGTAGTCGGGGTGCTTGCCCAGCTGCACGCTGGCCACGGCGGGCAGATTGTCGAAGCGGGCCTCCCAGCGGCCGTAGAGCGATTGCAGCGGAAGCTGGCGCGCGTCGGCCGGGCAGTTGGGGTCGCTGCTGCCGCCGGGGCCCGTTGCGCAGCCCGAGAGCGCGCCGACGGTGCCGATGAGGAGCGCCGCGAGGCTCGCCTTCATGACGCGGCGGCAGCCGCCTTGGCGGCCGCGCTGTCCTGTGCCTTGCGCGCGAACTCGGCGCGCAGCGCCTTGAGCTTTTCGCGCGGGTCTTCCTTCGTCGTTTCCTTGTTCAGGCCCATCTCGGCGATGAAACGGCTCGGCACGCAGGGCACCATGTCGCGGCCCTGCTTGCGCTTCTTGGTCCAGCTCACGGCCAGGCTGCGCTGCGCGCGGGTGATGCCCACGTACATCAGGCGGCGCTCTTCCTGCAGGCGCTGCAGCGTCTCGTCGCTGATCACCTTCTGGCGGCCGTTGTCGTCTTCGAGCTTGAAGGGCAGCAGGCCTTCGGTCACGCCGATCAGCATCACGTGCGGCCACTCCAGGCCCTTCGATGCGTGCAGCGTCGAGAGCGTGACCACGTCCTGGTCTTGCTCGCGTTCGCTGATGGTCGACAGCAGCGAGATGGTCTGCGCCACTTCGAGCAGGCTCTTGCGCTCGGTCTCGTTGTCGTTGGCGCCCGAGGCGTCGTCGAGCGAGCCGCCGGCGCGCTGCGACATCCAGTCGACGAACTCCAGCACGTTGTTCCAGCGCGAGGCCGCGGCCGCTTCGCTGTCTTCGCCTTCGTAGAGGTGGCGCTCGTAGTCGATTTCCTTGAGCCATTCGAGCATGAACGCGCGCGAATCTTCCGCGCCCATGGTGCGGCGCGCGCGGTATTCGAGGTCGTTGATGTAGCGGCTGAACTCATGAACGCCTTCGAGCGTGCGCTTGGGCATCACGCTGGGCAGCGACGGGCTGAACAGCGCTGCGAACAGGCTCAGCTTGTACTGGCTCGCGAAGGTGCCCAGGCTGGCCAGCGTGGTGTGGCCGATGCCGCGCTTGGGCGTGGTGATGGCGCGCAGGAATGCCGGGTCGTCGTCGTTGTTGACCCACAGGCGGAACCAGCCGCACAGGTCCTTGATTTCGGCGCGGTCGAAGAAGCTCTGGCCACCCGACACCTTGTACGGGATCTGCGCCTTGCGCAGCGCCTGCTCGAAGATGCGGGCCTGGTGGTTGGCGCGGTACAGGATGGCGAAATCGCGGAACTCCTTGTACTGCTTGCCCTGAGAAGTGGCATCGCCCGCGCGCAGGCTGATGATGCGCGCGACCGTGCGTTCGGCCTCGTGCAGTTCGCTGTCGGCATCGACGATGCGCACCGGCTCGCCTTCGCCGAGTTCGGAGAACAGCGTCTTGGGAAACAGCTTGGGGTTGGGGCCGATCACGTTGTTGGCGGCCCGCAGGATGGCGCTGGTGGAGCGGTAGTTCTGCTCCAGCTTGATGACCTTGAGCGTCGGGTAGTCGACCGGCAGCTTGCGCAGGTTGTCCAGCGTGGCACCGCGCCAGCCGTAGATCGACTGGTCGTCGTCGCCCACCGCGGTGATGCGTCCGCTCTCGCCGGCCAGGGCCTTGAGCACTTCGTACTGCGTGGCGTTGGTGTCCTGGTATTCGTCCACCAGGATGTGGCCGAGCGCGGCTTGCCACTTGGCGCGCACTTCGGGGAAGTCGTGCAGCAGCTTGAGCGGCATGCCGATCAGGTCGTCGAAGTCGACGCTCTGGTAGGCCTGCAGCCGCTCCTGGTAGTGGGCCATGACCTCGGCGGTGATGCGCTCGTTGTCGTCCACCGCAGCGGCCGCGGCCTGCTCGGCGTTCAGGCCCATGTTCTTCCACTTGCTGATGGTCCACTGCCAGATGCGCGCGGTGGCCGTGTCGGTGGTGCCGCCGGCGTCCTTCAATATCTTCGTGACGTCGTCGCTGTCCAGGATGCTGAAGGCGGACTTCAGGCCCAGCACCGCGCCGTCTTCGCGCATCATGCGCACGCCCAGCGCGTGGAAGGTGCAGACCACCACCTTGCGCGCGTCCTTGCCGATGAGGTCCTTGGCGCGCTCGCGCATTTCGGCGGCCGCCTTGTTGGTGAAGGTGATGGCCGCGATGCGCTTGGGTTCGAGGCCGGCCTGGATCAGCCGGCCGATCTTGTGCGTGATCACGCGCGTCTTGCCCGAGCCTGCACCCGCAAGCACCAGACAGGGACCGTGCATGTAATTGACCGCTTCTTGCTGCGCGAGATTGAGACCGTGAGACATGGGGGAGGGGAACCGGAAAACGCCGTGGGGAACGGCAGGCGCAAAGCGGTCAATGATACGGGGCCGACCCCCTGGCGCGTTGTCAGCCGGCACCGTTTCCGGCGGGAAACGACAATTGCGGTGTGCTGCCTGTATTTCTTGTAACTTTCCCATTTTTCGCGCTGATTGCCGCTGGCTATGGGGCCGCGCGCACCCGCATCCTGCCGCTGGACGCGATTCCCGGCCTCAACACCTTCGTGCTGTATTTCGCGCTGCCGTGCATGCTGCTGCGCTTTGGCGCCGGCACGCCGATCGGGCAACTGCTCGATGGCAGCGTGGCACTGGTATGGGGCGTCAGCGCGCTGGCCGTGGTGGCGGGCGTGGTCATGTTCACCCGCAACGCGCGCGTCGGCTGGAACGACGCGGCCTTCGGCGCGCTGGTGGCGGCCTTTCCGAACACCGGCTTCATGGGCGTGCCGCTGCTGGTGGCCATCCTCGGGGCGCAGGCGGCCGGGCCGATGATCATCACGATCGCGTTCGACCTTGTCGTCACGTCGTCGCTGTGCATCGCGCTGTCGCGGCTCGATGGGGCGGGCGGCGCAGGAGTGCATGGCGCCACGCAGGCCGCGCGCAAGGCGCTGCGCGGCATCCTGGTCAATCCGATGCCGTGGTCGATTCTGCTGGGCGTGCTGCTGTCGGCCGCGCGCTGGCCGTTGCCGGGGCCGCTGGAGCGCACGGTGGCGATGCTGGCCGATGCCGCATCGCCGGTGGCGCTGTTCACCATCGGCGCGGTGCTGGCCCGCTCGGCGCTGCTGGCGCGCGAACACGGCGCCAGCGCGGCCGTGGCCGAAGCCATGGGCACGACCGGCAAGGCGGCCGCCAAGGCGCCGTGGGGCGATGTGCTGCCGGTGGTGGCCGTCAAGCTGCTGGTGCATCCGCTGCTGGTCTGGGGCCTGGGGCTCGCCGTCATGGCGTTGGGCCTGCCGCTGGCGCCAGCCGCGCTGGTGGTGATCGTGCTGGTTGCGGCGCTGCCGAGCGCGAGCAATGTGTCGATGCTGGCCGAACGCTTCGGCGCGGACAACGGCCGTATCGCCCGCATCATCCTGTGGACGACGGTGGTGGCCTTCTTCAGCTTTCCGCTGGCGGTCGGCGCGCTGCGCTGAGCCGATGGGCGGCTACGGCGTCAGCACGCCGAGCTTGTACGGGTCGGCATCGGGCAGGCGCTCGCACTTCGAGAAGTCGCGGCCCTGCGTGCCGTCGCAGTAGTAGGTGTTGTAGATGCGTCCGAACAGCGAGGGGCTGGCGGTGAACAGCACGCCGTGGTCGGGCTGCCAATTGTCCTTGACGGGAGGCGCGCTGGCTTCCACCGGCTTGGGGGTTGCCACCGGGGCCGCTGCGGCCACCGTCGTGACGGCGGCCGCGGGCGGCGTGAAATCGGCCAGCGTCTTGTGGGCTTCGTCGCCGCGCCAGCGCACCGCCAGTTCGGCCGCCGTGGGCCGTGCCGCCACCGGCAGCAGGATGCCGTTGACCTGCAGGCCGTAGCCGAAGCGATGGGTCTTGCCGGCCAGGAAGGCATAGGCGCAGGCGGCCATGCACTGGCCCCGCACCTCGGTCTGCACGCCGCTCAGCCGGATCGCATCGGCAAAGGCGCCGGCCGCTTCGGCGGTGCCGCCGAACGAGTCTTCAAAGACGACGGTGTGCACCGTGCCGCTGCCCAACTGCTGTGTAAAGTCCTTGATCGCGCTGCCGTCGAGCGTGCCCGACACCACCAGCCGGCTGCCCTGCAGTGAAAGCTCGGCCGCGGAAACAGGCGCTCCCATGGTCCATGCGAGGCAGGTGAATGACAGAACCCAAGCAGAAAAAGACGACGGTTTCACGGCGACCTTTGCGATGAGCGAGCATGTTTGGAACGCGCGATCCGGGATGAGTTCGCGCCTTTACAGCTTGAACAGCGGCATGCCCTGCCGTCAACTGGTTTTTCACAAATTTGGGGGTAGGACAAAGGGCAGGCCGTAAGGCATAGGGGCCGCTACCACTTCAGTTGAATGCTTCAGTTTGCAGAAGCGCTGCTACAGTGGTCGCCAGTCAAAGATGTGAATGGGGCGCGCTATGGCAATACTGGTTCGCATCCTGGTGTGGGTGGCCTGGCTCGCTGGCGCGGGCTGGTTCTGGCACGCCGGCAAGATCGGCACCGCCAGCGCGATTGCGCTCGCGGCGCTGAGCCTCGTGGTGTTCGCCTGGCCCAGCAGCATTGCGCGGCGACGACACAACGAACTGCGCTACGTCGACATGGGCAAGGAGCCCACGGGCTACCACTGACCATCGAGGCGTCAGGAATGCCGTAGAACTAGCCCGGGGCCGTGTCCTGTTCCAGGCGCTGGAACTCGTGGCGCTTCATCACCAGGTAGTCGTTGCGGTCCACTTCGTGAAGCTGCTGCGCGTATTGCTCCGTCGCGTCGAACCAACTGCCCAGCCGCTGCTCCAGCTGGCCCGAGGCGGGGGCATCCAGGTAGCTGTCGATCGCCAGGTAGTAGCGCATGGTGTTGCGCTCCACCACCCCACGCACGCCGCCGACGTACTCGCCTTGCCCCTGGGGCGTGAAGCCGACCTTGTCGCTGCCCAGCGTGGCCAGGTAGCCCTTCATCGCCAGCCGCGCCGCGGTGCCGTAGGCGTACGCATAGCCAAGGTGGATGGCCGTCTTGCCGCCATCGGCCGGCGTGGCTTCGAGCACGATGCTGTAGTCGCGCGTGGACATCGGTCCGCTGGCGGCGCTCAGGCGCACGTTGAGGTAGTTCGGGTCCGCCTTGCCCAGGCTGTAGGCGAAGTCGATCTTCTGCGCGTCCGACAGCGGCTGGTCGAACTTGCGCCCCACGGCCACCGCGAGCGTGCCGCCACCGGCCTTGACGGCGCAGTGCTTGGTGTTGAGGTGAAGCATCAGTACCTGGCACCACGCGGCGGGCTCACGCAGCGCGCCGCTCACGGCGTTGAAGGGATGGTCGACCAGCGCGTAGACATCGCCGCTCAGCCGGTCCGGAGCCTCGGTCGATTCGAGCGTGAGCGGCCGCTTGAAGGCATTGCGCGCCAGTTGCGGTGCGAGTGCCTGGAGCTTGTTGCGCAGCGCGGGCGCGCCGCCGTTGGCCGGTGCAGCCTGCAGCGCCAGTGCCGCGACGGGCGCCAGCAGCAGCGCCGTCACCCAAAGCATGCCGATGCGTGCGCGGCCGCTCGTGTGTACAGGGGTAAATGGTGTGTTCATGCAAATCACCTTGGTGGCGCCGTCGGTCCTGTCTTGCAGGACAACCGGCTCAGATGCTGTGCGGATCGACGTCGACCAGCCAGCGGATCACGCCCTTGCCCTCGGGCGTGCGCCGCAGTTCGTGCAGCAGCGGCTGCCAGCCCGCCAGCAGGCGCTGCAGCGCGGCGCGCGAGGGGCTTTCGATCAGCATCTGCGCGCGTTCCACATTCGCCACGCGCTGGATGGCCAGCGGCACTGCCGGGTAGCGCGTGACAAGGTCGGCGCCTGGAAGTGCCTCCGCCTTGTCGGCCGCGATGTTCAGGAAGGCCTGCGCGACCGACTGCTCGCGCGCGTCGGCCCGCAGCAGTGCCTGGAACGCGAAAGGCGGCATGCCGGCGGCCCGGCGTTCGTCGAGCTGCTGCTGGGCGAACACGGCGTAGTCGTGCCTGCGCAGCGCCATGAACAGCGGGTGCTGCGCATGGTGCGTCTGGATCCACATCTCGGCCGTGGCGCCCTGCGCCGCAAGGTAGGCGGCGTCGCGCCCCGCGCGCCCCGCCGATTGCATCAGCAGGCTGAACAGCCGCTCGGGCGCGCGGAAGTCGCTGGAGAACAGCGCGCCGTCGGGGTTGACTGCGGCCACCAGCGTGATGCGCCGGAAGTCGTGGCCCTTGGCGATCATCTGCGTGCCGACCAGCACATCGATCTCGCCCGAATGCACGGCGGCAAGCTGCGATTCGAGCGCACCTTGCTTCTTGGTGCTGTCGGCATCGATGCGCGCGATGCGCACCGCGCTGCCGTCGGGGCGCGTCACGGCCGCGAACAGTTCGGCCAGGTGCTCTTCGAGCCGCTCGGTGCCACGGCCCACCGGCGCGATGTCGGGGTTGCCGCAGGCCGGGCAGGCGCGCGGCACGCGCTCTGTAAAGCCGCAGTGATGGCAGCGCAGCGTGCGGTCGATCTTGTGGAACACGCGGTAGGCGCTGCAGTGAGGGCATTCGCTCTTCCAGCCGCAGTCGCCGCAGGCCAGCACGGGCGCATAGCCGCGCCGGTTCAGGAAGATCATGCTCTGCTCGCCGCGCGCGATGCGCTGGCCGATGGCGTCGAGCAGCGCGCCCGACAGCACCGTCTTCGGCGGTTGCAGGTTCATGTCGACCAGCCGCACCGCCGGCAATTCGCCCGCGCCGATGCGCGAGGGCATGGCCAGCCGCACATAGCGCCCACCCGGGTCTTCGCCTTCGGCGGAGCGGCTCTGGTGCCAGCTTTCGAGCGAGGGCGTGGCCGACCCGAGGATCACCTTTGCGCTCTCGCGCTGCCCACGCCACACCGCCAGGTCGCGTGCCGAATAGCGGGCGCCTTCTTGCTGCTTGTAGCTGGGGTCGTGTTCCTCGTCGACCACGATCAGCTTGAGCCCCGGGATCGACGCGAACACCGCCATGCGCGTGCCCAGCACGATGCGCGCGGCGCCGCTGTGCGCCGCCAGCCAGCTCGCGAGCCGCTGCGGATTCGTCATGCCGCTGTGCAGTGACACCACGGCTTCGTCACCGAAGCGCGCCTTGAAACGTGCTTCCAATTGCGGCGTGAGGTTGATCTCGGGCACCATCACCAGCGCCTGTGCCTCGGGGTCGCGCGCCAGCAGCTCGGCCACGCAGCGCAGATAAACCTCGGTCTTGCCGCTGCCGGTGCTGCCGACCAGCAGGAAGGTGCCGCTTTCGGCCTCGATACGGGCCAGCACGCTGGTCTGCTCTGCGCTCAGGGCAACCAGGTTGGCGGCTTCGGTCGTCTCGGCGACCGGGCCGGCCGTTGTCTTGCGCTTCAGGCGCCGCGCCAGTTGCGTGGTCGTCAGGTCGCGCAGTTGCGGCGGCAGGGCGGCCAGGGCGATTTCGCCGATCGAGCGCTGGTAATAGCGCGCGGCAAAAGCCACCAGGTCGCGCCAGGCTTCGCCTAGCGGGGCCAGCGCATCGAGCGCCGCGCCCACGGGCTTGAGCGCCATGTCGGGCTCGGCCCCTGCCAGCGAAGTGGGCTCGTTCCAGACCACGCCCAGCACCTCGCGCCGGCCCAGCGGCACCCGCACCAGCGTGCCGGGCACCAGCGGCTCCGCGCCGGCGTAGCTCAGCAGGTCGCCGAGCGCGGCATGCGCCGGCGTCTGCACCGCGATGTCGAGCCGCCATGACAAGGCCGCCGGCGCACTCGCGGGCGCCGGCGCAGCGCTGCCGTCCGTCGTCGTGGCGCCCGGTTCAGGGGCTGGGTGGGTTGTGGAAATGGGCGGGCCTGTTGGAAAGGTTTGTTAATGCGACTTTGAACAAAACCGCTTAAGTCGTTGATTTTTCAGCGCTTTGCCTGCCATCCAGAGTTTCTGTGGATAACTTTGTTGACAACCGGGCTCGACACGCTGGCGAGCCTTGAAAATCAAGGCTCTGACTGGATTGCCCGGAAAAAAAGCAAAAATCAAATCCTATATAAATCAACCACTTAGCGTCGCTATCTCTTTGGTAGCAAAGAGAGGGGTGCCTCAGATAATCTTGCGCAGTGCAACACGGATTTTGTGCATAAGTCTGGACCGCAATACCGTTTTTGAGCTTGACAAACGGCTGCGAACCGACTTTTGAGGGCGTTCCGGCGTCTGCGCACGGTTCGCCCTTTGAGTCACACTTTTAACGGCGCAGGGCGCGCGACTGGGCGTGCACCGCCTGGACCAGCGCCGCCACATGGTCCGGCGGCGTGAACTGGCTGATGCCGTGGCCCAGGTTGAAGATGTGGGTCGGTCCCTTGGCGTTGCGGTCGGCGTGCGGCTTGCCGAAGGCCTGCAGCACCTTGGCCACCTCGGCTTCGATCTGCGCGGGCGGCGCGAACAGCACGTTCGGGTCGATGTTGCCCTGCAGCGCCTTGGCCTTGTCGTCGGCGCCTTCGGCGATCTGCTTTCGCGCGACGCCCAGGTTCACCGTCCAGTCGACGCCCAGCACTTCGCAATCAAGCTCGCGCATGGCGTCCAGCCACAGACCGCCGCCCTTGGTGAACACGATGCGCGGCACGGGCTGGCCGTCAGGGCCGGTGCGCTTCAAGCCCGCCAGAACGCGCGCCGTGTAGGCGAGGCTGAATTCCTGGAAGGCGCCGTCGGCCAGCACGCCGCCCCAGCTGTCGAACACCATCACGGCCTGTGCGCCGGCGTCGATCTGCGCGTTGAGGTAGGTGGCTACCGAATCGGCATTGACCGCGAGGATGCGGTGCATCAGGTCGGGGCGGCTGTACAGCATGCTCTTGACGAGCCGGTAGTCGCTGGAGCCAGCGCCTTCGACCATGTAGCAGGCCAGCGTCCACGGGCTACCCGAAAAGCCGATCAGCGGCACGCGGCCGTCGAGCGCCTTGCGGATCGAGGCCACCGCGCTGAACACATAGCGCAGCCTGTCCATGTCGGGGACTTCGAGCGCGGCCACGGCCGCTTCGTCGCGCACCGGGCGCGCAAAGCGTGGGCCTTCGCCGGCCTCGAACGACAGGCCCAGGCCCATGGCGTCGGGCACGGTGAGGATGTCCGAGAACAGGATGGCGGCGTCGAGCGGGTAGCGCGCCAGCGGCTGCAGCGTGACTTCGGTGGCGTAGTCGGTGTTGGTCGCCAGCCCCATGAAGCTGCCCGCCTTGGCGCGCGTGGCGACGTATTCGGGCAGATAGCGGCCGGCCTGGCGCATCAGCCAGACGGGCGTGTGGTCGGTGGCCTGGCGCCAGCAGGCCCGCAGGAAAGTGTCGTTTTGCAATGGGGCGAAAGGCATCCCGCGATTGTCGCAGGGGCCCGCATATTGACCGACAGCGCAATTTGAGTTGCACCAACCCGCCCCGGTGCGCCACGGCGCGCCGCAGCCCCGAGCATCCGCCTGCAACACCAGGGTGAATCGACATTCAAACGGGGCCGCGAAGGACGAATGCCGGGTGCAGCGCAAGGCGCGATGAGCGCCGCGTAGCTCGGCTACGCAAGCGAGCCGCAACGCCGCGATGCGCCCGGCATTCGTCCTTCCCTTCGGGTTGGCCCGCTTTGCACCCGCCTGCTTTGTCGGGCGGCTTGACCAGAGATGACTCTGGCCTGCGCCGCCCTTCGCGCATCCGGGTGCAAAGCGGGCCAACGGGGCCCCGTTTGAATGTCGATTCACCCTGGAACTTCGGATCAAAAACGGGACAAGCAACATGGCGCAACAGGTCTTCGACTTCGTGGTGGTGGGAGCCGGCTCGGCCGGCTGCGTGCTGGCGCACCGGCTGGTGCTGGCGGGGCGCAGCGTGCTGCTGCTGGAGGCAGGGCCGCCGGACAACGACCGCTTCATCCACATGCCCGCCACCTTCGTGCGCGTGATCGGCACCGAGCGCACCTGGGCCTACGAGAGCGAGCCGCAGGCCGCTGCCGGCGGACGCAAGATGTTCGTGCCGCAGGGCCGCACGCTCGGTGGCGGCAGCTCGGTCAACGCCATGGTCTATATCCGCGGCACGCCGGCCGACTACGACGGCTGGCAGGCGCAGGGCTGCGAGGGCTGGGGCTGGCGCGACGTGCTGCCGTGGTTTCGCAAGGCCGAGTCGAATGCGCGGCTGGCCTGCGGGCTGCACGGCACCACCGGCCCGCTGAAAGTGAGCGACACCCGCTTTCGCCATCCGCTGAGCCTGGCCTTCCTGCGCGCCGCGCAGCAGACCGGGCTGTCCTACAACGACGACTTCAACGGTGCCGAACAGGCCGGCGTGGGCTTCTACCAGACCACCACCTTCGAGGGCCGCCGTGCCAGCACGGCCGCCACCTACCTCGCGGCGGTGCGCGACCACCCGAAGCTCACGGTGGTCACCGGCGCGCACGTCACGCGCGTGCTGACGCAGGACGGCGCCGCGACCGGCGTTGTCTATCGCACCGGCCGCGACGGCAGCGGCGAAGAGATCGTCGCCACTGCGCGCGAAGAAGTGATTCTTTCGGCCGGCGCGCTGGCCTCGCCCAAGCTGCTGATGCTCTCGGGCATCGGCCCCGGTGCGCAGTTGCAGGCGCACGGCATTCCGGTGACGCACGCATTGCCCGGCGTGGGTGAGAACTTCCAGGACCACCTGGAGGTGTCGGTCTACGGCCGCACGCGCGAGCCCATCAGCCTGCTGGGCAACGACCGCGGGCTGGCCGCCCTCAAGCACGGCCTGCAATGGACGCTCTTCAACACCGGCCTGCTCAGCTCCAACGTGGTCGAGAGCGGCGGCTTCGTCGACACCACCGGCGCAGGCCGGCCCGACCTGCAGTTCCATGTGCTGCCGGTGCTCGTGGGCGATGTCGACCGCGAGCCGCTGGCCGGCCACGGCCTGTCGATCAACCCCTGCTTCCTGCGGCCGAAATCGCGCGGCAGCGTGCGGCTGCGCAGCCCCGACCCGATGGCACCGATCCTGTTCGACGGCGGCTACCTGCAGGCGCAGGAAGACGTCGACACGCTGGTGCGCGGCGTGAAGCTGGCGCGCCGCATCCTGCGCGCGCCGGCCTTGCGCGAAGTGGTGTCCGAAGAGCTCGCGCCTTCCGCGGCCGAGGACATGGCCGACGACGCCATCGAGGCCTATGTGCGCCAGCGCGCCAAGACCGTCTACCACCCGAGCGGCACCTGCCGCATGGGCCGCGACGACATGGCCGTGGTCGATGCGCAGATGCGCGTGCATGGCGTGGCAAGGCTGCGCGTGTGCGACGCCTCGGTGATGCCCTCGCTGGTCAGCGGCAACACCAATGCGCCGACCGTGATGTTGGCCGAGCGCTGCGCGGCCTTCGTGCTGGGGCAGACGGCGTGACCGCGATCGGACAAGGCCGCGCTGTCGGGCAACGAACACTGCGCGTTCGGTCAATCGCCGATGCGCGCTGAAACCTAGAGTCCCACTCAACAAGGAGACAGAGCGAATGAGTTCCACAGGATCGATGGCCGGCAAGGTCGCATTCATCACCGGTGGCGGCACCGGCATCGGCGCGGCGGTGGCCGCGCAGTTCGCCGCAGCGGGCGGCTGCGTGGTGTTGATGGGGCGCCGCCTCGCGCAGCTCGAAGCGGTTGCAACAACGCTCGGCGGGCTGGCCGTTGCAGGCGATGCCGCCAGCACCGCCGACGTGCAGCACGCACTCGCCGCCGCACGCGAAAAGTTCGGCCGCATCGACGTGCTCGTCGCCAACGCGGGCGGCCACGGCGTGGGCGATGCGCTGTCTACCGACGATGCCTCGTGGGCGCTCTCGACGCGCCTGAACCTCGACACCGCATTCGTCTGCGCACGCGAGCTGCTGCCCGAACTCATCGAGCGGCGCGGCAACATCGTCGTGCTCTCTTCGCTCGCCGGCCACTTCGCGGGCCCCGGCGTGATCGGCTACGTGACGATGAAGCACGCGCTCATCGGCCTCGTGCGTTCGCTGGCGCGCGACTACGGCAAGCAGGGCGTGCGCGTGAACGCCGTGTGCCCCGGCTGGGTGCGTACCGAGATGGCGGACGAACAGATGCAGGTGCTGGTCGACAAGTACCGGCTGTCCGGTGCCGACGCCGCCTACGACCTCGTCACGCGCGACGTGCCGATGGGCCGCCCCGCCAGCCCTGAAGACGTGGCGAACGCGGTGCTGTTCCTCGCCTCGCCGCTGGCCGCAATGGTCACCGGCAGTTCGCTGATGGTCGATGGCGGCGCGTCCGCGGTCGACCTGCCCACCATCGCCTTCGCGCATGACGCCTGAGAGGCAAGGAAAGAAAACGCCATGAGCAACGAAGCCACCAAGCCCGCTGACTGGAAGACCTACGACCAGTTCGCCCTCGGCATCGCTACCAATCGCCTGTCCGCCACCGACGCACTTGCCGGCCAGACACTGAAGCTCGCGTTGCCCGACTTCCAGCTCACGCTGCAGCCGCGCTCTCAACATGCGCTGGACTGGAGCGAGCAGGGCGCACGCGGCGGACAAGGCAACGGCGACTGGTACGAGGCCATCGAGGTCGCGCCCGACACTTTCTTCCTCGACATCACCCAGGCCAGCCGCCCGACCGAGGCATTGAGCATCGTGCTCAACACGCGCACCCGCCGCGTGCTCGCGATCCGTTGCCGCATCGTCGGCGCCGACGAAGCCGCAGGCCAGCCGCGTGTGCCGCAGGACTTCTGGGTCGGCACGCTTGAAGGCGGCCTCGTCACCGGCCCCGTGCCACAGCCCACGCGCGACCTGATCGGCCTGCGCACCTGGCAGACCTACAGCCCCAACCACACCTACGAGCACACCTACCTGAGCGCCGAGCGCTACGCCTGGCAATGCCTGGTGGGCGTGCAGCGCGGGCATGGCGATGTCGACCTCGCGAGCTACTACAAGTTCGATGAGGACCAGTACATCTTCACCTTCCGCGAGTTCCTGATTCCCGTCGCGTCGGTGTTCTTCTTCGACTTCGCGAGCGGCCGCTCGACCGGCAAGTTCCTCGGCGTGACCGGCACCGGCGAAGTCGCCAACAACCCGGCCGGCGCCTTCATGCGCAAGGCCTCGCAGACCTTCTATCCGCCCGAGTTCGGGCCGGTCTGATCTTCTTCATTTCTTGCTGTCACACCAGGAGCCTTCCTTCATGCGCACGCCCCATCAGATCGTTGCCGATCACTACGCCGCCTCCGACCGCCAGGACCTCGAAGCCATGTTCGCCGACGTGGCCGACGACGTGCAGTGGACCGAGATGGCCGGCTTTCCCTGCGCCGGCACGCACGTCGGGCCGGCCCAGGTGATCGAGAAAGTCTTCAAGGCGCTGGGCGCCGAGTGGGAGGGCTACCGCTTCGTGCTCGAACGGCTGGTCGACGGCGGCGACACCGTGGTCGGCATCGGCGACTACCACGGCCGCCACCGCGCCACCGGCAAGACCATGCACGCCCGCGTGGCACATGTGTGGCAGGTGCAGGGCGGCAAGGTGCGGCGCTTCGAGCAGTTCACCGACACGCTGCTCGTGGCGCGGGCCATGTCCTGAGTTGCGCCTCTTCCTTTCATTGACCCATTCAACGCATCGCCCCGGAGCCAACCCATGAATCTGCGAGACCTGTCGCTCGAGCACCTCGGCCTGGTGGGCCTGCTGGCGCAGCGCCGGCGCGGCAACCACATCGACGGCCGCGAGGTGGCGCCCGCCAACGGCACCTACCTGCCGGTGGTCGATCCGGCCACAGAGATGACGGTGGCCGAAGCCCCCGACAGCGACGCGGCCGACGTGAACGCCGCCGTTGCGAGCGCGCGCCGCACCTTCGAGAGTGCCGCATGGAAGACGCTGCGCCCGGCCGACCGCGAGCGCATGCTCTACACGCTGTCGACGCTCATCGAGTCGCACGCCGATGAACTCAGCGCGCTCGAAACCCTGCAAAGCGGCAAGCTGCGCGGCATCGCGCGCATGGTCGACGTGGGGGGCGGCGCCGAGTTCGTGCGCTACATGGCGGGCTGGGCCACCAAGCTCGAAGGGCAGACGCTCGACAACTCCATCGGTATTCCCGGCCCGCAATGGGTGACTTACACGCGGCGCGAACCCGTCGGCGTGGTCGCGGCCATCGTGCCGTGGAACTTCCCGCTCGCCATCGCGCTGTGGAAGGTGGCGCCCGCGCTTGCGGCCGGTTGCACGGTGGTGCTCAAACCCTCGGAAGAAACGCCGCTCACCGCGCTGCGGCTGGCCGAACTGGCCATCGAGGCGGGCTTTCCGCCCGGCGCGCTCAACGTGGTGTGCGGACGCGGCGCCACCGCCGGTGCCGCGCTCGCCGCGCATCCGGACATCCGCAAGATCAGCTTCACCGGCTCGACCGCCGTGGGCCAGCGCATCGGCCACGCGGCGGTCGACAACATGGCGCGCTTCACGCTGGAGCTGGGCGGCAAGTCACCGCTCATCGTGCTGGACGACGCCGACCCGGCGGCGGCGGCGCAGGGCGCGGCCAACGGCATCTTCTTTCACCAGGGGCAGGTGTGCACGGCGGGCTCGCGCGTGTACGTGCAGCGGGGCATCTTCGACGAGGTGGTGCGCCAACTGGCACACGCGGCCGAGAGCCTGCACATCGGCTCGGGCTTCGATCCGCAGGCGCAGTTCGGGCCACTCGTGTCCAAGCGCCATGTGGCGCGCGTGATGGCCCACATCGACGGCGCGGTGGCCGAGGGCGCCACGCTGGTCACCGGCGGCAGCCGCGCCTTCGACGGCGGCTGCTTCGTGCGGCCGACCGTGTTCGTCGACACGCAGCCTTCGATGCGCATCGTGCGCGAGGAAGTGTTCGGCCCGGTCGCGACGGTCGTGCCCTTCGACGACATCGAGGACGCGATCCGCCTGGCCAACGACAGCGCCTACGGCCTGGCCGCCAGCGTGTGGTCGAACAACCTCTCGGCCGTGCACCGCATCGTGCCGCGCCTGCAGGCGGGCGTGGTCTGGGTCAACGCGCACAACGTGCTCGACAACGCGCTGCCGCTGGGCGGCGTGAAGCAGTCGGGCTACGGGCGCGACCTGGGGCGCGCCGCGGTCGAGAGCTTCACCGAGCTCAAGAGCGTGTGCATGGCGGTGTAGGCACGCCCTCGCCGCACCGGTTCCGATCAAACAAAGGAGACATCATCATGCTGAGAACAAAGAAGATCGCGCTGTCGGCCGTCGTTGGCGCCATGGGCCTGGCGGGCTTCAGCGGCGCATGGGCGCAGTCCGGGCCCGACTGCGGCCTCAACACCGGCAAACCCGCGACGGGCGAGCCCATTCCCATCGGTGCCGTGGTGGGCAAGACCGGCCCCGACGATTTCAGCGCCTCGGGCCAGGCGGCCGCCGCGTACTTCAAGTGCGTCAATGCCAACGGCGGCATCAACGGCCGCCCTGTTGACTACATCGTGGTCGACGATCAGTGGAACCCCGAGACCGCCGCGCAGGTCGCGTCCAAGCTCGTGAAAGACCGCAAGGTGGTCGCGCTCGCGGGCAGCACCAGCTTCGTGGAGTGCGGCGCCAACGCCAAGATGTATGCCGACGAAGGCGTGATGGTCATTGCCGGCACCGGCGTGCCGCGTGAATGCTTCAACGCGCGCAACTACGTGCCGGTGAATGCGGGGCCGCGCGTGTCGGCCACCATCGCCGCCATGTACGCCGCACAGAAGTACAAGGCCAAAAAGATGGTCTGCATCATTCCGAACATCCCCAGCCTGGGCAACTGGGCCTGCGAAGGGCCGAAGGAATGGGGCAAGAAAAACGGCGTGGAAGTCGAGACCATTGCCATCGACCCCGGCTCGGCCGATGCCACCTCGACCATGCTGCAGGCCGCCGCGAAGAAGCCCGACACCATCATCATGAACGTGCCCAAGGGCATCCTGGTGCCGATGCTGGCCGCGGCCGAGCAGCAGAACCTGGGCAAGAAGATCCACTTCGTCTCGGCCGCGCCGGCCTACAACACCGACGTGCCCAAGGCCATCGGCCCCTACTGGAAGGGCAACTTCGACGTCAACCTCGAATTCAACCCGCTCGAATCGGCCGGCCCCGACAACAAGAACTGGCTCGCGGTGATGGACAGGTACGGCGCCAAGAGCGATCCGCGCGACACCTTCTCGCAAGGCGGCTACGTGGCCGCGCGCATCGTGACGCAGGCGCTCCTGAAGATGGATCCGAAGAAGATCGACCGCGCAGGCGTGACCGATGCCTTGCGCAAGGTCAGCGACTTCAAGAGCGACATCCTGTGCAAGCCCTTCTACGTGGGCAACGGCAACCGCCACAACGCCAATAACAGCGGCCCGGTCGCCAGCCCCGAAGGCAACGGCTGGCGCTTCGCGCCCGGTGGCTGCCTGACGGCGGAAGACCCGGAGCTGGTCGACATCCGCGCGGACGAGCTGAAGATGGGCCTGAAGTAAGCGCGCCGGGCCATGGAGGACTACCTGCCTTTCGTCATCTCGGGTCTGGGCCTGGGCGCCGTGTACGCGCTCTCGGGTGTGGGGCTGGTGGTGCTCTATCGTTCGTCGGGCGTGCTGAACTTCGCCTTCGGTGCCATCGGCGCCATCGGTGCGTACGTGGCCTGGTCGATGCTCGAAGCGGACTGGCCGCAGGGGCTGGCGTGGTGCGCGGCCATCGTCACGTCGATGCTGCTGTCGCTGGCCTACGGCCGGTTGCTGGCGCCGAGGCTGTCGCACCGCGACCCGACCATCCGCAGCATCGCCACGCTGGGCTTCGCGCTGGTGGTGGTGGGTTTTACCGAGTGGTACTGGGGCGAGCAGCCGCGCCGGCTGGTGCTGCCCACCGACTCGGGCGCCATCGACTTCGTGCTGGGCGAAGTCGAGGTGCGGCTCACCCACACACGCGCCGTGGGGCTTGCGCTCGCGGTGCTGATGATGGGCGGCGTCGGCCTGCTGCTGTCGAAGACGCGCGTGGGCCTGAAGATGCGCGCGCTGGCGAATGACCGCGACCTGAGCGCGCTGCTGGGCATCCGCGTGCTCGGCGTGGACACCGTGGCGTGGGTGCTCAGCGGTGCCTTCGCCGGCGTGTGCGGGCTGCTGCTCGCCAACATCGTGCGGCTGCAGGCCACGCTGCTGACCTTCCTGGTGATTCCGGCCTTTGCCGCCGCGATCATCGGCCGCCTGCATTCGCTGCCTGCCACGGTGGCGGGCGGCATCGCCATCGGTGTGCTGGAGGCGCTGGCGATCACGGTGCCGGGCTTCGCGGCCTTTCGCACGGCCACGCCGTTCCTGATCGCGTTGGCGATGATCGTTTTCTTTCGCACGGGCACGCGGCAGGCATGAGCGCTTCGATCTTCACTGGCGCGCCGCCGGCTCCCGACGACATCGCGCAATTGCCGGCCTCGCTGGCCGAGGCGACGCGACGCGCCCGCATTTCATTGGCTGTGATGGTGGGCTGCGTGCTGCTCATCGCCTTGATCGTGCCGTGGCTGGCCAATGCGTACTGGATCAAGACGCTCACTTCCTCGCTCGCACTGTCGATTGCAGCGGCCGGCGTGGCGCTGCTCTACGGGCAACTGGGTCTGGTGTCGCTGTGCCAGTACGCGCTGCTCGGCGCGGGCGGCTGGATCGCATTGCGCGCGGGCCACGGGCTGGGCTGGCCCTTCGAGCTGTCGGTGCTCGCGGGTGGGTTGCTGTCGTGCGTGGTGGGCATGCTCGCGGGCCTGCCTGCGCTGCGGCTCAAGGGGCTGTACCTCGCGCTGGTCACGATGATGATGGCGGGCGGCTTCCAGGTCGTCATCAACGTCATGGGCTTTCCCGATGGCGGCGCGGGCTGGCTGGGCCGCGTGTTCGGCAGCGAGCGGCTGATGATGCCGCGCCCCGCGCTGGCGCTGTCCGACGCGGCGTACTTCCGCTACGTGGCGGTGTGGCTCGCGGCGGTGCTGGCGCTGATCGAGCTGCACCGGCGCACGCGCGCGGGCCGCTCGTGGGCATTGATCCGGCGCGGCGAGGCGGCCGCGGTGGCCGCCGGCGTGAACATCCTGCGCTACCAGACCTGGGCCTTCGGGCTGGCCGGCTTCTGCGCCGGCGTGGCGGGCGCGCTGCTCGCGGGCGGTGTGGGCCAGCTCGACGGGCGTGCCTTCACTGCCGGCGATTCAGTGATGCTGTTTGCGCTCACCGTGGTGGGCGGCGTGTACCACTGGGCCGGCGCGCTGATCGCGGGGTTGTTGCTGCGCGCGGTGCCAGCGTTGTTGACCGACTTCGGCGTGAACGGCTACCTGGCGATGATCTTCTTCGGCGTGGCGCTGCTGCATGCGCTCATCACCGCGCCGAGCGGCATCGCCGGGCAACTGGTGGGTGCGTTCGATGCGGTGCGCAAGTGTTTCGTGCGTGGCGGCAAGGAGGCCGCCCCATGATCCGCGTGAGCGATCTCACCGTCGCCTTCGGCGGCGTCAAGGCCATCGACGGGCTCAGCGCCGAACTCGATGCGCCGGTGTGCGGCCTCATCGGGCCGAACGGCGCGGGCAAGACCACGCTGGTCAATGTGTTGAGTGGCCTCGTGCTGCCGCGCACCGGCACTGTTGCGGTGGACGGCACCGACCTGCTGGGCCTGAAGCCCATCGAGCGCGTGCGCTTCGGCCTGCGCCGTTCGTTCCAGACCGAGCAGGTGGTGGAAGACCTCAGCGTGTGGGACAACGTGCGCGCGCTGCTCGACCACGTGCCGCATGCGCGCGGCGAAGCGGTAGCGCAGGTGGCGCGTGCGCTGTCGCACACCGGCCTGCTCGACGTGGCGACCGTGCTGGGCCATCGCCTGAACCTGTTCCAGCGCCGCATGCTCGAAATTGCGAAGTCGCTGGTCGGCGCGCCGCGGTTGCTGCTGCTCGACGAACCCGGCGCGGGCCTGACCGAGCAGGAGGCTGGCGCGCTGCGCCGCGTGATCGGTTCGGTGCATGCCTTCTGCGGCGCGCAGGTGCTGCTGATCGACCACGACGTCGACCTCATCGCCGCCACCTGCACGCAGACGCTGGTGCTCGACTTCGGCCGACGCCTCGCGCTCGGCCCGACGCGCGCGGTGCTCGACGACCCGGCTGTGCGCAAGGCCTATCTGGGAACGGAATGAACGACGGAGCCTTCACACCATGCTGAGCGTGAACGACCTGTGCCTGCAACGCGGCGGCAAGGCGGTGCTGCATGGCATCGACCTGCAGGTGCCGCCCGGCGAAGTGACCGCGCTGCTCGGCGCCAACGGCGCGGGCAAATCGAGCACCGTGATGGCCATCGGTGGCGTGCTGCCGATCATTGGCGGGCGCATCGAGGTCGAAGGCCATGCGTTGCACGGCCAGCGGCCCGAGCGCGTGCGCGCACTCGGCGTGGCGGTGGTGCCGGAAGGGCACCGCGTGCTCGGCGATCTTTCGGTGCTCGACAACCTGCGTGCTGCCGCCACGGCGCTTCCCGCGTCGCGCGTGGCGGATGCCGTCGAGCAGATGCTCGCGGTGTTCCCCGAACTGCGCGTGAAGCTCGCGCTGCCCGCGCGTTCGCTATCAGGTGGGCAAAAGCAGATGGTCTGCCTCGCGCAGGCGCTGATCGGCAAGCCGCGCTACCTGGCGATCGACGAACTCTCGCTGGGGCTCGCACCCACCGTGGTCAAGCGGCTGGTGGACGTGGTGCAGCAGGTCGCGCGCGAAGGCGTGGGCGTGCTGCTGATCGAACAGTTCACCACGGTGGCGCTGGCCGTGTCGAGTCGCGCCTATGTGCTGGAGCGCGGGCGCATGGCCTTCGCGGGTTCGTCGGAAGAACTGCGAAGCCGGCCGGAGATACTGCACAGCAGCTATCTCGCGGCGGCCTGAAGAACGCCTGCTGGCGCGGCTTACTTCGGTGTGGCACCGGGCGTGGGCACGGTGTGGGGCTTGGCTTCGCGCGCATCGGCGCGGGCTTCGCCGGCCTTCTCCGTCTTGCTGGGCGTCGACACGGCCGAGCCTTCACCGCGCGCGGTGCTGCCGTCCTTGATGCGCACGGCGCCGGGTTGCTTGTTGTTCTTCTTGGCTTCGGCGGCGGCCTGCGGCTTGCTGTCGAAGTCGGCCTCGGCTTCCGCGCTGTGGCTGTGCGGTTGCTGCGCGAAGGCGGTGGAGAAGAAGGCGAGGGTGCCCAGGGCGAGCAGGGTGCGTTTCACGAAGAGGTCCTTTCTGTGTTGGAGATGGCTGCGTGATGTGGCCGTTTCCTCAACGAAACACATCACGCCCCCACTCTAGAAAGGCCAACCGCTCGCCGACCGACACGGCGATTACGGTTTTGTCATGCATCAACCGTGGAGCACGGCAGAAAACAGGATGCAGGCATCGCCGGCGATGGAGACCGCCGTTGGCTCGCCGTCCACCACGCCGACTTCGACGTGCACGATGCCGTCCCGGCGCAACGCGCGCCCCTGGCGACCCTGGAAGCGCAAGGCACGACCATCGTGAGGCATGAGCTTGTGGCGCACCAGATAGGCACCGAGCGGCCCGTTGGCGTTGCCCGTCACCGGGTCTTCCATGATGCCGATGGCCGGCGCGAACATCCGTCCGTCGGTGACCGCCTCTCCCTCGGCCGGTTGTTGAAATACGAAGTAGCCGTTGCAACCGATCTCCTTGCTCAGCCGGGAGAGTGCGGGCATGTCCGGGCGCAGTCCGTCGAGATCGACCTGCGGCATCAGAGGAACGATGACCTTGCTGTGTCCGGTCGAGACGACCTGCACCGGCAGCTCGCCCGGAACGTCGTTCTGCGCGAGCCCGAGCGCTGTCACGATGCGCTCGCGCAATGCACCTTCGAGCGGCGCTTCAAACACCGGGGCGCCCTGGTGCATGACGATCCGATGCCCGCCTGTGGCGCTTCGGGAGATGCCCACTGTCTGGATGCCGGCCCCGGTCTTCTGCCGCAGCGTCACCTCGTCGAGCTGCAAGGCCGTGGCACGCGCGAAGTGCGCGGCAATGGTGGCGTGGCCGCACAGCGGGACCTCGGTGGTCGGCGTGAAGTAGCGGATTCGCAGGTCGTGGTCGGCCGCGTCGGCACGCCACACGAAGGCTGTTTCGGAATGCTTGAGTTCGCGCGCCAGATCCTGCATTGCTTCATCGGACATGCCATCGGCATTCAGGACGACGCCCGCAGGATTGCCGCGAAACGGCGTGCGAGTGAATGCATCGACATGGAAGAGTGTTCGTTGGGTCATCGTCGTTTCAGCGGGTGGGACGGACTGCGCCGTGAGTGCGGCCACCATGGATGCCTGCACCGCGTAGCCCTTGCGGATGTTGGCAACGCCGAGCACCGTGCGTGCGGGGCGATGCGCGCCGAAGAAAGCGGCGCACATGCGGTCCGCCTCTTCCCAGTGGTTCAGGTCGGTGAGGTACAGCGTCAGTGAAAGCACCCGGGCCCGGCCACTGCCTGCAGCCTCGAGAACCGCATCGCAGTTGGCGAGCAACTGCTGCATCTGGTGGGCGAAAGCACTGTGCGCACCGACACGCTCGGGTGAGCGCGGATCGACCGGCAGTTGGCCTGCGACATGCAGCACGCCCTGGTGCAGGATGCCCTGCGCATAGTGTCCCAGTGGGGCCGGTGCCGTCGAAGGGGTGACGGCCGTGATGGCCTCCTCGCATGCTTGCTTTGTCATGGCACAGAGCTTGACGGTGCCGTCGCTTCAATGATCGGCATGAAAGAAATACACTCGTTCCTTGGAGGAATGAATGGCCGCAACACCCGATCTGCCGCTGGAACTGGTACGCGCTTTTGTCCGGGTGGCCGCGCACCAGAGCTTTGCGCGTGCCGCGCACGATTTGCGGATCACGCCTTCTGCCGTCAGCCGACAGATCAAGCTGCTCGAGCAGACCCTTGGGGTGCAGCTTTTCTTTCGCACGACCCGCACGATGTCGCTCACCGACGCGGGCATGACCTACCTCGCTGCAGCGCGCGAAGCATTCGACCGGCTCGAAGTCGCGGGTCAGGCGCTGGGCCGCATGCGCGACGAAGTGCGGGGCGAGTTGCGGATCAGCGCACCGGTGGCGTTCGGACGCCGCTACATCGTGCCGGTGCTGCCGGCGTTCATGGACCGCCACCCGAAGCTGTCGTTGGACCTGGTGATGACGGACAGCTTCGTGGACCTTGCGGCCGAGGGCGTGGATGTGGCCGTTCGCATCGGCAGGTTGGAAGACTCAGCCTTGCGTGCGCGCAAGCTCGCAGCGAACCGCCGGGTGCTGGTGGCCAGCCCGGCGTACATCAGGCGCCGGGGTTCACCCAAGACCATCGAAGACTTGAAGCAGCACAGCTGCATCGTCCTCACGGTCAACCGCGATGGCGAGCAATGGCGCTTTTCCGACGATCAGGGCCAGGAGTTTTCCGTCAAGCCGAAGGGCGTGCTGCGGGCCAACAACGGCGACGCGGTGCTCGAATTTGCCAAGGCGGGGCGCGGCATTGCGTTCCTGTCCGCAGTGCTGGTGCGCGACGCGCTGGAAGAAAAATCGCTGGTGCGCGTGTTGCCCAGGCACGGCGGTGCGGACGCCAGCGTGCATGCCGTCTTCCTGGTCGATCCGCTGCTGAATCCGAAGGTGCGCGTGCTGATCGATTTCCTGATCGACCTGCTCAAGCCGCCATCCGCAGCCTAGTGTGTGAGCGCAGGCGACGCGGCCCGTTCGGCCTCGCGCCGCTGGAACTCGCGCGGCGACACGCCGTACTGCGCCTTGAACACGCGGCAGAAATGCGCGCTGCTGTTGAAGCCCCAGGCAAAGGCAATCTCCGACACCGAGGTGCGGCGGCCCGCCGCATTGCGCAGCGCTTCGCTGCAGCGCTCCAGCCGCATCTGCCAGATGAAGCGGTCGAGCGTCTGGTCTTCGTCCTCGAACACGCGGTGCAGGTAGCGCTTGGAGCAGCGCAGTTGCTGCGCGATGAGGTCCAGCGACAGCGAGGGGTCGGCCAGGTGCGCGTGCACGAACTGCTTCACGCGCGCCTTCAGGACGCCCGGCACCGGGTGCGCACCGAACTGCTCGTCGGAATGCGTGGCCAGCGTCGATGCCAGCAGGCCCAGCACGGTGTCGCTGACCGAGCGGCCAACCGCGTTGGGCAACGAAGGCAACTGGTCGGCCAGTGAGGTCAGGAACGAGCCGAGCACCGCATAGAGGCCCTGCATGGCGGGCGTGTGCGCCTCGCAGGTGTGCAGGTCGGGAATCTTCATGCCCTTGAACTGCTGGCGCGGGATCGTGATGGCGAGCAGGCGCGAGCGCTCCGGGTTGGTGATGGCGTAGGGCACGCGCGGGTCGTACAGGCTCCAGTCGCCGGGGTGCAGGTGGAACTCGCGGTCTCGCTGCGAGATGTGACCATGGCCTTCGAGCTGCAGCACCAGCTTGTAGTGCTCATCGAGCACGATCTCGTGGCGCGTGTCGGGCCGCGCCACGCGGTGCGAGGGCGCCTCGATCATGAACATGCCGAGCGGCCCGAGTTCATAGGCGTCCATGCGCGCGTCGAAGGTGCCGGTGTCCAGGCACTGCACGCGCAGCGCGCCGAAGTACGACTCGTTGATGCGTCCCCAGCAGGCTTGCCGGTCCGCGGGGTGTTCGAGCAGCGTGCTGAAGTGGTTTGCGTTCATGCCGTGGGTCTCTGTGGTTGCGCCGAAGGCGCTTGCGCAGGATAGGCATGCAGGGGCTCGCCATCATCGGTGTTTCCACCCGGACCGAGGGGGCCGGTGCGTTCCCGGTACACACGCAGTGCACGCTCGGTCAATGAACGGGTTTGCCGCCGAGGACCTCGGCCATCAATGAAACCAGCCACTGGAGCCCCAGATCGCCGTCGCGGGCCGCCGTCCACAGCAGCGATACGGCATAGCTCGGCGTTTCGAAGGGCAGCGGGCTCACCGCCAGCCCGAGTGCATCGCGCCAGGTGGCCGCGGCGAAAGTGGGCACGGTGGTGATTGCGGGCATCTGCCGCACGATGAAGGGGTTGGTCGCGAAGTTTCGGCTCGAGAACACGACCTGGCGCGCAAGTCCCTGCTTGTGCAGCAGTTCGTCGACCAGGCCGCTCAGGTCCGCGCTGAAGGAGGTCAGCAGGTGCGGATGGCGCAGGTATTCCTTGAGCGTGAGCCGCTTGCCGCGCGCCTTGATGAGCGCGGGGTTGTAGACGCAGACAAACTGCCAGTCGAACAGCGCGCATTGCCGGTGCCAGGTGGCGCAATCGGTGAAGACGCCCACGGCCAGTTCGATCTCGGCCGCATCGAGCAGGCCGGGCGCCGTGGTGCGGTCGGCGGCGCGTGCGATCAGTCGCACGCCCGGCGCCTCGGCCGCCAGCCGCTGCATGAGCTGCGGCATCAGCGCGACTTCGAGTGCATCGCTCAGGCCGATGCGGAACACGCGCTCCGCCTTGGCGGGATCGAACACCGGCTTCGCATGCAGCGCCTGCTGCAGCGAGAGCAGCAGCGGCTCGATGACGCGCGCGAGTTCGAGCGCGCGCGGCGTCGGCGTCATGCCGTGCGAGGTGCGCACGAACAGTTCGTCGCCCAGGGCGACGCGCAAGCGCTTGAGCGCGCCGCTCAGTGCAGGCTGGCCGATGAACAGGCGCTTGGCCGCGCGGGTGACATTGCGCTCGTGCAGCAATGCGTGGAACACCAGCAGCAGGTTCAGGTCGAGCCGCCTGAAATCACTTTCGTTGATGTCGTTCATGGTTTCAAACGATTTGAATGATAGGCCCGCGATCCCTAACCTGAAGGCTCATCAGTCAACCAAAGGAATCGACATGGCTTCGGAACAACAGACAGTGGTGGTGGTCGGTGGCTCGTCTGGCGTGGGCCTGGAGACCGTGCGTCGGCTCGCGGCGACGGGGGCGCGCGTCATTGCGACGGGGCGGGACAACGGCAAGTTGCAGGACGCCATCGGCGGCATGGGACAGAACGTGAGCGGCGCGGCCTTCGATGCCAGCGACCGCGCGGCGCTCGATGCCTTCTTCGCAAAGACAGGGCCGATCGATCACCTCGTGCTCACGCTCAGCGGCGGCGAGGGCGCGGGCGAGTTCGCGCAGCTCGACCTGCAATCGCTGCGGCGCGGTTTCGAGGCCAAGTTCTGGCCGCAGCTCGAAGCGGCGCAGGCCGGTGCGCGGGTGCTGCGCAAGGGCGGCAGCATCACCTTTGTCACGGCGATCTCGGCGCGCAATGCACTGCCGGGCACGGCGGGGCTGGCCGCGATCAATGGCGCGCTCGAAGCGATGTTGGGCAGCCTCGCGCGGGAACTGAAGCCGAGCCGGGTGAATGCGGTGTCACCGGGCCTTGTCGACACGCCGTGGTGGGACCGCGTGCCCGCCGCGCTGAAAGACGACCTGTTCCGCCAGCAGGTCGAGACGCTGCCCGTCGGCCGCGTGGGGCAGCCGCAGGACGTGGCGCATGCGATCCAGTTCCTGATCGAGAACGGCTACACCACCGGCACCGTGATCGAGTGCGATGGAGGCCTGCGGCTTGTCTGAAAAAAAGAAGCGTCAGACCGCCGGCACGCGTCCGGCATCGGCCGGGTTCACGTTGCGCCGGTACAGCACCAGCGTCGCGATCAATCCGCAGACCGCGGCGGCCGTCATCCACAGCCCTGGCGCGCCCTTGTCGCCGGTCATCTCGATCAGCCCGGTCGCGATGGCCGGCGTGAAGCCGCCGAACACCGCCGTCGCCAGGCTGTAGGCCAGCGAGAAGCCGGCGGTGCGCACGTTGACTGGCATCACCTCGGTCAGCGCCACCACCATCGCGCCGTTGTAGCTGGCGTAGAGGAAGGACAGCCACAGCTCGACTTCGAGCATGCGCACGAAGCTCGGCGCGCCGACCAGCCACTTGAGCGACGGGTACGCGGTAAGGATCGTCAGCACCGTGAACACAATCAGCAGCGGCTTGCGACCCACGCGGTCCGACAGCGCGCCCATGATCGGCAGCCAGATGAAGTTGGAGATGGCCACGCACAGCGTGACGATCAGCGCGTCGGTGGTGCTCAGTTGCAGCACCGACTTGCCGAAGGTGGGCGTGTAGACCGTGATCAGGTAGAACGACACGGTGGTCATCGACACCAGCATCATCCCGGCGACCACGAGGCCCCAGTTGCTGATCATCGACTGGAAGATCTCGCGTGCGTCGGGGCGGTGCTTGCGCGCCAGGAACTCTTCGGTCTCCTGCAGCGAGCGGCGGATGATGAACAGCACCGGCACGATCAGGCAACCCACGAAGAAGGGCACGCGCCAGTAGAAGTCGCCGATTTCCTGCGAAGTGAAGGTCACGTTGAGCCAGTAGCCGAGCGCGGCCGCGACGACGATGGCCACCTGCTGGCTGGCCGACTGCCAGCTCACGTAGAAGCCCTTGTGGCCCGGCGTGGCCATCTCCGACAGGTACACCGACACGCCGCCCAGTTCGACGCCGGCCGAGAAGCCCTGCAGCAGCCGGCCGATGAGCACGAGCAGCGGCGCCACGAGGCCGATGGTGGCGTACGACGGCACGCAGGCAATGAGCAGCGTGCCTGTGGCCATCAGCGCGAGCGTGACGATCAGGCCCTTGCGGCGGCCGACGCGGTCGACGTACGCGCCCAGAAAAATCGCACCCAGCGGACGCATCAGGAAGCCCGCGCCGAAGGTCATGAAGGTCAGCATCAGCGAGGCGAACTCGTTGCCGGCCGGAAAGAACGCCTTCGAGATCTGCGTGGCGTAGAAGCCGAACAGGAAGAAGTCGAACATCTCCATGAAGTTGCCGCCGGTCACGCGCAGGACGGTGGCGAATTTCGAGGAGGAAGCGGTGGAAGAAGCGTGGGCGGCAGGGCCCTTTTGCGCGGCGGATGGCGCGGGATTCATCTTGTTGTCCCCTGTGGCATGTGTGTGTTTGCCGAGGGTAGGCCGGGCTTCCCGACCGCTGCCTGACTGCGGGAGTCAGGTAGCTGTCACGCGCTGGCCAAAGGGTAGCGGGCGCGTCGTCAGGTCTTGTACTTGATGGAGCAACCGTACGGCCGCGTGGTGGCGGCCGAGATCGGCTTGCCGCCGAAGGCTTCGCCCAGCGCCTGGTTCACGTAGTTGGTCGCGGTCTTGATGTCGGCGGGACGTGCCGACGCGATGCTGTCGATGCCGCCCGCGTACACCAGCGTGCCCTTGGGGTCGATGATGAAGATGTGCGGCGTGGTGCGCGCGCCGTAGACCTGGCCGATGAGGCCGTCTTCGTCCATCAGCACGGCGGTGGGCGCGGCTTTTTGCGACTTCATCCAGGCATCGAGCGCGGCCGGTTGCAGGTAGTCGCTGGCGGCGCGCTCGGTGGAGTTGATGGCGAGCCACACCACGCCCTTGTCGGTGGCGGCTTTTTGCGTGGCGGGCATGTTGCCGCTGTCGTAGTGCTTGCGCACGAAGGGGCAGCCGGGGTTGGTCCATTCGAGCACGACGAACTTGCCGGCGAAGTCCGACAGCTTGTGCTTGGCGCCGGCGGTGTCGACGGCCACGAAGTCGGGCGCCTGCTGGCCCACGGCGGGCGCGGCGAAGGCGGGGGTGCCCATCAGGAAGGTGGCGCCCAGCGCCACGGCGGCGGCGACGACGGCGCGGCGGGAAGCGCGGCTCAGGGCGGCACGGGCATGGCGCGCTGCGCGCAGGGAACGCGAGTCGGTGGATGGCGAGAGAGACATGGCCAGCTTGAACTCCAAAAGAAAATTCCAAACAACAACTGCAGCTTAGAACGGTTTCTTCAAGTGCGTGTGACAACCCATGTCATGGCGAGGATTTGCATTTGATGCTTTGTGGTCTTTGGTGGCGCTGCTGTTTGGGGCGCTGTTGTTCTTTCAGGGCGAGTGCGAATGACACCAGGTGCTCCCCTCCGCGAATGTCCCCCGCTTCGCTCCTCCTTTATTTCGCTGCGGGGAGCACCCGGCGTCATTCGCACTGGGCACGCTGCTATTGATCCTGCGATCAACGACCGCTCTGTCCAACGCTCACGTCGATACGGGGCTCTTTTTCGCTAAATAAAGGAGGAGCGAAGCGGGGGACATTCGCGAAAAAGAGCACCGTGTCGGCGGGAGCGTCGCCCTGAACAGCAGCAGCGCCTCAAACCAAACACAACGCGACAAACAGAAAAACAAGGTTTCATCCAAGTTCTCCTGCCGCGAAGTCAGAGTCTCGCCAGCGCGGCCCGAACCTCGTCCTTGCCCAGAATCTCGGTCAGCACGACCGGCGCCTTGCCCGGCGCCTGCAGCACGTACACAGGCACACCGCTGCGGCCCAGAGCCGTCAGCGCTGCCGTGATGGCGGGGTCGCGCCGCGTCCAGTCGGCACGCAACATGGCGACCTTCTTGGCGTCGAAGTCGGCCAGCACTTCGGCATCGGACAGCGTGCTCTTCTTGTTGTATTGGCAGGTCACGCACCAGGCGGCGGTGAAGTCGATGAACACCGGCTGGCCGGCGCCCGACAACTCGGCCACGCGCTCGGCCGACCAGGGCTGCCAGCGCTGCGTGCCGGCACCCGCGGATGCCAGCTTGGCGGGCTCCACGACCTGCAACACATTGCGGCCGATGGCGCCGGTCAGCAAGGCGGTGAAGGCGATCAGCACGGTCGCGATCACGACCCGCGTGCGGCCGCGCAGCGTGAGCGCCCAGACGATCGCGGCCATGCACACCAGCAGCGCCAGCAGCGTGCCGGCGCCGTCGATGCCGCTTTGCTGGCCCAGCACCCAGACCAGCCAGGCCACGGTGGCGAACATCGGGAAGGCCAGCAGGCGGCGCAGCGTGTTCATCCACGGCCCCGGCTTGGGCAGCAGGCGCGCGATGACGGGCACGAAGCTGGCCACCAGATAAGGCAGCGCCAGCCCGAAGCCGAGTGCCGCGAACAACAGCAGGGCCTGGCCAGCGGGCAGGCTGATCGCGAAGCCCAGCGACGCGCCCATGAAAGGCGCGGTGCACGGCGAGGCGATCACCACGGCGAGTACGCCGGAGAGGAAGTCGTTGGCCAGCGGGTGCTTGGCCTGCGCGCTGCAGACCGACGACGGCGCGGCGCGGCCGAACTCGAACACGCCCACGAGGTTCAGGCCGATCAGCGTGAACAGCGCGGCCAGCGCGGCCACCACGCCCGGCGACTGCAACTGGAAACCCCAGCCGAGCCCGGCACCGGCCGCGCGCAGCGCGAGCATGGCGCCGCCCAGCGCGAGGAAGGACAGCATCACGCCGCCCGTGTAGGCCAGCCCGGCCTTGCGGTGCGCGCTGGCGTTGCCCGCCTGCCGCGCGAAGCCCAGCACCTTGATCGCGAGGATCGGGAACACGCAGGGCATCAGGTTCAGCAGCAGGCCGCCGAGCAGGGCGCCCAAGAGGGCCATGATGAAAGTGGTCGAGGACGGGGCGTTCAGGTCAGCGGACGGTGCTGCCGCGCCCGTTGCCTTCGCCGCATTGGCGGTGAGCGCCGCCTGCAGCGCGGGCGACACCTCGGCGCGCTGCGGCGCGGCGGGCCAGTTGCCCGTGACAGGCGCTTCGGCGCGCCATGCGACCGGCTGGCCGGCCTGCCGGTCGGCTTCGGCCAGCGCCACCACCACCGGCATCACCGTGGGGCTGGCGCTGCGCTGGTCGGCCAGCGGCAGCGTTGCGGTCCAGGTGCCGCCTTGCCAGGATTGGGTCCAGTCCTTGCCGGAGACGGCGGCGGTGCGGATCACCTCGGGGGTCTCGGGGAAGAAGGCCAGCGTCTTGCCCTGCGCGGCGGCGGGGAGGCCTTCGAGCCGCACTTGCAGGTTGTTGCCATTGACCTCGATGGCGCCCGGTTTCGCCAGCGGCTGCGGCTGGGCGGCCTGCGCCGTGTCGAAATCGGCCTTGTGCAGCGCGGTCGAGCCCTGCAGCGGCAGGGACAGCGTGAACTCGCCCTCTTCGGGAATGCATTCCTTGCGGCACACCAGCCAGGACGCCTTGAGCTGGATGTCCATCGACGGCGTGCCGCCGGCGAGCGCCACGGGCGGCTTGTAGAGCGTCGACACCTCCAGCGGCACCGGCAGCAGCACGGTGTTTTCGTAGCCGTAGTTGGCGAGGTTGCCGACCGGGATCTTCTCGGGCACGGGCCAGGCGATCTCGCCGGTCGAGACGCCGGCCGGCAGCGTCCAGGTCATTTCGGTGGGCAGGCCCGAATCGCCGGCGTTCTTCCAATAGGTGTGCCACTCGGGCTTGTGGACGATCTGCAGGCCCACCCAGACCGGTGCGCCGGGCGTTACGCCATCGGGCGCGTGTGCGATCAGTTCGGCGCGCACATGGGGGGTGGTGACCACCGCGCCCGCCTTGGGCGTCAGTTGGGCCGCAGCCGGCATGCAGGCTGCGGTGGTTGCTATCAGAAGCGTAGCGAATTGGATGCGCGAAAAGATCATGCCGTCAGTCGGAGCATTCAGTGGGGGCGAAGTTCCGGCTGTTCTCAGGCCGCCGTGGGCGCCCAGCCCAGCACCACGCGCCGGCTGTTGGCGCTTTTCTTCTCGATCTTGGTCACGATCACCGCCCCGATTTCGGATGTGTTCGCAACATGCGTGCCGCCGCAGGGCTGGAAGTCGATCTGCGCGCCGTCATCGCCACCGCCGATGCGGATGGTGCGCACCGTGCCCGAGCCGCGCGGCGGCTGCACGCTCATGCTCTTGACCAGTGCCGGGTTGGCGTCGAGTTCTTCGTCGGTGATGGCGCCCACGACCAGCGGATGGGCCGCTTCAACCAGCCGCGCGAGGCCGGCCGTGAGCGCTTCCTTGTCGAGCGGATCGGTCATGTGGAAGTCGATGCGCGCGTAGTCGGGTGTGATCGAGCAACCGTTCACCGGCACCGGCACGAGGTGGCACAGCAGATGGGAGGCGGTGTGAAAACGCATCAGCCGGTGGCGGCGCTCCCAGTCGAGGCGGGCGGTGACGGTGTCGCCGGGCTTCAGCGCGGCGAGCAGTTCGGCCTGCTCGGGGGCCGGCACGTGGACGAATTCGTTGGTCGGCTGGCCTTCTTCGTTCTTGGCCTTGCGGGTGTCGGCAATCGCGAGTTCGCGGCCATCGGCCAGCACCAGCACGCCGGCGTCTCCAGCCTGGCCGCCGCCCAGGGGATAGAACACGGTGCGGTCCAGCACGATGCCGGTGTCGTCGATGCGCAGGATTCGGGCTTCACAGGTGCGCAGATAAGCGTCGGCGCGGAACAGGTCGTCGGTCATCCGGCGATGGTAGCGGCGATGCGCGAACAAGGTGCGCCCACGCCGGAAAGCGCCCACGACCGACAACCCCGGGCGCGCCGGTTGTGGATGATCCGGCCGGTATGCGGCGCCAGGCCGCGCAAGGATTTCGCATGAAAGCACCACAGCAAGCACCCACCCGCCGGGCCGATTCCGCATGGCGGATGCCCGCCCTGGCCCTCACGGCTGTCGCCACCGCGCTGCTTGTGGCCGGCTGCGGCGAGGCCGCCAAGCTCTCGCCCGAGGTCACGACCGGCCCGCGCCCGCAACTGGCCGAGCCCAACAAGACCCTGATTCCCACCGTCAACGTGGCACCCGCCATCGGCTGGACCGACACCGCCACGCCCACCCCCGCCGACGGCCTGCGCGTGACCGCCCTGGCGCGTGGCCTGGACCACCCGCGCTGGGTCTACACCCTGCCCAACGGCGACGTGCTGGTGGCCGAGAGCAACAAGCCGCCCGAGCCCGAAGGCAGCAGCGACGGCGGCAACGGCCTCATCGCCAAGGTGCGCAACTGGGTCATGGGCAAGGTCATGGGGCGCGCCGGTGCCGGCGTGCCCAGCGCCAACCGCATCACCCTGCTGCGCGATGCCAACGGCGACGGCGTGGCCGAGGTGCAAGAGGTGTTCATGTCCCACCTGATGTCGCCCTACGGCATGGTGCTGGTGGGCAACGAACTCTTCATCGCCAACGCCGATGCGCTGGTGAAGGTGCCCTACACCGAGGGCCAGACTTCCATCACCGCCACGCCCACGGTGGTGACACAGTTGCCCGCCGGCATCAACCACCACTGGACCAAGAACGTCATCGCGAATGCCGATGGCAGCAAGCTCTATGTGACGGTCGGCTCCAACAGCAACATCGGCGAGAACGGCTTCGCGGCCGAAGAGGGCCGCGCCGCCATCTGGGAAGTCGACACCAAGACCGGGCAGAAGCGCCTGTTCGCGAGCGGCCTGCGCAACCCCAACGGCATGGGCTGGGACCCGGACACGAACGCGCTGTGGACCGTGGTGAACGAGCGCGACGAGATCGGCAGCGACCTCGTGCCCGACTACCTCACGTCGGTGAAAGACGGCGCCTTCTACGGTTGGCCCTGGAGCTACTACGGCGGCATCGTCGATGCCCGCGTCACGCCGCAAAACCCCGACATGGCGGCCAAGGCCATCGCGCCCGACTACGCGCTGGGCGCGCACGTCGCACCGCTGGGCATGACCTTCTCGCACGCACGCGGCATGCCCGAGCAGTTTGCGAGCGGCGTCTTCATCGGCGAGCACGGCTCGTGGAACCGCAAACCCAAGTCGGGCTACAAGGTGGTGTTCGTGCCCTTCATCGGCGGCAAGCCCAGCGGGCCGCCGGTCGATGTGCTCACCGGCTTTTTGACCGCCGACGAAAAGGCCCAGGGCCGGCCGGTGGGCGTGGCGCTCGACAAGAGCGGCGCGCTGCTGGTGGCGGACGACGTGGGCAATGTCGTGTGGCGCGTGTCGCGCACCAAGCCCAACTGAGTGAGCCGCGCCGGCGGTCAGCCCCGGCGCGCCGTCGACAGGCGCGGCACGAGCTGTGCCACCGGCCCGTCGACCTGGCGCCGGCTGGTGTCGCCGCGCAGGTGGTCGAACAGCAGCGCAATGGCTTGCTGCGCGATCTCGTCCAGGTGCAGGTCCACGGCCGTGAGCGGCGGCACGCAGGTGCGGGCGCGCACGCCGTCGTAGCGCGTGGCGACCATCACGTCGTCCGGAATGCGCCGGCCCGATTCAAGGATGGCTGCCACCGTACCCGTGGCGAAGGCGTCCACCGGCACACAGAAGGCATCGATGTCGGGGTGCTCGGCCAGCAGCGCGAGCGCAGCCTTGCGGCCGCCGTTCTCGCCCTCCACCTCGTCGACCAGCGACAGCAGCGGCGCCTGCCCGCGCCCGGCGGCGAACGCCAGGTACGCCGCCCGGCCTTCCACATAGGAGTTGCGCTGGGCCGAGCCGAGGATCATCGCGACCTTGCGTGCGCCCTGCGCATGCAGGTGCTCGAGCAGCAGGCGCGTTGTCTGCCCCGAATGAATGTCGACATACGGCGGCAACGCCGCCCCGTCCGCGGCTTCTTCGGCCGGCTTGCCGATGGCCACCACCGGCAGGCCGCGCCGCAGCAGGTACGCCATGTTCGGGTCGCCCGCCGAAGGCTCGATGACCAGCGCGCCATCGACGTCCAGCAGCTCCATCGGCACCCGCCCGGTTTCCATGGGCGGTGCCAGCACCAGCGCCAGGCGGCGGTCGAGCGCCTCCGCGGCAGCGACCGCCGCCACCTCCATCAGGAAGCCGAGCCTCGACGGGCCGCCCGCCACAGCGAACGGCATCGACGACAGCAGCACGATCATGTGGGCCTCGCCAGTGCGCAGCCTTTGCGCATTGCGATTGGGCCGGTAGCCCAGCTTCAGCGCCGCCCTCTCGACGCGCGCACGGGTTTCCGCATCGACCTGGCCCCGGGCGTTGAGCGCATGCGAGACGGTGGTCGGCGACACGCCCGCTTCGCGTGCCACGTCCTTGATGTTTGCCCGCGGCGATGGATTGGTGCTCATCCCGTTGACCTTTTCAAAAAGCGGTGATTCAATTCCCAAATCGTTTTGGGGCTCGCTGCCACGGAATGTACCCCACCCGCTTCGGCGGCTTTTTTTGCCAGTGCTCCCAAATCGATTTGGGAGCAAGCCCGATCAAAGGATTCGATCATGTCCCGTGCCAGCGACGCCCCCGCCGTCGATGCAGTGCTGCCTGTTTCGCAACTGCTCCTGTTCGGTCTGCAGCATGTGCTGGTGATGGCGGCTGTGCCCATCACGTCCGTGTTCCTGGTGGCCAAGGCGCTGGGCCTGCCGGCCGCGCTCACGGTCAACCTGATCAGCGCCACCTTTCTGCTGTGCGGCGTGGGCACGCTGCTGCAGTCGTTCGGGCCATGGAAGTTCGGTGCGCGCCTGCCTTTCGTGATGGTGCCGGGCGGCGCGCCCATCGTGATGTTCGTGACCATCGCCCAGCAGCGCGACCTGCAGACCGCCTCGGGCGCGGTGATCCTCACGGCGCTGTTCTATTTCCTGGTGCTGCCGGTGTTCGCGCGCTGCCTGCGCTACTTTCCGAAGATCGTCATCGGCACCTTGCTGCTGCTGGTGTCCATCAACCTCGTGAAGGTGTACGGCGGCATCATCGCGGGCAAGGCCGGCACGGCCACCTTCGCCGACCCGGTGAACATCGGCCTGGCGCTCGCGACCATCGGCTTCACCGTGCTGTTCGCGCGCGTGTTCAAGGGCACGCTCGGGCAGCTTGCGGTGCTGCTGGGGCTGCTGGCCGGCACGGTGCTGGCGGCCGTCTGCGGGCTGATGGATTTCAGTGCCGTCGCGGCCGGGCCTCTGTGGAGCGCACCGACGCTGCTGCCCTTCGGCATGCCGCGCTTCGACCTGGTGGCGGCCGTGCCGCTGCTGATCTTCAGCGTCATCTCGATGGTCGAGGCCACGGGCCAGACCGTGGCGGTGGCCGAAGTGGTGGGCCGCAAGATCGATGCGCGCGACGTGGTGCCGCGCACCATTCGCGGCGACGCGCTGATGTCGCTGGCGGGCGGCCTGTTCGGCACGTCGATGATCATCACCAGCGGCGAGAACATCGGCATCGTGCGCGCCACCAACGTGCGCTCGCGCTACGTCACCGCGACGGCCGGCGTGATCCTGATCCTCATCGCGCTGTCGGCGCCGCTGGGCCGGCTGGCCAGCGCCATTCCCTCCGCCGTGGTGGGCGGCACCGCGATGGTGGTGTTCGCGATCATCGGCACGATGGGCATCGACATGCTGCGCAAGGTCGACCTGCACGAGCGCGGCAACATGTTCGTGCTGGCCGGCGCGCTGACCATGGGCCTGTTGCCCATCGTCGTGCCGGGCCTCTACAGCCGGTTTCCGGACACGCTGCAGCTGGTACTGGGCAATGGCCTGGCCATGGGCTCGCTCACGGCAGTGGTGCTCAACATGGTGTTCAACCGCGTCTCTGCCGAAAGCTCGGAAGGCGCCGAAAGCGCCGTGGCAGCGCCGGCCTCGCAATAGGGCGCCGCTTCGCGCGGTATGCCGCGCGCGCATCGCTTCTTCTTTCCTTTCCTGTCCTTTCTTTTTTTCACCATGTCTTCTGACCTTGATGCCGCGCTCTTCGCGGCCGACGAGCTGCTGCTCGTTCCCGAACACCTGATGCTGCGCGACGGCCCTGCGACCGGCCATGCCGTGCTGATGGCGGGCGGCCGGTTCCGCGATGTCGGCCCCGCCGACACGCTCATCGCCCGTCACACGCACCTCACGCCGCTGCATCTGCCCGGCAAGCTGCTGATGCCGGGAATGATCGATGCGCATCACCATCTCACGCAGTCCTTCGGCAAGTCGCTGGCCTATGGCGAGCCTTCCGAAATCTTCCGTCGCGTGTGGGTGCCGCTCGAGTCGAGCCTGGACGACGAGTTCGTCTACATGGCTTCCAAGCTGGCGGCGCTCGAATCGCTGCGCGGCGGTTTCACCACCGTGTGCGACGCGGGCACGCGCGCGCCGGGCGACATCGGCGCCGTTGCGGCTGCCGTGCAGGAGGCCGGGCTGCGCTGCGTGCTGGGACTGATCTGCAACGACGGCGGCAACGACAGCACCGCCGCCGACCGGCAAGCCATCCAGGCACACGCCGCACGCTTCCTGCAGCAGTGGTCGGATGCGGAGCTGGTGCACCCCTCGCTCGCCATCTCGGTGCCCGAAGCGGCTTCCGACGAGATGCTGGCCGCCGTGTCGGCCTTGTGTGCCGAGGCGCGCACCATCTTCCAGACGCACGTCAACGAACACCTTGCGTCGGTCGAACGTTCGGTGGTGCAGCGCGGCAAGCGGCCGCTCGAACTGCTGGCGCAACTGGGCGCGCTTGGCCCGCAGGTGTTGATCGCGCACGGCACGCTGGTCACGCCGTCCGAACTCGTGCTGCTGCGCGACACCGACACCGCCGTGAGCTACAACCCCGTCGCCAGCCAGTGGAAGGGCAACGCCGTGGCACCCGCGAACCTGATGGCCGCGATGGGCATCCGCTTCGGGCTGGGCACCGACGCCACGCGCAGCGACGCCTTCCGCCTGATGGACGCCGCTGAGGCTGCGCAGAAGCTGGCCTTTGGCCTGGCAATTGGCGACGCGTCGAGCGGCGGTGGCTGGACCTGGTTCGACCACGCAACGCACGATGGCGCGCGCGCCATCGGCCTGGACCACCTGATTGGCGAGATCGCCGTGGGCAAGGCGGCCGACTTCCTCATCGTCGATGTCGACACGCCGGAGATGTGCACTTCCGTCGATCTCACATGGGACCTCGTGCGCCTGGGAAATCGCGACCAGATCACCGCCGTGTTCGTCGCCGGCCGCCTGCGCCTGTGGGAAGGCTGGCCGCCCGACTGGGACGCGCGCGCGCTGCAACACCAACTGGCGCGTGTCGCCCATGCGGCGATGGACCGCGCGCCCATCGTGCGCCTGCACCCCACGGCGGCCGAACATCGCCGCCTGACCGTGGCGTCCGCCACCAGCACACGGAATCCGCAGTGAGTACGCAGCACCTCTTTCTCGTTTCCATCGCCGTGCTGATCGCCGCCTTCGTGCAGGGCGCGACCGGTGTCGGCTTCGCGTTGATCGCCGCGCCGGTGATCGGCATCGTGCGCCCCGACCTGCTGCCCGTGTGCGTGCTGGTGCTGATGCTGCCGCTGAACTTCTATGTGATGTGGCGCGAGCGCGGCGCCATCGACCGTGTCGGCGCGAGCTGGATCACCGGCGGGCGCATGCTCGGCACCGTCGGCGGCCTCTGGGTGCTGGCGGCGCTGAGCGCGAGCCACCTGTCGCTGTTCGTCGGTGCATCGACCATCGCGGCGGCGCTGGTCACCTTGATGATGCCGGCCTTCTCGCCGGGCCGCAGCGCCTTCGTGGCGGCGGGGCTCGTCACCGGCATCACCGAAACTGCGACCGGCATCGGCGGGCCGCCGCTGGCGTTGGTCTACCAACACCAGCCGGCGCCCACCATGCGTTCGACCATTGCGCTGTGCTTTCTGGTCGGCGAACTGGTGTCGCTGGTCACGCTGATGGTGACCGGCCGCATCGACGGCTCACAACTTCATGCAGCGGCCCAGTTGTTGCCCGCGCTGGTCGTGGGCGCGGTGCTCAGCCGCGTGGTGCATCAGCGCATCAACGGCCGCGTGTTGCGCATCTTCGTGCAGGTCTTTGCGATCGTGTCGGGCGCGGCGCTGCTGCTGCATTCATTCTGAGGCGTTGCGCGAGGCCAGCCATGCCGCGCGGCTGATGCGGTAGAGCCGGTGGCGCTTCAGCGCGTGCCCCTCGGGCACCAGTGGATGGTCGAAGGCGCCGGCCACGTCTTCGTGCATGCCGATGCGTTCCATCACTGCGGCCGAACGCAGGTTGCCGACGGCGGTGAAGGCCACGATCTCTTCCAGCCCGAGCCGGTCGAAGCCGACCTGCAACGCACCGCGTGCGGCTTCGGTCGCGAAGCCCTGGCCCCACGCGTGCCGTGCGAAGCGCCAGCCGATCTCCACGCAAGGCGAGAACGGCAGCGTGGCCAGTGGCGCGTTCAGTCCCGTGAAGCCGATGAATTCGCCCGACGCCTTGTGCTCGACGGCCCAGAAGCCCCAGCCGTTGCTGGCGATGAGGCCCCTGGCACGTTCGACCGCCGCGTCGCTGTCGGCGCGCGTCGGCAAAGGCAGGAGAAATTCCATGACCTGCGGGTCGGCGGCCATCGCGGCGAATGGCGCGAGATCGCTCTCGCGCCATTGGCGCAGCCGAAGGCGCGGGGTGTCGAATTCAATGAGTTCTGTCTTCATGCCATCGATTGTGTCGCAGCAAATATATGTCATGACGTGATATATTCGCGGCCGTTCCGACTGCACCCCCAACCATGGCCTCATCACGCAAGCTCGCCAAGAAAGACTTCGAGGCACTGTCCCAGTTCCGCTACCAGATGCGCCGTTTCGAGCGCTTCTCCGAGCGCGCCGCGCAGGGCGAGGGCCTCACGCCGCAGCAGTACCTGGTGTTGCTGCACATCAAGGGCGTGCCCGGGCGCGAGTGGGCTTCGGTGGGCGAGATTGCCGAACGCCTGCAACTGCAGCCGCACGGCGTGGTCGCGCTCGTCACCCGCTGCGAGGCGCTCGAACTCGTGCAGCGCCGGTCCAGCGAAACCGACCGCAGGCAGGTCGAGGTGCACCTGCTGGCCAAGGGCGAAAAGCTGCTGCTGCGGCTGGCCGAACTTCACCGCGCCGAACTGCGCTCGCTCAAGGGTGTGTTCGACGTGCCGCAGATTGATCTTCCCGAACAGCCATGACCCCAGCCTCCCATCCGCCGCGCGGCGACTTCGCGCTCAACACGCGCCTCATGCGCATCACCGTCATGGCCGCCGTCATCGGCGCCATCAGCACCGTGGCCGCGCGCGTGCTCCTCGACCTGATCCGCTTCTTCACCAACCTGTTCTTCTTCCAGACCTTCTCGCTGGCCGAGCATTCGCCGGCCACGAACACGCTGGGGCTCTGGGTCATCGCGGTGCCGGTGGTCGGCGGGCTCATCGTCGGTGTGGTGGCACGCTACGGCTCCGACAAGATCCGCGGCCACGGCATCCCCGAAGCCATCGAGGCCATCCTGTTCGGCAAAAGCAAGATGTCGCTGAAGGTCGCGCTGCTCAAGCCGCTGTCCTCGGGCATCGTCATCGGCAGCGGTGGGCCGTTCGGCGCAGAGGGGCCGATCATCATGACCGGCGGCGCCATCGGCTCGCTGATCGCGCAGCACTTCCACCTCACTGCGGCCGAGCGCAAGGCGCTGCTGGTGGCCGGCGCCACGGCCGGCATGACGGCGGTGTTCGGCACGCCGGTGGCGGCCGTATTGCTGGCCGTCGAGCTGCTGCTGTTCGAGCTGCGTCCGCGCAGCCTGCTGCCGGTGGCCGTGGCCTGCGCGGTGGCGGGCTTCACGCGGCCGTTGCTGATGGACGCGGGCCCGCTGTTTCCGCTGCAGACGGCCGTGCCCGGCCCGCTGGCCATGCTGTCGTGCGTGGTGGCCGGCGTGCTCTGCGGTGCGCTGTCGGCTTCGTTGTCGCTCTCGCTCTACAAGGTCGAGGACTGGTTCGGCAAACTGCCGGTGCACTGGATGTGGTGGCCCGCCATCGGCGGCCTGGCGGTCGGCATCGGCGGGTACTTCCAGCCGCGCGCGCTGGGCGTGGGCTATGACGTCATCGGTGACCTGCTGCACAACCACCTCGCGCTCGGCGTGGTGGCCGCATTGCTGGCGGTGAAGGCCGTCATCTGGGTCATCTCGCTGGGCTCGGGCACCTCGGGCGGCGTGCTTGCGCCGCTGCTGATGATGGGTGCAGGCCTCGGTGCGGTGCTGTCGCATGTGCTGCCCGGCAACGACCCGATGCTGTGGCCATTGGTCTGCATGGCGGCCACGCTCGGCGGCGTGATGCGCGCGCCGCTCACCGCCACCATCTTCGCCTTCGGCCTCACGCACGACAGCAATGCGCTGCTGCCGCTGCTGACCACCTCGGCCGTGGCCTACGGCTTCACGGTGCTGACCATGCGCCGCTCGATCCTCACCGAGAAGATCGCGCGCCGCGGCTATCACATCTACCGCGAGTACGGCATCGATCCGCTGGAGCGGCATTCGGTCGAAGAGGTGATGACGCGCGAGGTGCGCAGCATCGACGCGGCGCTGTCGGTGACGCAGGCGCTGTTCGAGTACTTCGGTGAAGGGCAGGCGCACCGCGCGTTTCCGGTGCTGCGCAATGGCGCGGTGATCGGCGTGGCCGACCGCGCGATGCTGGCCGCGCATGGCACCCACGACCCGCTTGCCACGGTCGGCGACGCGTGCGCCGACGCGCCGCTGTACTACGCGCTGCCGGGCGAGAACTGCCGTGCGGTGGCGAGCCGCCTCGCGCGTCATCGGCTCGAACGGCTGCCCGTGGTGAAGGATGCGCAGTCGCTCGCGCTGGTCGGCGTCGTGGCGCGCAGCGACCTCATCAAGCCTTCGCTCGCGCATTTCGACGAAGAGGAAAAGCGCGAGCGCATGCGCGGACTGCCGTGGCAGTCCATGTAGTTCAGAACCCGGCCAGAACCACCTTGCCCTGCGCCTTGCCGCTCTCGATGAGCGCATGCGCCTTTTTCAGGTTCGCCGCATTGATGGTGCCGAAGCTCGCATTCGCTGTCGTGCGGATGCGCCCCGCATCGACCAGCGCAGCCACCTCGGCCAGCAACGCGCCCTGCTCGGCGATGTCCGGCGTTTCGAAGCGCGAGCGCGCGAACATCATTTCCCAATGCAGCGAAATGCACTTGGTCTTCAGCGGCATCGCGTCGAACACCTTCATGTCGTCGATCACTGCGAGCTGCCCTTGGGGCTTGAGGCTTTCGATGATCTGCGCGTAGTGCTGCTCGGTCTGCGTGAGGCTGGCGACCATGTCGACTTCGCCGATGCCGGCCGCCTTGAGTTCGGCCGCGAGCGGCTTCGAGTGATCGATCACCGCGTGGGCACCGAGCGCCAGGCACCACGCACGCGTTTCGGCGCGCGAGGCGGTGGCGATCACGCGCAACTTCGTGAGCTGGCGCGCGAGCTGGATCAGGATGGAGCCCACGCCGCCCGCACCACCGGTGATCAGCAGGGTCTGGCCTTCGCCGCCGCCCTTGGCACCTGCAGGCGGTCGAACAGCAGTTCGTAGGCGGTGATGGTGGTCAGGGGCAACGCGGCGGCTTGCGCGTCGTCGAGGCTCTTGGGCGCGATGGCTGCGATGCGTTCATCGACCGCGTGCAGTTCCGAGTTGGCACCGGGGCGAGTGATCGAGCCGGCGTAATACACGCGGTCGCCCACCTTGAAGTTCTGCACGCCGCTGCCAATGGCCTCGACCGTGCCGACGGCGTCCCAGCCCAGCACCTTGGCTTGGCCGGCTTCGGGGGCGGCGTTCTTGCGGATCTTGGTGTCGACCGGGTTGACGGACACCGCCTTCACGCGCACCAGCAGGTCGCGCGCACCGGGCACGGGGGCGGGCAGCTCGATGTCCTGCAGCGATTCGGCGTTGTCGATGGGAAGGGGCTGGTAGTAGCCGATGGCTTTCATGGCAATGGACCTTTCTGGAACGATGCCTGAACTGTAGGATCGCAAGGCTGGTTTGATAAGCCCCATGAAACCAGCAACACTTTCAAATGAAAATTGAAAACATCTCGGACTTGCGGGTGCTGGTGCAAACGGCGCGCGGCGGCACGCTCACGGCCGCGGCCCATGCGCTGGGCATCACGCCGGCGGCCGCCAGCGCCACGCTCAAGCGGCTGGAGGCGCAGATCGGTGCCCGCCTGTTCGAGCGCTCCACGCGCGCCATGCGCCTCACGCCGCAGGGCCAGACGCTGCTCGACTACGCGGTGCGCGCCTTCGAGCTGCTGGACGAGGGCGAATCGCTGGTCACGGCCGACCGGGGCGAGTTGGTCGGCACGCTGCGCGTGGCCTCGCCTTCGGACCTCACGCGCAGCACGCTGCTGCCGTGGTTCGACGAATTCCTCGCGCTGCACACCGGCGTGCAGCTCTCGCTGTCGGTGGGCGACCGACCGCTCGACGTGATGCGCGACGAGGTCGACGTGGCGCTGCGCTACGGCGCACTGGCCGATTCGCGGCTGGTGGCACGGCCCCTGGCCACGACCAGCCCCGTGTTGACCGCCTCGCCCGACTACCTGCGCCGCCATGCCGTACCGAAGACACCGCAAGACCTGGTGCACCACAACTGCCTGACCTTCAACCGCTCCGGCCGTCGCCACCGCGTCTGGCGCTTCGCGCAGAACGGCCAGTGGACGGAAGTGCGCGTGAACGGCAACCGCAGCGTGGACGACGCCTCGCTCGCGCGCGAGTGGACCGTGGCGGGCCACGGCATCTCGCTGAAATCGGCGCTCGACGTGCGCGACGACATCCGCGAGGGCCGGTTGGTGCGGCTGCTGCCCGAGTGGGACACCGAGCCCTACCCGCTGCATGCGCTGCTGCCGAGTGGCCGTTTCGTGCCGGCGCGCGTGCGGGCCTTCGTCGATTTTCTTGCGTTGAAGTTCGAGGCGCTGGCGGCTGCCTAGCGTGCCGTCCCGCCGATACGCGAGAAAAGTCGATGTGAAGGTCGCGAACAGCTTCGTCGTGTCATGGTGCTCATCCGCGCACAGCACCAGCGCATTGTCTGGTGGATTCAGGTACAACCCGACCGCATCACGCGGATTCTTGATGAAGAATGCGTCGATGGATATCTTGAGGTAGCGATGCGCGCTGCTCTTGGAGATGCTCGTCTCTCCGGCTCGAAGTGGGGGAGTATTTTGCTCGGCGCCGAGATCGGTAAAGGGTTTTCACGTGGCCTGGGCCAATATCGGGCATTCAGTTGGCCTTGATAGCGTTCAGTACTTTCAAACACTCGCATATGACATTGCCGCTATCCACTCGCCAGCAATTGGTACTGGCCGAACAATATTTTCGAGCCGGGCAACATCGTCAGGCGGAGCTGATCCTGGGCCAGTTGGCGCTTGTTGACGGAAAGAATTCGCGAGTCCACGAGTTGCTCGGCTATGTATGCGGGAACGACGGACGGCTGGACGAGTGCGAGGCGCATCTGCTCGCGGCGTCTCGACTTCCGCAGTGCTCGGCGGAGGCACTTTTCTATTTGGGGAAAGTGCAGTTGCAGCGCGGTAGAGCCCGGGCTGCCATCAGTTCGATTCAGCGTTCGGTGCAGCAGGCGGGCGAGTACTTCGAAGGCCTGCACGAGCTTGGCGTTGCCCACAGTTCCCTCGGGGACCATCGGCGCGCGATCGAATTTTTTTCAAGGGCGGAGCGCAAAAAGCCTGATTCGTACGAACTGCACTACAACCTGGCCTCCTGCCTGCGCGAGTTGCATGCCTTTGACGAAGCCCTCGTTCGCTACGACTCGGCGCTTGCGCTCAATCCCGGGTTTTCGCGCGCCTTGTCCGGCCGAGCCTCGGTGCTTCTCGAGTTGGGTCGTGCGCAAGAGGCTCTGGAGAACCTCGACCGAGCCCTGGCGCTGGACCCCGAGAACGCGACGACATGGGCAGACCGCGCAAGATGCCTGGAGGCGCTGAAGCGGGAAGATGAAGCAGCGGCAAGTCTCGTGCAGTTGTCGCGCCTCGCCCCTTCGCAAGACTATGCCCGAGGCTACCGCCTCCTTGAGAACATGCACGCATGCCGCTGGAGCGGTTGGAACATGCTTGTTTCCGACACCGTCGCTCGTGCCGATGCGGGCGAGAAAGCGGCCCCACCATACACACTCCTGGCAACGCCTGCCAGCGCGGCCACGCAACTCGCCTGTGCCCGGACCTACGCGCGCGATCACTACCCGCCGCGTAGCCTTGCAGTTCAACCGCGCCGAACTGCCAGAGCGAAGCTGCGCATCGGCTATTTTTCGCCTGACTTCTACGACCACGCCACCGCGCAACTGACTGTCGGAATGCTTGAGCACCATGATCGCGAGCGCTTCGAGTGGTTCGGGTTTTCGATCGGGCCGACCGCTGCGGATGCGGTGACGCAACGCGTCGTGAAGGCCTTCGATCATTTCGTCAACGTCGAGCATGAAAGCGACTCCGGCATTGCCGAGATGGCTCGAAACCTCGAGCTCGACATTGCGGTTGACCTCAACGGCTTCAACGAAGGGGCAAGAACCAACATCTTTGCCTGTCGTGCGGCCCCCATCCAGGTCAACTACCTAGGGTATCCGGGAACGATGGGGTGCGACTACATGGACTACATCGTGGCCGACTCCCATCTGATCGGTCCAGACGACTATCGGCACTATGCGGAAAAGGTCATCCTGATTCCGGGGTCCTACCAGCCCAACGACGACAAGAAGCAGATCGCGGCGCTCGTGCCCGATCGCGCAGCAATGGGCTTGCCGGAAGACGGGATCGTGTTCGCCAACTTCAACAGCATCTTCAAGATCACACCAGACCTCTTCGATGTCTGGATGCGGATCCTCGCGAAGACGCCGCGCAGTGTTCTCTGGCTTTTGGAAGGAAGCGAGGGGTCGTCCGCCGCGCTTCGCTCGGAAGCCGCGCGCCGTGGCATATCGCCGGACCGACTCGTGTGGGCCAAGCGGCTGCCCTTGCCCCAGCATCTGGCGCGGCACGCGTGCGCGGATCTTTTCCTGGACACCTTTCACTACAACGCCCACACGACATGCAGCGACGCCCTGTGGGCAGGTCTGCCGGTGCTGACATGTCGAGGCGACACCTTCGCATCGCGGGTGGCCTCGAGCCTGCTGCGGACGTCGGACCTGTCCGAGCTCGTCGTCGACAGCGTGCCGGCCTACGAGTCGGCCGCCGTGACACTTGCCGAATCTCCAGAACGCTTGATCCAGTTCCGCGAGCGACTGGCTCGCGGCAAGGCTCACGCACCGTTGTTCGATACGAGCCGATCCGCCAGGTGCATGGAAGCGGCGTACGAGGCCGCGTGGGCACGGCACACGAACGGCATGCGTCCAGACCACATCCATGTTCGCGTCTAGTTGTGCGGCCCTTGCATCGACTTTGCTCGCTTCTCAAAGGGTCAAATCATCGGCGTGACCGCACCATCCATCGCCACGATGGCACCCGTCACATAGCTGGCCTTCGCCGACGCCAGAAACAGCACCGTGTTGGCGACTTCTTCCGGCGTCGCGATGCGGCCCAGCGGCAGGCGCGCGGTGGCGCGTTCCAGTGCCTCGTCGGTGCCGATGCCCTGCAGCTTCGCATCGGCCTTCATGCCTTCCTGCAGCCGCGCGGTCAGCGTGAGGCCGGGGTTCACCGCGTTCACGCGCACGCCCTTGGCCGCATAGGCCGCGGCCATGCCGGCGCTCACCAGCATCAGCGCCGCATTGGCCGCGCCGCCGGCCATGTGGACCGGGCTCGCGACCTTGCCGCCCTGGCCGATCACGTTGACGATGGCGCCGCGCCCGCGTTGGCCCATGCGCTTGACCACCGGGTCGATCATGTGGATGTAGGTGAAGTACTTGGCGTCCATCGCGTCGTGCCAGGCGGCGGGCGTCAGGTCGTCGGGCGGAGTGCGGCGCGCGGCGCCGGCCGAGTTGACGAGCACGTCGACCGCACCGAAGGCCTTCTCGGCCGCATCGAGCGCGGCCACCGCGCTGGCCGGGTCCTTCAGGTCGGCCGCGTGCAGCGACACGCGGCCCTCGGCCTGTGCGAAGGCCTCGACCAGCGTTCGCAGGCCCTGCTGCAGGTTCTGCAGGTCGCGCGACACGAGGCTCACGCGCGCGCCTTCGCGCAGGAAGCCCAGCGCGCAGGCCAGGCCGATGCCCTTGCTGCCGCCGGTGATGAGTACGTGCTGGTCCTGAAGCTGGAGGTCCATGAAAGCGTCCTTGGTGGATGGGGTGTGCCGGCGATTGAATCACCGCCGTGAAACCCCTGCACGCACGCGGCCGGGCGCCGCGCTTTCTTTCAAGGACCGGAACGGGCCGTAGCGCCGTGTCAGCGCCGCGCCGCCGCGCGCCGCAGGGGTTCGGGCTCCAGCGCGCCGGGCGTGGTGTCGGTCGCGTCCCGCAACTGGCCGTCGTGGTCGTGGTGCACCAGCAGTTGCCGCGTGCGCTGCCAGGCTGACAGGCGTGCCGGCGGCACCTCGATGTAGGACGCCAGCGCGAACAGCGACGACTGCTCCTGGTCCGGCGGCGCCTCGCGCTTCTGCTGGCGGCGGCGCCACGGCGCCATCACCAGCATCGACACCAGGATCACGCCGATCACCACCGCGTACAGGCCCAGCAGGTGCAGCACTTCGGGTTGCGAGCGCGCGCCCAGCACATAGGGCCATGCATACCAGATGGCGCAGAACCAGATGGCGATGGTGACCGCCGGGCGCAGCACGCGCAGCCACAGGTACATGGCCAGCGTGCGCTGCGGCGAGCGGCCGTTGCCGAAGGCGCGCAGCGAGATGCGCGCGGCGTCGATGATCGGTTCTTCCCCCGCGGGCTGGCCCCAGGAGCGGCGCCGCGTGGGCGGGCTCATGTCGGCGTGCGTCTCGGGCGGCTGGGAATGAGCGTGGGACTCATGGGGCATCGGAAACTCCTCGGTCGGGGCTCGTCCACACCGCGCGTTTGCCGCGTCGGCGTATCAGGGCTTTGGGAAGGGCGATGACGGTGGTCGCCATCGTGATGGTCCAGAAGGCGATCGGGTACCAGATCGTTCCGGCGAAATAGCGCATCAGGTCGCGGTCGTAGCGGCGATCGATCCACAGGCTCAGCAGCATCTGCAGGATGCAGGTCATGGCCAGCAGCGTGCCCTGCCAGTGCGGCAGCAGCGCCGAGTGCCAGAGCGAGTCGGTCGGCAGGAAGGGGCGCGCCAGGCTCACGAGCAACACCAGCGCCATGGCATAGGCCCACACCACGCTGGTCATGTACTCGGCGTAGATGAGCCACATGCGCCAGTTGCCCGGTCGCAGGATGCGCGGCGTGTAGCGCAGCATGGTCTGGATGCCGCCGACGGCCCAGCGCAGGCGCTGCTTCCAAAGACCGCGCAAGGTCTCGGGCATCAGAATCCAGCACAGCGCACGCGGCTCGAAGCGAAGCTGCCAGCCCGAGAGCTGCAGCTTCCAGCTCATGTCGATGTCTTCGGTGAGCACGTCGGGGCTCCAGAAGCCCACTTCGATCACGGCGCGGCGGCGGAACATCGCCAGCACGCCCGACACCGTGAACAGCGTGCCCACCAGTTGCTGCGAGCGCTTGATGAGGCCGATGATCGAAGAGAACTCGCCCACCTGCATGCGCCCCAGCAACGTGGTGCGGGTGCGGATGCGCGGGTTGCCGGTGACCGCACCGATGCGCTCCGAAGCCAGCATCGGCTGCAGCATCCAGGCGATGGCGTCGGCGTCCACCAGCGCGTCGCCGTCGATGCCCAGGATGTATTCGCCGCGCGCCAATTGGCAGGCGGTGTTCAGGCCAACCGCCTTGCCCTGGTTGCTGGCGTTGTGGATCACGCGCAGGCGGCTGTATTCCTTCGTCATCTCGTCCAGCAGCTCGCCGGTGCCGTCGGTGCTGCCGTCGTTCACGGCAATCACTTCGTAGTTGGGGTAGCGCGTGCGCATCAATTGCTCGATCACTTCGCGCAGGTGCGGCACTTCGTTGAAGCACGGCACCACCACGGTGACCAGCGGGCGGGATGGCAGCAGGTCGAGCGGATCGACGTCGGTGTCGCGCTTGCGCTCGAACACCATGGCGTGCGAGAGGCCGCCGGCCATCCACACCCAGGCCATGAAGAAGGGGTAGTAGAAGACGAAGCCGAACAGCAGCGAGGGCAGGGTCTGCGCGAGGAAGTGGCTGGTGGTCATGGCGACCGTTCTCCTTGCGCCGGCTGCGCGGGTGCGGCTGTTGCAGGTGCCGTTTGCGGCGGCGTCTCCGCAGCGGGAGCAGTGGACGAACGCAACGCGCGCGGCAGCAGCGTGCGGACCGAGATCGCGCGACGCACCACGTCCAGCGATGGCTGGTTGTTCAGGAAGTCGTCGGGGTAGTAGCCCAGGTGCCGCACGCCGGCGCGCTGCAGCAGCGTCCACTGGCGCGTCAGTTCTTCGTCGGGCACGGGCTTGCCGGTGCGCCAGTCGCGTGCCTGCAGCTCGAACACGGTGCCGTCCAGTCCGCGCGGCGTGTCGGCGGCGCGGCGCGCCAGGCGCGTGAGCCAGGCGTCGCTCGCGACCGCACTTCGGGCTTCGCCTTCCATGCGCGGCATGGCCATCAGGCCCACGTAGTCGTAGGCCGCGAGCGATGCCTCGTAGTTCTGCGCGAACCACTGCTCGGCCTCGGGTTCGAGCACCGGCCGCGCATAGAGATTGCGCGCGGTCTCCAGGTTGGGCCGCCACACGCCCACGCGCGCCATCAGCTCCTGTGTGAACTCGATCAGGTAGCGGGTCTTGGCGGTGGTCCAGCGCGCCATCAACGCCCGGTCGGCGCGAATCGCGGCCACGTCGGGCGGCAGGCCCCACTTCGCGTAGGTGGCGAGCGCGGCGGGGCTGGCGTCTTCGTCGTCGGACAGCATTGCGTCGTCGTGGAACAGCAGGCCCTCGAAGAAGGCCTGGCGGCCCAGGTCTTCGTAGATGTCGCCGACCAGCGTGCGCACTGCCGGGTCGAAGGGCGTGAGCCGGTGGTAGCGGTCGGCCGGCATCTTGCCGCCCTGCGTCATCACCGTGTGCGTGGCCAGCGGGTTCGATGCCGGCAGGCGGAAGGCCGTCACCGGCATCCAGGCGTAGACCTTCACGCCGGTGCGGCTGCGCAGTTGCCAGGCCGCGCGGCTGAACAGGTCGGCGCGCATCGGCAGGTGGCGGTTGGGAAAGTACAGCGCGTCGGCCACGCCGTCGCCGTCGGGGTCGGCATAGGCCTGCAGGAACACCGAGCGCGGGCGCACGGCGGCCACGCGGTCGATCAGCGCCGAGAGGTTGCGCTCCTGCTGGGCCGGGTCGGGGTCGTACACATAGTCCAGGTCGACGTGCATCACGCGGTTGACCGGCCGCACTTCGCCGCCCACCGGGCTGCGCAGCAACTGGGCGTATTCGGGCGCGGTGTTGTCGTAGGCCGCGAGTGCGCGGCGGATGCGCGTGAGCGGCACGGCCGGCGTGTTCGGTCCGTCGTCCAGCGTGAAGGTGATCGGCATGCCCGCTCGTTCCGATGCCTTCAGCGCCATCGCGTTGTAGGCGCCGTAGGGCCAGACGGTCGCGCGCACCTTGGCGCCGGTGCGCGCCTCGATGATCTCGCGGCTGCGGCGCAGATCGGTCTCGACGCGCTGCAAGTAGGCCGCGTCGTCTTCGTAGCGGCCGGTCTTCGGGTCATAGCGGTGCGTGGCCGCGGCCGGCAGCATGTTGCCTTGCGGGTTGGCCTGGATGCCGGTGTGCATGGCGTCGCTGTGGCTCGCGAGTTCGACCAGGCCCGAGCGCGCCATCTCGGCGGCCTCGCGCCAGAGCAGGAAGTTCTCGCGCGGCGCAGGCTTGTCGCCCCAATGCACCATCTGGCCTTCGGGCACGTCGAGCCAGCTCGTCACCAGCGCGAACAGCGCCGGGTAGTTGTAGCGCTTGAGCAGCGGAAACACCTTGGTGTAGGCGCTGCGGTAGCCGTCGTCGAAGGTCAGCAGCACCGGCCGGGCAGGCAGCGGCTTGCCGCCGGCGCGCGCGTCCACGATCTGCTGCAGGCTCACCGGGTGGTAGCCGCTGTACTGCAGCCAGGCGAACACCTCGGCGAGCGAGAGGTCGTCGATGGCGGTTTCGTCGGGCGAGTTCTCGAAGCTCGCACGCACGCCGGTGCGCACGTCGTGGAAGGAGAGCACGCGAAAGCTCACACCGTCGTCGGGGTCGGCCGGCGGCAGCGGTTGGGCCAGGGCGAGCCGGGGCAGGGCGCCGAGGGCGAGCGCCAGCAGCAGCCACAGCATGGCCACGCGCAGGAAGGTGAGGGGGTTCTTCGTCGGCATCACGGCAGGGGCATCGAGAGGTTCAGGAAAACGCCGCGCTGTCGTTCGCGCACGCCGTCGTAGGGATGGCTGGAAATGCTCAGGCCGTAGCGCAGCGTGAGCTTCGGGCCGAGGTTCCAGCGGTGTTCGTAGCGCAGGGTCCACATCGGGCCGCTGCCGAAGCCGGCCTGGTGGTAGCTGCCGCCGCCGAGTTCGACGGCCTGGAAGAACTGGCGGTCGTCGCTTTTCCAGTTGAGCCATTGCGCACGCGCGGTGAGCTGCACGCTGCCATCGCGCGACGGGTTGAAGTAAGGCGTGTCCAGCGCACGGCCACGGCCGGTGTCGGCCTCCAGCCGCGTTTCGAGCTGAAAGCGCGGCGTGCTGATCCAGCGCTCGCGCCAGCCGAGGCCCAGGCCGTCGCGCACGTTGCCGTCGCTGAAGTCCAGGCGCTGCCATTGCAGGTCGAAGCGGCGCGATTCGTTCACCACGTAGCCCACGCTGGCGCCGGTTTCGCGCGCGCCGATGCCGGCCACGCGCGCCTTCCACGGCAGCTCCTTGCTATCGCCGTCGTAGGTGGCGGACAGGCGCCATGCATCGCTGACGCGGTAGTCCAGCCGCCCGGCCACGCTGTTGCGGTAGGGGCCGGTGTTGCCGTGCTGCAGCGCGCCTTCGGCCAGCCAGGGGCCGCGTTGCCAGTTGAGGCCGATGCCGCCGCGTGCCCAGTTGGCGTTGCCGATGTCGGTGTTGCCCCGGCCCAGCGTCTGGTCGTAGAACACGCGCCATTCGTCGTTGATGAGGCCCGAGCTGAGCCGGCTGTCGATGCGCCATTCGCGGCTGGCGATGGCCGCGCCGCCGTTGGAGGCTTCGGCGTCCACGTCGAGCCGCGGGCCGGTGATGGCGCGCCGCTTGCGTTCCATGTCGCGCACCTCGGCGGTGTCGGGCACGTCGGCCACCAGCGCTTCGGCGCGCTGGCGGGCGTTGCCGTACCAGCCTGCGTCGAGCAGGGCTTCGACATGGCCGACGCGCGCGCTGGTGTCGTAGGGCTGGTCGGCGGCCTGCGCCTCGAAGCGTGCGAGCGCGGCCTCGGGATGTTCGCGCAGCCGCTCGGTGAGGCCCGCGCCGTAGGCGTAGCCGGCGTTGAGCGGTGCTTCCTGCGTCAGCGTGGCAAAGCGTTGCTGCGCGAGCGCCGGCCGGTCGGTGTAGAGCTGCATCAGCCCGCGCATGCCGCTCACGTCGGTGTACTGGCCGTTGGGGCGGCCGGCTTCGGGCGTGAGGCGCAGCAGGGCGGGCGTGCCGTCTTCGAGCCGCTTGAGCAGCGCTTCGGCGTCCTCGAAGCGGCCGGTGTCCTGGTAGGCGTAGACCAGGCCGAAATAAATGTCGTCGGGCATCGGCAAGTCGGCACCGCCCTTGGCGACGGCTGCTTCATAGAGCGGCGCGGCCTCGACCGAGCGGCGTTCCTGCGCGAGCGCGCGGGCTGCGGCGCCGAGGCCGTAGAACGGCAGATCGGCGCCGGCGGCGCGCAGCGTGCCGTACAGCGCGATGGCATCGGCGGGGCGGCCGCGTTCGACCAGCGCGAGCAGGCGGTCGGACTGCAGGCGCACGCGCAGGGCGCGCCATGCGTCGGTGTCGGTGGGGTCGGCTTGCAGCGCGGCGGCGTCGAGCCGGGTGAGTGCGATGTCCTGGTCTGCCAGCACGCGGTCGAGCGCGACCACGCGGGCCGGGCCCAGGCGCTGGTCGCGTTCCTCGATGGCCCAGTGCAGCCGTTGCGCCAGCGCCTTCTGCTGCAGCGTGGACAGGGCCAGCGCCGAGAAGCTGCCGGGGTTCGCGCGCTCGGCCGCATCGGCGTCGTCGAAGGCGGTCGATGCCGCGCCGTTGTCGGCGAGCAGGAAGTCGGTTTCGCGGCGCAGGTCGCGACGCTCGGGGCGCAGCGCGCCGGCCTCGGTGTAGGCGGCCAGCGCCTGCAGCGGCTTGCCTTCGGCGCGGGCCACGGCTGCGCGCAGTTCAAGCAGCGCCACGCGGTCTTCGATCTGTTTGGCGGGCTCTCGCGAGAGCGCGTCGCAGATCGCCTTCGCGCCCGCGACGTCGCTGGTGTCGAGCCGCCAGAAGGCTTCGTGAATGCGGGGCTCGCGCGCCGCCGGTTGCCGTGCGCGCCAGATGGCGATGGTGTCGCCCTGCAGCGCGGTGTCTTGCGTGCGCCGCGCGGCCAGCGCGAGCGGGCCCAACGCGTAGTCGCTCAGCTTCGCCGGCGACAGTTGACGGCCCAGGGCCACGGCCTCCGCGAACTGGCCGTCACCGGCTGCGATGGCGATGGCGTCGGACGCCACGCGTTGCCGTTCCTTGTCGGCCAGCGGCGCCGCGAGCCATTCCTTCAGTTGTTGCAACGCCTGGGTCGGCGTGATGCGTCCGGCACGGCGCGCGAGGATCAGCGCGTCGTGTTCTTGCGAGCCGTAGGCCACCGTGCCGCGATCGGCGGCGGGTGGGTTCGTGACAGGTGACTGGGCCAGCGCCGTGGACGCGCCGAAGGCCAAAACACAAACAATCGATGGAAATCCCCGCGCTGCCGATGCGAGGTGTTGAGACAACGAACGGGCGAGCGCCGATTTGCGCCCAGCCGTGACCGTGCCTCCAGCTATTTTCTGGATGAACACTCTGCTCCCTTTGACTGACGCCTTCCATGCAGCAAGCAGCCGCGCTGGAAGCCGAACCACCCATCCGAAAAGATCAGATCGGGTGGTTCTGAAAGATGACTCTTACAACGACTTTATTGACGATAGTTAACAAACGCAAACTAAAGTGCCAGGAAATCGTTATAAGTGTGAACAGGTTGGCTATATTTCCGCCGCAATCAACCAGCCATGTCGGACAAGGCCCCGTGATGCGGATAGGTGTCCGGCCTAAGATCCAAGCGATGAACGCCTCTGCAGCCCCTTTGCCCCGCTTCTGGTCCCAGCTCACCACGCGCGATTTCGCCGCGCTCGATGCGGCGGCCACCGTCGCGGTGCTGCCGCTGGGCGCGACCGAGCAGCACGGCCCGCACCTGCCGCTGGGCGTGGACACGGTGCTGGCAGACGGCATCGTGGCCGCGTCGCTGCCGCTGTTGCCGGCCGCGTTGCCGGTGCTGTTTCTTCCGACCCAGCAGATCGGCCTGAGCCCCGAGCACGCGCGCTTCGCGGGCACGCTCACGCTGTCGGCCGAGACGCTGATCCGCATGTGGAATGAAATTGGCGCCGGCGTGGCGCGTGCGGGCGTGAAGAAGCTGGTGCTGTTCAATGCGCACGGCGGCCACGTGGGCGCGATGGACATCGTGGCGCGCGAGCTGCGCGCGGCGCACGGGCTCATCGTCTACAGCGTGAGCTGGTTCAACCTGCCGCTGGGCGATGCGGGCGCGCAGTTCAGTGCGCAGGAACACCGCTTCGGCGTGCATGCGGGCGAGATCGAGACGTCGATGATGCTGGCGCTCACGCCGCAGCTCGTGCGCATGGGCGAGGCGCAGGATTTCCGTTCGACGTCAGAGCAGCGCGCGGCCGACTACGCGATCCTCGGCAACGGCAAGAGCGCCAAGCTCGGCTGGGCGATGGAGGACTACAACGCGCACGGCGCAGCCGGCAACGCGGCTGCGGCAACTGCAGCGAGCGGCCAGGCGGTGATCGATGCGGCCGCGCAGCAGTTGGCGTTGCTGCTGGCTGAAGTTTCGCGTTTGCCTTTGAGTACGGCCAATACGGAGCCGCTGCCGTAGGGTGACATTTCGGCTTTTGTTCTTCGCGGGGCGCGATTTGGGCGCTGCTGTTCAGGGCGTCGCCCACGCCGACACGGTGCTCTTTTTCGCGAATGTCCCCCGCTTCGCTCCTCCTTTATTTAGCTAAAAAGAACACCGTATCGGCGTGAGCGTTGGACAGAGCGGTTGTTGATCGCAGGATCACCAGCAGCGTGTCCATGTGCGAATGACACCGGGTGCTCCCCGCAGCGAAATAAAGGAGGAGCGAAGCGGGGGACATTCGCGGAGGGGAGCTCCCGGTGTCATTCGCACTCGCCCCGGACAGAAGCCCCCGGTCGTCAACAACAAAACCCGAGACGGCCTCAGGAACCCGAGCGCCCCAGCACCCCAGCGAACATGTCCGAATCGACATTGCCGCCACTCACGCTGATGCCCACCGTCTTGCCGCGCCAGCGCTCCTGCTGCTGAAGCGCCGCTGCAAGGGCCGCGGCGCCCGCACCCTCGGCCACGTTGTGCGTGTCGCTGAAAAGGATGCGCATGGCTTCCGCGATCTCGTCGTCGGTGACGGTGATCACGTCGTCCGCTTCACGCAGGATCATCTCGACCGATTCGGGCACCGGCGTGCGGCAGGCCATGCCGTCGGCCAGCCGCGTCGTCACCGGCGATTCGACAGGCTTGCGCGCACGGAAGGAGTCGCGGTACGCCGTGGCGTGTGCGGACACCACACCGATGAGCTTGGTCTTCACGCCGCAGTGCGTGCGCGCGACGGCCGCGCCGGCAAATCCGGAGCCCAGGCCGATGGGCACGAAGAGCACGTCGGGCGGCGCCTCTTTCAGTGCGTTGAAGAACTCCACATACGCGGTCGACACGCCCCGTACCAGCTCGCGGTGGAACGAAGGCACGCGGTGCAACGCGTCGCGCTCGGCCAACACGGCCGCATGTTCGAGCGCCGCCTGGAAGTCTTCTCCATGCTCGACCAGCGTGACGTCCAGCGCGCGCATCGCAGCGTTCTTTTCGAGCGAGTTGCCGTGCGGCACCACGATGGTGGCGGCCAGCCCGTGGCGGCGTGCCGCGAAGCCGACCGACTGGCCGTGGTTGCCGCGCGTGGCGCTGATCACGTGGTGCACCTCGGGCTGCTCGCGCGCCAGGGTCTCGAAGTAGGTCAGGCCACCGCGGATCTTGAAGGCACCGGCCGGCGTGTGGTTCTCGTGCTTGGCCCAGACCTTGGCGCCCAGGCGCTGTGCCAGCAGCGGCCATGCGTACTGCGGCGTGGGTGGCATGGCCGCATGCACTGTGCGCTGCGCGGCTTCGATCTCTTCATGGGTGAATCTCACGGGTGTCCTTCTTGCGGGGAATTACTTGCGTTCGGTCAGTGCCACGCGCACGGCCAATGCGGCCAGCACGCTGCCCATCACGTAGCGCTGGGCACGCAACCAGCCGGCGCTTTGCGACAGCACGGCGGTGATGCTCGCGGCGCCGACGATCATCACGGTGTTGACCACCGCGCTGGTGGTCATCTGCGCGATGCCCAGTTGCATGCTCTGCAGCAGCACCGAGCCGCGCTCGGGGTGAATGAACTGAGGAAAGAAGGACAGGTAGAACATCGCCACCTTCGGGTTCAGCAGGTTCGTGAGAAAGCCCATGCGGAACAGCTTGGCCGGTGGGTCGGCCGGCAGCACGCGGGCCTCGAAGGGGGCATTGCCGCCGGGCTTGACCGCCTGCCATGCGAGCCACAGCAGGTAGGCCGCGCCGGCGAGGCGGATCGCGTCGAATGCGATCGGCACCGCCAGCAGCAGCGCGGTGAGGCCGAGCGCCGCCGCGAGCAGGTGCACAAGGAAGGCCATCAGCACGCCGCCCAGCGAGATCAAGCCCGCGCGGCGGCCCTGGATGAGCGTGCGCGAGACGCAATAGATCATGTTCGGGCCCGGCGTGAGCGCCAGCAGCAGCGAGGCGAGGGCGAACCAGGCGATTTCTATGAGGCTCAACATGGTCAGAGTCCTTGGGATTCGAGTGTGACGGGGCCGCGCGGCGTGTCGAGCACGGCCACGAGGTTGGGTGGGCCGGCATCGACAGCCATGTCGGCCATGCCGATGGTCGCCAGCGCCGCCGAGAGATCGGCCGCGCGCGGATGCGTGGCACGCAGCGCGCGCATCGAGAGGCCTGATGCCGGCATGGCATCGGTCGGATGCACCGGGCCCCACTGGATCAGCGTGGGCAGTGCGCCGTAGAAAAGCCGCTGGCCGTCGTCGCGCACCGCGATCTGCCATTCGAGCCGGCCGGCCGGCGTGTCGCGCGAGGCTTCGAGCAACTGGCCGCGGTCGATGTGCGCGTGCTCGTCGTGCGCGAGCGCGTGCAGCGCGGCATGCGCATCGGGCACGCGCGCCACGAAGTGAATCAGGCGCGGGCCGTGCTGCGCGAGCCCGGCCTGCAGTGCGCCGTCATCGAGATCGAACCAGCGGTGCGTGCCCGCGCGCGAGGGCCGCTTGCCGGGCTCGATCGCGATGATCTCCAGGTAGGCGGCCGGAAAGGCGTCGCTCGCGACATTCAGCAGCCGGTTGTGCGTGCCCATCAGCGGATGCGCACCGCCCGGCCCGGGCGTGACGCCAAGCGTGGCCTCGCACCACGCCACGCCCTCGGCGAGCGAGGCGGCGGCGATCACGAGGTGGTCGAGTCGGGCGTGCATGGCGGGGTGCGGACTACAGCGTGACGGTGCCGTCGATGCAGGTCACGGCGTCGCCGCCGACCCAGATCTTTCCTTCGGCGTCGCGCTCGATGTACACGCGTCCGGCGCGGCCCAGGCACTGGCCTTGCGCGGCCAGGTAGCGCTCGGGCATGTGGCCGTCGGCAATCAGCCATTCGGCCAGGCTGGCGTTGAGGCTGCCGGTGACCGGGTCTTCCTGCACGCCGATCGGCTCGGCGAAGGCGCGCACTTCGAGGTCGATCTTCGCGCCATCGCTGTACTCGGCGGCACGGCGATTGCCGAAGGCGCGCGCCTCGCGGTTCGAGCGGCCGATCAGCGGCGAGGTGTCGAGCGCCGCGGGCACGCCGGCCACGCCGGCCTTCACGCCCAGTTCCCTGAGCATGCGGTGGTCAGGTTGCAGTTGCAGCACCACGTCGGCGTCATCGACCAGCAGGCCGAACCAGACCGGCCCGTTGTCGAGCACCTGCGCCGCGATGATCTGCTGCGCCTTCAGGCCCAGCGCGCCGGCCACCTTGGCCAGCAGCGCGGGGCTCGGTGCGCTGCGCTTGAGCGGCGGCGCGGCAAAGGCCAGCCGCTCGCCTTCGCGCCGCAGCGGCACGAGGCCCGCGCCGCATTCCTGCACCACGAGGCCCGCCGCCTTGGACTTGCCGCCGGCGCGCAGCCACGCATGGCAACTGCCGATGGTCGGATGGCCGGCAAAGGGCAGCTCGCCACCGGGCGTGAAGATGCGCACGCGGTAGTCGGCGGTCGGCGCGGTGGGCGGCAGCAGGAAGGTGGTTTCGGACAGGTTGGTCCACTGCGCAAAGCGCTGCATCGCGGCGTCGTCAAGGTCGGTGCCGTCGACAACCACGGCGAGCGGGTTGCCTCGGTAGGCCGTGGCGGTGAAGACGTCGACTTGCTGGAAGGGGCGGGATTTCATCGGGTTCATTCAAGGGAAAGGTCGAGCACGCCACGCGCGCCCGGACGGGAAAGCAAATCGGCGTACCAGCGCTCGACGTTCGGCCAGCTCGGGCGGTGGTATTCGGCGGCCGGCAGGCCGAACCAGCGGTGCGCTTCGCAGCCGATGGGAATGTCGGCCATGGTGAAGCGCTCGCCGGCCATGTAGGGCCGCTTCGCGAGGTGGGCATCGAGCATCGCGAACAGCGCTTCGCTGGCACGCACCGAGGCGTCGATGAGCGCGCCTTGGCGCTCCGACGGCGGCGTGCGCACCCATTGCACGAAGGCATCGCGGCTGGCGCGGTTCAGCGTGGTCTGCTGCCAGTCCATCCAGCGCTCGGCGTCGAAGCGCGCGGGCAGCTCGGCCGGATAGAACTCGCCGTGCGAGTGCCGGGCGCAGAGGTAGCGCACGATCACGTTCGATTCCCAGAGCGTCACGCGCTCGGCGCCTTCGCCGTCGTCGATGGTGGGCACCATCGCGTTCGGGTTGAGCGCCAGGTATTCAGGCGTTTGCACCACGCCGAAATTGCCACCGGCCTCGGTGCGCTGGAAATCGAGTCCGAGTTCCTGCGCGCACCACACCACCTTGCGGACGTTGATCGAGCTGATGCGGCCCCAGATGTTGAGCATGGATGAGGTTCTTTCTTTCTTTGTTCTGGTTCGATGAGGCTCAGGCCACCATGACGCGCGCCGTGCTGGACACGCGGATCGAGCTGCCCGGCGTGGGGGGAACGTCGGCATGCAGGCGCGACAGCATGCCCATGTCTTCGCCCTGTACCACGTCGATGGCGCCGCCGTGGGGCCAGTCGATGTCGCGCAGGTAGCCGGCGAGCGCGGCTGTCGCGGCGCCGGTGGCGGGGTCTTCGTAGACGCCGCCGGAAGCGAAGGGGTTGCGCGTATGGAAGCGCTGCGCGCTTTCTGCGTAGACCAGCACGATGGTCGCAAGACCCGCGCTGTTCATCAATGCACGGCCTGCTTCCAGCTCGTAGTGCATGGCGGACAGCGTGGCGCGGCGCTTCAGTGCCAGCAGCAGATGGTCCGCGCCCGCGTGCACGATGGCCGGCGGCACGCGCGCATCGAGTTCTTCAGGCGCCAGGCCGAACAGGGCCAGCGCGGCCGACACGAAATCGGGCGATGCCGCCGCGCTGCGCGTGGGTGGCGACTGCAGCGCGGCCGCGATCACGTTGCCATCGCGCCGGCCTTCGACCGTGATCTGCGCATGGTTGAGCGTCAGCGCGAACACGCCGTCGCCGTGCTGCAGCGCGAGCGCGGCACCGAGGGCGATGGTCGCGTGGCCGCAGAACGGCACTTCGGATTGCGGCGAGAAGTAGCGCACGCGCCAGCCGTTGTCGGTGCGGGCGGCGAATGCGGTTTCCGAGAAGCCGACCTCTGCCGCGATGCCTTGCATCTGTGCCAAGGGCGGCAGTGCATCGCCAATGACGACGCCGGCGGGGTTGCCGCCCGTCTCTCCATCCGAGAAGGCTGCGATCTTCAGAACGTTCATGGGGTGTTCGCCTTCAGCGGGGCGTGGGTCGGTCGAGGAACAGCAGGCGCACGGCCAGCCCCAGCATCACGACCGCGAGCAGGCGGCTCTGGAGCTTCGCGGCACCCGGACGGCGTTCCAGCCAGCGGCCGACCTGGCCGCTGCAGGCACCGAGCAGCGTGTTGAACGCCAACGCGGCCATCGACAGCACCACGCCAAGCTGCACCAGTTGCAGCGGCACGCTGCCGCGCGACGGATCGACGAACTGCGGCAGGAAGACCATGAAGAACAGCAGCGCCTTCGGATTGACGAGGTTGTTCAGCAATGCCATGCGCACGATGCGGCCGAAGCCGGCGGACTGTGCCTGCGCGCCCACGCGAAGCGCGTTGCCGCTTCGCAGCGCCTGCACCGCGAGCCAGACCAGGTACAGCGCACCCGCATAGCGCAGCAGGTCGAACGAGGGCGGCCATGCGGCGATCAGCGCGGTCACGCCCGTGGCGGCGAACAGCGTGTGCACCAGGTCGGCGGCCGTGATGCCGATGGCCGCCGCGAAGCCGCCGCGCGGGCCGTGGGCCACGCCATGCGACATCACGAAGGCCATGTTCGGGCCGGGCGAGAGAAACAGCGCCAGCACCGCGAGCAGGAAAAGCGACAGGGTTGCGAGTCCGATCATGAAAGAGGTCCTGGTCTGTCGTTAAGCCGCCCCGGCCGGAGCGGCCGGTTGCTGCAGTGGTTGGAGGTTGCCGGTGGTGCTCAGGTCTGCGCGGTTGCGAGTTGCTTGCCGCCCAGCAGCGCGAGTTCTTCGCGCAGCGTCAGCGCCAGCGCGGCGATGGCCACGTCGATCTCTTCGACGCTGGCCGTCACGAAGGACAGGCGCAGCGTGCGCGGATCGCCCTGGCCGGCGTAGAACGGCGCGCCGGGCACGAAGGCCACGTTGCGCTCGACGGCCTTGGGCAGCAGCGTCACGGTGTCGATGCCCTCGGGCAGGCGTGCCCACAGGAACATGCCGCCCTTGGGTGCGTTGAACTTCACGTCCAGGCCGGCCATCTCGCGCTTGAGCGCGGCGATCATCGCGTCGCGCTGGCGCTTGTAGAGCGCGCGGATGGTGGGCACGTGGCGGTCGAGGAAGTTGTCCTTCATCACGGCCGACACCATGCGCTGCGTGAAGATCGGCGTGTGCAGGTCGACGGCCTGCTTGGCTTGCAGCAGCTTGGGGTAGATGGCCTTCGGCGCCACCAGGAAGCCCAGGCGCAGGCCGGGGGCCAGCACCTTCGAGAACGAACCGAGGTAGATGCAGCCTTCGGGGTTGCGCGCGGTCAGCGGCAGCGGCGGGGCTTCGTCGAACCAGAGTTCACCATAAGGGTTGTCTTCGACGATCGGCAGGTTGGCTGCTGCGGCGGCGGCCGACACGGCGGCGCGGCGCTCCTCGGTCATGGTGCGGCCGGTGGGGTTCTGGAAGTTGGGCAGCAGGTAGACGAAGCGCGCGTCCTTGGCCTTGGCCACGAGGTCTTCGACGATCACGCCTTCGTCGTCGCTCGCCACGCCCACGGGGTTCGGCTCCATCGGGCCGAAGGCCTGCAGCGCGCCCAGGTAGGTGGGCGTTTCGACCAGCACCTTGCTGCCCGGATCGATCAGCACCTTGGCCACGAGGTCGAGGCCTTGCTGCGAACCGGTGGTGATCAGCACCTGCGAGGCGTCGACGTCCCACGGCAGCATGTCGGCCACGGCCTGGCGCAGCGGCGCATAGCCTTCGCTGGCGGCGTATTGCAGGGCGGCCTGGCCGTCGTTGTGCAGCACTTCGGCGCAGGCATCGGCGAAGGCCTGGATCGGGAAGGTCTTGGGCGAGGGCAGGCCGCCGGCCAGGCTGATGATGCCGGGGCGCTCGGTGACCTTGAGGATTTCACGCAGCACCGAGGGATTCATCTTGGCGGCGCGAGCGGCGAGTTTCCAGTTCATGGTTTTCTTCTTTCAGGCGATGAGGTGAGATACAGGAATTCGGATCGGGGCAAACCGGATAGTTTCAGTCAGTCTGGCCGGAGGTCGCCACGGTACACAACATGGATTTTGTTGCCGTCCGGGTCGCGCAGGTAGGCGCCGTAATAGCCCTGGCCGTAGCGTGGGCGTGGGCCGGGTGCGCCTTCGTCGCGTCCGCCGTGGCGCAGGGCCGCCTCGTGGGCGGCGTCAACGGCATGCGGCGCCGGCGCGCCGAACGCGACCATGCTGCCGTTGCCGACGCTGGCGGGTTCGCCGTCCAGCGGGATGTACACATAAAAGCGCGGCAGCGTCTGCTCCGGCATGACCCAGCAGGCGGCCTCGGAGCCGCCGTCGGGCGTGACGGCGCGGCGCTTCAGGCCGAGCGGGGTGAGCAGCGCGTCGTAGAAGGCGGCGGCGCGGGCAAGGTCGGTGCAGCCGACGGTGATGTGGCTGAACATCAGCTTCTCCCTTGCCCGACAACACCGGCACGCGGCGCGGCGGCCGATGCAGGCACGGCCTGCGGCTGCGACAGCTTCTTGCCGATGAGCACCGTGCCCACCACGGCGATGGCAAAGCCCAGCGTGACCACGTCGAGCGGTTCGCCCAGCAGCGGGATCGACGCGAGGATCGAGAGAAAAGGTTGCAGCAGTTGCGTCTGGCTTACGCGCAGCGCGCCGCCGAGCGCCAGTCCGCGATACCAGGCGAAGAAGCCGATCCACATCGAGAACATGCCGACGTAGACGAAGCCGACCCAGGCCGAGGGGGCGATCGGCTGTTGCGGCCACATCGCCAGCGTGGCCGGCAGCGTGACGGGCAGCGCCATCACGCAGACCCAGCAGATCACGCGTTCGGCGCCCAGCGACGGCGTGACCTGCGCGCCGTAGATGTAGCCGACGGACGCGGCGACCACCGCGCCGACCAGCAGCAGGTCGGCCCACTCGAAGCCGAAACCGTGCCCGCTCTGGCTCGCACGCAGCACCGAGAACACCACGACCAGCAGGCTGCCCGCAATGGCGCAGAGCCAGAAGCCCAGCCGTGCGCGCTGGTGCAGCACCCAGGCCGCGACAGCAGCCGTGACCAGCGGCAGCAGCGCCGTCACCACCGCCGCATGGCTGGCCGTGACCACGCGCAGCGCGTAGCCCAGCAGCAGCGGATAGCCGACCACATTGCCCAGCACTGCCATGCCCAGCGGCTTCCATTGGTGCGAGGCCGGCCGCGGCGAGCGCGTGACCAGCAGGAAGATGGCCGACAGCACGCCCGCCAGCGCCGCGCGCCCCAGCGTGACGAACCATGGCGACAACTGCGGCGCGGCCTGCGTGCCGGTGGCCAGCCGCGTCATCGGCAGCGTGATGGCGAACAGCGCGACGCCGATCACCCCGAGCCACATGCCCAGCGTTTCGTCCTTGATGTTGAGTTTGTTGCTCATACGCCCAGCATCCACCAGGCCGTGAGCACCAGCACGGCGGCCATTGCGCGGTTGAACCACAGCAGCCGCGTGCCCTTGGCCAGCCATTCGCGCAACAGCGCGCCGACCAGCGCATAGGTGAAGTTGCTGACGAAGGCATAGAACAGCATCACCGGCGCCACGATGGCAAAGCGGCCCAGCGCATCGGGCTGCCCCGCGATCCAGCCGGCCACCAGCGTGAGCGCGAGCAGCCAAGCCTTGATGTTGACGAACTGCAGCATCACGCCCTGGCCGAAGCCGACACTGAGGTTGGCGCCGTCGGCGCGGCCCAGCGTGGCGCTGCCGCTGAGCTTGTAGGCCAGCCACAGCAGGTAGCCGATGCCCAGGGCCTTGATGGCCAGGCGCAGCGGCGGCACCGCCACCACCAGCGCGCCGAGTCCGGCGGCGCACAACACCAGCAGCAGCGTCCAGCCGACGGGCACCGCGACCACGAAGCGCATCGCGCGCGGCAGGCCGCCGTTGGCCGCGAGGGCGGTGGAGAGCGTGGTGTTGGGACCGGGCGAAAAACTCATCGCCGTGGCCAGCACCAGCAGCGCGGTGAATTCTTGCCAGTTCATGACACACACTCTAAACTTGAGACCATTACAGTTCCGATACAGATGATCAAACAATCAAGGTCTCTGTATTGGTCATTCTTTCGGCACAGCGACTTTTCTCACCCGACAGCATGCTGACACGCACCTCCACACAGTCGCTCACGGGGCAGTTGGCCGACCGGCTGGCCGAGCGCATCCGCACCCGCCTGCTGCCGCCCGGCGCCCGCCTGCCGTCGGTGCGCGAATGCGCGCGGCAGCAGGGCGTGAGCCCGTACACCGTGGTCGCGGCCTATGACCAGTTGCTGGCGCAGGGGCTGGTCGAGGCCCGCCGGCAGCGCGGCTTCTATGTGCGGGACTCGGCCCCCGTCCAGGACCAGCGCGCGCCGGCGAATGCCGCGCCCCTGGCCAAGCCGATGATGGCCTCGCGCGTGCCGGCCGACGCAAGCTCGCTGATCCGCAGCATGTTCCACCGACCGAGCGACAAGCCGCAGCCGGGCATGGGCCTGTTTCCGCCGGACTGGATGACGTCGACCTTCATGCCCACGGCCGTGCGGCGCATGACCAGTACAGCCGCGCTGCAGGAGCTGTCGCTGCAGTACGGCGAACCGGCCGGCGACATGGGCCTGCGCCGCAGCCTGTCGCAGAAGCTGGTGGGCATCAACGTGCCGGCCTCGCCCGACCAGATCATCACCACCATCGGCGCCACGCATGCGCTGGACGTCGTGAGCCGCACGCTGCTGCGGGCCGGCGATCCGGTGATGGTCGAGGAGCCGGGCTGGGCGCTCGAATTTGCGCGGCTCGAAGCGCTGGGCATGCGCATCCTGCCGGTGCCGCGCCGCGCCGACGGGCCCGACCTGGAGGTGATGGCGCAGTACTGCAAGCTGCACAGCCCCAAGCTGTTCGTGAGCGTGAGCGTGCTGCACAACCCGACCGGCTACAGCCTGACGCCGGGCAGCGCGCACCGCGTGCTGAAGCTGGCCAACGAATACGACTTTCACATCGTCGAGGACGACACCTACAGCCACCTCGCGCCCGAGCACGCCACGCGGCTGAGCGCGCTCGACGGGCTGCAGCGCACCATCTACGTCAGCGGCTTTGCGAAGATCCTGGCGCCCAACTGGCGGATCGGTTTTCTGGCGGCGCCGCCCGCGCTGAAGGAGCGGATGCTGGAAACCAAGCTGCTGGCCACGCTGACCTCGCCCACGCTGTTCGAGCGGGCGCTGTCGTGGTGCATCGACCAGGGGCAATTGCGCAGGCATTCGGAGCGGGTGCGCATCCGACTCGACGGCGCGCGGGCGCGCACGGTGAAGCTGGCGATGTCGCACGGCTGCACCTTCGCGTCGGAGCCGGCCGGGCTGTTCGGCTGGGTCGATACGGGTGTCGATACGGACGCGATGACTCAGCGCATGCTCGACGAGGGCTACCTGCTGGCGCCGGGCTCGCTGTTCCATGCGCGGCGCCCGCCCAGCACCATGATGCGGATCAACTTCGCGACATCGCAGGACGCCACTTTCTGGAAAGTTTTCAGCAAGGTCCGCAGCGAGCTTTGAGGGGTAGCGGGCGGGTAAAGGCCCATTTCAGGCCGGGCCAAAGGCCGAAGGCTTGGAGTAAGCTGGCAACACAAGAAAACCCACCCGGAGACCTCCTGCATGAGCAACGCCAGCCCACCCTTTGCCTTCAGTCAATTCGTCCCCGGATTCGACTTCTTGAAGAACCTCGCCGGGGGCGCCGCTGCGGGTGCCGGCGCCGGCGCGGTGCCCGGGATTCCAAGCCTCGCGAGCTGGGTTGCGCCCACGCTGAGCGTGGAAGAGGTCGACAAGCGCATCCAGGAACTCAAGACCGTCCAGTACTGGCTCGAACAGAACGGCCATGCGCTCAAGGCCACGATCCAGGCGCTCGAAGTGCAGAAGATGACGCTGTCGACGCTGCGCGGCATGAACGTGCGGATGGAAGACATCGCCAGCGCGTTCACCAAGCAGGCGGCTGCAATGGCGCCGGCACCTGCGGCTGCTGCGGCAACACCTGAGCCTGAACCGGCCGAAGTCGAGGACGACGCCGAGCCTGAAGAAGCACCGTCGCCGAAGAAGCCGCGCAGCAAGCCGGCCTCGGCCAAGGCTGGCGCCGCCGCCGATGGCGTGGTCGATCCGATGCAGTGGTGGGGCTCGCTCACCGAACAGTTCCAGCAGATCGCCAGCTCGGCGCTGCAAGATGCGGCCCAGCTCAAGGTGCCAGCCATGGCCCAGCCGCTGGCCGATGTGGTCGGCAAGGTGATGGGCAAGCCGGCAGCGGCCGCCCGCAAGCCTGCCGCTGCCGCGAAGAAGACGGCGGCACCCGCCGCCAAAAAAAAGACGTCGACCGCCGCGCGCAAGCGAACCGCCAGCCGGCGCTGACGTCATACACATACTTTTTTTGAAGAGAACGGGTCGGCACGCATCATGAAGTTGTTTCCCTCTGGTCATGCCACCCATCCGCAATGGCGCATGGCGGCCGGCCTTGTGCTGGCCCAGTTGCGCGCACAGATGGCATTGCCTGACTACGCGTCCTCGCCGACGCTCGGGCTGCTCTACATCACCGACCACTATGCGAGCGAGGCGCAGGAAATCCTCGACCACCTGAGCGCCGAGCTGCCCGAAGTGACCGACTGGTCGGGCACGGTCGGCATCGGCGTGTCGGCCAACAACGCCGAGTACTTCGACGAGCCCGGCATGAGCCTGATGCTCTGCGCCTTGCCGAGCGACCAGTACCGCGTGTTCTCGGGCGTGGCGCCGCTGGGCAACTCAGAAATGAGCGGCTTCGAGGCGCACACCGCGCTCGTGCATGCCGACCCGGCCACGCCTGACCTGTCGGAACTGATCGCCGAGATGGCGGGCCGCACCGACACCGGCTACCTGTTCGGCGGACTCTCGTCGGGCCGAGGCAGCGCGCTGCAGTTCGCGGTCGGCGGCAACGGCAATATCCGCGGCCATGGCGCGGCGGGTGGTGTTTTTTCGGGCGGCCTCTCGGGCGTGGTGTTCGGCGAGGACGTGCGGCTGGTGTCGCGCGTCACGCAGGGCTGCCAGCCGCTGCGCTCAGGCGCCGTGCGCGAGCGCGAGATCACCGAGGCCGACGGCAACCTGCTGCTCAAGCTCGATGGCGAGCCTGCGCTCGACGTGCTGCTGGCCGATCTGCAGGTGTCACTCGACCGTCCACAGGAAGCCATCGACGCGGTGCGCAGCACGCTGGTCGGCCTGGCCGACGCGGGCAGCGACGGCATCCGCCGTACGGGCGACCTGGGCGCCGACGTGCTGGTGCGCCACATCATCGGCCTTGACCCGACGCGGCGCGGCATCGCGATTGCCGACAACGCCGAAGCGGGTATGCGCCTGACCTTCTGCCGCCGCAATGCGCAGGCCGCGCGCGCCGACCTGATGCGCATCTGCGCGGAAATCCGCGAGGAGCTGGAACCGGAAGAGCAGACGCTGGCCACCGCACGCGCCGTCGCGGCGGGCGAGGCGGAGGCCGCACCGCATCCGGCGCGGCGCATTGCGGGGGCGGTGTACGTGAGCTGCTCCGGGCGCGGCGGCCCGCATTTCGGCGCGCCGGGTGCCGAACTGCAGATCGTGCGCCACGCGCTGGGCGACGTGCCGTTGGTCGGCTTCTTCGCTGCAGGCGAGATCGCCCGGCACCATCTGTATGGGTACACGGGCGTGCTGACGGTGTTCACCAGCAACGACTGAGCGAGCGAAGAACGACGCGCTCAGGCTGGCTGCAGTGCGCGCGGCGCGGGCGCCGGCATGCCCGTGAACGCGAAATCGACTTCCGGCGCGAGCCCGCTCACGATCCGCGCGATCGACTTGCCCGAGCCGCAGGCATGCGTCCAGCCGAGCGTGCCGTGGCCGGTGTTCAGGTACAGGTTCGGCAGCTTGGTCTTGCCGATCAGCGGCACGTTGCTCGGTGTGGCGGGGCGCAGGCCGGTCCAGAACTGCGCCTGCGTGGTGTCGCCGGCGCCGGGGAAGAGCTCTTCGACGCGCCGCACGATGGCTTCGCAGCGCACGCGGTTCAGGTCGCGGTCGTAGCCGTTGAGTTCGGCCGTGCCGGCGATGCGCAGGCGGTCGCCCGATTCGGAGGTGTAGCGCGAGAACACGAGCTTGAATTCGTCATCTGTCAGCGAGACCTGGTGGGCCTTCGAGGCATCCTTCACCGGCAGCGTCACCGAGTAGCCCTTGGCCGGGTAGATCGGCAGGCGGATGCCGAGAGGCGCGGCATACAGGGGACTCAGCGAACCCATCGCGAGCACGAAGGCGTCGCCGCGGATGCGCTGGAAACGGCCTTCGGCGTCGGTGGCTTCGACGTGGTCGATGCTGCCGCCGGCTTCACGCAGGGCGGTCACCGTGTGGCTCATCAGGAACTTGACGCCGGCCGCAGCGGCCAGGCCCACGAGTTCGCGCGCGAAGCGGTTGGCATCGCCCGATTCGTCCTCGGCCGTGTAGGTGGCGCCTGCCAGTTGCGGGCGGATGTGGGCGAGGGCGGGCTCGAGCTTCACGGCTTCGTCGGCGGAGATCACGAGGCGCTCGCAGCCCAGGGCGCGCATCTGCTCGGCGGGCTTGAGGGCGCCGTCGAATTCCTTCTGCGTCGTATAGAAATGCAGGATGCCCTGGGTGCGCTGGTCGTAGTTCAGGCCGGTGTCGTGGCGTAACTGCTGCAACGTGTCGCGGCTGTAGGTGCCCAGACGGACGATCTGCTCGATGTTGTGCCGGGTGCGCGCTGGCGTGCATTCGCGCAGGAACTGCAGGCCCCAGAGCCACTGGCGCATGTCGGCGCGGATGCGAAACAGCAGCGGGGCGTCTTCCTTGCCCAGCCATTGCAGCACCTTGAGCGGGGCACTCGGGTTGGCCCAGGGTTCGGCATGGCTGACCGAGATCTGCCCGCCGTTGGCGAAGCTGGTTTCGGCGGCGGGCGTGGCCTGCCGGTCGATGACGGTCACTTCGTGGCCGAGTTGCTGGAGGTAGTAAGCCGAAGTCACGCCGAGCAGGCCGGCGCCAAGAACGATCACGCGCATTTCAAGTACCTTTGAGGTTGTAGCGCTTGAATGGCGGGCGTGGTGTGCTATTTAATCAATAGCAAGCAACCGGACGACCGCCGTCCAAGTTGCCGCTCCCCCTGTCCTCGGTACCTGAGAGATTCACCCTGCTGCACCCGCAGCGGGTTTGCTCCTTCGGTGCACCACGTGGCGTGGTGGCTCTCCAGACGGCATTTCAGTTGGTGCAGTACAGATCCCTTGTTCGGACCGACCTGAGCGTTTATGGGAGTTTGCGCCTTCGGTAGGGCCACCGGGGTGGCCCGCTCTCCTGCAGTGGGGCGATTGTAGGCGGGGCTTGCGCCAGCGCCAAACCTGCGGCTTGGGCCCCTCTGGCCGATGGGATAATCGCCTGTTGGTTTGTCGAAGGGCAAATCGTTTCACAACAACAGGGGACCCCATGATCCTGGTTACCGGCGGCGCTGGCTTCATCGGCGCCAATTTCGTACTCGACTGGATCGCGAACAGCGACGAGCCGGTCGTGAACCTCGACAAACTGACCTACGCGGGCAATCTGGAAACGCTCGCGTCGCTCAAGGGCAACCCGAATCACATCTTCGCGCAGGGCGACATCGGCGACAGCGCGCTGCTCGACCGCCTGCTGGCCGAGCACAAGCCGCGCGCCGTGGTGAATTTCGCCGCCGAATCGCACGTCGACCGCTCGATCCACGGCCCGGAAGACTTCGTCCAGACCAACGTGCTGGGCACCTTCCGCCTGCTCGAATCCGTGCGCGGTTTCTGGAGTGCGCTGCCGGCCGACCAGAAGGCGGCCTTCCGCTTCCTGCACGTCTCCACCGACGAGGTCTACGGCTCGCTCTCCAAGACCGACCCGGCCTTCACCGAGGAACACAAGTACGAGCCCAACAGCCCGTACTCGGCCAGCAAGGCCGCCAGCGACCACCTCGTGCGCGCCTGGCACCACACCTACGGCCTGCCGGTGCTGACCACCAACTGCTCGAACAACTACGGGCCGTTCCACTTTCCCGAGAAGCTGATCCCGCTGATGATCGTCAACGCGCTGGCCGGCAAGCCGCTGCCCGTGTACGGCGACGGCATGCAGGTGCGCGACTGGCTCTACGTGAAGGATCACTGCAGCGCCATCCGTCGGGTGCTCGAAGCTGGCAAGCTGGGTGAAACCTACAACGTCGGCGGCTGGAACGAGAAGCCGAACATCGAGATCGTCAATACCGTGTGTGCGCTGCTCGACGAACTGCGCCCCAAGGCGGATGGCAAGCCGTACAAGGAGCAGATCACCTACGTCACCGACCGCCCGGGGCACGACCGCCGCTACGCCATCGATGCGCGCAAGATCGAGCGCGAACTCGGCTGGAAGCCCGCAGACACCTTCGACACCGGCATTCGCAAGACCGTCGAGTGGTATCTCGCGAACGGCGAATGGGTGCGCAATGTGCAAAGCGGCGCGTACCGTGAATGGGTGGAGAAGCAATACGACGCGAAGGCTGCTGCATGAAGTTGTTGTTGCTGGGCAAGGGTGGGCAGGTCGGTTGGGAGCTGCAGCGCAGCCTGGCGCCATTGGGTGAATTGGTCGCGCTTGATTTCGACAGCACAGATTTCAATGCCGACTTCAGCTGTCCCGAGCAACTGGCCGAGACGGTGCTCAAGGTGCGTCCTGACGTGGTCGTCAATGCAGCAGCGCATACCGCTGTCGACAAGGCCGAGAGCGAGCCCGACTTTGCGCGCAAGCTGAATGCCACGTCACCGGGCGTGGTGGCCGAGGCCGCACAGCAGATCGGTGCGCTGATGGTTCACTACTCCACCGACTACGTTTTCGATGGCAGCGGCAGCAAGCCCTGGAAGGAAGACGATGCGACCGGTCCGCTCAGCGTGTATGGACAGACCAAGCTCGAAGGCGAGCAATTGGTGGCTGCGCACTGCGCCAGGCATCTGATCTTTCGCACCAGTTGGGTTTACGCCGCGCGCGGCGGCAACTTTGCCAAGACCATGCTGCGGCTCGCCAAGGAACGTGACCGGTTGACCGTCATCGACGACCAGTTCGGCGCGCCCACCGGGGCAGAGCTGCTGGCCGACGTGACGGCGCACGCCATTCGCTCCACGCTGCAGGACCCGGCCAAGGCAGGCCTCTATCACGCGATCGCGGGTGGCGAGACATCGTGGTACGGCTATGCGAGATTCGTGCTTGAGATGGCGCAGCAGGCCGGTGTCGAACTCAAGGCCGGGCCGCAGGCCGTCGAAGCCGTACCCACCAGCGCGTTTCCGACGCCCGCTACGCGGCCGCACAACTCGCGCCTCGACACCACCAAGCTGCAGACCACCTTCGGGCTGCGCCTGCCGCCTTGGCAGGAAGGCGTTGCGCGCATGCTGCGCGAGACGCTCTGAGATTCACACGAGAAGAAACGCATGACCACAACTCAACGCAAAGGCATCATCCTGGCCGGTGGCTCGGGCACTCGCCTGCACCCCGCGACATTGGCGCTCAGCAAGCAGCTGCTGCCGGTGTACGACAAGCCGATGATCTACTACCCGCTCAGTACGTTGATGCTGGGCGGCATGCGCGACATTCTGATCATCAGCACGCCGCAGGACACGCCGCGGTTTCAGCAGTTGCTGGGGGACGGAAGCCAGTGGGGCATCAACCTGCAGTACGCGGTGCAGCCGAGTCCGGACGGGCTGGCGCAAGCGTTCATCATCGGCGACAAGTTCGTGGGCAATTCGCCTAGCGCACTGGTGCTGGGCGACAACATTTTCTACGGTCATGATTTCGTTCATCTGCTCGCCGATGCGGATGCAAAGACGTCGGGGGCAACCGTGTTCGCCTATCACGTGCAGGACCCGGAGCGCTATGGCGTGGTCGCGTTCGATGCCAAGGGCAAGGCCAGCAGCATCGAAGAAAAACCGCTGAAGCCCAAGAGCAGCTATGCGGTGACGGGGCTGTACTTCTACGACAACCAGGTGGTCGACATCGCCAAGGCTGTGAAGCCCAGTGCGCGCGGCGAGCTGGAGATCACGGCGGTCAACCAGGAGTACCTTGATCGCGATCAACTGAACGTGCAGATCATGCAGCGCGGCTATGCGTGGCTCGACACCGGCACGCACGACAGCCTGCTCGAGGCGGGGCAGTTCATTGCCACGTTGGAACATCGGCAGGGGCTCAAGATTGCATGTCCCGAAGAAATTTCGTGGCGCAATGGCTTCATCACCACTGAGCAGCTCGAGGCGCTCGCAGCCCCTCTCGAAAAGAGCGGTTACGGCAAATACCTCAAGCACCTGCTGAACGACAAGGTGCGGTCATGAAGGTAACGCCCACCGCTATTCCTGACGTGCTGGTGATCGAACCTAAGGTGTTCGGCGACGCACGCGGCTTCTTCTTCGAGAGCTTCAACCAGAAGGCTTTCGACGACGCCGTCGGCAAGCATGTCGAATTTGTCCAGGACAACCATTCGCGCTCTGTGAAGGGGGTTTTGCGGGGGCTGCATTATCAGATTCAGCAGCCGCAGGGGAAGCTGGTGCGTGTGGTGCGTGGCGCGGTGCTCGATGTGGTTGTGGACATTCGGCGCAAGTCGCCAACCTTCGGGCAATGGGTGTCACAGGAACTGAGCGAAGAAAACCACAAGCAGTTCTGGGTGCCCAAGGGCTTCGCACACGGTTTTCTCGTGCTGAGCGACACCGCTGATTTTCTGTACAAGACGACAGACTATTACTCGCCGGCCAACGAGCGTTGCATTGCCTGGGATGACCCGGAGATCGCCATTGTCTGGCCCGATCTCAAAACAGATTTCGTGCTGTCTGCCAAGGATCAGTCCGGCAAGCGGCTGGCCGACGCTGAAGTATTTGAATGACGCTGCGCGCGGCGCGGCGCCTCGGCGCTTTTCGGGCGCATTCTCCCGCAATTTCCCTCGCCAAATGTGGTTGCAAGCTGCAGCTCACACGCAACGAGCAGGTTCCTGATGAAGGCGAAAGTGAACGACGCGCCTTCTCGTATTTTTCTAAGCGCTGCCAATGACATTCAGATGGACCACTGTTCTTGCCCTGCTCCTCGTAGGCGCTGTGGCAACGGTGACGGGTTTGCAGCAACTGAGCTGGCATTCGATCGCGGCTCTCCGATGGGATGCGCTGCAGCCCTACGCCGTGGTGTTGGCGGGCGGCATGTTCTTCGTCGAGATTTGTTCGCGCTGGCTCGGCATCCATCGCATTGCGGCTGGCGGGATCGCGGCGGCCGCCATCGCATTGATCACGGGCACGGCGGGTGCCTTGCTCGTCGTGATATGGATTGCGCTCGCAAGCCATGTCGTGGGCTCGACGGTCCTGACGATGTGGAGCAAACGCAACGACAACCCTTCGCCCCTGATCGCGGTGTTGGTGGGGGCGGTCATCTATGGAGCCCTGATCGGCTTGGCCGCGCACCGGCCGATTAACTATCCCGGCGTGTATGCCGTGGCCCTGGCATTGCCCGTTATCTTTGGCTGGCGGCAGGTTCGTGTGACGTTGCTGTCGATGAAGGCCTTCGCCCGCAGCAAGTCGACGTCCTGGCTGGACCTGCTGATCGTCGGGGTGGCTCTGCTTCACTTCGTCGTGGGGTTGATGCCGGAAACTGGTCACGATGCCCTCGCGTCGCATCTGTTCATTCCCGCGCACCTGGCGGCGCGCCACGCCTGGGGCTTCGACGTCAGTCTGTACGCATGGGCAGTGATGCCGATGATGGGCGATTGGCTGTTCTCCCTTGGGTACATGTTGGCGGGCGAGGAGGGGGCGCGTCTTGTCAATGTCGGTTTTGTCCTGGCGACCTGCTGTCTCGTGCGCGAACTCGTGCTGTGGGCCGGTGGCAGCCGAATCGGCGCGAAGTGGGGCGCGCTGCTGCTGCTCACCACGCCGCTGACGCTGCTCGAAAGCAGCAGCCTGTACATCGAATCCGTCTGGGCCGCCTTCGCGGTCGCAGGCTCGCTGTCGCTTTTCAGGGCGCTGCAGCGAGACGACCAACGTCCCGTCGACATTCGCTCGGCCGCGATCCTGCTCGGCGGCGCGCTGGCTGCGAAGGCAATCACGCTGGCGATCCTGCCCGGGCTCTTCATCGTGTTCCTGGTGCGCTTCCGCGTGTGGGCCACAAAGGCTTCGGCGGGGCGCTTCGCGCGTGCTCTGGGGTTTTTTGCGCTGGTGGGCTGCATTCCATACCTTACTGCGTGGGTGCTCACCAAGAATCCGCTCTTCCCTTATTTCAACGAAATCTTCCGTTCAAAGCTCTGGCCTCTCGCCAACTTCCAGGACTCGCGCTGGACCAAGGGGTTCAAGTGGGACACGCTCTACCAGGCGACCTTTCATACGGAAACCTTCCTGGAAAGTTGGCCTGGCGCGAGCGGCTTCCAGTGGCTGCTGCTTTTGCTCCCCGCAGTCGTGCTGGTGGCCCGCAAGGGAAAGCAGCGTGCGCTGGCAATTCTCTTTGTAGGCGCCATGTCCGCGGTGGTGACGTTCCAGTCCATCGCCTACCTTCGCTACATTTTTCCGGCCTTCGTGTTGATGGCTGCCTTGATCGCCGTCGCGTTTTCGCAGCAGGAAAACGCCACGCCGATGGGCAAGAGGGCGCTCTGGATCGCCGCCTCGGTCGTAATTCTGCTGAACCTTGTTTTCCTGAAATCAGCGACCCACTACGGTGACATCGTCGCGAAGCCGTTGCTCAGTTCGACCGGCAGAGAGGCGTTCCTGCGCGAGCGGCTGCCCATCCGCAGCGCGGTCGATGTGGTGAACAAGCTCAATCTTGACGACGCGCCTGTCGCAGTGTTTTCCTCGCCGCTGGGTGCCGGCCTTCATGCCGATGCCCTGTACCCTAGTTGGTATAACTTGGATTTCGAGCAGGCCGTGAGTAGTGCTGATTCGACCGGTGCCATGGGAAAGGCGCTGGTGCGTGCGGGCGGAGACTACCTCATTCTGGACAGCGGCTGGGGCACGCCCGAGCAAAGAAAGCTGGTTGAGGATGCGAGCGAGCCTGTGGCTGCGTTCGTCCCGATTGCCGTGCGGCGTGTCAAGGATCAATATCGGTTCGCGCAAGAGTTGCTGCGCAACCCTGAGTTCGCCGCCAACGATGGCTGGCATCTGTCTCCCGACATGCCGGACAGGAGAGCGGGCCGCATCTCGGTCAACGTGACGGCCGTTGCGACGCAACAGGTCTCCGTTGTCGCCGGACGGCTGTACAAGAACAGCGTGAAGAGCGTTTGCGACACGCAACCGACCCAGGGGCGCCTGCAGGTGAACTGGATGGATGCCAAGGGCAGATTCATCGCAACGAACATTCAAGTCTTTGAATGCACCGCCGAGACAACGGCCCATTCCATGGAAATCAGGGCTCCCCGAAAGGCAGCTACCGCCGTCGTCTACGCATCGGGCCAGACAGCTATCCCCGTCACCTTCAGTGAAGTATCTTTCAAACAATGACCTCCAATAGCTACGAAACGCAGATGTCGAGCGCCCGGATCGCGGTCGTGATCCCGTCCTACAAGGTGACGCGGCACATTGCGCCGCTGATTGCTTCGATCCCGTCGTACGTATGGAAAATCTATGTGGTGGACGATGCCTGCCCCGATCAGTCAGGCAATTTCGTGAAGGCGAATTGCACCGATCCTCGGATCACCATCGTTTTCCACGAGGTCAATCAGGGCGTTGGCGGTGCGGTGATGACCGGCTACCGAGCTGCCATCAAGGACGGGGCCCAGATCATCGTGAAGATTGACGGCGACGGCCAGATGGATCCGGCGCTCATTCCCAATTTCGTGGACCCCATTCTCTCGGGTGAGGCTGACTACACCAAAGGTAACCGCTTTTTTGACCTGGAAAAGGTCCGCGCCATGCCCAAGGTTCGCCTGATCGGTAATGCGGTTTTGTCGCTGATGACGAAACTCTCGTCAGGCTATTGGGATTTGTTCGATCCGACGAATGGCTACACGGCTATTCATGCACGCGTGGCGGAACACCTGCCCATGGAAAAGCTGAGCCGCCGTTATTTCTTCGAAACCGATGTGCTTTTTCGGCTCAACACCTTGCGCGCGGTGGTCATGGATGTGCCGATGGAGGCTCAATACGGCGATGAGGTCAGTAATTTGAAAATATCGAAGATCGTGACTGAATTTCTTTTCAAGCACGCCAGAAATTTCATGAAGCGAATTGGCTACAATTACTATCTGCGCGACATGTCGCTGGGTTCGCTGGAGTTGCCGGTTGGGCTCCTTCTTTTTTTTGGAGGGGGAACCTTTGGAATTTATCATTGGATCAATTCCATGCGCGCTGGCGTTGAAACATCTTCAGGTACTGTGATGCTTGCGGCGCTTCCCATTCTTATGGGAATTCAATTGATCCTTTCATTTTTTGGGCAAGACATCGCTGCTGTTCCGCGCACGCCTCTGCACAAGAAAATTTCCCGGCGAACCTTGTGATCGATTCGCCGACCTCTATTTACTCAAGCAACGAACGAAGCGGTCAAATGATTAATGTCATGCTGACATTGCTATTTGCAATGATCATGGGAGCGGGCCAGTTGGTGCTGTCTCAAGCATCGAAAGAGGTGTTTGCCCTTGGAGGGCTGTCGATCAATGGACTGCTCACGAGCAAGTGGCTGTGGCTCGGGATATTCATTTATGGATTTGCAATGATATTCTGGGTTTATATCCTGTCACGGTTCGATGTGAAATACGCTTATCCAATTTCGTCGACGGCTATTTTCTTCACTGCAATTTTCCAGGCGGTCATTCAACGTAACATGCCCAGCGGTAGCTATTGGCTTGGCTTGGCGCTCGTCGTTGCTGGTCTTGTTGTTCTTTCGATCGGCAAGAAGGTCTGAGCGCGAAACGCCGCAATTCCCTATGAACAAGATTTGCCTGGAGGCATTGAACGAAGACGGACTCGACGAGCAGATCGCCGTCGGGGCGGCGGTGTACTCGACCCCCGAAGTCACCGATCGCGAGCACTTTCGCTGGAAGCACCTGGGCAATCCGACTGGCGTCTCCACGAGCATCAGCGCCCGGAACGTGCAAGGTGAATTGGTGGGGCGTTCGTTTTTGCAGCCGCGACGCGTGTCGCTGGGTGTCACCGATTCTTGTGCCGGAGCCACTGTGACCGACCTCGTGGTGAAGCCCGAAGAGCGAAATGCAGCCACCATGATCTCGATGACTCGCGCAGTGCGTGCGCCTGAAGGCATTGACGTGGTGTTTCATACCTCGAACGAGGTCAGCGACATCTTCTATCGCAAACTGTTCAAGTTTCCGGTGGCGTTTTCCTTGCAAGCTGCTGGCCTGCCGATTGGCGTTGCCGGTGCGATCGGGCGTTTTGTCTCGAACCGTGCATTCGTCTCGTTCGGTAATTTCCTGGCGTCACCTTGGCGGCTGCTGATTCGCGCGGTGTCGGGCGTTTGTGCGTGGGGCACGCGACTGGCATTCGGGCCGGTACCGCAAGCGACCGCAAGGACCGAAATATTTCGACGCTTCCGGGACTATGCGGGTCCGCACCTTGAGCGCGACGATTCATTCGTCGAATGGCGGTTTTCAAAAGGCACCTTGTTCCGCGGGGACGTGAAGTGGCTCTGGAAGAAGCAAGAGTGTCTCGGCTATCTGGCGTTCAAGCAGGTTGAATTGGCCGGACTGAAAATCATGGTCATCATGGACTCGGTGTTGTCGCGGCCTCTGTCGGGCGGAGAATCGGCGCATCTGAAGCTGATGGCGGCACGTGTGGCGGCCGATGCCGGTTGCGATGCGGTGTTCACCATTGCGAACATCCAGAATCCGGCCTTGAAGTGGATGAGCGGTTTTCCGTTCATCGCCATCCCCGACCGCCATCTGCCCCATCCAACACCGATATTCGTTCATGCCGCCGAGGGCAAGCGCGGCGCGATGGGGCGCCCGGATCTGTTCTTTTCGCTGGCAGACCTGGACTATTTTTAAACTGGAAGGAAGATCATGAGTGACTTGGCAAAACAGATCGTCGACGAGGCGATCCTCGAAGTGAACGCGGACCAGGATGCCGACGCACAGATCGCGAACGAACCCAACACCGCACTGCTGAGCGAAGGCAGCAACGTCGACTCGCTCGCGCTCGTGCGCTTGCTGCTCGCCGTGGAGCGGTTGATTGAAGAGAAGACGGGCAAGGCCATCACGGTGGTGGACGACACTGCCTTCGAGACCGAGCAAAGCCCGTTCGCGACTGTCGGCACGCTGCTGCAGCACGTGACCCATCTGCTGGCTTGAGCATGCAGGAAGGCCGCATTCTGATCACGGGCGCCAGCAGAGGACTGGGCCGTGGCTTGGTCGAGCGGCTCCTCGCAGCCGGTGTGATCGTGTCAGGCTGCTCGCGGCAAGCCTCCGATCTCGAGCATCCGAATTACACGCACTTCATTGTCGACATCGGTGACGAGTCGAGCGTCGTTTCGATGTTCAAGGAAATCGCAGCACTCAAGATGCCGTTGACGCTGCTGATCAACAACGCGGGTGTTTCGCAGGCCAGCCTTGGCATCCTGACGCGGGCCGCCAATGCCGAAGACATCATCCGCACGAACCTGCTCGGGACCTTTTTTGTGTCCCGGGAAGCGCTCAAACTGATGCAGCGTCAAAAGTACGGTCGCATCGTGAACTTCTCATCCATCAACATCCCGTTGGGCAGTGCCGGCAGCTCCCTCTACAACGCCAGCAAGGCAGGGGTCGAGGCCTTCTCGAATGTGCTGGCCAGGGAATGCGGCAACGCCGACATCACGATCAACACGCTGGGTCTGTCGCTCGTGAACAACTCCGGCATGCTCGAGGCACTTGGCGAGAAGGCGGTGTCCGCCAAGCAGTCGAACATGCTGAAACCGAAGGTCCTCGAGGTGGACGAGATCCTGCATGCGGTGAATTTCTTTGCTTCCCCTTTGGCGCGAAATATGACGTGCCAGACCATCTATTTCGGGGGGCTCTGATGACCGCCAGCACAAGCCACAGCAGCAACAGCATCACTCGCACCAGGAACGTCTCGACCTTTACCAACGGGAAGTGGCGGCAGAACTGCTACGTGGTCGGCAATACAGATCGAAAGGCGCTCATCATCGATCCAGGCAGCGACGCCGAAGGTCTCATGGCGCTCATTGAAGAGCTGGGCCTGGCACCGGTGGCCATCGTCAATACGCATGCCCACTACGACCATATCGGTGCGGTGGCCGCACTGCAGGAAAAATTCGGCATTCCGTTCTATTTGCACGGCGATGACGCCAAGCTGATGAAGCAGGCGAACATCTACAAGATCCTGTTCGAGAGCAAGACCAGCATCAAGGTGCCGGAGTTCGACCGCAATCTTGCCGATCTGAATGGCGATGAATTGCTGCTCGATGGTTTCGTCGTGCGTGTCGTCGGCACGCCGGGCCACACGCCCGGAAGCACCTGCCTGATCATCGACAACAACCTGTTCAGCGGCGACACGCTGTTGCCAGGAGGCCCCGGCAGAACTGATCTGCCCGGAGGCGACAAGAAGAAACTCGCGCAAACGCTGGAAAGCCTGCGCCAACTCGATGCCGGTTATCTCGTGCATCCGGGCCATGGCAAGCCTTTCACACTTGGCGAGTTCTGGAGCAAATTCGATGACAAATAACACCGTCGCCGGCATCGAGGGTATCGGCTACAGCCTCGGCGCCCTCACTGTCACCAATGCTCAACTGCAGGCCGAGAACCCGCACTGGGACATGTCCAAAACCGTCGAGAGAACCGGTGTTTCCTCAAGGCCGATTGCGGCCGAAGGAGAAACTGCGCTCGACCTCGCGATTCAAGCGACGGCCGATGTTCTCCAGCGTCTGCAGATCACCGCGGAAGACATTGACGCCCTGGTCTTCTGCACGCAGACGCCCGACCATGTGTTGCCGCCGAATTCGGTACTGCTGCATGGCAGGCTTGGCATGCTGCCTTCGGTCATGGCATTCGACATCACGCATGCCTGCTCGGGTTTTGTCTACGGGCTGGGCATTGCGCGCAGCCTCGTGATGAGCGGCACTGCGCGTCGCGTGCTGGTCGTGACCGCAGATACCTATTCGCGCCTCGTGCATCCGCTGGACCGGTCGATCCGGCCATTGTTTGGAGATGGGGCTGCGGCGACGGTTGTTTCCGCTCAGCAGCCAAGGTTGCGGGTAGTCGATGCGAGCTTCGGCACGTCTG